>CAUJCR010000030.1 GCA_963169355.1 Bacteroidota bacterium | reverse complement strand
TCCCATTCCGAACAGAGAAGTTAAGCCCGCCAGCGCTGATGGTACTTGGTCTAAAGCCTGGGAGAGTAAGTCGATGCCAATTTTCAAGAAAGCCTCAACAGTAATGTTGGGGCTTTGTTGTTTTTATACCAATCCAATTGTACTAAAACACATTAGCGTATATCACTGATTTTGATAAGCAACATGAAGCCTAAGATGATTGGCTAGTATCTGTGTGTTTCATATTTTTCTTTTACGATACTTTTAGCGTCAATTTTGTCCATTAAGCCAAAAGTTACAAAAGAAAAGAGCCCACAAAAGCCAACAGAAAGTTTCATTTGTCGCACCTGCCCGCGCTTGCAAGCTATGAAACTTACAGTTCGCACCTTTCGTGGACGTTCTCGCACTCAAAAGCCTGTGTGAGGGTTTTCACGCTATGCTATTCCAGTTGTACGCCTTGATTTTTTTGTAACTTTTTGTATCAAGACAAAAAGTTTTATAAAAAGCCTTGAACTTTTGTTTCTTTTGCTTCAAGGCAAAAGAAAGTAAGAATAATATAATTTATATAAAGCGCACAGATACCTCGCTCACGACGCTTCATATACGAGCGAGCGGATCAAAGTAAATATTTGAGGTTATTACTTTTTGAACTTGTGAAAAACCATGAAGTGTAATGAAAACAAAAAACACATGCAGTAACCGCATCATTAACTCATATTATTTTGGTTAATAATAGCAATGGCTTTACCTTTTAATTCTTTTCCTATTAATCCTGAGTTATGGTTGCTTGCTACAATATGTGATTTATCAAACACATATTTTGTATGTGGGTTAAAGATAGTAAGATTAGCTTCGGTGTTTTCCTTAATTTCAGGAATGTTGGTGCCTAATATGCGTCGTGGGTTTTTAGTAATGGTATCAATCATTGTTTCTAAACTAGCTTTGCTGTGTAAGGCAGTATGTAAAACACTAAAACAACTTTCTAAACCAATCATACCATTATTAGCGTGGTCAAACTCCACATCTTTACTTTCAATGTCTTGTGGGTTATGATCACTCACTATCACATCTATTATGCCATCAGCTATTGCTTTTCTTAATGCTTCTACATCTTCTTTTGAGCGGAGTGGTGGATTTACTTTGTAATTGGTATCAAACCCTTCAATAGCGGTGTCATCTAATAATAAATTATAAGCAGCCACTCCACAACTTACATTTAGTTTTTTTGCTTTTGCTTTTTTAATAATTTCTACACTGCCTTTAGTGCTAATGGTAGGGATGTGTAATTTACCGCCTGTGTATTCCAAGATTTGTAAGTTGCGTTGCAACATAATTTCTTCGGCTAATGTTGGTATGCCTTTTAAACCAAGTCGGGTAGAGGTAATGCCCTCGTTCATTTGTCCGCCATGAGAAATGGTTTTGTCATCGCAATGCGTTATTATAAAACTTTGAATGTTGTGTGTGTATTGCAGTGCTCGGTAAATTAAACCCGCATCTGCAATTGGTTTTTTGTAATCGCTAAAAGCCATAGCTCCCGACAGTTTCATGTCGTACATTTCGGCTAAATCTTTTCCTTCTTGTTGATGGCTAATTGTACCAATTGGCCACACATTTACAATGTTGTTTTTTGAACGATTTTTTAAATATTCAATTTGTGCTTTATTATGCAAAGGCGGGTTTGTACCACTCATTACACACACCTCTGTAAATCCGCCTTTAGCAACGCTTTTTAACCCGTTTTGTAAAGTTTCTTTTTGCTCGTAGCCAGGGTCACAAAAATTACTTTGCATATCCATCCAACCTATCGAAACATGTAAGCCTTCTTCTTCCAGTATTTTAATTCCTTTTTCGGGTGTAATAGATTTTTTAATTTGAGTGATGATACCTTTCTCAATTAAAATATCCATTGTTTTTCCGTTTAATGAGTTTCCAGAATCAACGATGGTGGCTTGTTTTATTAGTAGGTTCATATTAAATATTTACAATAGGTATTTAATTTTTAAATAAGCGTATAATTAAAATTTCTGATAGTAAAAATACTAAGGTTAAAATTAAACATAATTTCCATAATTTTTTATCATCGTTTATTTCTTGTAGCACTTTTGTTAATGATTTTTCGCTAGGAGAGATTATTTGGAATGTGTTGAGTCCTAATTCATCTAGTTGTTTTTGTAGTTGTTCGTTGCTTTCAAATTGCATATCCGATTCATTTCGGTTGAAGTTAAAAGCAATATTTTTTATATTAAGAGCAAGTTGAGAGATGGTGTAAAATCCAGCTTGGTTTATTTGATTTTGGGTATAAAGTATAGTGGAATTATTAGATACCCGATGTTCAGGAATAATGTCTATCTTTTTATCATTACTTACAATGTGTAAAGGTTGCTCTGGATTTGTGTTCACGTAGTTTAGCTCAATATCTGTATTAGTTGCGGTTGTGTAATAAATAGGCGATGGCTTTAAACTCATAATAGCCATTTTTAAAATACTTGGTACAAATAGTGCGTGTTTTATAAAGTTTGAACCTTCTGTACTAGAAGGTATTGCAAATAAATATAGTTTTCCTGAACCCAATGTTTGATATAAAATAAGTGGATCTCTATTTTGTAACATCATCAGGTTTTGCGTTGTGTTTTTGGTGTGGTTTAAAAAGATATAATGTGCCATTACCTTAGGCATATCCATATTAACATCTATCTTATCAAACACGCCTTCATACAAGCCTTGTTCAAAGTTAATAGATTGTGTTTTTACTCGACTGGTATCAAGTTTCACTATGCTAGGAAGTTGTAAAGAGCGTAAAGCTAATTGATAATCCTCGAGATTAATTTTTTGAGAAGGGAAGATAATTAAACTGCCGCCTGTTGTAACAAACTTTTGAAGTTCAGAAATTAATCCACTTGAGAATGTAAAAAGCTCGTTTAATATAATTAGGTTACAGCTTTTAAATAAACTATAATCAATAGCATTTTCTGAATTTTCGTAATACTTAAATAAGCTGTCTTGTTGCATAAGCGCTCTAAAATTTTGAGCTGTTTGGCTATCCTTACCATTAACTATTAAGGTGTGAATGATAGATTGGGCATTAAAGCTAAAGTAAAAGCGGTCGTCATAGGTAATGGGATAATCTTCAATAATTAATTCGCCATTATTAATACCATTGTTTTTAATCGTGAAAGAAAGGGATACTTCTTTTTTATTACCTGCGCTTATATTATAAGAAGCTAATGACACTTGTGCATTATTTATGTGTAGTTTTATACTGCCATTTTCGATGTCTTTTGTGCTATTATTTACTATAAGAGCATGTAAGGTTTGTTGTGTGCCATATTGTTGTACTGGCGATTCAAACCACACACTGTCTATATACACATTATTTACCTCGTTGGCTGTTATTGGAATTAAGCTAACTTGTATGCTAGTATCTTTATTTTCTTTTGAGAAAACAGCTTGGTTTTTTTGAAAATCACTTAAAATAAAAATTCGTTTTTGTTTAATAGAGCTATTTTGTAAAAAATCAGACTGACGCTTTATAACTGCAGATAATGGTTTAGTTGCTGCTGAAATTTTTATTTCTTGTATTTGTTCAATAAATTCTTCTTTAGATAAAAAACGTTGGTGTTTGCCTTCAAAATCATTCGTAATGAGTTGAATTTTATCATCATTATTTAAGCTTAAAACAATATCATTGGCATACTGTTTAGCATTCTCTAGTAAAGTTCCTTTAGAGTTTATGCTTTCCATACTAAAAGAATTGTCAATATAAATACTCACAGCTTTGTTGCCTTTGTTATGAGTTTGTTTACCGGGAATATAAGGCTGTGCAAAAGCAAATACTAAACAGGTTATGGCCAGTATTCTGCAAATTAAAATGAGTAATTCTTTTAATCTCGATTTGTGATCGCTTTCTTGTTTGAGTTCTTTTAAAAATTGAACATTGGTAAAATAAACTTTCTTGTATCGTCTAAAATTAAATAGATGAATGATAATTGGAATTGATATGGCAACGAGCCCAATTAAAAATGTAGGAAACAGAAAATTCATCAAGGGTAAAAATAACAAAAATCCCAACGGTTTTACACTCGTTGGGATTTTTTAAAGAAGTTGAAAGTTTATTTATTTGCCATATTGGCTACCATCGTAAGCCCATTTTACCCAAATGGAACCCCAAGTAAAACCACCACCAAAAGCAGATATAATGATGTTGTCGCCTTTTTTAAATAATTTTTCATAATCCCATAATAATAATGGAATTGTGCCCGAGGTTGTATTTCCGTAACGCTCAATATTCATCAGCATTTTATCTAAGCTTAGACCCATGCGGTTGGCGGTAGCTTCGCAAATACGTTTATTGGCTTGATGCGGCAACAACCAAGTAATATCACTTGATGATAAATTATTTTTCTCCATAATTTCGGCACTCACTTCAGCCATATTTACAACGGCATGTTTAAATACGGTTTGCCCTTCTTGATGAACATAGTGTAGTTTTTTCTCAACGGTTTCATGAGTAGGAGGCATTAATGATCCTCCTGCTGCTTGATATAAGTAGTTTCTACCAGCGCCATCAGCTCTTAGTATAAAATCTTTTACGCCTAAATCTTCTTCGGTAGGCTCTAATAACACAGCGCCGCCACCATCGCCAAATATTACACAAGTGGCGCGATCTTCGTAGTTAATAATAGAGCTCATCATATCTACACCCACTACCACTACTTTTTTATAACGCCCTGTTTCAATAAATTGAGAACCCGTAGCTAGGGCATATAAAAAACCCGAACATGCTGCCGATAAATCGTAGCCCCATGCGTTTTTGGCACCAATTTTATCACAAATTACATTTGATGTACTTGGAAAAACATAATCACCCGTAATGGTACCTACAATAATCATGTCTAAGTCCATAGCAGTAATGCCACGTTTTTTAAGTAGTTCCTCAATGGCAATCACCATCATATCTGAAGTAGCTTTACCTGGTACTTTTAAAATACGGCGTTCTTTAATTCCTGTGCGAGTGGTAATCCATTCATCGTTTGTATCTACCATTTTCGACAAGCCCTCATTATCAAGAATAAAATCAGGTACGTGTCCTCCAACGGCAGTAATAGCGGCTCTTATCATAAATTCTTATTGAAATATCGTTTTAATTTTTTCGTTTAGGTTTGCCTCTACAATATCTTTACTTAACACCATCATGTTTTTAAAAGCTAGTGCACTCGATTTTCCATGTGCAATCATGGCATTGGCATTTATCCCCAAAATAGGCGTGCCTCCATATAGTTCATAATTAAAAGTATCAAAATAGCTATCACTTCTATTTCTCTTTTTGATTAACGAATAAAAGGCCTCGGCTGTTTTTAACAAAATGTTTCCTGTAAACCCTTCGCACACGATAACATCGGCTTTATCTTCAAATACTTCGATACCTTCTACGTTTCCTATAAAATTAAAGTCTTTGCTGTTTTTCATAAGGGCGTGGGCAGCTTGAGCCACTAAATTACCTTTTTCGGGTTCTTCGCCTATGTTCAGTAGTCCAACTTTAGGAGTAGTAATTTTGTAAACTTCGCGAGCATATACGTTACCCATCATGGCAAATTGATATAACACATCGGGCTTACAATCAGCATTAGATCCTACATCTAATACAATTCCAAATCCTCCATCTTCTTTAGGAAGCATAGAGGTAATACAAGGCCTGATTACACCTGGAATAGTTTTTACTGAAAACATAGCACCTACTAGCATAGCACCAGTATTACCGGCACTTGCAAATGATTGAATAGCGCTTTGTTTTAGTAGTTGAAATCCTACAGCGATAGAGCTATTTGGTTTTTGCGCTAATGCTTTGGTGGGATGTTCGCCCATTTCTATGACATCAGGAGCATGCACAAATTCAAAAGCATCTTCAGATACGCCTTTATTTTTTAAGTATGTTTTAGCCTGTTCGGCATCTCCAATTAAAACAATTTTTACCGATGATGGTAAACTCTCAAGAGCCATAATAGCTCCGTCTAAGCAATTATTAGGAGCGTAATCACCTCCAAGTATATCTAATCCTAACTTCATATAAATTCCTTCAATACCAATAGGCTAAGCAAATAAATTATGCTTAATAAAACAATTTTAAAACGGCAAAGTTATTAACCTGTAAGTATAAATGAAACAGGTAAGGCTTGTTTTTACTATTTATGATGTGTTAATTATTTGATTATGTGGTAGATAATTGTTTAAAAGAGAATAAATATTTTAATAAGATTGAAATACAAAAATTGCTGTAATTTTGTGCCATGTCCATTCAAGAAATAGAGCAAGAAATAATTGATGAATTTGAATTATTTGGCGATGACTGGGAAGGTAAGTACGAACATTTAATAGAGCTTGGTAAGTCGCTACCTAAAATAGAAGAACAATACAAAACAGACGATAGAATTATTAAAGGCTGTCAAAGTAAAGTGTGGCTACACTCACACATACAAGATGGAAAAATTATTTACACAGCCGATAGCGATGCTATTATTACCAAAGGTATGGTAGCATTAATGGTGCGAGTTTTATCACATCAAACGCCACAAGATATTTTAAACGCAGATTTAGATTTTGTTTCAAAGATTGGTCTTACAGAGCATTTATCGCCTACGCGTGCCAATGGTTTAGTTAGTATGATTAAGCAAATGAAGCTTGATGCAATGGCGCTTTCAACAATTAAATAAATGAATAAAAAGGTACTCTCGTGGTTCATACTCATTGTTTTATCTCTTGTGTGGGGCAGCTCCTTTATTTTAATGAAACAAGGCTTAAAGGCTTATACGAGCGATGAAGTAGCAGCATTAAGAATTACTATTGCTTCAATTTTTATGTTGCCTTTTTTGATAAAACATTATAATCAGCTCAATCTTCTGAAAAATTTAAAGGGTTTGATTTTAATGGGTGTATTCGGAAATTTAATACCTGCTTTTTTGTTTACCAAAGCCGAAACGCAAATAAGTAGTAGCTTAACAGGTATGCTAAATGCCTTAACCCCCATGTTTACGGTTATAATTGGGGTGTTGTTTTTTAGTCAGAAGTTAAATCGGTTTCAGTTAATGGGTGTTTTGGTAGGTTTCTTAGGAGCCATAGCATTAGTTACTTTAGGAGATGATGAAAATGATCAAACTACTAATATTATGTATAGTTTATTAGTGGCCTTGGCTACTATTTGTTACGCTATTAGTGTGAATGGTATTGGCGTTTATTTGTCTAATATTAATTCCATTACAGCAACTGTTTGGTCATTTTCAATAATTGGTCCTATAGCCGCTATTTATTTATTTGGTTTTACCGATGTGGTGGCACATACGCAAGCATCGCCTCAAGGGCTTAAATCTTTAGGCTTTATTTGTATTTTGGCTATATTCGGTTCGGCTTTATCTGTTATAGTTTATAATAGCTTAATTAAGATGGCAGGTACTGTTTTTGCGGCTAGTTGCACGTATTTAATACCAGTTGCCGCAATCGCATGGGGTTTATATGATGGAGAAACCGTTACATTTTTCCAAATTTTAGCTATATTCATTATAATTGGTGGTATTTGGATTATTAATGCAGCTCCAAATACGGAAACAGATAAGGATGTAATGTCTTGATTTTCATTTGATTGAGCTAGAAGGGTAATTTTTGATACCATAGACTTAGAATACATAAAAAAGGCTTAGTTTATTAAAAAAAAGTCTCAAAACATTTGTCAAATCCAAAAAAGAGCCTATCTTTGCCGTCCCAAAAATTATTAACAATTAAAATTTAAAAAGCATGTATGCAATTGTAGAAATAGCAGGGCAACAGTTTAAAGTGGAACGTGGTAACAAAGTTTACGTTCACCGCCTTGATGCTAACGAGGGTGCTAAAGTAGAATTTGACAAAGTTTTCTTAATTGATAACGGCGGAAAAATCTCTGTTGGTACTCCTACTGTAGATGGAGCTAAAGTAGCCGCTACAGTTATTGAACACCTTAAAGGTGATAAAGTGGCTGTATTTAAAAAATTACGCCGCAAAGGTTATCAAAAATGGAATAACCACCGTCAACAGTTAACTCAAATCTTAATTCAAGGTGTGTTACCAAAAGGTGAAACCTTAAAAGATGAGTTAAAAGCTGAAAAAACAGTGCGTAACCGTACTGCAGTAGCTAAAAAAGCAGCACCAGTTGTAGAAGTAGCGGCTCCAGTTAAAAAAGCGCCTGCTAAAAAAGCAGCAGCTAAGAAAGCACCTGCAAAAAAAGCAGCTAAAAAAACAGAAGAGTAAAAAAAGAGTGATTGCAGAATACAATCATAAACTTTAATATTAACATTAAAAATTAATAGAAAATGGCACATAAGAAAGGGGCCGGTTCAACAAACAACGGTCGTGAATCACACAGTAAACGCTTAGGCGTTAAAATTTTCGGTGGTCAGGTTTGTACTGCTGGAAACATTATCGTTCGTCAACGTGGAACTAAACACAATCCAGGCTTAAACGTAGGAATGGGTAAAGACCATACGCTTTATGCTTTAATTGATGGTACAGTTGTATTTAAAAAGAAAAGAGACGACAGATCGTACGTTTCGGTTGTTCCTGTTGGGGCATAATCGGAATGGTATAACAATACATTACTTTTAAAAGAAGCCCCCGAATTGGTGGGCTTTTTTTATTTAATCACAATGAGGTTTAAATTTTATATAGTTATTTGTGTAATTCTGTTCTCAGCTTGCGTGAGCTTAAAGGAAAAGCCCTTGCCTGTAGAGAAAACAGCATTTTATACTTTTTCGATAAGGCGAGATACCATAAAAAACCAAACACAATTTAAAGTGTTAGATGTGCAAATAGCAGATACAAAGATTAATTACCATATAAATAAAGCAATAGAAAAAGAACCTTATTATTTAAAGTTAGAAATAGTAGATGACTCTAAACACCAAATATCAGCATTAGTAACTCATCCATTATACAAACGATTTGATTTATATTCAGAATCGAGGGAAATTGAGTCGAAATCGGTAAAACTGCAACAAGCCGAATTTGTAGTGAGAGTGCCATTTTTTTCGAGTTATAAAACAATTACTTTCACCGAAACCATTAACTTTGTTAGTCAGAAACCCATTACTCTTAAATATGAAAAATAGATTATTAATTTTATTTGTCCTTTTTCAGTTAGTTGCAATGGCTCAGCCTACTGTTTTTGGTGTAGATACCTTATGGAAAACAGGCCCCTTAAACAAGCGTATTAACTTGGTAATTATGGGTGATGGTTTTACAACTTTTGATACAGCCAATTATAATGTGCAAGTAAATAATTTAACGAATTACTTATTTAGCATTTCACCGTTTGATAATTATAAAAATTACTTTAATATTTTTCGCATCAATAGTGTTTCTCCTGGAACAGGAATAACACATGAAGGGAACGCTACCGATGTTACCGAGCCTGCTTCACCTGTTCAATTTGTTACTACTAGTTTTAATACGAAGTTTGATAATTATGGCATTCATCGCTTAATTTATTCCATGAATTCGGCAAGAGTGTATTCGGTTATGGCAACTCATTTTCCTAATTATAATCAACTAGTTATTCTTGGCAACTCAACCGAATATGGTGGTGCTGGTGGCGATTATGCCGTGTGTTCTATTCATCCTTCATCAAAAGAAATTTTTGCACATGAAATGGGGCATTCGTTTGCAGGCTTAGCCGATGAATACTGGGCAGGTGCAAGTTATGCTGCCGAAAAACCAAATATGACCGCTAATAGTAATACTATAAACACCACTTGGTATCAATGGATTGGTGATAATGGTATTAATGTGTATCCGTATGGTTCCACTGCGCCAGCTAATGCGTGGTTTCGTCCACATCAAAACTGTAAAATGCAATACTTAAATAACCCTTTTTGTTCGGTGTGTAAACAAACTATTATCGAAACAATACATTCTCTTACCAATCCTATTGATAGTTATAGCCCATCGAGTGCAACCACTGTAAGTGTAACTACTGCTAATCAGGTGTTTAAAACTAATTTATTATTGCCAACTCCTAATACTTTAAAAACGACTTGGCAGTTAAACTCAAATATTGTAGCTAATAATATAGATTCGTTATTAGTAACGCCTTCCATGCTGACAGCAGGAAATAACACATTAACCCTAACAGTGATTGATACTACACAGTTAACAAGAGATGATTACCATATTGCAATTCATGAGTATAGCGTAGTATGGACTGTAAAAGCAAATGTTGCAGGTATTGAATCTATTACACCAAATATTGAATATTCATTTTTCCCAAATCCTGCCTCCGATAATTTACATTTGAATTACACACTCCAGGAGCAATCTGATGTTACAATTTCTGTAACCGATATGAATGGAAAACTGCTGTATGAATCTAAACAAAAGAAACAAAATATTGGAGCGTATAAAACAGACATCAATACGTCTGAGTTAGCTGAAGGGAATTATGTACTTACTATAAAACTCAATAAACAAGTTATTAATCATAAATTTATCATTTCAAAATAAGATATGTTACAACTAGCGTATATCAGAGACAACAAAGAAGATGTATTAAAACGTTTAGCTATTAAAAACTTTAAAGATGCTGAAACGATTATTCAATCAGTGATTGAATTAGATAACAAACGAAAGGCTGCACAAAAACAAGCCGATGACCTTAAAGCCGAAGCAAATACGCTTGCTAAACAAATTGGTGAGTTAATGAAATCGGGCAAAAAAGACGAAGCAGAAGTGCTGAAAGCAAAAACAGCCGAACTAAAGCAAAACGAAAAACAACTAGATGAAAACTTAAAAGCTATTGAAGTTGAAATTCATGCTATTTTAGTTACCGTACCTAATACGCCTAATTTATCTGTACCAGTAGGAAAAACGCCCGAAGATAATTTAACTGTTTTTGAACATGGTGTAAAGCCTACTTTGCCAGCTAATGCGCAACCACATTGGGAGTTGACAAGCAAATACAATTTAATTGATTTTGAACTTGGTGTAAAATTAACAGGAGCTGGTTTCCCAGTATATAAAGGAAAAGGCGCTCGACTACAACGTGGTTTAATTAATTATTTTTTAGATAAAGCCACTAGCGAAGGTTATTTAGAAGTACAACCTCCTATTTTAGTAAATGCAGATAGTGGTTATGGAACAGGGCAATTACCAGATAAGGAAGGACAAATGTATCATTGCCAAGTGGATGATTTATATTTAATTCCAACAGCCGAGGTGCCTATCACTAATATTTATCGCGATGTTATTTTAAAAGAAAGCGACTTGCCCATAAAAAATTGTGGCTACACCCCTTGTTTTAGAAGAGAAGCAGGAAGCTACGGAAAAGATGTGCGAGGTTTAAATCGTTTACACCAATTTGATAAAGTAGAAATTGTACAAATTGCACATCCTGATAAATCGTATGAAACACTAGAAAACATGCGTGAGTTTGTGGCAGGAATTTTAAAAGAATTAGAATTACCATTCCGCACTTTAAAATTATGTGGTGGCGATATGAGTTTTGCATCGGCACTTACTTATGATATGGAAGTGTGGAGTGCAGCTCAGCAACGTTGGTTAGAGGTAAGTTCTGTTTCTAACTTCGAGAGTTTTCAAACCAACCGTTTAAAATGCCGTTTTAAGGGTAACGATGGTAAAACACAATTGGCGCATAGCTTAAATGGAAGTGCTTTGGCGTTACCACGCATTGTTGCTTCATTGCTAGAAAACAACCAAACCGAAAATGGCATTAAAATACCAAAAGTATTAGTTCCTTACGTAGGATTTGATATGATTAATTAACTAAAGTAACTCATCAATGCGGTTTGTTAGTTTAGGAATTGTTGTTTTTCTTTTTACAGCTTGTGTTTCAAAAAAGAATACGGCATTATTAACTCAGATTAATAAAAGTAACTGTAATCAAGAAAACACAAATCATTACACTAAAAATGATATTCCTAAACCTATATATGAGTTAGCAGTAGATACTCAACTTAGTCGTTATTTTACACCTAAGGATATTAATGTAGCACATGCTATTGGTGCTTTAAATTTATTATCGGAGTATTTAAACACTTTAAATGCGGTTAAACAAAACAAAACCGTGCAAGGGCAGTTGGATGTTATTCAACTTCGACAAAAGATTAATAATAGAATTGATTTAACTTCTTTAGAAATATCGGCAGTAACAGCAGAGTTGGATTGCGAAGAAGAGAGGATTAATCAAATAGCCTCATTTTTAAAAGAGAAAGAGATGCAGGCAGAAACCAAATTAACGGTTGGTTCCATTATACTTGGTTCTTTGTCGGCTATTGCTACAGCTGTTTTAGTGGGCACACATGATGAGGGCGTTACAGGCGATGTAATTGGAATAAGTGTAGGTGTTGCTGATGCTTTAATTGGGGTGCTCATCTTAACCAATCATCGTAAAATTGAATTAAAGCACTCTAGAAATGTGTTACGAGAAATCTGGTTGGCCACAGAAACATCTTCTGTTTATCCTCCCTCAATTTGGTATTATCTTAACTATGCTAATCCAAACCATGCTGGCGAAATATCATTAAGAGAACAATTAATAAATAATTGGAAAAGTTTCGGTCAGGTAAATGCCTCAAAATCAACAACAGATAACCGAAAATTAGAGATTTACTTTAGCGATGGCGGTAAATACACTACCGATCAACTAGAAAATAGGGCTAATATGTACGATCAAATAGAATCAACCATTAAGCTTATGAAACAAGATTTAAGAAATCTAACCTTAAATATTGATAAACTGGAATTGTAGTTTGTCATATTATCTCAACCCAAATTATCAGGTCGTTTTTTTAGCGTAGCTCTCAGCTTTTTTAGTAAATTTGTCTTCAATTAAATTTAAACTAAATTTCAGTATATATGGAAAAATTTGATGTAACCGTAATTGGTTCGGGACCTGGTGGTTATGTAGCAGCCATTCGTTGCGCACAATTAGGCATGAAGACAGCATTAATAGAAAAATATGCAACTTTGGGTGGAACGTGCTTAAATGTAGGATGTATTCCTTCAAAGGCACTTTTAGATTCATCTGAACATTATTTTAATGCGGTGCATCATTTTGAGGAACATGGTATTGAAGTTAAATCTCCAAAGGTAAACATCAAACAAATGATTGAGCGTAAGCGTGGCGTTATTAAAATGACATGCGATGGCATTAGCTTTTTAATGAAGAAAAATAAAATTACAGTTTATACTGGGGTAGGAAGTTTTGAGAGTAATACTAAAATTAATATTACAAAGGCTGATGGTACTAAAGAGCAAATTGAATCAACGAAAACAATTATTGCTACAGGTTCTAAACCATCGTCGTTACCAGGTATTGAGGTTGATAAAAAACGCATTATAACTTCTACCGAAGCACTCGAATTACAAGAAGTTCCAAAACATTTAATTGTTATTGGTGGAGGTGTTATAGGTTTAGAATTGGGCAGTGTTTATGCACGATTAGGTGCAAAAGTTTCGGTGGTGGAATTTATGGATAGATTAATTCCTACAATGGATGCAGGCTTAGGGAAGGAATTACAGCGTGTATTGAAAAAAGACTTAAAGATGGAATTTTTCATGAAGCACAAAGTGGAAAGCGTTGTTTCTAAAGGAAAAGAAGTAACGGTTACTGCTGATAATGGCAAGGGTGAGAAAATAGAGTTAAAAGGAGATTATGTGCTTATGTCGGTAGGACGTAAGCCATATACTGAGGGTTTAAATGTTGAGAAAGCAGGAGTAAAGTTAGATAACAGAGGTAGAGTAGAAGTAGATGCGCACTTAAAAACAAGCGCTGATAATATTTATGCTATTGGCGATGTAGTAGTAGGCGCTATGTTAGCTCACAAAGCTGAAGAAGAAGGGGTGTATGTTGCAGAACAATTAGCAGGGCAAAAACCACACATTAATTACAACTTAATTCCGGGCGTTGTTTATACTTGGCCAGAAGTGGCTGCCGTAGGTCAAACCGAGGAACAGTTGAAAGAAAAAGGCATTAAATACAAAACAGGTTCATTCCCATTTAAAGCAAGTGGACGTGCACGTGCAAGCATGGATACAGATGGTTTTATAAAAGTTTTAGCTGATGAAGCTACCGATGAGATATTAGGCGTACACATGATTGGTCCACGTGCAGCTGATATGATTGCCGAGGCAGTAGTAGCGATGGAATATAGAGCAAGTGCCGAAGATATTTCGAGAATCTGCCATGCGCATCCAACCTTTACCGAGAGCTTAAAAGAAGCAGCTTTAGACGCAACGGGCAAAAGAGCTATTCATATTTAAAATTGACAAAAAAAAATCACGATTTTTTTTGATAATTTTTTGTGAGATTAAAAAAAGCCATTATATTTGCAACCCCAAAGTGAGAACAACAAGCATAGGGGAATTTGAGTAACATCAAATTAAAGTTCTTTTTTAAAATGGGAGATTAGCTCAGCTGGTTCAGAGCACCTGCCTTACAAGCAGGGGGTCACAGGTTCGAACCCTGTATCTCCCACCATTTAAACCTCACAGAAACGTGAGGTTTTTTTGTTATATGTATTATACTTACATTATATATTCAGATTCACATTCAGTTAAATATATTGGTCAAACTGAAAATTTGGAAAAAAGAATAGATGAACACAACAATGGAACTCTAGGTGGTTTTACCAAGAATAAAGGACCTTGGCGCTTAGTTTATTATGAATCGTACAATACAAGAGCTGAAGCAATGAGCAGGGAAAAATATTTAAAAACAGGAGTTGGCAGGGATTGGATTAAATTAAATTTTAATATTTAGGGGTCACAGTCCGCCGCGGCGGACGAACCCTGTATCTCCCACCATTTAAACCTCACAGAAATGTGAGGTTTTTTTTGTTTTATCTTAGAAACAAATTTAATTTGTTCCATACCAAGCCAGAGAGCTTTATTTTTCGAATAATCTTTATTTATTACCCTAGGGCTAGTTATTTTAACTCTCACTACAAATTACTATCTCATGCATTTTTCACGCTACAAAACTGACATTTTTTACAAATTGTAGCCACAAAAACCGTAATATTGTCGCGTTTTTTTAAATAAATACCATTGGCACATTTTTAGACAAAAAGGAATCGAAAATTTAAACTAACTAACAAATAACATAAAATTATGGCAAAAACAAGTGTAAACGTAAAACCATTGGCAGATAGAGTGTTGGTAGAACCAGCTCCAGCCGAAACAAAAACAGCAGGTGGCTTAATTATACCTGATACCGCAAAAGAAAAACCAATGAAAGGTAAAGTAGTAGCGGTAGGTAATGGTAAAAAGGACGAACCAATGACTGTAAAAGTAGGTGACACCGTATTATACGGTAAATATTCTGGTACTGAATTGCAAGTAGATGGTAAAGAATTATTAATTATGCGTGAAAGTGATATTTATGCCATTATTTAGTATTTGGCATTTATTTCATTTAACCAAAAAATCAATTAACAAAACAGATAAGTAACGAATAAAAAAATTATTCAATCAATTTAAAATTATGGCAAAAGAAATCACATTTGATATTGAAGCGCGCGATGCTTTAAAAAGAGGCGTAGATGCATTAGCAAACGCAGTAAAAGTAACTTTAGGGCCTAAAGGGCGTAATGTTATTATTGATAAAAAATTCGGTTCACCGGCAATTACTAAAGATGGTGTTACCGTAGCTAAAGAAATTGAACTTTCTAACCCAGTTGAAAACATGGGAGCTCAATTATTAAAAGAAGTAGCTTCTAAAACAGCCGATGCAGCAGGTGATGGTACAACTACCGCTACTGTATTAGGACAAGCAATTGTTACAGCAGGTTTAAAAAACGTAGCCGCTGGCGCTAATCCAATGGATTTAAAACGTGGTATTGATAAAGCAGTGGAAGCTATTGTAGCCGACCTTAAAAAACAATCGCAAAATGTTGGCAACGATAATAAAAAGATTGAGCAAGTAGCAACAATTTCAGCTAATAACGATCAAGTAATTGGTAAATTAATTGCTGAGGCAATGTCTAAAGTTAAGAAAGAAGGTGTAATTACTGTAGAAGAAGCTAAAGGAACCGAAACAACTGTTGAGGTAGTTGAAGGTATGGAGTTTGACAGAGGTTATATTTCTCCTTATTTTATTACAGATGTAGATAAAATGGAAGCGGTTTTAGAAAATCCATTAATCTTAATTTATGAAAAGAAAATTTCTACAATGAAAGAATTATTACCTGTGCTTGAAAAAGCTGTACAAACAGGTAAGCCAATTTTAATTATTGCAGAAGATATTGATGGCGAAGCTTTACAAACATTAGTAGTAAACCGCTTACGTTCTAACTTAAAAATTTGTGCAGTAAAAGCACCAGGTTTTGGCGATAGAAGAAAAGCAATGTTAGAAGACATAGCTATTTTAACAGGCGGTGTGTTTATTGCTGAAGATAGAGGCTTTAAATTAGAAAACGCCGATTTAACCTTCTTAGGAAAGGCCGAAAAAGTTACAGTAGATAAAGATAACACAACTATTGTAGGTGGTTCTGGTAAAAAGGCAGATATTACAGCTCGTGTTAATCAAATTAAAGCGCAAATCGAATCTACAACTTCTGATTACGATAGAGAGAAATTACAAGAGCGTTTAGCTAAATTAGCAGGAGGTGTGGCGGTTCTTTATGTTGGGGCAGCTACCGAAGTAGAAATGAAAGAAAAGAAAGATCGTGTAGATGATGCTTTAGCAGCTACTCGTGCCGCTGTAGAAGAAGGTATTGTGCCAGGTGGCGGTGTTGCCTATATTCGCGCCATTGCTTCGCTAGAAAAATTAAAAGGCGTAAACGAAGACGAAAATACAGGTATTGCTATCGTACGTCGTGCTATCGAAGAACCACTTCGTCAAATTTGTACTAATAGTGGTATTGAAGGCTCTATTGTAGTGCAAAAAGTAAAAGAAGGAAAAGATGATTTTGGTTTTAATGCACGTACCGAAAAATTTGAAAATTTATTAAAAGCAGGTGTAATTGACCCTGCTAAAGTAACACGTGTTGCTTTAGAAAATGCAGCATCTGTTGCAGCTATGCTTTTAACTACAGATTGTGTATTAGCAGAGAAAAAAGAAGAAGGTGCACCAGCTATGCCAATGGGTAATCCAGGTATGGGTGGCATGGGTGGTATGATGTAATTCCATAAAAACCTAAATTTATAAAAAAAAAGGTTGTCTGTATTAGGCAACCTTTTTTTATTAACTTGAAAATCAATTATAAATGGTATTATTTCTGAAATTCAAATTTTATTTTTAAATTTATTTACATTTAGAACGACTATAAAATTTATTGTTATGAGAATCTTAATTATCGAAGACGAAAAATCATTAAGAGAAGATGTGGTAGATTACCTATCTGAGAATGGTTACAAATGCGATTTTGCTACCACGGTAAAAAGTGCCACTCAAAAACTCTCTGATTTAGTATATAGTTGTGCACTAGTAGATATTGGTTTGCCTGATGGTTCGGGTATGGAGGTTGTAGAGTACATTAAGAAAAATAGTCCTGAAATGGGTGTGATTATGATTACGGCAAAAAATGCCTTAGAGGATAAATTAGAGGGACTGAAAATTGGCGCTGATGATTATTTAACAAAACCCTTTCATTTATCGGAACTAAACGCTCGTTTATATTCTGTATTACGCCGAAGAAACTTTGGAGGTAAAAACACGCTTTCGTTTGATGGATTGGAGATAGATACCACTGAAAAAAAAGTAATTGCTAATGGCACCCAGTTGCAATTAACTAAAAAAGAATATGAAATATTAGTTTTTTTAGCAAGTAGCCCCACTCATTTAATAACAAAAGAAGCACTTGCTGATTCCATTTGGGGCGATAAGGCCGAGATGGCTTCTTCTTTTGATTTTGTTTATAGTCAAATAAAAAACTTAAAGAAAAAATTAAACGAAGCTGGCATCACTAATTACATAAAAGTGGTGTATGGCATGGGATATAAGTTTAAAGATTAATCTTGTAAGTGAAACTACTTACTAAAACAAATATTTATTCCTCAATAACCACCATCCTACTTTTTACAGCAGGAATCTTTATTATTTACGAAATAATTTTAAGTAAGTTAGATAAAGAAGCCGATAGACGACTACTGGTTATTAAAACAAAAATTATTAATGGTCTAAATGAAGGTATCTCACCCAATGAGTTCATGTCGAATATTGGGCAAAAAATTTATGTGCGAAAAATTAAGCAACAAACACTATTTACTAATCAATTTATTGAATATACTGGAAGAGAATTTGAAGATGACGTAGTAAGTGATAATGAGGAGAATAGAAGGTTAACACAGCGTGAATTATTATTTCAAACAACTGTAAATGGGCAAGCTTATGAAGTAACGGTGTGCATGTCGCTTACCGAGAGTAAAAAAATTGGTAAATACATTGCGGGGGTGGTTTTAGTTTTCTTGGTGTTGTCTTTCTTTATTTTGTTCTTTCTTAATCGTTATATCTCCGATTTTTTATGGTCGCCATTTAACGATACATTATCAAAAATTAAAACATGGAGTATAAAAAAACAAGATAAATTAGTGTTTAAAGACACAGATACAGAGGAATTTCATTTGCTAAATGATACACTCAGAGATTTAACGAATCAAATACAATCCGATTATCAAAATTTAAAAGAGTTTACCGAGAATGTGTCGCATGAGGCACAAACACCATTATCTATTATCAGCACTAAACTAGAACTGCTATTGCAGGATAATAATTATAATGAAAAACAATATAAGCAGCTTCAACAGATTTATCATGCCACACAGCGTATGCATAAATTAAATGAGGGATTAATTTTATTAACTCGTATAGAAAACAAACAGTTTGTTGAAACCGAGGAGATAAACATTAACCAAGCAATTAACGAAAAAATTGAAATTTTAGAAGATTTTATAGAAGCCAAGCAAATAACAATACACAAGGAATTTAAAAAACAGGTTATAAAAGAATTAAATCAAAATTTACTCTCCATATTATTAAATAATTTATTTATAAACGCAATAAAATATAATTATGACGAAGGAGGAAGAATTACAGTAACAGTGGATGAAGATTTTATTTCTGTAGAAAACACAAGTCCGTCTGAAAAAATAGATAGGCAGTTTATTTTTGACCGATTTAATAAAAATTCCATTTCTGGTTCATTAGGTCTTGGTCTTTCATTAATAAAACGAATTACCGATTTTTTTAATTGGCATATTAGTTATTCTTATAAAGATCATACTCACAAATTTAAGATATATTTGTAGTTCATTCATTTAACGCCTTATGCACACAACGCCAATTTGGTACACCACACCTAGTTTAGACGAAATTAATCAATTAAATAAAAACACTTTAGGTGAAGCATTAGCTATTGAATTTATTGAAATTGGCCATGATTATTTAGTAGCTACTATGCCAGTTGATAATAGAACCAAACAACCTTTTGGTATTTTACACGGCGGAGCTAATGTGGTTTTGGCCGAAACGTTGGGTAGCGTTGCTTCTTTGTTTGTTGTAAATAGAGAGTTATTTATTGGAGTGGGAATAGAGATAAACGCTAATCATATTAAAGCAGTATCTTCAGGAAAGGTAAAAGCAATTTGCAAACCATTAAATATTGCTGGAAAGAATCATATTTGGGATATTAAAATCTACAACGAGGCTAATGAATTAACCTGTGTGTCTCGATTTACGTGCACCATTGTTGCAAAAAACAGGATTTAAACTGATTCATATCGCATTTTGTCTAAAAATGGGATTTTTTCTCTTTTTTCTGTTAAATTTACGCCTCAAAACTAACTAAACTACACTGTACTATGAAAAAATTGACGTTCATTTTAGTAGCCTGTACTATTATGCTAAAGCCTATAGCTAGGGCAGATGAAGGAATGTGGCTACCAATGTTACTTGGCGAACAAGTTTACGCCGATATGGTAAAAAAAGGATTGAAAGTTACCAAAGAACAACTTTACAGCATGAACCAAGCTTGTATAAAAGATGCCATTATTATTTTTGGAGGTGGCTGTACTGGCGAAATAGTAAGTAAAGAAGGCTTAATTTTTACTAACCACCATTGTGGTTATGGAGCTATTGCCTCGGCAAGTTCGGTTGAGCATAACTATTTAAGAGATGGTTTTTGGGCCAAATCAAAAGCCGAAGAAATATATTCACCAGGCCTAACTGTTCAATTCTTAGTAAAAATTGCAGATGTGAGTAATCAAGTATCTGAAAAGATAAAAGACATTCCTGCTAAAGAATTAAACCAAAAATTACCTGCCATTTTAAATGAATTGGCAAATAAAGAAACAGAAGGAACAGGCTACGAAGCCCGTATCGTCCCAATGTTTAAAGGTAATCAATATTTATTGTTTACGTACGAACGTTATAAAGATGTTCGATTAGTAGGTACTCCACCTGAGAATATTGGAAAATTTGGTGGTGATACTGATAATTGGGAATGGCCACGCCATACGGGCGATTTCTCTATTTTTAGAGTGTATGCTAATAAAGATGGTAAACCCGCTGAATATTCTGCAGATAATGTGCCACTCAAACCCAAGTATTCGCTCCCTGTTTCAATTAAAGGAGTTAAAGATGGTGATTATACCATGATTTGGGGCTACCCTGGTGGAACCAATCGTTATGAAACTTCTTATGGGGTTAAACTAAAGACTGATGTTGAAAATCCATCATTGGTAAGTTTAAGAGAAAAGCGTCTTGAATTTATGCTAAAAGAAATGAAGAAAGATCCAGCAGTAAAGATTCAATTAGCGAGTTATTATGCGCAGGTTGCTAATTATTGGAAATTTTTTGATGGAGAATCTAAGCAATTATTAAAGTATAAAGTGTTTGAAGAAAAACAGGCTGATGAAAAAGCTTTTATAACTTGGGCAACAGGTAAGCCAGAATATGAAAATTTATTTATAGAGTATGAAAAAATTTACAACAATTGGAGACCTTATGCAAAGCAACTTTCGTATATGAAAGAAGGTATATTTGGTTCTCCATTAATTGCATTTGCTAATACTTTATCAGCCTTAGATAATACTTTGTCTCAAAAAGAATCCACTAAAGAAAGTATAACCAAAGCCATTGAAGCTGCTAAATCTGCTTATGAAAGATTTATTAACTCAGAAAACGTAGCTTCCGACAAAAACATCTTGGCTTTTGTTACAGAGGCTTATTATAATGATATTGATGTTTCTCAACACCCAGCAGGGTTTTATGAAATGATAAATAAAAAATATGGCGATTTGAAAAATAAATCTACATACGAATCATTTTCAAAAGATGTAATATCTAATACTATATTACTTGATAAAACAAAATGGAATAATTTTATTTCTAATCCTGATACAGCTACACTTCACAAAGATCCTGCCTTTGCAATGGCTCGTATGTTTAGTGCTAATTTTAATTCAAGATACGCAGCTTTATATAATGACTTTAATAATCAGAATTTTGTATTAGGTAAAACTTACTTAAAAGGCGTATTGGAAATGAATAAAGGTAAGAAAGCTATTTATCCAGATGCTAATTTTACTATGCGTGTAAGTTATGGAAAGGTAAATTCATATTCGCCAAAAGATGCCGTAAACTATAATTATTATACAACCTTGAGTGGAGTGCTTGATAAGTATAAACCAGGTGATTATGAATTTGATTTACCAGCTAAATTAATTGAATTAGCAAAGAATAAAGATTTTGGACAATATGCAGATGCTGCTACAAAAGATATTGTGGTTGGGTTTATTAGTTCTAATGATATCACAGGTGGAAACTCAGGATCTCCAGTATTAAATGGAAAAGGCGAGTTAATTGGATTAGCTTTTGATGGAAACTATGAAGCCTTAAGCCATAAAATTAAGTTTGATAAAGATTTAAATCGCACCATAAATGTGGATATTAGATATGTGCTTTGGGTAGTTGATAAAATTGGAGGCGCAACTAATATTATAAACGAATTAGATATACGAAAAATGTAGTATATAGCAGATACAAGCAACAAGAGGCTACCATAAAAAGGTAGCCTCTTTTTTTAGATTCAAAAAATATAGTATATTTGAGTTAAATGAACTTTATAAATAAAATATTAATATCAACATTAGCTGTAATTATAACCGCATATTTTTTAAGTGGTGTTACATTGGGAAATAATCAATTTTTTCAGAGTGATTCTATAGAGCTTAATAAGTTTGTTACCGCACTCTTAGTAGCAATTGTATTGGCATTTTTAAATACCATTATAAAACCAATTATCACTATTCTATCATTTCCAATTACAATTATAACCTTTGGTTTATTTCTTTTGGTTATAAATACTGCCATCGTTTTATTGGCTAGTAAACTAGTTGAAGGCTTTGTAATAAATGGTTTTTGGACAGCCTTTTGGTTTAGCGTATTGCTTTCTATTGTAAATAGTATTTTAGAGTGGTTAGGAAAAGATAAAGAGAAGGATGATAATAAATAATGGGGAAAATAATTTCTTTAAGAGAATAATATACTTTTTGGTTGTTATTCAGTTTTTTTCTTGTCCGGCTATATCTCAATCTGTTACAAAGGAGGATTCGCTTTTTGTGCTTTCATATATAAACAAAAGTTACAAATTTAAATACTCAAATATTGATTCTTCAAACTATTACGTCGATATAGCTTATCAAAGAGTTAAAAAATCGAATAGTCTTTATCTTAAAACGCTAACAGCAGTAGAATTAGCAATCAGTGCTCAAAACATGGCCGAATATAAAAAATCAGCTGAATATTTTGGAGAGGCAATTATATTGGCTGAAAAACTTAATAACAAAAAGCTATTAACACAAGTATATACTGGTTTTGGGAATTTATTTGCTATACAGAAACAGTACAATCAGGCTAAAGAATATTATAACAAGGCTATTAAAATTAGTCAGGAAATTAATGATACTCGGAAGGTATCAGTTATATTAATGAACTTAGCAAATATTGAATATAATATAGCTTGTTTTAATAAAAACTTCAGGAAATGTGATTCTGTATATACTGAGGCGTATAATTGGGCAACTTTAGCACAAGATACTGGACAACAAATCAGATGTTTGGGGAATTGGGCATTAGCATTAAGTGATGATGAGAAATTTGACGCATCATTAGATAAACTTACTAGAGCTATTGTTTTAGCAAATCTAGTCAATCATGAATCAGATTTAGTTTATTTGTATTATTATCTAGGGAGAACTTATGAATTAATGGAGCTACATGAGAAAGCGATGGAGGCTTTTCATAAAAGCGTTGAATTAGCTGTTAAATTCAAAGATATCGAATTTTTATCTGAGAATTATTACTGTATGGCTGAGGCTAACTACGCGATGGGAAACTACAAAGAAGCCTTTGATTATTTTAAGAAATATAAATCAACGGAGGATACCGTTTCGAGTAAGGAAATTGCTAATGAATTAAATGCAATAAAAACGAAATATGATACTGATAAAAAACAACAAGAAATAGCATTGTTAAAGGCAAATGCTAATAAAGATAGGATTACTAAGATAAGTCTCACCGCTGGAACTATTCTTTTAATATTTTTAGGTTTTTTATTACTGAACCGTTACCGCTTAAAATCAAAAACAAATGCACTATTAGAGAAACAAAATCAAATTATATCTGAGAAGAATAAGGATATTTCAGATAGTATTAATTACGCTAAGAAAATACAAGATGCTATTTTACCTGATGATACTGACATACAAGAAATTTTTCCTGAAAGTTTTGTCGTGTCTTTACCAAAAGATGTTGTTAGTGGTGATTTTTATTGGTGTACACAGTATAAAAACTATAAACTATTTGCTGTAGCAGATTGTACAGGTCATGGAGTTCCTGGAGCATTTATGAGTATGATAGGGAATACCTTATTAAATCAAATTGTTATTGAACGACATATAATAAAGCCAAATCTAATTTTAGATGAACTTAGAAAGGAAATTATAAAGGTACTTAAACAGGGCGAAGATCGATTAAATAAAGATGGAATGGACATTTCTATAATTTGTATTGATTCAGAAACAAACACCCTTGAGATTGCCTGTGCTAATAATCCTGTTTGGATAGTTAGAAAGGATACTAATGGAAGCGTTTCATTAATTGAAATAAAACCCGATAAACAACCAATAGGTTATATAAGTAAAAATCAAACTGCATTTTCTCTTCATACTATTCAACTATGTACTGACGACGTTATTTATCAATTTTCTGACGGATATGCAGATCAATTTGGAGGAAATCAGGGTAAAAAATTCAAGTATAATCAACTAAAAGAGCTTTTAGTTGACATACATGGAACAAGCATGAGCCTGCAAGCCGAAAAACTTAAAACACAATTTATAGACTGGAAAGGTCAATTAGATCAAATTGATGATGTATTATTAACTGGTATTAAGATTGCCGTTAAAAAAGGTTAAGCATTTTTTACCCATCAATTTACTTACTATTTTTGAATGAAATGAATAGGTATAATATTGGTATTATTTCCGCCTTAGTAGGTGTTGCACTTATTGCACTTATTGCTGTTCAGTTATACTGGATTAAAAGTTCAGTTAAATTAAAACAAGAAGAATTTGAACATTCAGTAAAGGATGCTCTGAAATCTACTTCTCAAAAACTTGAAAAAATAACAACCGCCAATAAAATTGCTAAAAAAATAAAGCTAAGAAAACAAGGTGTAAAAATCACCAAACAAGGCATTGTATCGCCCGAGAACCCATCAGGAAAGGATGTGCAGGTTAGAATATTTGAGGAACTTAGTACCGATTCTTCAGGTGTTGTAACAAGTAAACTTTCTCAAAAAGAATTTATTAATGATTCGTCTATAAAATACAATCAATTTTTACCATTTGAACTTAGAAACACATCCACTTCTACATTTAAAGACATACAGTCATTAAGAAACGAACTCTTTCATACTAAAACAGAAATGGTAAACGATTTATTTGATGAGTTAATTAGTATTAATATTTATAAAGATTATAAACCTAAAGTTGATTCTCTTTTGTTAGATTCGATACTGCGTCAAGAACTTTTGGCAGAAGGAATAACAGCAGAATACACTTATAATCTAAGCAGTAACATTGCAAAAACTGGCAAATCATTTAACGATGCTCAACGTGATTGCGACTCGTTAGGTTGTTCGATGAAAATTAATCTTTCTCCTAATAATGTGTTTGTAACCCCACAATACCTTAGTATTCGTTTCCCAGACCAACACACTTATTTATTACAAACTATGTGGACTATGCTGGGGGTTTCAGCACTTGTTATTTTAATATTAATTGTTGCATTTTATTATACCATTTCTACCATTTCTAAACAAAAGAAATTATCGGTTATTAAAAACGATTTTATTAGTAACATGACGCATGAGTTTAAAACGCCAATTAGTACCATTTCTTTAGCTGCTGAAATGTTGAATGATTCATCTATAACTAAAACTCCCGAGAAACAAGAACGCTTTGTGAAGATGATTAGAGATGAAAATAAACGATTAAGTATTTTGGTAGAAAGCATCTTACAAACTTCTATCCTAGATAAAGGAGAGTTCAAATTAAAACGAAGCGATATAGATGTTCATGAAATTATTAATCAGGCCATCTCTAATACACAATTATTAATTGACCAAAGTAAAGGTTCAATAACTAAAAATTTAGATGCCACAAATTCAGTTATTAATGCCGATAAAGTTCATTTAACAAATATTATATTTAATTTAATAGACAACGCTATTAAATATTCAAAAGACACAGCCCAAATTGTGGTTTCCACTAAAAACACAGAAGACGGCATTGAGATAGCTGTAAAAGACAATGGAATAGGTATAAGTAAGGAAAATTTGAGAAAAATTTTCGAAAAATTTTATCGTGTTCCAACGGGCAATGTGCATAATGTAAAAGGCTTTGGATTAGGACTTAGTTACGTTCAGGCAGTAGTAGAGAAACACTTTGGCACAATTAATGTAGATAGTGAATTAGGACAGGGTAGTACCTTTAGAATTGTATTACCATTAAAACCAAATAAATAATAAAAAAGTATATAAAATAAGTTATGGAAAACGTAAAGACACAAATTTTATTAGTAGAAGACGATCCTAATTTAGGGACATTATTACAAGAATATTTAGAGGCTAAAGGATTTGAAACAAAGCTTGCCACAGATGGTAAAAAAGGCTTTGACGCATTCTGTAAACAAGATTTTGATTTATTATTGTTAGATGTGATGATGCCCGTAAAAGACGGATTAACACTTGCAAAAGAAATTAGAGTAACGGATAAAAACGTTCCTATTATTTTCTTAACTGCTAAAAGCATGAAAGAAGACACCATTGAAGGGTTTAATGCAGGAGCAGATGATTACATTACTAAACCATTTAGTATGGAAGAACTTTTGGTGCGTGTTAATGCAGTGCTACGTCGTAGTAATAAGCAACGTTCACACAGTACTGAGGAAACCTCTTTTAGTATTGGTAAATATTCTTTTAATTCTGAAACTCAACAATTGGTTATTAATGGTTCTGAGCAAAAACTAACCACTAAAGAAAGCCAACTAATGCGTTTATTATGTGTGCATAAAAACGAAGTTTTAGATAGAAACTTTGCCCTTAAAACTATTTGGCACGATGATAACTACTTTAATGGTAGAAGTATGGATGTGTATATTGCTAAGTTACGTAAATACCTGAAAGATGACTCTAAAGTTGAGATTGTGAATATACATGGTAAAGGATTTAAACTTTTAGTGAATTCCTAAACTAAAATAATAAAATATCAAAAAAAACGGCTTATTTTGTAGTAACAAATAAGCCGTTTTTCATTGTACTCCATTCAGCAAATAGCTCAAATAATTTCCGCTAAGCTTGTTGGCAACAGTCAAGCAAGTGTTCAGCATGTATTAATTGATAGCAGACAATTAATTGAACCTTCTTCGGTTTTATTTATTGCGTTGGTTTCTAATAGAAATGATGCTCATCAATACATTCCACAACTCATACAACGTGGTGTTCAAGCTTTTGTAGTAAATGCCATCCCCGAAGAATGTAAAAACAATCAAGATGTTTGTTTTTTGGTAGTTCCCGATACGTTAAAAGCACTCCAAACATTAGCAACTTATCATCGTGCACAATTTCAGTTTCCTGTAATTGGTATAACTGGTAGCAATGGAAAAACCATTGTGAAAGAATGGTTATATCAGTTGTTGAAATCAGATTATCATATCATAAGAAGTCCTAAGAGTTATAACTCACAAATTGGGGTGCCGCTTTCGGTATGGCAAATAAATCCTCAACACAACTTAGCAATTTTTGAGGCAGGTATTTCACAGATTGGAGAAATGGAAAACCTCGAAAAAATTATTCAACCAAGCATTGGTGTTTTTACATCTCTTGGTTCGGCACACAACGAAGGCTTTGATGATTTAAGTAAAAAATTAAACGAAAAACTTTTATTGTTTAAGCAATGCCAAGCCGTTATTATAAATGCCTTATCGATAGATAAAACGTTATATCACCATTTTCCCTCATCGGCTTTTGTAATTTCGAGAGAGAAAGATGCTACACTACAAATAACCAACATTCATTCAACCCTTCATTCCACTAGCATACAGGCTAATTATCAAAATCAAGTGGTGAAAATTGAAGTGCCATTTACAGATTCGGCAAGTATTGAAAATATCATTACCTGTTGGGCGGTGTTGTTGCACTTAAATATTGCTAATCCTGAAATAAATGTAAGGTTACAAAAATTATCGCCAGTGGCTATGCGATTAGAATTAAAACTTGGCATAAATAATTGTGTTTTAATAAATGATTTTTACAACTCAGATGTGAATGCTTTAGAAATTGCTTTACATCATTTAAAACAACAACATCGGGGCGGAAAGAAAATGGTAATACTTTCGGATATAGAACAAAGTGGAAAATCGAGAGAGGTATTATATCAACACGTTGCTAAATTATTGCAACAATTTAATGTAGATGTTTTAATAGGAATTGGAAAAGATATTAGTTCTCAAAAACAATGTTTTAAACTTACTTCTTTTTTCTTTGATACCACACAACAGTTTATTTCAAAACACCAATCTATTACCGATTTACAGTTTAAAGACGCAATTATCTTGTTAAAGGGTGCTAGAAGTTTTGAATTTGAATTGATTAGTAAGTTACTACAACAAAAAAGCCACGATACGGTTTTAGAAATTAATTTGAATCATTTGGTTCATAATATTAATTATTATCGTTCTAAACTTTCAAAAGATACCCTGCTTATGTGTATGGTAAAAGCAACTGGATATGGCAGTGGTAGTACCGAAATTGCATTTACCTTACAGCACCACCGGGTAGATTACTTGGCTGTTGCTTATACTGATGAAGGTGTTGAGCTTCGTAAAGCGGGCATACATTTACCTATTATGGTGATGAGTCCCGAAGAATCATCCTATGATGATATGATAGCTTATCATTTAGAACCTGAAATATATTCTTTTAAGGTAGCGCAAGAGTTTATTCAAGCGTTACAAAACAGAGCCATCACCAACAGCTATCCTATACATATTAAGTTAGATACAGGGATGCATCGCTTAGGTTTTGAACAACATCAACTCGCTGAGTTGTGTCAGTTTTTAAAATCACAAACGGGTTTTTATGTTAAGAGTGTTTTCTCGCACTTGGCAGCAAGCGATGATAGTTCGTTAGACGATTTTACTCATCAACAAATTGAAAGTTTTAAAGTAATGTCACAACAACTAGAGCAAACTTTAAATTATTCAATAATTAAGCATATTTGTAATTCATCGGCTATTACACGCTTTTCTCAAGCGCAATTTAATATGGTGCGATTAGGAATTGGGATGTATGGCATTGGTTTTAATGATACCGATAAATTACAACTACAAAATATTAGTACACTAAAAACGCGCATTTCGCAAATTAAACTCTTAAACAAAAACGAAACAGTAGGCTATAGCCGAAAAGGGAAATTAAGTAAAGAGAGTAGGATAGCCACTATTCCTATTGGCTATGCTGATGGATTTAGTCGCCAATTAGGTAACGGAAACGCGGTTGTCTATATTAATGAACAGGCATGTAGTACCATCGGAAATATTTGTATGGATATGTGCATGATAGATGTTAGTTCTATATCATGTCAAGAAGGCGATGAGGTAATTATATTTAATCAGGTAGAACATATTTTTAAATTAGCAGAAGCCATGGGCACCATACCGTATGAGGTACTGACTAGTATATCAACCAGGGTAAAACGAGTGTATGTTCAGGAGTAATGTCATTTCTTAATTGCTTAACATATTCATCTTTTCATACTAAGCTAAAGCTGTATAGTTTTACGTTCTTGCTAAGTGTTTTGATGTTGCTATCTTGTTCGGAAGTAAAAGAAGAAAAGATAAGCCACGAATCACTGTCTGAAAATCCAACCTTTGTGGACATTGCACCTATTATTTACAAAAATTGTACGCCTTGTCATCGTAAAGGAGAAAGTGGACCAAACGAATTACTAACCTACGATGATATAAAAAAGAATGCCAACAAAATAAAATTTGTAACACAAACACGTTTTATGCCACCTTGGCCTGCCGACCCAAATTACACACACTTTATTGGCGAACGTGTATTAACTCAACAAGAAATTGCATTAATAAAAACTTGGGTTGATAATGGTGCGCCACTTGGCGATGCCGATAAAGTGCCATTACCACCTGTTTTTTACACTGGCTATAATTTACGAAAACCCGATGCCGTTATTAAAATGCAAGAAGCCATTAAAATTAAAGGTAATGGAACCGATCATTTTTTTGTTGTAAAAATTCCAGCATCTATCCCAAAAGATACATTTGTTAGCTATTTTGAGTATGTGCCTTCTAACCGAAAATTAGCACATCATGTTAATGGACATCTTGTTAATTATAAAGAAGGAGCAAAGAAAGATTTAACAAAAGGTATTTCTTACGATTTTGATAATTACCACTCTAATTATGTGCCACTGTATGAAAAGATGAATTTATTAAATGACGATGGTACTTTTCCAACCCTTACGCCCAATACAGTTTATTACTTACCTGGCTTCACGCCACAAATTTATCCAAATGGTATTGGAGGCTATCGTATGAATAAAACTTCGGCTATTTTATTAGCCAATTTGCATTTTGGACCAAGCGCCATAGATGTTTTAGATAGTTCTTATATTAATGTGTTTTATGGTGCTAAACCAAAACGTCCTGTTTACGAAACACAATTAGGAACTTTTGGAATTTCAAAAATTGAACCTGAGTTACTTATTCAACCCAACCAAATTCAAACATTTCATACGCAAGGTACATTAAACGGAGATGCTTCTATTTTATCTATCAATCCACACATGCATTTACTGGGAAAATCGTTTTGGGCTTTTATTGTTACTCCCAATCAAGATACTGTTCCCTTAATTAAAATTAATAAATGGGATTTTAGATGGCAATATTATTACACGTTTCATAAACCTGTAAAATACACCAAAGGCTCGGTAATACATGTGTATGGCACCTTTGATAATACTGCTCAAAATCCAAATAATCCCAATCGTCCTCCTAAATTAGTAACACAAGGCGATGGCACCAGAAGTATGAGAACCACCGAAGAAATGTTTCAATTTATTTTTACTTATATGCCTTATCAGCCAGGCGATGAACATATTAATTTACAACCTCATATCAATTCAAATTAAAACGGCATGACACCTAAGTTATATATTGTACCCACTCCCATTGGCAATTTAGAAGACATCACACTAAGAGCAATTCAGGTGTTAAAGTTGGTAGATTTGATTTTAGCGGAAGATACACGCAACACCATTCATTTATTAAAACATTTTGAGATAGATAAACCACTGCGTTCGTATCATGCACATAACGAACATCAAATTGTAGAGCAAATTACCCAGTTAATTGCTATGGGAAAATCGGTTGCTTTAGTGTCGGATGCAGGAACACCCGCTATTTCAGATCCTGGATTTTTGTTAGTACGTGCCTGTATTAAACAACACATTTCGGTTGAAACACTACCTGGTGCTACGGCTTTTGTACCAGCATTAGTGAATAGCGGATTACCTTGTGATAATTTTGTATTTTATGGTTTCTTACCACAAAAAAAAGGACGTCACACTAAGTTACTTTCATTAAAAGACGAAACACGTACCATGATTTTTTATGAATCGCCATTTCGTTTAGTAAAATTGTTAGAAGAGTTTAAAGAATATGTTGATGGCGAAAGAGCATGTTCGGTATCCAGAGAACTCTCTAAATTATATGAAGAAACAGCTAGAGGAACGGTGGACGAACTCATTACGCATTTTAACTCTAAACCTGTAAAAGGAGAAATAGTAGTGGTTTTAGCTGGAAAAGCTGATTAGTTTAACCCAAATTAGGTATTAGCAAAACCATAGCTACTAATTACGGTTTTTTGATTTTTATACGCACGGATACCTCACACACAATACTACGCTTCATATCCGCGCGAGCGGGTTTTACTTTTATGCCGCAGGATTGCAAATCCAGCGGAGCGGGAAACCGAAAACGTTATAGCAAATAAGTTAGTTTATGAAACCTCTTTTTTTAATTTGTATTGTTTTATGTTGCTCTTGTGCTACCAAACATAAAACTATTGCTACTGCTCAAAATAAAAACACAACTGATAGCATACCTGACTATGATTATGGTATGCGTGTGTATAACTCAAACTTAGGGCGTTTTATTCCTATTAAATAAAAAACCATAGCTACTAACTACGGTTTTTGCTTCGTATGCCGCAGCATTGCAAATGCAGCGGAGCGGGGGCGGGGGGCGGGTTCTTTCTATTTTACCAGTTTATTTTACCAATTAACGTCATTATTCCAACAATTATTGCAATTATTCCCCCTAAATATCCTTTCGCATCAGATTTCATAGCATCGTCTTTGTCACTTGGATTTTTATACGTAAGCCAAATAGCAAAAACGCCACCGAAAACAAACAAAAGACCAATTATTACATTTTTCATTATTATCTATTTTTTTTTGTCGAATTATTTGCTTTTTTATTAGCATCAAGCGCGTCTTTTTTTAAATTATCAATTTGTTTATCTGCCACAGCCGTTGTTATTAATTTATCGATCTTTTTGCTTCCTTCTACCCCGCCTATTGCCTTCCCCGCTCCGCTGCATTTGTAATGCTGCGGCATTTTATTTTTAATACGCAATTAATATTTGCTTCAGTCTTTCAACTTCAATTATACTTACCCGCTCGCGCGGATATGAAGCGTGAGCTAATTAGCTGGTATCCGTGCGTTTTTTTCATTCATTTTCAAAATCTAAGTTAATGAAATTTTTTATTCAAAACAATGCTATTCCGGTTAGCGCAATGGCATTTTAAAATGTTGCTATAATCCGTAGCAAAAGACAAGCTCTAATTAATTTAATTTTGTTATTAGTTAATTTTAATAATTTATAGAAAATGTATTTACAAGGTATTCAAGCAAAAATTCATGAAGTGAGAGAGCAAAAGGTTATGTTAGATTATGACTTAGCCGAATTATATGAAACAGAAACTAAACGACTAAAAGAAGCTGTGAAAAGAAATAAAAATAGATTTCCGGAGGATTTTATGTTTGAATTAACGCGAGAGGAATATAATTCTCTAAGGACGCAATTTTCGACCTTAGAGAAAGGAAAAGGGCAACATAGTAAATATTTACCTTACGCATTTACCGAACAAGGGGTGGCTATGCTTTCGAGTGTTTTAAAAAGTACCAAAGCTATTCATGTTAATATTACTATTATGAGAGCATTTGTTTTAATAAGAAAATACGCTTTAAGTCATCACGATTTAACTACTAAACTTAAAGAACTTGAAGAAAAGTATAACAAACAGTTTAAAGATGTGTATGAAGCCATCAATTACTTATTGCAAAAAGATAAACAAGAAATAGCTCAAAGAGAGAGAAAGAAAATTGGGTATAAAGAAAGATAACTTTTGTTTTTTTTGCTTAAAGGCAAAAGAAAGTAAAATAATTTATATACAAGGCACGGATACCTCTCACACAATACTACCCTTCATATCCGCGCGAGCGGGTGTTTTATACCTATTAAATAAAAAACCGTAGCTCCTAACTACGGTTTTTGCTTCGTATGCCGCAGCATTGCAAATGCAGCGGAGCGGGGAAGATACTGAGCTTTTAAATTTATTCAGTAAAGTTCAAGTGCTTAATAAAACTGAACAAGATTGCGTGAAAACTTTCCTCAAAGCTTTTACCATCCAAAAAGATTTACAAAAACAATTAGCCTAAACAAAAAATCCATAGCTACTAACTACAGTTTTTTGCTTTTTATACGCACGGATACCTCACACACTTACAACGCTTCATATCCGAGCGAGCGGGCACGGACTACAAGTCCGCAACAACTGGGGTTTTGTTTTTTATGCCGCAGGATTGCAAATCCAGCGGAGCGGGGGATGCTAAAGCACGCAAGGCTTATAGTAAATAATAAATGCCAGTTACAAACTGGCACTCACTATACATTTATTATTAGTTGAAGTTACGGCTGAAAAAGCCTAAACTCCAACTAGCGGGGGTACCTCACCCACTTACAACGCTACATATCCGCGCGAGCGGGCAGCATACAACAGCAGTTTAATAAATAATACAAATAAAAAACCGTAGCTATTAAACTACGGTTTTAATTTTTATGCCGCAGGATTGCAAATCAAGCGGAGCGGGCTAAGGCGTATAGTAAGGAAATGCGCTGGCTATTGGAGGTTTTTCTTATTTAAATAACGTCTAAGCAAAACATAGAAAATAAACCATGTAAGAAAAAATGAACCAAAAAGATAAAGTCCTTTTGCAAATGTAGTATTGTAAAGCATAATGACCCCGTAATACCCTCCAGTATTGAAAGCAGTTAACAGACCTAATATTACAACTAAGAAAAAATTCAAATTCTCTACTTCACAAACGATAATGGGTATTACAATAGCATAAACGGATGCAACAATAGCACTCAAAAGCAACAGTTTTTTATTAATCTTCATTTATTTTTTATTCTCTTCCGTTTTAGCATCAGGACTAATGCCAATTGCTTTTCCTACATTTTCTACAGTTCTATATACATCCTTTCCTGCTTTTCCTGCTGTGTTAAAGAATAGTATCCCCTTAAATGCTGCAGATGCAGCTTTCCCAGTAACTGGTTTTTCAGTAACATTATCATCCATTCCCAATATGTATTTTCCAATTGTTTTAAGCGCACTACCCGTGTACTCATTATCCGCACTATTACTCTCTGGATTAGCCACCCCTAAAAGCCCTTCTAATCCTTTCTTATCGTAATTTCTGTCATGGGTTCTTGCCGTTCTATCTTGCTCATCAATTGGTCTTAAACTGTAATCATAAGGATATTCGCCTTTTTCATTAGGCTTTTCCCAAAATTTACGCGGGTTATCTTTTCCTTGATAAACCCCGTAACTATTCTTCACATTAAATTGATCAAAGCCAGTAAAATTACCTTTAGCATCATGCTTATGAATTACATAAGTTACCCCAACATCTCCTCGTGGGCCAAAACCTTTTTCTGTTTGAGTGTAATCTGTTACAAACAGTTTAGTCCTCGAACCGTCAGCATTCTCTTTTATATGAACAGAGTAAAACTCTTTACCTTCTAAATCAATTCCATCAATTACCCTATTCTCCGCAAACGCATAATTAGAGTTCCACGGGAAGTCTTTGAAAAGAGGGTCAACAGACCAAAATCTTCCTAAACGTGGGTCGTAGCCTCTAAACTTAAAATCAATATGGTTGCCTATCCCTGCTATCTCATTATCCTTTTCCATATTATTAAACCCGTAACGATAATTCCCTGCGTTAAATTGTCTACCTGGCATTGGGCTACCGAAGGCGTAATAATCAGTTGAGCTTATCACATCGGGTAGGTAGTAGTCGGTAATAAAATCGTTATTGGCATCTACAGGTATTTTGCGGTCGGTAATAACAGTAAGTACATTCCCTAAATGGTTGCTTAGTTCGTATTGTTTTTTTCCTAACACGCGTTGGGCTTGGCTTGGGTTTAAGCCAGCGTTTCCAATAAATTCTACTTCGTTTACATCTAAG
>CAUJCR010000029.1 GCA_963169355.1 Bacteroidota bacterium | reverse complement strand
AAGCAAATGCAAAAATATTCAGTTAATCAACATTTAATAGAAACGATACTAACTTGGGTTAGTTCGGGAGAAATTGCAATACCCGAAATTCAACGCCCTTTTGTTTGGGATAGCTCAAAAGTTCGTGATTTAATGGATAGTTTGTATCAAGGCTATCCAATTGGTTATGTTATTGCTTGGAAAAACCCAAATGTGAAACTTAAAGATGGTAGTTTAAGCGAAGGTAAAAAAGTTTTAATTGATGGGCAACAAAGAGTTACAGCTTTAACAGCCGCAATATTGGGGCAATACGTTATTAATAAACATTATCAACGAATTAAGATTAAAATTTCATTTAATCCTATTGAAGAAAAATTTGAAGTTCAAAATCCAGCGATTTTAAAAGATAAAACTTGGTTACATGATATTACAGATGCCTTTTCTGGTAAGATTAGTTTATTAAAATTGGTGCGAGATTATTTAGCTGTTAATCCAAACATTGATGAAGAGGTAATTGAAAATTCGTTTACCAAGTTGATAAATATTGTAAAGAAGCCAATAGGAATGATAGAACTGGCTGCTGAATTAGATATTGAAACGGTTACTGAAATTTTTATTCGTATTAATTCAAAAGGAGTTGTATTAAGCCAAGCTGATTTTGCGATGAGTAAAATAGCTTCTGATACTGAAAATGGAGGGAATGCACTGAGAAAAGCAATTGATTATTTTTGCCATTTAGCTATTGCCCCCGATTTTTATAAACACATTGTAGATAACGATAAAGATTTTGCTCAAACTGATTTTTTTCAAAAAATGTCGTGGCTAAAAACGGAGAAAGAAGATTTATATGACCCAAATTATAGCGACCTAATACGTGTAGCCTTTACCTCTCAATTCAACAGAGGAAGGCTTTCCGATTTAGTAAGCTTACTCTCTGGACGAAATTTTGAAACTAGAAGTTTTGAAACTGAAATTACCGAACAATCATTTCAAAAACTTACTGTTGGAGTTAATAATTTCATTAACGAAACCAACTTTAAACGATTTATTATGATTGTAAAATCGGCAGGGTTTATTTCAACTAAATTGATTCGTTCACAAAACGCATTAAATTTCGCATATATTGTTTATTTAAAACTAAAAGAATTAGGCGTAAATTCGGTTGATATAGAAAGTTATGTTAGAAAATGGTTGGTGTATTCAATTTTAACGGTTAGATATTCTGGTTCACCCGAAAGTACTTTTGATTTCGATATTAAACAAATATCCCAAAAACCTTTTAATGAATATTTAAAAGAAAAGGAAGAAGGAGAATTATCAGATGCGTTTTGGAATGCCTCCTTACCTCAAAGTTTAGATACATCGGTTGCTAGTAGCCCTTATTTTCATATCTTCTTAGCGTCACAAGTAAAAGCTAACGATAGAGGTTTCTTATCAAAAGATGTATTGGTAAGCGACCTTATTTCATTGCGTGGTGATATTCATCATTTATTTCCTAAAGATTATTTAAGTAAAAAAGGACTGGATAGAAGTAAATATAACCAAATTGCAAATTTTGTGTATATGCAGTCTGAGGTAAATATAAAGGTTGGAAACAAACCACCAAAAGATTACTTTGAGTTGATAAAACAACAAATACACGAAAACAACCGTCAGGTAAGTGGTATTGCAACAGAACAAGAACTTTTAGATAATCTAAAAATGAATTGCGTGCCTGCTGAAATCATGACAATGGGCATTGATGATTATCAAGATTTTTTAGTTTTGAGAAGACGCTTAATGGCTCAAAAAATAAAAGACTACTACCATTCATTATAATTCAGTAATGGATATTAATTTATTATTTTTTGCGCTATTTTCGCAAAAAATAAAAATATTTTTAAAATAAAGCTTGTTTTTTATGGTTTGCATCAAAAAACAAACTATATTTGCACCCCAATTTAAAATTTAAAAAAAATTAAACCGTGGACGCATTAAGTTACAAAACCAAATTTGTTAACAAAGCTACTGCAGAAAAAGAGTGGTTGTTAGTTGACGCAGAAAATGAAGTGGTAGGTCGCCTAGCTTCAAAATTAGCGTATTTAATACGTGGTAAACATAAACCAGGATATACTCCTCATTCAGATTGTGGAGCAAATATCGTAGTTATTAACGCTGATAAAGTTCGCTTTACTGGTGCTAAATTAACTGATAAAGAGTACGTTCGTTACACTGGTCATCCAGGTGGGCAACGTTTTGCAACTCCTAAAGAAATGTTAGCTAAAAAACCTGAAGAAGTAATTAAACATGCAGTGCATGGAATGTTACCAAAAGGTCGTTTAGGTAGAGCTTTAAATACAAATTTATTTGTATTTGCAGGAGACAAACATGAGCATGAAGCTCAACAACCAAAAAAAGTAGATTTATCAACAATTATTGCATAATCAAATGGAAGTAGTAAACACATCAGGTCGTAGAAAATGTTCGGTAGCTCGTGCTTATGTATCAAAAGGTACAGGAGTTATCACTATCAATAAAAGAGATTATAAAGACTATTTTAAAACTCCAACGTTACAATATTACGTTTTACAATCTTTAAACAACGCAAAAGTTGCTGGAGAGTACGATGTAAAAGTAAATGTAAATGGCGGTGGAACAACAGGACAAGCGCAAGCTGTTCGTTTAGCTATTGCCAAAGCATTAATCGAAATTAATCCTGAATTCAAAAAAGATTTACGCGCAGAAGGCTTAGTAACTCGCGATCCTCGTATGGTGGAACGTAAGAAATTTGGTCAAAAGAAAGCACGTCGTCGTTTCCAATTCAGCAAACGTTAATATTTATTTATTTAGAATTTATAATTATGTCATCAAATACATTCAACGAATTATTAGAAACAGGTGCTCACTTTGGACACTTGAAAAGTAAATGGAATCCAGCTATGGCTCCGTATATTTATGCAGAGAAAAATGGAATTCATATTATTGACTTAAATAAAACAGTAGCTAAATTAGATGAAGCGGCAGCAGCTATTAAACAAATTGCTCGCTCTGGTAAAAAAATCTTATTTGTGGCTACTAAAAAACAAGCAAAAGACATTGTTGCTGATAAAGTAAAAGCAGTAGGAATGCCTTATGTAACTGAGCGTTGGCCAGGTGGTATGCTTACTAACTTTGCAACTATCCGTAAAGCTGTTCGCAAAATGTCGCAAATTGATAAAATGGCAACTGATGGAACATTTGATAATATTTCTAAAAAAGAAAAATTACAAATTTCTCGTGAACGTGCTAAATTAGAAACTAACTTAGGTTCAGTAGCTGATTTAACTCGTTTGCCTTCTGCCCTATTTATTGTTGATATTACAAAAGAACATATTGCAGTAGCTGAAGCAAAACGTTTAAACATTCCTACATTTGCGATTGTTGATACCAACTCTAATCCAAACTTTGTAGATTATGCTATTCCAGCAAATGATGACGCATCTTCTTCAATTGCGTATATTATTGAAGTAATGTGTAAAGCTATTAACGAAGGGTTAGGTGATCGTAAAATGGATAAAGAAGCAGCTGCCGAAGAAAAAGAATCTAGAGATTCAAAAGAAGGAGCGGAACTTTTAGCAGAAGGTGTAAGCATTAAAGGTGCTAAACTTGATAAGGATGAAGAAGCAGGCGCTCGTAAAGGTGGTCGTAAGAGAACAACAGCGAAAAAATAATTTATAATATATTTCGTCGAAGTAATTTACTTCATAAAATCTAAAAACGGTCGCTCTTTAAAATGGGTATGACCGTTTTTTTAAACATAAAAAATTTTAAATACCAAAAAAAATTAAATACAATGGCAATTACAGCACAAGAAGTAAACAAGTTACGCCAACAAACCGGAGCCGGTATGATGGATTGTAAAAAAGCATTAGAAGAAAACAATGGAGATTTTGAAAAAGCAATTGACTACCTTCGTAAGAAAGGCGCTAAAGTAGCAGCTAGTCGTGGTGATAGAGAAGCTAAAGAAGGTGTTGTTTTAGCAAAAGTTTCAACCGATGGGAAAACAGGTATTGTTATTAGCGTAAACTGCGAAACAGATTTCGTGGCAAAAAACAACGATTTTATTGCTTTTGCCGAAACTATTGCAAGTATTGCATTAGATAAAAAAGCAACTAGCATTGACGAAATTAAAGCAGCATCATTTAATGGTGATGTAACTGTAAACGATAAGTTTATGGAGCAAGTTGGTAAAATAGGTGAGAAAATTGATATTGGTTACTACGATTCTATTAACGCTGAAAAAGTAGTTGGATACATTCACCCAGGAAACCGTGTATCAGTAGTAGTTGGTTTTAATAAAGATGTGGCTGATGAAGTTGGTCGTAATGTAGCAATGCAAGCAGCAGCTATGGCTCCAGTAGCTTTAGATAAAGAAGGTGTTACTCAAGATATGTTAAACAGAGAATTAGAAATTGCTAAAGAACAAATTCGTGCTGAAGGTAAACCAGAAGATATGGTAGAAAAAATTGCACAAGGAAAAATTTCTAAATTCTATAAAGAATCTACTTTATTAAATCAAGAATACATTAAAGATTCTAAATTAAATGTATTACAATACTTACAAAGCGTAGATAAAGGATTAACCGCTACAGCATTTAAGCGTTATTCATTATCATAATAACTTTATTTAAAAAAATCCCGATATAAACGTCGGGATTTTTTTTAAACTTATTTTCATATCTTCAAAACATATTATCAGATACTAACATACATACGATGAAATATAAAAGAATTCTTCTAAAATTATCAGGCGAAGCCCTTATGGGAAATAAAGGTTTTGGTATTGACCAAGTACGCTTAATGGAATATGCCAAAGAAATTAAAGCAGCTCACGATTCGGGTTGTCAAGTGGCTATTGTAATAGGTGGTGGAAATATTTTTAGAGGTATTCAGGCCGAGCAAGGCGGAATGGACAGAGTGCACGGCGATTATATGGGCATGTTAGCTACCGTTATTAACTCTATGGCAATTCAATCGGCTCTTGAGAATTTAAAAGTAGAAACTCGTTTACAAAGTGCTATTAAAATGGAACAAATATGCGAACCTTTTATTCGTAGAAAAGCGGTTCGCCATTTAGAGAAAGGTAGAGTTGTTATTTTTGGAGCTGGCTCTGGAAACCCTTATTTCACAACCGATTCAGCAGCCGCATTACGAGCAATAGAAATTGAAGCTGATGTGATTTTAAAGGGTACACGTGTTGATGGCATTTATACAGCCGATCCAGAAAAAGATCCAAAAGCAACTAAATATGATAGAATTTCTTTTGAAGAAGTATATGGCAAAGGTTTAGAAGTAATGGATTTAACCGCCTTTACGCTATGTAAAGAAAATAATTTACCAATTATTGTGTTTGATATGAACAAACCTGGCAATCTTCAAAATTTAATTAAAGGAGAAAAGGTTGGCACACTTGTTGAAGTTTAGTAGTTCGTTATGAAAAAATACTTAAACTATAAAATTTTACTTGCCATTCTTGTTGTTACAGTTTTAGTTTCATCTTGTAGAACACATCGCGACTGTAGAGGACGCAAGCAACACGCACCCACACAAATGGGCGGTTGGTTATAACTTTAATATTTTCAGCTTCTAAATAATCGTTTTCATTCGTATCTTTAAAGAGTGATTTTAGAACGCTTATCTCTTATTAATTTTAAAAATTATACCGAAGCTCAACTCGAGTTTTGTTCTAAATTTAATTGCTTTGTAGGAAATAATGGTATTGGTAAAACCAATTTACTAGATGCCATTTATTATATTTCATTTTGTAAAAGTTTTTTTAATACCATCGATAGCCAAAATATTACTTACCATCAGGCTTTTTTTGTAATTCAGGCATGGATAAATAAAAATGGCGAAACACACGAAATATACTGCGGTGTAAAACGTGGTCACAAAAAGCAATTTAAACATAACAAAAAAGAATACGAACGTTTGTCGGATCACATTGGCTTATATCCATTGGTAATTATATCTCCTTCTGATATTGAGTTAATTTGGGGCGGTAGCGAGGTAAGACGTAAATTTATGGATAGCATCATCTCTCAATATGATAAAATCTATTTAGAGAAACTTATTAACTACAATCATGTGTTGCATCAACGCAATGCTTTGTTAAAACAATTTCATGAACAAAAATCATTTGATGCAAGCAGCTTAGAGATTTGGGACGAACAACTCATTATATATGGTGAGCACATTATTAAAACAAGGCAACATTTCTTAGAAGAATTTATTCCTTTATTTTCTAAAAATTATCAATTTATTAGCGGCAGTAACGAAACCGTTAGTTTAGAATACGAATCATCTATAAAAGATGTAGCCTTTAAAACAGTGTTAATGGCTAACTTGGCTAAAGACCGAGCAACTCAATATACACACGTAGGCCCACACCGCGATGATTTGGATTTTAAGATTAATGACAATAGTTTAAAAAAATTTGCCTCGCAAGGGCAACAAAAAACCTATTTGCTATCATTAAAATTAGCTCAATTTGAATTTATTAAAAATAAAAAGGATACAAAACCTCTATTATTGTTAGATGATATTTACGATAAACTAGATGAGCAAAGATTTAAAAAGCTAATTGAATTGGTAAGTAGCGATAACTACGGGCAAGTATTTATTACCGACACACATCCTGAACGAATAAAAGAATTGTTTAAAGAGAAACAAACCGAACATCTTATTTTTGAGATACAAGATGGAAATATTGTAAAACATGTCTAGAAATCGAAACCTCATAAAATTAGGAGATGCCATTAAGCAAATTTTTAAAGAAGAAAGGCTTGATGAAAAATACAGTATTTATGCCATTAGAAACGGATGGGAAGGAATAGTAGGAAAAACGGTGGCAAAACATACTACCGAAATTCAGTTTGCTAAAGGTGTTTTATTTATAACTTTAGATTCGGCTATTATACGCAATGAAATGGCTTTTGCGAAAGATAGTATTATTGAAAAAATAAATCAGTTTACAGGTAAACCATTTGTTAAAGAATTAGTTTTGAAGTAAGAAAAAACCATGAAAACATTTAACGTTCCAGAGTTTTATAGAAGCCCCATTATATCAAAGATAAAACAGTTTAGGAAACTACAAGATCCTAGAAAGCAGGATAATTCGCCTACTCTATTAGATTTTGGTCCTGTGCAGTTTTACATTTCACGTCATTTTGGCTTTTGTTATGGTGTAGAAAATGCCATTGAAATATCATTTAAAGCACTTGAAGAAAACACTGGGAAACGCTTGTATTTACTAAGCCAAATGATACATAACCCAGCTGTAAATAAAGATTTATTAGAAAGAGGAATTCAGTTTTTACAAGATACCAATGGGCAACAACTAATTTCATTTGATGAACTTACACCTCAAGACGTAGTTATCATTCCTGCATTTGGTGCGCCATTAGCTGTTTTAGAATTATTAAAATCCAAAGGTATAAAAACCGAAACCTACGATACAACTTGTCCATTTGTTCAACGTGTATGGAAAAAATCGGAAAGTATAGGAAAAGATAATTACACCATCATTATTCATGGCAAACACAATCACGAGGAAACTCGTTCTACATTTTCGAGGAGCGACCAACATAACAAAGCTATTATCATACGGGATTTAGCCGAAGCTCAATTACTGGGCGATTATATTCTTGGAAAAAAATCGCAACAAGATTTTGAAATAGATTTTAAAGATAAACATTCAGCCAATTTTAAAATTGATACCGATTTGCAACGTGTAGGAGTTATTAACCAAACAACTATGTTGGCTAGTGAAACCCAAGAAATAGCCGACTACTTTAAAAAAGTAATGCAAGAAAAATATGGTGCAGGAAACATCAATAGCCATTTTGCTGATACGCGCGACACCTTGTGTTATGCCACCAACGAAAACCAACATGCTACTTATGGACTTTTAGAAACAGAGGCTGATATAGCCGTTGTAGTAGGCGGTTATAATAGTAGCAACACATCGCATTTGGTTGAACTATGTGAAAGAAAATTTCCCACTTATTTTATTTCGTCCGACAAAGAAATAAAAAATCAAACACTCATTCATCATTACGATTATCCTAATAAGAAACACCTTAACACATCAAACTGGTTACCAAATTTACCAGTTACTAAAATTGTTTTAACTAGCGGTGCTTCTTGCCCCGATTCGGCTATTGAAGATGTTATTTATAAAATTTTAAGTTTTTACCCACAAACAAAATCTATTGACGAAGTTTTAAAAAATCTATCCTAATCTCATGCACATTAACTTACACAAACCCCTAGCTTTTTTTGATTTAGAAACCACTGGTATTAATATTGGCATCGACAGAATCATCGAGATTTCAATTGTAAAAGTAAATATTGACAATAGCACTACTATTTTAACCAAACGTATTAATCCAGAAATGCCCATTCCAGTGGCTTCTTCTAAAATACATGGGATATACGATAAAGATGTAGCTGATTGCCCAAGCTTTAAAACATTGGCACCACAATTAGCTGCATTTATTGATAATTGCGACTTAGCAGGTTTTAACTCTAATAAATTTGATGTGCCGATGTTAGTAGAAGAATTTTTAAGAGCGGATATTGACTTTGATCTAAAAAACAGGCGATTAGTAGATGTACAAAATATTTTTCATTTAATGGAGCCTAGGAATTTATCGGCAGCTTATAAATTTTATTGCGATAAAACCTTACACAACGCCCATTCGGCAGAAGCTGATACTTTAGCCACATACGAAATTTTTAAGGCGCAATTAGCACGATATGAGAATACCGAATTAGTAGATGATAAAGGTAAAACCTTTAAACCCATTGTAAATGATATACAACAACTAAGTAGCCTAACAGCTCGTACCAAAAATGTGGACTTAGCTGGAAGAATTGTGTATAACGACAAAGGCGAAGAAGTGTTTAACTTCGGAAAACATAAAGATAAACCAGTAAAAGAAGTATTTAGCAAAGAACCCTCGTATTACAATTGGATGATGCAAGGGGATTTTCCACTTTATACCAAACGAGTTATTACCCAATTAAGGCTTAACATGAAATAAAGCTGAACAATTGCTTTTTAAATTAGTGATGCCATATTTATTTGATTGGTAATAACTGATAAGTAATAATTGTTTTCTGCAACACCATTTACAGATACCATTGTACAAAACACATTTTTCTTTGTTTTAGTTTGTTTAACAAAAACTGCTTTTTTGTTCTTAATAGTTTCGTAATAATCTTTTGTAATTGTAAATTCTGTATCATAAAATTTCACCTCTAATAGGTTCATGCAATTATCACTTCTATCAATTATCAAATCAATTTGCGCACCTTTTTGTAAGTGATTACCTTTATAAAACCAAGAAGATTCGTTAGTTACAATACCATTAATACCTAATTCTTTTTTTACGAGTGCAATATGTTTAAAAACAAAATTCTCGAAACTAAAGCCTTGCCAAATTTTAAAAGTTTGAGTGGTTGCAAACTGAACCCAATTCTTTTTATTTCGTGTTGGCTCTAAAAACTTATAATAAAACAAGGTAAACTCATCAACTAAACGATAAAGAATATCATCTTTTTTATGACCTATGGGTGTAATTTCTTTAACAAAACCACACAGTATGAGCTCCTGTATAACTAACGAAAAACCACCGCCAGAGGCTAATTTGGTAGAAGCTAAAATTTCATTTCGTGTTAATCCTTTGTTTTTTAAGGATAAAGCTTTCACAATTTTAATATGATTATGGCTGTTTTTAAATAACGAGGCATATAAATTATCAAACTCGTTTTTTAACGAAGCTTGTTTAGAAAAAAACACACTTTCAATAAATTGATCAACACTTTGTCCCTTTTCAAAATATCTTAGATAATACGGAATACCACCAACCATCATATATAACTTAATAATATCTACATCAACCAACTGTATCTTTTTTGATTGTAAATATTCTTTTGTCTCTTTTATATCAAATGGCAGAAGTTGTATTTGACATGTTAATCGGTTGTGTAGTCCTCCCTTATTATTAATTATTTTATTAATAATCCATGAAGCTGCAGAGCCACAAATAACTAAAATAATGTCGTTTCTTTTACTACAAAACTGATTCCAAAATTTATCTAATGCAGCCAAAAAGCCCGATTTTTGGGTTTCAAACCAAGCTATCTCATCTAAAAAAATTACTTTTTTTTGTTTTCCTTTAATACTTAAGATATACTCTTTTAAATATTGAAATGCCATTAACCATGTTTGTGGTTTTTCGCGCTTCGTTTTTTTAAACTCATTAAGCGATAGCCAAAAATTTTCTAACTGTTGAGTTTTATCCTTTTCGTGTAAACCACTTGCTTCAAACACTATATGTTTTTGGTAAAATTCTCGTATTAAATATGTTTTACCTATGCGTCTTCGTCCATAAACAGCCAAAAAATTGGATTCATCATCTGTAAGTAACTTAGCCATGATGGCTTTTTCGGTTTGTCTTCCAACTAACTTCATGATTAAATTATTTTTCGCCAAATATACGAATAATATTGATAATTTGGCGAATAATAAAATTATTTTTCGCCAAATTACGTATAAATATATGAGATTTGGCGAAAAATAATTTTAAGGTAGTATTAAAATTAAATGAAGTAGAATATTTGGTTTGTATGAGAGAACTAATTTATTACATTGCTACTTGTTTCAATGTAAGCAATTTATTGAGATAACTGATTTCCCGCACAAGACCTAACAGATTATTAGCCAATTAAAACTTAGTATGAAATGAGTGAGTTATTTTGTATAGGTTGCCTCTAGTTGTTCTATTCTTCTTTCAAGCGACTCTATTCTTTGTTTATCTGTTAATGTTTTAGGTTTGTTTTCTTCTATTTTCCATTTATTATAAGCAATATAAACACCAGGTAATAACATGATAACAACTAAAATATCCCACATAATTAAACTTTTCCTACTCAGCTGAGAACGACTTTGATGATTGATTTTTAAATATCGAGTTAACAAAAAAGTAGCAGAGCCAATAAATAAACAGTTAATCAAGTAAAAGTATAATCCACCAATAAAATATTTATAATCTAGATGTGCTAGACCATAAGCCGAGGTGCACAATGGAGGCATACAAGCTGTAGCAACTGCTACGCCTGCAATTATTTTAGTTCCTTCTTTTTTTAAGATACCTATAAAACCAACAATGCCTCCAAAAAATGCGATGAGAATATCAAATATACTTGCTTTCTTAAATGACTCTAACATTTCGGTACTATTATCAAACGGATTAATTAAAAAATAAACTGTAGCTGAGACTAAACTAACTAAGGTCATCACTATCCAGTTTTTAATTCCTTTCTGCCTCAGTTTCTGATCGTTAGTAGCTAAACCAAAAGAGAATCCAACAATGGGTCCCATAAGTGGCGAAATAAGCATGGCTCCAATTACTGCCGATATAGAATTTGTAGTTAGCCCAATACATGCAATAATCATAGCAACACCAAGAATCCAAGCATTCGAGCCACTCATTCTTACACCTTCAGATATTTCAGAATGAATTTCATTAAAATCATCTTCACTTTCAATCTGAATCTTTAATCCTAAAAATCTTTTTAAAATATTAAAATCTTTCATGGATTGCTGTTATAAATGTTAAGAGTTACTTGATTAAAAGTTGCATTTAAGTTTTGGCTATTTTTGTTTTATGACTTGGTAAAAGTTTTAAAAATTCTTCGATGGTTTTTTTAAGTGAGTTGCTAATACCTCTACCGCCAGCGGCGTTAATATGCCCACCACCATTAAAATATTGCCTTGCAAATTGGTTTACATCAAATTTACCTTTGCTTCTAAAAGAAATTTTAATCTTTCCGTCCATTTCGCTAAAAAACGCACAAAATTTAATTCCTTTAATTGAAAACGGATAATTAACTACCCCCTCGGTATCGCCTTTTTGAAAATGAAATCGTTGAAGTTCTTTTTCTGACAACGTTATATAAGCGGTGTGATATTCCGAAAGCACCACCATTTTTTCAGTTAAACAGTAGCCTAGCAATTTCATGCGGCTTTCGCTATAGGTATCATACACAGCCGAGTGAATGTCGTGAGGCTTAATACCTGTTTGTAACAAATCGGCTAAAATATGATGTGTAGATGCGGTAACACTATCAAATCTAAATGAACCTGTATCTGTCATTAAACCTGTGTAAATACAAGCGGCTATAGATTTATCTATGAGTTTTTTATCGCCTAGCCCACAAATAAATTCGTAAACCAACTGGCAGGTAGATGAAGCCTTTACATCATGAAACATTAATGTGGCGTAATTATCGGGTTGTTGATGGTGGTCAATTAATATTTTTTTAGCAGAAGATTGTTTTAATAAATCGCCTAATCCTTCTAGGCGAGAGTAATTATTAAAATCTAAAGTAAAAATCAAATCCGATTTTTGAATAAGAGTAGCCGATTTCTTTTGTTGATTATGATAGGTAATTACTTTTTTGTTTCCAGGTAACCATTGTAAAAATTCAGGATAATCATTAGGTGTAATAACCGTAGCTTTTTTACCAATTTTGGTGAGATATAAATAAAGTGCCAACGACGAGCCCATGGCATCGCCGTCAGGGTTAAAATGTGTTACAATCACAATGTGATTTGATTTACGTATTAAAGTCTTAAATTTTGTAAAGGAGTCTTTTTGCATATAACAAATGTATTGAATTTAGTGATACTTTGGTATATTTAAACTCTTGAATTTATCAAAAGTAACATGAAGATTATAAAACGAATTAAAAATTTTTTTGCGCACGAAAAGGCAGGTGGCATCATTTTAATTGCGTGTACTCTACTTTCTTTAGTTTTATCTAATTCATCATTAAAAGATGTATATCAGGCTGTATGGCACACTCCGCTATGCCAACAAAGTGTAGAGTATTGGATTAATGATGGATTAATGGCTATCTTTTTTTTATTAATTGGTTTAGAGTTAAAAAGAGAAATTTATCAAGGTGAACTATCCAATATAAGAGAAGCATTCTTACCCATCTTTGGAGCCTTAGGCGGCATGCTTGTTCCAGCGGGCATTTATGTATTATTTAATATAGGCACCAATACACAAGGTGGCGTGGGTATTCCCATGGCAACCGACATTGCCTTTGCTTTAGGTATTTTATCTTTGTTAGGTAATAAAGTACCTACTTCGTTAAAAATATTTTTAACTGCCCTAGCTGTTATAGATGATTTAGGAGCTATTATTGTTATTGCTTTATTTTATACTCAAACGCTTATACTTTCTAATTTACTCATTGCACTATCCATTTTTATGGTTTTAATCATTTGTAATTATTTTAAAATAAGATTTTTAATTATTTACTTATTAGGAGGAGTAGCTATGTGGTATTTTATGCTTCACTCTGGCGTGCATGCCACAATAAGTGGCGTGTTATTGGCTTTTGCTATTCCATTTCAAAATGGAAGTGAGGAGGCGGCTTCATACAAATTAGGACAGTTTTTACATTTCCCAGTTACGTTTTTTATTCTACCACTTTTTGCATTAGCCAACACCGCCATTACATTGGAGGGGCAAATATCCGAAATGATCTTACAATCCTATAGTATTGGCGTTTTGTGTGGCTTGTTCATTGGTAAACCATTAGGCATTTTAATATTTAGCTATGTTGCAACTAAAATTAAACTCTGTCAATTACCTATTGGAATAAATTGGCAGCATATTTTTGGTGTAGGAATATTAGGAGGCATTGGCTTTACTATGTCTATCTTTATAACTCTACTTTCATTTGAGCAAACTACTATTATTAATAATAGTAAACTTACCATTTTAATTAGCTCCGCATTATCAAGTTTAGTAGGTTTATTGGTTTTGAAACTTGTAACTACTCATAGAAAACAAGTTAATGTGTAGAACTTATTTCTTACCATTCACATACAAAGTGAGCTAGTTCACCCCATATTTAACCTAGTTATATAACTATTTATTAATTTAGCCCTAATGAAATACTTATTGATAGTTAGTATAAATGTTTTAATTTTTTTAAACCTTACTATCTATGCTCAAAATAATTATTTACAACGAGCCGAGTCGATACCTAATATCGATAGTGCAATTCAATATATAGAATCTAAACTCAAAATCAAAGATATTGACACAACAACACGTGCCAAACTAATATGTCATTTATCATCTTTATATAATAAAAAATCTCGCTACTATAAGTCTGAAAGAATTTTAAATGAACTCATTCTTGAATTAAGTAAGCATGATAAAACCTATTTAATAGGTTTAGTATATACGCAACTAGGTAATACATACAAATTAAAAAGAGATATGCCAGCAGCTCTAAAATATTATTTTGAAGCCGTTGATATTTTTGAAAAGAAGAAATCATATTCTGATTTAGCTGGAGTTTATGTCAGCCTTGCCGAATATTTTAGAAATTTAGGGCAACATCTCGATGGGAAAAGATATATACAAAAAGCCTTTACATTATACCACGATAAAGTACTGAAAGATACAAGTTTACTTATAAGGATGTATGGACGATTTGCGGCTATTCAAAATGAAAGCTCTCCTACTGATTCTACTATAACATTATCGCTACAAGCCTTAAAATATGCTCGGCTGGCTAATGATTTGAATGCACAAGCCATCTCTTTAAATGAATTAGGTTTTAGTTTTAAAAATCGTCGTATGATAGATTCTTCGAGAGCTTGTTATAAAATGGCATACAAGTTATGGAGCCAAATTGGAAATGATGCGGATGCCGTACACGCTTTATATAATGAAGCTATGCTATTATCACATAATTATGTAAAAAAAGAAATGATTATACCCTATTATGAAACTATCATAAATTTAGTAAGAGATAAGCATATTGATTATCCTCTCGATCAAGTTTTTTTTGAATTAAGCAACTGTTATTTTTTTATGGGCGATAGTTTACAATGTTATCGCAATAGGCAAAATTACTTTCAAGCACTAATATCCAAACGGCAAAAATTATTTGATTCGGAAGTTCAAAATATTGAAGAAAAATATGAAAACGAGAAATATAAAAAAGAAATTGTTGAAGTGTCAAATGAATTAAAAGAAAAAAAACAAGAAATAATTCTTATCACTTCATTTTTAGTTCTACTTATCATTTTACTTATTATAATTGCCATACTAGCAAGCAGGATAAATAAAACCAATAAGATTTTAAAAATTAAAAATAAAGAAAAAGACATTTTAGTACAAGAAGTACATCATCGTGTAAAAAATAATTTGCAGTTTATAAACTCATTAATCAATATGCAAATTAACACTAACAAAAGTAAAACAGCTATTGCCTCATTAAATGATTTTTCTCGACGCATTCAGTCCATGGGTCTGGTGCATGAAATGCTATATAATAAAGATGAAATAAGTGGGATTGAAATTAAAAATTACCTACAAGAACTTATTTCTACTTTAAACGAAATGGTAACTTCTAATAATATTCCCATTCAATTTCATCTTAATTGCGATAATATGCTTATAGAATCTAACAAGGCTATGGCCTTAGGCATCATAATGTCGGAGCTTGTTTCTAATTCTATTAAATATGCCTTTTCAGATACTCAATCGCCTGTTATTGATATAAGTTACAAAGTAAAAAATCAACAAGTAACGTTTGTGGTAAGAGATAATGGCATTGGAATAGACTTTAATAAAGAAGCAAAGAAAAATAAATTAGGTATGCGATTAATTGACATCTTCTCGCGTCAGTTAAAAGGTGAATATATTTTTAATAACGATAATGGACTTGTATTTACCTTAACTTTTAAAATTTAATTTGCACATGAAACAACTCAATATATTAATTGTAGAAGATGAGGTATTAATAGCCGAAGATTTGCACGATACTATTAAGAGTTTTGGATATAAGAATATTAAAATGGCGCATGCTAAATCGGATGCAATTGATTTACTAAATCAATTCGATTTTGATGCGGTGTTATTAGATATACGAATGGAAAAAGAATTAGATGGCTTAGAATTGGGCACTTTTATTAATACGAATTTTAGAATTCCTTTCATGTATATTACAGCCCATTCGGATATAGCCATGATAAAGGAAATATTAAAAACTAAGCCCGCAGCCTATATTACCAAGCCTATTAAAAAATCCGATTTATTTGCAAATCTTAATTTACTACAATCTCAATTATCAGAAAACAAAACTTTAGTTATAAAAGACGGTTACAATCATCATAAAATATTATTTGATGAAATTAAATATATAGAAAGTGAAGGAAACTACATCAATATATACTATCAAACAAAAAAAATAGTAACAAGACAAAGTATGGATAGTATTATGGATGAACTTGATAAAACCGTTTTTTTCCGTATTCACCGCTCCTATATAGTTAATTTAAAAATGATTACTAAATTCTCAAAGAAAGAAGTAGAAATTGGCGATGTTAAAGTACCTATATCTAGGAAAATTGCCTGTGAATTTGAAAATCTTATTAGTTCATCTGATATTTAGATTCCAAAAATCCTTTTTGCATTTCACATACAAAGTTTTGCATTTCACACCATTTATTTTTCAAAAACAATCTGATGTATTACTATTGTTATAATTAATTAATACATCTTATGAAAAAAAACAAACTAACTAAAAATCTAAATCGGCTTTTAATACTGCTCGGGTTTAGTGTATTCATGAGCATGAATACGAGTGTGCTAAAAGCACAATGTGTATCGTCTATTAATAATCCTACAGGTGTTGTAACGGTTTCTCCAATAGACCAAACAATAATCTCTAATATGATGTATCCAAATAATTATGCGACCATCAGTATCGGTACCCCAGGTGAGTATCAAATTTACGCATCTTTTGGAACAACTTTTAATGTTACTGATTTATCCAATGTATCTCTAGCGTCTGGTGCTTTTCCACTTGCGGTAACTTTTACTGCATCTGGTCAATATAGGGTTCATGTTTGCTCATCAAATTCTGGTTCTGATAGAATTGTGGCAATTGTACCACGTAACAAAGCTTTTAATTTTGATGGTGTAGATGATTACATCGATGCTGGAACAGGCATTACTAATTATTTTAAAGGGAAAAATAAAATAACATTAGAGGCTTGGGTTTATCCAACACAAAATACGGTGGGTAAATCATTTTTAGGTAACCATGGAAGCAATACTCAATTTAATATTCAGCAAGCTGCAGATAAATATATATTCTTTATTGGTTTTGGATCTTATGCTGTATCTACGGCAGCTAATTCAGTTGTATTAAACACTTGGCAACATATAGCTGCAGTATTTGATGTTAATGTTATAAAAATCTACTTAAATGGTGTATTATCTGGTACTACAGCTGTACCTGCTGGATACACATTAAATTCTTCATGTGCTCTACCATTAATGATAGGTCAGAGTACCTTTGCTAACGAAAAGTTTCAAGGTAGTATTGATGAGGTAAGAATTTGGGACCGTGCACTTTGCGGAGCGGAAATTTCTACATATAAAGATGGACCAATTAATTCAGTTCATACTGGTTTGATTGCCAACTATCACTTTAATCAAGGTGTTGCAAATGCCAATAATGCAGGCGTAACAACTCTTGTTGATGTTAGTGGAAATTCTTACAATGGTACTGTAATGAATGCTGCTTTAACAGGAACTTTTTCTAACTGGGTACCATCCTCTTGTGTCAATTATGATGCATCTGAACCTGTTTATACAGCGCCTAATGTTTCTATTTCTGGTACTTCAACAATTTGTTCTGGTCAATCAACTACGCTTACTGCAAGTGGTGTTAGTACTTACACATGGGTTTCTGGCCCTACAACTGCTACAAACGTGGTGAGTCCAAGTGTTGCAACTACGTATTCCGTAACTGGTACCAATAGCGTAGGTTGTGTATCTAATATGGCAACTCAAATGGTAACTGTTAACACCACACCTACAGTAAGTGTTAATAGTGGTTCAATTTGTTCGGGTACTTCTTTTACAATGACACCATCAGGTGCTAGTACTTATACTTTTCAAGGTGGTTCGGCTGTAGTAAGTCCAGCTGCTAATGCTACTTATACTGTAACTGGTACTTCAAGCGCTGGTTGTGTAAGTGCAAATACAGCTACATCTAATGTAACTGTAAACACCACTCCTACAGTAAGTGTAAATAGCGGTTCAATTTGTTCAGGTACTTCGTTTACAATGACACCATCAGGTGCTAATACTTATACTTTTCAAGGTGGTTCGGCTGTAGTAAGTCCAACTGCTAATGCATCTTATACAGTTGTAGGAACAGCATCTAATGGTTGTGTGAGTAATGTAGCTACAGCTAACGTTGCAGTTAATATTTGTACACCTGCAGCAGCCTTAAATTTTGATGGTGTAGATGATTACATCGATGCTGGAATGGGCATTACTAATCATTTTAAAGGAAAAGATAAACTAACAGTAGAAGCTTGGGTTTACCCAACACAAAATACGGTTGGTAAATCTATTATTGGTAACCATGCTGTCAATACTCAATTTGATATTCAGCAACAAACTAACGATCAATTTACATTCTTTATTGGGTTTGGATCTTATGCTGTATCTACGGCTCCTAATTCAGTTGTTTTAAATACTTGGCAACATATAGCAGGAGTGTTTGATGATAATGTTATCAAAATTTATTTAAATGGGGTATTATCTGGCACTACAGCTGTACCTAGTTCATACGTATTAAATCCTTCATGCGCTATACCATTAATGATTGGTAAAAGTGGTTTTGGTGGTGAACAATTTCAAGGTAGTATTGATGAAGTAAGAATTTGGGATTCAGCTCGCACTCAATGTGAAATTAACACATATATGAACTGTGAAATTCCATCAAATACAACTGGATTAGCTGCTAACTATCATTTTAATCAAGGTAATGCAGGTGTTTCAAATACTGGAATTACTACATTATTAGATGCAACTAGTAATAGTTATAATGGAACTTTAACAAACTTTGCTTTAAGTGGAAGTACTTCTAACTGGATTGCACCAGGAGGCGTTGTATCAGGTTATACTACTACGTTAGCATCGCCTACAGTAGCCATTACTGGTACAAATACAGTTTGTTTTGGTAATTCAGTTGCATTAACTGCAAATGGAACTGTTGATACTTATACTTGGAGCACTACTGCTAATACCGCTTCTATTTCAGTAACCCCTACAATCACTACCACTTATTCTGTATCTGGTACTAATAGTGTAGGTTGTGTGTCTAATATGACTACACAAACGGTAACTGTAAATGCTTTACCTACTTTAACGGTAAGTGCTACAAATAATACTATTTGTGCAGGTACTAATGATACTTTAGCAGTAACAGGTGCTAGTACTTATATGTGGGATAGCAATGCAGGAAGTTCAA
>CAUJCR010000028.1 GCA_963169355.1 Bacteroidota bacterium | reverse complement strand
TACAATTTAATGAACCAGAATTTACAGCATTTGCTGAAGGAGCTGTTGTGTTTTGTGTAACGGATGTATTAGCAGTAGCTGTACAGCCATTAGCGGCTGTAACAGTTACTACATAAGTACCTGGTAAAGTTACGGAAGGAGTAGCAGTAGAACCACCACTTACAATACCTGGTCCACTCCAAGCATAAGTACCTCCGCCAGTACCAGTAATGCCAATTGTACGTGTAGTACAGGTTAAAGTAGAACTATTGCTAGCACCTGCTGTTGGAGCTGTTGTATTTTGTGTAACAGACGTATTAGCAGTAGCAGTACAACCATTGGCAGCTGTAACTAAAACAGAATAAGTGCCACCCGCATTAACAGTTGGGTTTGCAGAGGTGTTGCCTGTGATAGCGCCACCAGTCCAAGAATAAGTACCACCACCACTAGCTGTTAAGGTAACAGTAGTATTGGTACAATTTAATGAACCAGAATTTACAGCATTTGCTGAAGGAGCTGTTGTGTTTTGTGTAACAGATGTATTAGCAGTAGCTGTACAGCCATTAGCGGCAGTAACAGTTACTACATAAGTACCTGGTAAATTCACGGAAGGAGTAGCAGTAGAACCACCACTAACAATACCTGGTCCACTCCAAGCATAGGTTCCTCCACCAGTACCAGTAATGCCAATGGTACGTGTAGTACAGGTTAAAGTAGAACTATTGCTAGCACCCGCTGTTGGGGCTGTAGTGTTTTGAGAAACTGTAACAACCGAAGGTAAAGATGGACAACCTGATGATGTAACAATAAGAGTATAAGTGCCAGGTTGATTAATGGTAGGAGTAGAGCTACCTCCACCGCTTACGATACCTGGTCCACTCCATGCATAAGTTCCACCTCCTGAACCAGAAAGAGTTGTAGAGGTATTAGCACAAGTTAGCGTCCTTGTAGGACCTGCATTGGCTGTTGGAGCAGGGTTAACAGTAACTGTGACAACTTTAGAACTTTGAATGCATGTTCCTATGTTACTTCCTCCAACAGTGTAGGTAGTTGTAATGGTAGGGGTTACAACAATACTACTACTTGTAGAACCTGTTGACCAAGTATAAGATGTAGCACCAGTAGCAGTTAATGTAGCTGATTGACCAGCACAGACTGTAGCACCAGTTGCATTTACAGTAGGAGAATTACAAGAAATACCTGATTGTTCTAAAAACACACCAGAATCGTAATAAGCATCACCACCATCTGTGATAGCTAATACAAGATGATAATTTGCACAAGGTGTTACATTGGCACTACCGGTTAATACAGTCGTCATACCATCATAAACAATAGTACTTCCTGTATTGGCGATATAATACGCTGAATTAGTAGTAGAATTAACATTGTCAATTGTTATAGGAGTGCTTGAGCCAGGAACGGTTGCTAAATTTAAGTTGGTGTAACTTCCTCCTAATGGATTAGGACCTGTGATAAAAAATCCAAACCCATCATTATAGCCTGCGCCAACATATTCAGGATATTCTTCTGAAGCAAATTTATAGCGAATGTTAAGAGGAGAACAAAGGGGCGTGATGTCAAATTCGAGTATACATCTATCGTAATTTGAACTTGTTCCAGTTAAAGGTTGCATTATTGCAATACCTGGTGCCCCATTATTTATAGAAGCATTTGTGCCATTTCCATTAGGAATTAAGTTTGCACGACCAGTTGTTAACACAATTCCACTATTAATGCCTAAATTGGTAGTGCTACCGTTAGTAAAAATGGCATTTGCATTGTTTGGACAATTTAATTGAGGATTTGTAATAATAACACCTCCACCTAATAAGTAGTTTGCTAGTGCTGTAGCTGATTGATTAGGCGAAACAGATAACTGCCCAAAAACGGAAATAGTTACTGATAAAAAAATAACAATAGATAGAATTCTTTTCATTCTAATAGGGTTTAATGTTAAGCATAAAGATAGTCTTTTATTCGACAAAATTTGTTCCTAAACCGATTAATTTAATAATTAATTAGTTCTATTCACTCAATCTATTGATGATTTCACTCAATTGAGTATTATTTTTGTCTAAATCATAAGCTTTTTGATAACATTTTTTTGCATTTAATGAATCTTTACTTGCTAAATAAAAATTGCCTAAAATGATATGTAAATTACTATTCGTTGGATTTTCATTTACTAATTTGGAGAAGATTTGAAAGCCTTTGTCGTAATTTTTATTGTCAATTAAAATGTAACACAATAAATCTAAAACTTGTTGATTATCGGTGTTGTTTGGATAAGCTTTTAAAATGTATGATTGTGCTTTTGCAGATTGTTGCGTTTTAAAATAACAATACGCTAAATTATATTGAACTTCAAATTTAGTACTATCGCATTGATAGGCTTTTTGATATAATTTAGAAGCTCCTTCAAAATCATTGTAAACTTTATGAGTAATAAAAGCTAAGTTGTTTAATGCCGTTGAGTTTAACGAATCAATTTTTAATACAGTTTTTAAACCTATTACAGTTTGATTAATTTGATTTGTTTTTTCTTTTTCTGTAAAATTTTGGCTGTTTTTAGTCAAATTCGCTAAAACCTCATTACTATAAAGTAAATTTAATACTACAGATTGAGGTTGATGTTTAATGTCTTTTTCGAATAAAACAACTCTATTTTTCCAATCTAAATTTCTTGAAATGCTAAGACCCGAATAGATAATTAATAAACCAAAAAAAACAAGTTTAGTATTTAATGATATTGATTTGAAGTTTTGAAAATCGTTATTATGGTTGAAAAATTTAATTAGTAAAACGATAATTAAGATAGACCAAGCAATGGAACTTGTAAATAGGTAACGATCAGCGATTATGCCTGGAACAGGTTTTACTATATTTAAGTACATTGAAATAGGAATGATAAAAAATATAATCACATACCACAAAGGAGAATTCCCTTTTAATGTTTTTATAAATAAATAAACAAGCAGAAGTATAGTGCAATACGCAATGATGGAATAGACAGAGAAAAAATTATAAATAGGTAAGGTGTTATAACCGTAATAACTTGCAAGGTTTGAGGGAAATATAAGTGATTTAACATAAAATCCTAAGCTATTTAAAGCTGTTGAAATGTTATCGATGAAGCTGTGTGGAAAATAAAGTGGGTTTTCGTGATATTTAAGTAACCGGTGTGTAAGTTCTTTATTTATGAGGGCTGATTTTAATATTTTTAAAAAGAAAAAACCAAACACAAATAATACTGAAAATGCGAGATAGGATAATTTATTTTTCGGATATTTTTTGATGAAAATTAATGGAACTAAAGCAAAATAAGGAAGCACATCTAGTTTGGAAAGGAAAGCCAAGCAGCAAAAGATAGTTGCATATAATAGATGTATTATCTTGTTGGTTTTAAAGTGTTGATGAATGGATAATAGCATTAATAAACTGAAAATAAAACAAAGTAAAATGTCTCTGTTTTTCAAGCTAGCAACCACCTCGGTATGAATAGGGTGGCTCATGAAAATTAAGCAAATACTGATGGAGAAGAGCTCAGATTTATCATCAAAGATGAATGACAAGACTTTAAATAAAAGATGAACACAGATGGCATATAGTATTAAATTGTTTAAATGTCCTACCCAAGGTTTAACGCCAAATAATTGGTGTTCGATAGCAAAACTTACTTTTACTAGTGGGCGATATTCGTAATAATTTTTGCCATCTTTTTCGGCATAATGAGATTTGAAAATCCGAGGAATTGATTTCAAGCCTTCGTTTGTATAATTATTTTCAGTTACAAATTGGTCATCTAAACCATAACCATTTTTCAAGGTGTTTCCATACAAAATAAAGGCAAAAGCTAAGAATAAAAGAAATTTATTTTTATTAAATATTTCAATTATTGTAGTCATGCTTTCTTAACCCTTTAAAGACCAATGGTTTTTTTACTGCCAGTTTCTTGATATTTTTTATTTAAAAAATCAACTAAGTTTTGATTAGGGAAAATTTGATATGCTGTTTCATACACCTGAAGCGCAGTAGTAGTATCGCCTTTCATTAAAAAACAATTGGCTTTGTTTACGGTTAATTCATAATTATCCACAAAATTAGTAAGCGCAACATTCATTAAACTAATGCAGTTGTTGTATTTTTTTTGATTAAATATTAATTCATACCAAGAGGTATAAGCCGAATAATGTTTAGGTTTTGATAAAATGGATTGTTTATAATAATAAATTGCACTATCCGTTTGATTTTTTGCTTTAAAGCAGTTTCCAATATTTTCGTAGGCTTGCGCATATCGAGGGCGAATTTTAGTAGCGAGTCTGAAATATTTTTCGGCTTTATCTACATCATTTAAAAACGAAAAATAAATAACGCCAATATTATTGTATGCCGTGTAAAGTGTTGAATCGTTTTTAATTGCAGCATCGTAATGAAAAATACATTTTTGAATTAAAGTTTGCGGTGGATATTTTGGCACTTGCTTGTTATGCAACATTTCCATATATTCATTTGCCATTAAACTATTGGCTTTAGCCGAATTATCTAAGTATTTTATATCATGTTCTAATAAAGTAATTTTATCATGCCAAGTATTATTTCTATTCCAAATATAGATTGTACAAATAACAATGATTGGTGTTATCACGAGGAATGGTTTTTTGGTAAATTGTTTAAGATGATTAAAATTTGTTTGCTTGAAATAAGGGCTGATTATTACTGCTAATAGTAAACTAAATCCAAAGCTAGCTACATATACAAAGCGCTCGGCAACAATACCAGGCGCAGGAGTGGCTATGTTTGTGAATGGAGCTATGGCTGCACAAAACATTAGTAATGCAAACATTGCAATTTTGTTTTTTGATTTAAAAAGGTAATAAGCAGTTGCAATAAGAAAAGTAATTGCAACAAAGAAATACCAGTTTATAGTTTTACTCATGTCAAAAGTATTTACACCATAATATACTTTTAATGGGTTAGGGAAGATGAGTGTTTTTATATAAAATCCGAATGTTTTTATGGAAACGATTAAACGGTGTATAAAGCCCACATCATCAGTATAAAAAGGGTTTTCGAAATGATAGAATCTTCTTACCTCTTCTTCGGTAATTATATTGCGTTTTAAGAATGGAAATAAGAAAAAGATAAAAACGATGATAGTAAGTAAAATGATAATTTGTTTGATGTTGAGTTTTCTGAAAAAGAAAAGTGTTAGAGGGATTAAAACCAAAAATAATTTTGCGGTTAGTTTTGAAAATATGGCCAGTGTCAGACAAATAACAATTAATAAAAGGTATTTCCAATGAGGCTTATCATAGGCTTTTAAACAAAACCAAAGTGATGCGAAACTGAATACAAAACAAAGCAACTCGTCTCTGCATTTCAAGTTGTTTACTACTTCGGTATGAACGGGATGAATTAAAAAAATTAGTGTAGCTAAAAATGGAATTAGATTACCATAAGTATGGTTTTTTAGCAACAAAGTTAAAACACAGTAAACTAGCCAAACGCATATGAAATACAATAAAAGATTAATGAGATGGCTGACGAATGGGTTTTGTCCAAAAATGGAATATTCGATTGCAAATGTTGTTGCTGCAACAGGTCGGTAATCAAAAGCACCTTCACTATCATGAGCGTATCTGCTTTGCCATATTTTTGGAATTGCCGAAATACCTTTTGATACTAACGTGTGATTGGGGATGTATTCTTTTTCTTTTCCTTTAACGGGGAAATTAGTAACCGTTATATATTCATCATCTAAGGCATATTTATTTTTTAAGGTATTTCCATAAATAATAAACACTAAGATTAGAAATGCGTAAAATATATTTTTATGTTCTTTGTAATAAGCAATCATGCGGAGCTAAAGTATTAATTGTATAAATGTAAATAAATACTTTTAGTTATGTGAAATTAGGTCATAAAAAAAGCGCTTTTTAAGCGCTTTTTTTATTCAAATAAATAGGATTTGATTAATGACGATGTTCTCTCGATTCTTTAATGATTTCATCTACAGATTTTTTCACGCCATTAAAAGTAATATGTGTAATGTTTAATTTTTGCGCCATTCCAACATAATACATTTTGTTGTGTGGTTGACTCATTACAATTTTTACATCACAGCTAGTACCCGAATTTGAAATTACATCGCACGATGCAACGTCTGGGTGTTTTTTTATTTTTTGTATAAAATTATCAGCTTCGGTTTTATTTGCAAACCCAGAGTAAGTAGAGTTAAAAGTAGTAGCGGTTTTAATACCACCTTTTTCAATATGGTCTTTAACTGTCCATACTAAATTGGATTGGGCAAATGAGTTTGTAGTTAAAAATGCTACAGCAATAATTGTAAGAGTTAATAATTTTTTCATGGTTAATTTTTTTTATTTAGCTAAAATAGGCGATAAGTAACTAAAAAACAAATTAATTTTTAATCCAATGACTAAAAAGGGGGTTTTATTGAGTGAAATTTATTAATTTTCTATTTTACTTACTTTAAGTGTTAAATTAGGCTTGATTTTTTCAGAAATTCTATAAAATTTCTTTTCCTCAATTACAAAAATATCCCTATTTTCAACCTCTCTTAAAACTATGATAAGTTATATTATTGGGCAATTAACCGAACTGAATCCTGCAACGGCTATTATAGAAACTAATGGGGTTGGTTATGGATTGATAATCTCGTTAAATACATACTCACAGATACAGGGCAAAGCTACTGTTAAATTATTTGTAGAGAGTGTGTATGTAAGAGATGATAACCCAAAATATTTCGGTTTTTATTCAGATGAGGAGAGGGAATTGTTTAAAAAACTGATCTCTGTTTCAGGAGTTGGTGGAAGTAGCGCCATTTTAATGCTTTCTTCGCTTAGCGCTATAGAAATTGCAGGTGCTATTAATACCGCTAATGTAGCACTACTTAAAAGCATAAAAGGTATTGGTGAGAAAACGGCACAGCGTATTGTGGTGGATTTAAAAGGTAAATTAGGAAAACACGAAGGTGGAATTTCTCAAATAATAACCCCAGCATACAATAAAAATAAGGAAGAGGCGTTAATGGCTTTGGTTACACTTGGATTCTCTAAACAGGCTGTAGAAAAAGCATTAGAGAAAACAATTAAACAACAAGGCATTTCTACGGATAATGTAGAATTGCTCATAAAAGCAACATTGAAAAATATTTAAAAAAAAAGAGTGGTAAAAGGAGTACTAAAATTCTTAGCCGTAGGTTCGGTGTCGCTTGGTTTAATGAGTGTAGTTGTAAGCTCAAAAGCCAAGAATGCCCCGTTATCTAAACCACATGTTTTTAAAACTCATATTCAGAATCCAGATTCTCCAGTAGTTACTAAAGAAGATTTACCATATCAGTTTAAAGATAATAATGGTGCGCCGCCAATTTATGACGATAAGAGTGGATTATATCTCAATAACCCTTCCAATATAAATACGGATGTAAACTATAATCCACAAACAGGGAATTATGATATCACCCAAAAAATTGGAGACATGGATTATCGCCCTGAAACTTATGCCGATTTTAAAGATTATCAAGATGAGTTGTTTAAACAAGCGGTAAAAAACCATTGGCGTTCAAAAATAAAAGCAGAAGATTTACAGAATCAAAATAAAAAAGGCTTAGTTCCTAAACTACAGGTTAATAGCGAAATTTTTGATCGTATTTTTGGAGGAAATCAAGTAGAAATTAAACCAACAGGTACAGCCGAATTAATTTTTGCCTTAAATAGAAATAAAACATTAAATCCTGCTATTCCTCAACGTCAGCAGAAAGTATCTAATTTTGATTTTAATATGCGTATCCAATTAAATTTAATAGGTAAAATTGGAGACAAACTTAAAATTACTACGAGCTATAATACCGAAGCTTCTTTTGATTGGGAAAATCAAATGAAGTTAGAATACACTGGTTATGAAGACGAAATTATTAAAAAAATAGAGGCAGGTAACGTTACCTTACCATTGAATAGCACCTTAATTCAAGGTAGCCAAAGTTTGTTTGGGGTAAAAACACAGTTGCAATTTGGTCGTTTAACAGCAACAAGTATTTTTTCACAACAACGAGGTAAAAAACAAGAGGTTTCAGTACAGGGTGGCGCTCAAACATCTTATTTTAGTGTTAATGCAGATAATTATGAGGCTAATAAACATTTCTTTTTGGGTCATTATTTTAGAGATAACTACGATCAATGGATGACGACTTTGCCAGTTGTAACCACGCCAATTGTAATTACTAAAATGGAAGTGTATATTACTAATCAAACTGGTAATACCGAGCAAACTCGTAGTTTTGTTGCTTTTGCAGATTTAGGTGAAGATTCAGCGCATGTTAACAAAGCATTAAATAATTACGATTATCTAGTGTCAAGTGGCACACCTTGCCAAATTCCATCTAGCCCTTATGTAATTGTGGATAGTGCAGATGTAGTGCCACATAATGGTGCCAATAGTTTATATAGTATTTTAACTAATTCAATCAATGGATTAATAGCTCAACGTACAAATACAACCCAATCTGCTGGAACAATTTTACAACAAGTGGTGCCTACTGGCTCAAACTCTTGTAATGCTAATGGCGGATTTATGGTAATGGGTAAGGATTTTGAGGTAGTAAATAATGCTCGAAAATTAAATACTTCGGAATATACCTACAATACAAGGTTAGGTTTTTTATCAATTAATCAAGCAATTAATAATGACCAAGCTGTAGCTGTTGCCTATCAATACACCTATAACGGAAGAACTTACCAAGTAGGTGAGTTTTCCGATCAGTTTACTACTGGACCTTTATATTTAAAATTACTAAAAAGTGCGTCAATTACAAGTCCTAAGTTAAGTACGTGGGATTTAATGATGAAAAACGTTTATTCAATAGGGGCTTATAACTTAAATGCTGCAGATTTTAAATGCGATATTTATTATAATAATATTGAGACTGGAGTTGATATTCCTTACATTCCATACGGGAGTGTGAATGGTAAATTATTAGTACAATTGATGGGTTTTGATAAATTAAGTGTGAATGGCGATTTATTTTCTGATGGTGTATTCGATTTCTTGCCTGGTTATACGATTAATCCAAATAACGGTAGAATTTATTTGTCATCTAAAGAACCATTTGGAAATAATTTAAGAAGCAAGTTTAGTGCAAGCGATGATCCAACATCATACAACAAATATATTTATCAAGAATTATATGATTCAACCAGAACCATTGCTCAATTATTACCCGAAAAAAATCGTTATAAATTAAAAGGACAATATAAATCAGCTTCTGGAGCTGAGATTTCATTAAATGCGCTAAACATTCCTCAGGGTGCAGTGCAAGTAACTGCTAATGGACAAACACTTACTGAAAATGTGGATTATACAGTTGATTATACATTAGGTAGAGTAAAAATTATCAATGAAAGTATTTTAAACTCTGGTGCAAACATTAAAGTAAGTACAGAAAGTAATTCGTTATTTAATATTCAGCAAAAGAGTTTATTTGGTACTCGATTAGATTTTAAGGTTAATAAAAAATTATTATTAGGAGGAACCGTATTGCACTTAAATGAAAAACCTGTAACACAAAAAGTAAATGTGGGTGATGAGCCAGTTTCTAATACCATTTGGGGAACTGATTATACTTATAATACCGATGTGCCTTTTTTAACTCGCTTAATTGATAAAATTCCACTAATAAATACTAAAGAAATGAGTACCATTTCTACCCGTGGCGAATTTGCTCAATTAATACCGGGCAACTCTAAAGCAATTGGTAAAAGCGGTAATTCATACATCGATGATTTTGAAGGAAGTATTTCATTAATAGATTTACGTAGTCCTTCAGCTTGGTTTTTAGCAAGTATCCCGCAGGGACAATCTACCTTATTTCCAGAAGCATCGCTTACAGATGATGTGAAAACGGGATTAAATAGAGCACAATTTAACTGGTACACCATAGATCCATTGTTTTATGGAATGCAAAATACAAGTACCAAACCTGGAAATATACCTGAGAGCACTTATTCTAACAACTTTATGCGTCAGGTATTAGAAACAGAATTATTTCCTAGTAAAACGCCTGTAAATGGGCAACCAGTTATATTACCAGTACTTGATCTAGCTTTCTATCCGAGCGAACGTGGTCCTTATAATTATGATGTAAATCCAGTTTCGGGCATATCTGCAGGTATAAACAATGTTGGACGTTTAAATAACCCAGAGTCTCGTTGGGGAGGTATTATGCGCCGTTTAGAAACCAATGATTTTCAGGCAGCTAATATTGAGTACATTCAATTTTGGATGATGGATCCATTTAATAGTGATTATAACTCTGGCACTTATCCTGATATGGATGCCTCTAGTCTTCCGTCTGGTGAAATGTATATTAACTTAGGTAACGTCAGTGAGGATATCATTAAAGATGGAAGAATGACTTATGAAAATGGATTACCAGGCGCCTCTACTTCAAGCGCTAATTTACCTGTACTGGAATCTAATTTAGCAAGATATCCAACCTTACCAGCTGTTTCAAATGCTTTTGTTAATGATCCGAATGATAGACCATATCAAGATGTTGGATATGATGGATTGCCAGATACTGCCGAGGCACGTAAATTTAGTGCTTTTATAGCTGCTCTTAATGCTTCTGGCGCATCCGGACCAGATGTACAAGATGCCTTAAATGATCCAAGTAGTGATAACTACCATTTCTTTAGAGGGAGTGATTATGATGCACTTTCTGATGCAGAAGGGAATACAATTCGTCGTTATAAAAAATACAACAACACACAAGGTAACTCACCAACTCCTGATCAGTATCCTGATGCCAATATTGCTAGTGCGGCAACTAATATTCCTAATATTGAAGATATTAATAAGGATAACACACTAAGCGAGGCAGAAAACTATTATCAATATAAAGTAAATATTTCGCCTCAAGATGTAAATCCAAGCAATGTAGGCCATAATTATATTGTGAATGTTTTAGAAGGAAGTGCAACTATTGGAAATACGCAAAAAACGGTGAAGTGGTATCAATTTAAAATTCCTATTGCCGAATATCAAAAGGCAGTAGGTTCAATAGAAGGATTTAACTCCATTCGATTTATGCGTGTATTTATGAAAGGATTTAATAAACCCATTATCTGCCGTATTGCACGTATGGAGCTTGTAAGAAGTGATTGGAGACGTTATGCTTTTGATTTAACACGCCCAGGCGAATATATTGCAACTGATGATAATTCTACCTCGTTTGATGTATCGGCTGTAAGTTTACAAGAAAATGGTTCTAAAGAGCCAGTAAACTATGTGTTACCTCCTAAAATTAATCAACAACAAAATATTCAAGCTACCAATAATGTGTTATTAAATGAACAAGCTTTATCATTAAGAGTTTGTAATTTAAAAGACGGAGATAGCAGAGCCATCGTAAAAACAATCAACGACCTAGACGCTCGTTCATTTGGAAAAGTAAAAATGTTTATGCATGCCGAACAAATGGGTAATGAACTATTAAACGATGGAGATGTTACTGTGTTTGTTCGTTTAGGATCTGATTATAATAACAACTATTATGAGTATGAAATACCTGTAAGATTAACACCTAAAGGATATTACGACCCAAATACAGATGATGGTAAATACGCTGTGTGGCCAAGTGATAATGAATTTATTATTGATTTTGAGAAAATAACATCTGCTAAAGTAAAACGTAATGCACAATTAGGAACCGATTTATTGGCGATGCAGCAACCTTTTACCGACTCAGATGGGAATAATACGATTACTATTGTTGGTAACCCGAATTTAGGTGCTATTAAAACCATTATGGTTGGTATTAGAAATCCAAAGGACGATGCCCGTTTGCCAAAATGTGCAGAGATATGGATAAACGAGTTACGACTAACGGATTTTGTAAATAAAGGTGGATGGGCAACAACTGGAAGTGTACAAGCTAAATTGGCAGATTTTGGTCAAGTGTCTTTATCAGCATTATACAGTACACCATATTTTGGAAGTATTGAAAAGAAAATTAGTGAAAGGAGTCGTGAAACTAACTTTCAATGGGACGGTGCCTCTACTTTCCAATTAGGTAAATTTTTTCCTCAAAAATGGAGAGTGAATTTACCTGTTTATTACTCGTATGGTGAAACACGTATTACGCCACAATACAGCCCTTACGATCCAGACATTAAAATTAATAACGAAAATATTCCTGATGAGATTAGAAAACAAATTAAGAAAAATGCTCAAGATGTAACAGTAAGAAAAGGCTACAATTTCTCGAATGTGAAAATAGATGGTCTTAAAAAAGAGGGCGCTAAACCGATGCCTTGGGACGTTTCAAATTTTTCGGTTACCTATGCTTACACCGAGATGACAAGACGTAACGTGAATATAGATCATAGTATTATTAAAACGTATCGTGGGGCATTAGCATATAATTACGCAATTACTGCTAAGCCTTGGACACCATTTAAAAAATCTAAAAACAAAATTTTAAATAATAAATGGATGGCATTGGTAAAAGATTTTAATTTAACCCCATTGCCAAGTAGATTAGGATTTAATATGGATGTGAATAGAAGTTATAGCGAATTATTAAATCGTGATATTACGGCTTTTTATACGGGTAGCACAGATAATTATACCCAAACACAGTATAATAAAACATTTAATATTACACGCAACTATGATATGCAGTGGAACCTAACAAAGAATTTAAAATTTGATTACACCGCTAATAATGATGGTAGGATTCTAGAGCCTTATGGTAAAATTGATACCAAAGAAGAACGAGATACAATTCAACAAAATTTAATAGGTTTAGGAACTACCACCTCATACCGACAACAAGCAAACTTAAATTATCAGATTCCAATAAATAAAATTCCGATTTTTGATTTTGTTAATGCTACAGCACGTTATAGTTCAACTTACACGTGGACACGAAGACCATTTGCTCAAGAAATTGTGGGTAATACCATTCAAAACACAAATACTAAAAATTTGAATGGTACATTTAATATGACTACGCTTTATAATAAAATACCATATTTTAAAAGAGTAAATACAGGTGGTAAAAAAGACCCTAAGAAAAATGAAACAAAGCCTAAAAATGCTAAGGATAGTACGAAGTTAAAAGAAGATAAAGTAAATAACTTTGAAGACATAGGAGCGTTTTTAGCAAAAGGAATTATGATGCTGAAACAAGTTACGGTATCTTATCAACAAACTAATGGAACGGCATTGCCAGGTTTTTATCCTAGTTCGCAATATGTAGGTATGGATCCAAGCAAAGGTATGGCTCCTGGTATTGCCTTTGTGGGTGGAGCAAATGATAGTATTTTAAGAAAAGCAATTAATAATGATTGGTTAGTGAAAAATCCTAATCAAAGTAATCCATATACTACTACTAGCAGTCAAAATATTACCTATAGAGCCAACGTTGAACCGCATGGAAGTTTAAAAATAGAATTAAATGGTAGTAAAACATACGGTCAAAATCAATCTATATTTGTGAGATATGATGACACACAGTTAAATAATGGAAATAAAGGTTATTTGTTTGAAACTCCTACTAATTCGGGTAATTACAGCATTAGTGTGTTTACTTTAGGGAAATCATTTAAAGATAAAGGAAACATAAAAGATGGTTCGTCGGTATTATTTGACGAGTTTTTAGCGACACGTGCCGATGTGGCTAGAGAGTTATCAGAATCAAATAGTTTTAGTAATGGTACTTATACAGACGCTTATGGTAAACAACAATATGATGGTTATAGTAATACACAACAAGATGTGTTATTAGGAACCTTTTATCAAACCTATACAGGTAAGAAATTAAAAGGTGTTGGCACTGATAAGATGTTTAAGCAAATACCAATGCCAAACTGGACTGTAACCTGGGACGGACTAGGTAAATTAAAAATTGCTAAAAAGTATTTCCAATCCATTACATTAAGACATGCTTATCGCTCAACATATACTTTAGGTGGATATAATAATAACTTACTCTTTGTTGAAGGTCAAGGCACTCGTGTACCAATGGCTAATTTTGGACAAACAGCTAATTTTAATCCACGATATACAATAATGGGTGCTACAATTACCGAAGCTTTTAGCCCGTTAATTAAAGTAGATTTAAGATTTAATAAACCAGGTTGGATGGCTAATTTCGAGATGAAGAAAGATAAATCTGTAAACTTAAATATTACAGGTCCTCAAATTATTGAAACTAAAGGACAAGAATATATTATTGGTATTGGTTATCGTTTACCTAACTTAACTATTAATGCTATCAAAATAAAAGGTCAACCATTAAAGAGTGACTTGAATTTTAAAGTGGATTTATCTTATCGTAAAAACATGACTGTTATACGTCGTATTGCAGATGAAATTAGTACGCCTACTGGTGGTCAAAATATCATTACTCTTAAGACAGCATTAGACTATCAACTTACACAAGCTATTAACTTACGTTTGTTTTATGATTGGATTAAAAACACACCTCAAACATCCAATTCATTCCCTACAGCAAATATCAATGCTGGATTTAGTTTAAGATTTAACTTACAGTAAGCGTGAACCAAAAGTTAAGCATGGATGATTTAGGTAGAATGAACTCTGAAGAGTTTAAGAGAACACCTAAACATAAAATTGTATTGGTTCTTGATAATATTAGAAGTTTAAATAATGTAGGCTCGGTATTTCGCACAGCCGATGCGTTTCTAATTGAAGCTATTTATTTATGTGGTGTAACAGGCACACCACCAAAACCTGAAATTGAAAAAACAGCCTTAGGTGCTACGCAAACAGTAGAATGGAAATACTTTAAAACAACTCAAGACGCAATTAACGATTTAAAAACAAAACAGTATTACATTGCCTCTGTGGAACAGGCAAAGGATTCGGTTATGCTCAATAACTTTCAGAAACCACAAAAACCGTTAGCGTTAGTATTTGGAAACGAGGTGTATGGTGTAGAACAAGAAATTATTAATCAATCGGATGTGGTGATAGAAATTCCACAATATGGTACTAAGCACTCATTAAATGTTTCCGTAAGTATTGGAATTGTACTTTGGGAATTAATTCGTTAAGTGTTAGTGGTAATTATTAAAAATCTCCCAACTATCTTTATAAGCTTGTTCTAGGTTTTCTTTATGGAGTGAAAGTGTTATATTATTTTTATCGAAATAATATTCTAAATCCTCGGTAGCTAAATTGCCTGTCAAATCATCTTTTGCCATAGGGCATCCGCCAAATCCATGAATTGCTACATCAAATCGTTGGCATCCGCTTTTATAAGCTGCATCTATTTTTTCTTGTGCTTTTTCTTTGGTAGAGTGGAGGTGAGCACCAATTTCAATATGTTTAAATTCAGGAATAATATTTGAAAAAAGATATTGAATATTATCTCTATTTGAAACACCTATAGTGTCAGATAATGCAATTATCTTTACACCTAATTCACTTAATTTTTTTGTCCAATTTATAACAATGTCGCTATTCCATTCGTCGCCATAAGGGTTGCCAAATGCCATAGAGATATAAACAACTAATTCTTTTTTATGATTCACGCATAAGTTTTGTATTTCCTCTACACGTATTAATGATTCTGCAATACTAGAGTTTGTATTTCTTTGTTGAAAGGTTTCGGAGATAGAGAACGGAAAACCTAAATATTGTATTTCATCAAAAGCACAGGCATCTTGAGCGCCTCTTGTATTGGCTATTATAGCTAATAATTTACTTTTTGTGGTAGATAAATCAAGTTGTTTTAATACAGCAGATGTGTCGTGCATTTGAGGAATAGCTTTTGGAGAAACAAAACTTCCAAAGTCAATAGTATCAAACCCAACTTTAAGTAATGTATTAATATATTTAGCTTTTAAGTCGGTAGGAATAAGTTGTTTGATGCCTTGCATCGCATCTCTTGGGCATTCAATTATTTTCATGTATTAAAATTAATTTAAAAATATTACGCTAAAGCTTGTTTTAAATCATCAATTAAATCATCTACATCTTCTACACCTACACTTAATCTTAATAAATTTTCTACAACGCCCGATTTTTCTCTTTCCTCTTTTGGGATAGAAGCGTGCGTCATTGTAGCTGGGTGATTTACTAAAGATTCAACACCACCTAACGATTCGGCTAACGAAAATACTTTGAATGAAGAAGCAATTTTAAAAGTCTGCTCTAAGTTTGCTCCTTTTAGTACAATGGAAATCATGCCTCCAAAATCACGCATTTGTTTTTTAGCAATTTGGTGGTTTGGATGTTCTGGAAAACCTGGCCAATATACTTTTTCAATTTTTGGGTGCGACTTTAAAAATTCTGCAATTTTTCTTCCGTTGTAGCAATGGCGTTCCATGCGTAAATGCAGGGTTTTAATACCACGCATTACTAAAAAACTATCCATTGGTCCAGGATTAGCACCACAACTATTTAAAATAAAATATATTTGTTCATGTAATTTATCATCATTTGTAATTAAGGCTCCCATTACTACATCACTATGTCCGCCTAAATATTTGGTTACCGAGTGCATTACAATATCAGCACCTAAGGCTAAAGGGTTTTGTAAATAAGGTGATGCAAAGGTGTTGTCAACTACTAATATTAAATTATTTTCTTTTGCAATTTTAGAACACGCCTCTATGTCTATAATTTGCATCGTAGGATTAGTAGGTGTTTCTGCCCAAATTAATTTTGTTTTTGAATTAACGTATTGTTTGATGTTGTTGGCATCTGTTAAATTCACAAAATGAAACTTTATACCATATTTCTCAAATATCTTGGTAAATAAACGATACGTTCCACCATATAAATCATCGCCTGTAATCACTTCATCTCCTGGGCTTAATAACTTCATAACGGCATCTGTTGCACCCATGCCACTACTAAAACACACACAGTGTTTGCCATTTTCTAATGCGGCAATGTTTTTCTGTAATGCTTCGCGAGTAGGGTTTTTACCACGTGCATAGCCATAGCCTTTATTAGTGCCTGGCGATTCTTGCACATAGGTTGAAGTTTGAAAAATAGGAGTCATAATAGCTCCAGTTGAAGGATCGGGATCGGCACCTGCATGAATTGCCTTGGTTGCAAATTTATGTTTAGAAAAATCAGCCATAAGATTAATATTTTCTGCGAATTTATAACAAATCAGAGTTGTTTTAGAGATATTTTATTAATAATTTTAACCATCATAAATGAGTTTAAAATATTTATTGGCTGTTTTTTTATGTTGCTACTTGCAGCATGTAAAAATAAAACTGAGTTACCACCCGATGTAGGTTATGCTTATGCGCCAGTGGTACTTGGTAAATACATTGTGTATGATGTGGACTCTACTGTTTATGACGATTTTAATAAGGACACTACCTATTACAAATACCGCATTAAAGAAAAATTAGAAGAAAATTATACTGATAATCAAGGAAGAGAGGGAATAAGATTAGTGCGTTATATTAAAATGTACGACTCTACTGTTAGTTATGAGAACATACCTTGGATAGTAAAAGATGTGTGGATATATACAAAAACTAATACGACACTAGAAGTTGTAGAAGAAGATGTGCGTTTTACTAAATTGGTTTTCCCTGTGTCGGACAAAGTAACATGGAATGGAAATGCACACAATACCATAGGAGAGTGGGAATATAAATACGCCTATTATGATAGTCAAGAAAATATTAACGGAACAACATTTGACAAGGTGTTGCAAGTAACACAAAAAGATGATAAGGGATTAAATGTGATTCATCGAGAATATTTTATCGAAAAATTTGCTAAAGATGTTGGCTTAGTATATAAAGAGATTAAAGATTTATACTCAAATACACCAACTATTGATCCAATTACACATCAGGTTGTGCCTGTAGAACAGCGAATTACCAAAGGTGTAATTTATAAAATGACATATATAACGCATGGTTACGAATAAATTTAAAACAAGTATGGCAGTTATTGGATTACTGGCTACTTTTTCTACTTTAAAAGCTCAATTCCCAGCAAAATACTGGGTAAAGTTTACAGATAAAAATGGTTCGCCTTATTCGGTTTCAACTCCTACGGCCTATTTATCAGCGAGGTCTATTGCTAGAAGAACAAATCAGGGTATAGCTATAGATATAACAGATATTCCAGTAAATCAAACATACATTAATCAAGTGAATGCTACGGGGGCTCAAGTGTTTGCTCGTTCAAAGTGGTTAAATGCAGCCATTGTTGTTGTAAATAATGCTACACAGTTAGCAGCTATTAATTCCTTATCTTGTGTAACTAGTTCTTCGCCTGTTGCTAAAATGCACAAAGGTAATACAGATGAATTATCAACTCCAACTCAGCAAGTTCATAGAGAAAGTCAAATTACGGGATATAATTATGGTAATTCGTTTACACAAAATAATCAATTAGGAACACCTTGTATGCATGAAAATGGGTACAGAGGACAAGGAATGATGATAGGTGTATTAGATTCTGGTTTTGATAATGTAAATAATAATGCAGTATTTGATTCGTTAAGAAATGAAAATCGAATTATTGCTACGCGCGATATTGTAATGGGAAACTCGTCTGTATATGAAGATCATAACCATGGAGCTATGGTGTTATCATGTATTTCGGGTAATACACCAGGCGAATTAATAGGCACTGCTCCTAAAGCAAGCGTTGTGCTTATTAGAACTGAAGATGTTTTTTCTGAAAAACCAATTGAAGAGTGTAATTGGATTGTTGGTGTGGAATATGCCGATAGTTTAGGTGTTGATATTGCAACTACTTCTTTAGGTTACACTTCGTTTGATTCGCCCTATACTAGCCATACTTATGCTGACTTAGATGGGAAAACATCTCCTATGTCGATTGCAGCAACTATGGCTGCACGCAAAGGAATTTTTGTATTAAATGCTGCTGGAAATGATGGTAATAATGCGTGGATGTATATTGGCGTGCCTGCCGATGCCGATAGTATTTGTGCTGTTGGCGCAGTAGATGGTTCGGGTGTTCATGCCGGTTTTAGTTCTGTTGGTCCAACAGCCGATGGTAGAATAAAACCCGATTTAAGTTCTATGGGCCAAGGCTCTTATGTGTGTGCCCCAAATGGTACTTTTATGTCGGGTAACGGAACATCATTCGCCACACCTATTTTAGCAGGTGCGGTAGCTTGTTTGTGGCAGGCTAATCCAACTAAAACTAATATGCAAATTATGCAAGCATTAAAATCTACGGCTTCTCAAAGTGCCTCGCCCGATAATAGTTATGGTTGGGGTATTCCAAATATGTGTGCTGCGCATAACTTAATGAATGGAACATCTATTGGCATACAAACATTACAAAATGATTTGACAATTTCTATTTTTCCTAATCCTGCAAATGATATTATTACAATAGATGCACCTCTTATTAATGAGGTGAAGATGTATGATGTATTAGGAAAACAGATAGAGATAACTCAATATCGTAAAACTCCAAATCAAATAGAGATAAGATTAGATAGCATCTTAGCTAATGGCGTTTATTTTTTATCCATAAAAGCAGATAAAGCCCAAGTAACACGTAAGTTTATTAAAGAGTAAACTCCTTTATAAACCAGTATATTTTCTGAATAACTTAATGGCAATAGCCAATAAGATTACACCAAATACTTTCTTAAGGATGGCAATACCGCCAGCCCCTAATAGTTTCTCAATTCTGTAAAGGTTTTTTAATACTACAAATACAATAATAACATTGAGCAATATGGCTATGATAATGGAAATAATATTGTATTCGGCTCTGATGGATAAAAGCGTAGTAAGTGTACCAGTTCCTGCAATGAGTGGAAAAGCAAGTGGAATTACAGATGCAGTTGCAGGCATGGTGTCTTTTGAAATTTGAATACCTAAAATCATTTCAAAGGCAACAATAAAAATTAAGATGGAACCCGCAATGGCAAAGTCTCCAATAGAAATACCAATAATATCAAGGATAGTTTGCCCTACAAATAAAAACACAATCATAATTCCAAAAGAAACGAAAGAGGCTTTAGGTGCATTTATTTCTCCTGTTTTTTGTTTTAAACTAATAATAATTGGTATAGAGCCAATGACATCTATAACAGCAAAAAGTACCATAGTTGCTTTTAGTATTTCTACAATATCAAATTTTAAATCCATCGTATAATTTTTTTAATAAAAGACCACAAAGATATAATTGAATTTACGGATAAAAAAATGTAAGTTTACCTTATGATTAAAAATGTAAGTTTCTTATTAGGTATAATTTGTTTAACATCTTGCACCCAAGTAAATACCACTACCGAGTCGAGTATGACACAAGGGCAAGATACCATTGGGAAAGTGGCTATTTCAATAACAAAGAGCGACTCGGTACCAACTACTGAATCTACTTTGCTATTTAAAGCATCGGGTACTGAACCTGGTTGGTTTTCTGAGGTTTATTCTAATCAACTAAGATTGGTGGTAGATTATGGCAATGATAGCTTGTTGCTAAATCACGCCTTTACAGGATTAGAAAATGAAAATGGATTTCAATATACAGAGCCAAATGTGTTGGATATTCAAATACATCATAAAACCTGCGTAGATGCTGGTTCTGGAGAGAAAAGGGAGAGAGAAGTGCTTGTGAAATACAAAGACAAAACCTATAAAGGTTGTGGCTATTTTACTAAATAGATGTAATGGTAATTTTTGTTAATAATTACATAACATGTTACCAAATTGACTGGTTTTGTATGTAATAATTGAATAATTTTGCCCCATGTTATATAATTGGAAAAATGCCTTTTTAAATTCTTCATTCAGAAATCGTTTTATAATTTCTGTAATGGGTTTGGTGCTTATTTTAACAGGCTTTGCATCTTTATTAGCTTATATCGAAACACGACAAGGTCATATTTTCTACGACCCCATTTTAAATTTTATTAAGCCTAGAGATGTTTCGTTTTTTATATTTATTGTTACCTATTCCACAGCATTAATAGCAATTATTTATGCGCTTTTGTCGCCATACAAGTTTTTACATTTTATTCAAATGTATGGTGCATTAACGGTGTTGCGAATTATTACCTTGTTTTTTGTTCCGCTCGATCCACCTAGCACTATCATACCTTTAAAAGACGAAATTTTAGCTAATACGTTTTACTCGGGGGCTAATAATTTAAAAGATTTATTCTTTAGTGGTCATGCTGCTACTTTATTTTTATTTTACTTTTTTGCTCGTACGCCGTTTCTTAAAATCGTGTTTTTATTGGCGGCAATTGCTGTGTCGGTAGGTGTAGTATTACAGCATGTGCATTATAGTTACGATGTATTGGCAGCTCCTATTTTTGCTTATATAGCTTACCGTTTGGTGGTGAAATTTTCTAAGTTATACAGCCATCAAGAAAAAACACTTCCACAAGTTTAACACACGCTTGTTATAAACCAATTTCTTACCTCTAAATTTACGTTAGTTAAATACCTAATTTGGTATTTATGAATTACGTTGTTAAATACGCATTACTACTTATCAGTGCTATGTTATTAGTAGCTTGTAAAGCACGTAAAGAAACAGTAAAAACAACGCCAAAAACTAAGGAACCAGTTGTTGTAAAATCTAATCAGCTAAAAAAACAATATGCCCAAAAACTTTCGGTATCAGAAAGTGCTATTACTAATGAACCTTTATATCAATTTATTGATGAGTGGATAGGAGTGCCATATAAATACGCAGGAAAGGATAAACGTGGTATTGATTGTTCGGCGCTTACGTCAGCGTTATACCAGCAGGTATATCAAAAAAAAATATCAGATAATACCAAATCATTAGTTGAAGAAACAAAAAAAATAACAAAGCAAGAATTAAAAGAAGGCGATTTGGTGTTTTTTATAACCAATGGTAAATCTATTTCGCATGTGGGGGTTTATTTGCAAAACAATAAGTTTGTACACGCCTCGTCTATAAAAGGTGTAATGATAAGCGATATGACTGAACCTTATTTTATTAAAACTTTTAGCCGTGCGGCTAGGGTAAAGTAATTGAAGGAGGAGTGTTGCATTTATTTTTCTATTCTTATTAGTTTCGGTTGCTTAAATAAATTAATTTTCATTGAGTAGATCTGTTAGTTTCAAATTTTAGTAACTTAGTGCTATAAATATAAATTAGGAAACAAGAAAAAAACAGGCGTTAATTAGCTATAATTATAGATACGGTACCATGATAGTCGAACCTGCGAATACTGAAGTTATGATTCAAAAGTACATGCATATTTTCGCCTATTATCATGACTATAACCGAAAAGTTGCGGCACTTAACCTCTGGGTAAACGGATATAGAATTTTTCGTGGCGCAACAATCGTTAAAAACTTTGATATTTATAAAAACATCCCTTATTCCAAAGAAACACGACCTGATATTAATACGTTATACTCTTTTGTTGCGGATAACATAATTGATCATACACGTATCATTACTTGTTTTGAGAATTTTATGAAAGGTTTTTTACTGCTTAATAATTGCGTTGTTCATAAACTATCTAATAAAAACAAGATGTTGAAAAATGCACAGATGAACCGACCTATTATAGTAGACGAGTTATTCTCTGAAAGTTCTTTCAAAAACTTCGTTCAGGACAAACCCGAGCAATGGGAGACAACCTCAAACACCGTTAATTTTTCCTGGCTGTTAAAACCTGAGTATCAAAAAATAATAAATCTTCCTGCCGACATCTTTTCGATTATCAAGGACATCAATGACGAAAGAAATAATCTTCACTTCATAAGTGTCGAAAGTTTTCAGTTTGGCAAACCGACCATTGACAAATATGCTAAAATCATTGACTTTGTTGAGAAAATAATTTATTCAAGCATAAATGAACTTAAACAAAACTTGGACATTATTAAAAGAAAAATGCAGAACAAAAGTTAAAGCTGCTAATAGTTAAGATTTCGTCGACGTGCGGGGTAGGCAAGATGAGATCTATTTTGCATAAAACGCCAACTCTACTTATTGTAGCTCTATGGAAAGGGATTGCCTGAAGGTGTAATTCTGAGTTCAGGTAAATGCATAATTTGGGTTAAATGTATTTTTCAAACATTTCATTAAAAAGCATTTAAAATTGTGAATAAATTCCCCTATTTATTCGACTAAAACCGCGTTTTTTTTTTGAGATTTTAACTTAAAGCCCTACATTTGCACCCGAATTTTAAAAAACACATAAAACATGTCAAACCAAGTTGGTAAAATTGCACAAGTTATTGGTCCGGTAGTGGACGTTAGTTTTGATTTAAATGGCGGTAAATTGCCTGGATTGCTTGATGCGCTTGAAATTGTGCGCGAGGGCGGAAATCCTTTAATTCTTGAAGTTCAAAAACATATTGGCGAAGATATGGTTCGTGCGGTGGCTATGGACAGTACCGATGGTTTATACCGTGGTATGGCTGTTAAAGCAACTGGTTCGGCTATTAAAATGCCAACTGGCGATAAAGTAAAAGGTCGTTTATTTAACGTAGTAGGCGATGCTATTGATGGTATTAATACAATGACTAAAGCAGATGGTGTTTCTATTCACCGTTCGGCTCCAAAATTTGAAGATTTATCAACCTCTACCGAAGTATTATTTACAGGTATTAAAGTAATCGACTTAATTGAGCCTTATGCAAAAGGAGGTAAGATTGGATTATTTGGTGGTGCGGGTGTAGGTAAAACCGTATTAATTATGGAATTAGTAAATAATATTGCTAAGGCCTACTCTGGTTTATCGGTGTTTGCTGGTGTTGGTGAGCGTACACGTGAGGGTAATGACTTATTACGTGAGTTTATCGAGTCAGACGTTATTAAATATGGCGAAGATTTTAAACACGATATGGAAAAAGGTGGTTGGGATTTATCTAAAGTGGATTTAAAAGCTTTAGAAGATTCAAAGGCTACCTTAGTTTTCGGACAAATGAATGAGCCTCCAGGAGCACGTGCTCGTGTGGCTTTATCTGGATTAACCATGGCTGAATATTTCCGTGATGGAGATGGAAGCGGTGCTGGTCGTGATATCTTATTTTTCGTAGATAACATTTTCCGTTTTACACAAGCAGGTGCTGAGGTTTCGGCTTTATTAGGTCGTATGCCATCAGCGGTAGGGTATCAACCTACTTTAGCTACCGAAATGGGTGCTATGCAAGAGCGTATTACATCAACTAAAAAAGGTTCAATTACTTCGGTACAAGCGGTATATGTACCTGCCGATGACTTAACTGACCCTGCTCCAGCTACTACATTTGCGCATTTAGATGCTACTACAGTATTAAGTCGTAAAATTGCAGAGTTAGGTATTTATCCTGCGGTAGATCCATTAGATTCTACTTCTCGTATTTTAACACCTTCGGTAATTGGTGATGCGCATTATAACTGTGCTCAACGTGTTAAAAACACCTTACAACGTTACAAAGAATTACAAGATATCATTGCCATTTTAGGTATGGATGAATTAAGTGAGGAAGATAAATTAGTAGTACACCGCGCACGTCGTGTACAACGTTTCTTATCTCAACCATTCCACGTTGCCGAGCAATTTACAGGTTTAAAAGGTGTATTAGTTCCAATTGAAGATACTATTAAAGGATTTAATATGATTTTAGATGGTGAAGTGGATCAATATCCTGAAGCCGCCTTTAACTTAGTAGGTTCTATTGAAGATGCCATTGAAAAAGGTAAAAAATTATTAGCAGACGCTTAATTCACTTTTAAAAAGTTTACAATAAAATGAATTTAGAAATTATAACACCTGATAAAAAATTATTTGAAGGTCAAGTAAAGTCAGCTGTTTTTCCAGGTGCAGAGGGTTCATTTGGTGTGTTAAATAATCACGCACCCATGATTGCTACTTTAAAAGCTGGAAACATAGAGTTAATTGCCGAAAATAATACGCCACAACATTTTGCTGTAAAAGGTGGAGTAGTGGAGGTGTTTAAAAATAAAGTGATTGTTTTAGCTGAATAATCATCACTCATAGGTTATTAAAAAAAGGTTACTGTTTTTAGTAACCTTTTTTTATGTGTTAATTCCAGTTTTGTATAATTTGAATTAAGCATTGGTTAAGTTGTGTAATGGCTAATTCCATTTTCCAGTTTGCTTTGTTGCGTTTCTCTACATAATTAGAAATACTTCGTATTTGAAAATACCTTGCTGTTGTGTTTTCAAGTGTAGCAAAAAAGGCAGCGCCTTCCATACTTTCTACATCTGGTTGATACAATGCTTCTATTTTTTGTATAGAAACTGCATTACCATGAATGGTATTAACCGTAATGCCCTTTGCTGTTGGAAGGGTTAGTGTAGAGGCTAATAAATTCGGGTTTTTAAAACAATGTTTGCCAGGTAAACCAAGTTGATCGTAGCTTATAAATTCTTCGCCATCTTCGGCACCCATTTCGCTTAATATATCTTCGGTAATTTGTACCACATCGCCAAGTTGTAGTTGTTTGTTAAAAGCACCAGCAACGCCTGCATTTATAAACATATCATAATGAGCAACGTTGTGTTTACTCAACATCATGGCGGTATTAACCATGCCAACTCCTGTTATTAAAACATCTACTTGATGTTGATGAATAGGCTTTTTGCCAATATTTAAGGCGTATGTTGGCTCTGTAATGCCTATAATTTCAAGTATGGGCAATACTTCAAAGTGAGTTGCCGCTACAATTAAAATCTTCATTTATTATTTGTATTTTTACCCCGTTAAGTTACTATGATTTATATTACTCGCAAAGAACATTTTAATGCTGCTCATAAATTATTTAATCCGTCGTGGAGCGAGGAGCAAAATAACGCCGTATTTGGTAAATGCGCCAATAAAAACTGGCATGGGCATAATTATGAGTTGTTTGTAACCGTAAAGGGTAAAATAAACCCAGAAACAGGTTTTGTAGTGAATTTAAAAGATTTAAGCACACTCATTAGAAAAGAGGTGTGTGAGGTGTTAGACCACAAAAACCTTAATTTAGATGTAGAAAATATGCCCATCATGCCTTCTACCGAAAATGTGGCTATTTTTATTTGGAATATTTTAGCTCCCAAAATACAAGCGATGTCGGCTACGCTACATTGTATAAAATTGTATGAAACCGATAGTAATTACGTGGAGTATTTTGGCGAATAGTTGTGTATTAATTTAGAATAATAAAGTAATGTTAAACGAAGAATTTGAGCAAGACTTAACTGGGTATAAAAAAATAGATCATTACAATGATGGTTTAATTGATTCTATTTCGGATATGTATAAAAACATATTGAACGATATGGGCGAAAATCCTAATCGTGAGGGACTGGTTAAAACACCTGTAAGAGCCGCAAAGGCAATGCAGTTTTTAACCCAAGGTTATGACTTAAATCCTGCTGAGATTTTACGTTCGGCTATGTTTAAGGAAGACTATAGCCAAATGGTAATTGTAAAAGATATTGAAGTTTATAGTTTATGCGAACACCATTTGTTACCTTTTTTTGGAAAAGCGCATATCGCTTATATTCCTAATGGGCATATTGTAGGCTTGAGTAAATTACCAAGAGTAGTAGATGCCTTTGCTAGAAGATTGCAAGTACAAGAGCGTTTAACCAACGAAATTAGAGATTGTATTCAGGAAACACTAAACCCAACAGGCGTGGCTGTGGTAATGGAATGTTCGCATTTGTGCATGCAAATGCGTGGGGTACAAAAACAAAATAGTGTAACAACCACGTCTGCATTTACAGGCGAGTTTTTAAAAGACGCCACCCGAAAAGAATTTATTAGCTTAATAGGTGCTAAATTACATTAATTAAATCGCCTTGTAAGCCTTGTAAAATAAGGCGTTTTTAAACGATTGTTTCATTTTACCTTTTTTTGTTGCATAAAAATTTGTTTTTTAGGTAAATATAATTTTATATTTGCCTCGTGAAAAATTCCACAACATATCTTAATCATTTTGTGCAGTATTGTACGAAAAACTCGTGGCATTATATTATTATGCGCTAAGCATTATACTTTCATTCACAATTTTCAATTTATTATTTTTTTAAAAATTTTACCAATGTTTGCCATTGACATACAGGATCAAATCCTAGATAGGCTAAATACACTTATTGTTGTTTTAAACAAAAGAGGGAGTATTGAATACGTGAGTAAATCTGCTCAACACTTATTGGGTTACAACCCGCATGACTTGCTTGGTAACGCTTGGTGGGAAATTATTCGTTTTTCAAAACCTGAAGGCGAAGAAGTGAAACAAAAAATTTTATCAAGTTTTGAAAATACATCTATTACTTCTCAGTCATTTGAGCATAAACTCAGAACTTCGGTAGGTGGAGTAAAATGGATTCACTGGAATGTATCTTATTTGAACGAAGAACAATTAATAGGAATAGGATATGATATTACAGAAAATAAAAATAGTGAAAGGCGTTTAATAGAAACTAATAAGCGATTATCTGAACAAAATAAAGATATAACGGATAGTATTTATTATGCGCAAAGAATTCAGCGCTCGATATTACAAAAACAGGAGAAACTTAAACAAATGTTTGTGGATTCATTTTTGTTATATAAACCCAAGGATATTGTGAGTGGCGATTATTATTGGTTTTATGAAGATGATGAATTTAAGTACGTGGCTACTGTGGATTGTACAGGACACGGTGTGCCAGGTGCTATGATGAGTATGGTGGCTAATGCTATGTTTAAAGAGGTTTTTATAAATCAACAAATTTCTCACCCTGCTGAAATTTTAAAGGCTCTAGATGTTGAGTTAGAAAAATCTATGAATGTAAATCAAGAAATGATTGCTTATGACGGCATGGATGTATCGTTGATAAGAATAACCAAAGCGACTAATGAGTTGGCTTTTGCTGGTGCATTTCGTTCTTTACTCATTGTACGTAATGGTGAGGTTATAGAGATAAATGGCAGTCGCTATCCAATTGGTTTTTATTCTGGAATTGATAAAGCCTTTGAAACTCAGTATGTTCAGTTGAAAAACAATGATTGTATTTATATGTTTACAGATGGTTTTACCGACCAATTTGGTGGAGAGAAGAATAAAAAGTTGAAGAAATCGAATTTTAAGGAACTATTGAGCACTATTTATGAAATGGATTTGGAAGAGCAAGAAGCTTTTCTAGAATATTCATTTAATAATTGGAAACAAGATGTTGACCAAACGGATGATGTATTGGTAATAGGACTTAAAATTTAATAGAACAAATTTCTTTTGTTTCTAATCCAATATGAAATAGACAATCTAAACAACTAAGATTGCTTATAAAACCGTGCTTATTTGAAAAAACTTGGTAATACTTGTAATCATTAGGGTTTATCAAGGTGTTGGTATCCCTTAAATCTATATAATGAGTTGGCTTGCTTTCGTATTGCGAAGTAAATTGGAAAGTTTTTTTTACTCGTAAGATATGTAAGATGGTATGTAATAGGGCAGTATTATATTCCAATAGAAATTCGTATGGCGTTTCGTAAAATGGTTTTAAGTCATCTTCAAAATACTCAAAGTAAGGCGAGTTTTTATAAGCACTTGTAATGGCTCGCCAATGCTGTTTTTGCCAATCTTCGGCGTAAGAAATACGTTTATCTTTTATGAGTTCTTTGTCGGCTTGTTTTATTAATGGAATACTTAAAATTTGTTTGCCATTTGATGAAAATAGCTCACAACGGTTTCTATATGTTTGTTTTATAAAATGTTCGTATTGTTCAATATAAATTTCTTGGTAAGATAAAACATGGCTTAAGTAAGCAATATTTGGTAAGTAGGCAGTACTTAATAAGATGGCTTTCATTATTCTATCAATTTAAAACAACGGTTCCAGCGAATTCCTTTTATATATTGCTCATCTTTAGAAAAAACGATACGGCTTGTTTTTCCAATGATGTGGTCTTCTGGTACAAAGCCCCAATGCCTGCTATCTTGAGAGTTATGGCGGTTATCCCCCAACATAAAATAGTAGTTTTGTTGTATTTGGTAAGATGTACAATAAATTTGATTTATAAAAATACTGTCGCCTTTTACCTCTAGTGTATTATGTTCATATTGTGTGATGATGTCTTTGTAAATGCAAAGATTAGTGGTGTCGAGTTTAATCTGAGCGCCTTTTTTTGGGATAACAAGAGGTCCGTAATTATCTACATTCCATTTATAATGGATGTCTTCAGGAAAAACATATTCATCCCACATATCTTTTTTCTCATTATTTTTTTCAATAATGCTGATGTAAGATTTACTCTTTAAAGTATCAACTAACGCTTTGGTAAGTGTAAATGAATAATCGTTTTTGTCAGATATTTTTCCACCTTCGTATAAGGTATAATGCGCTACAAAATTAGAGTCTAGCTCTTTATCGGATTTAATATGGTAATTAAATTGTAAATTGGTTTCATTATCTGAAAGTTGATGATTAATATATACTAAGCCATCAATGATAGTGAGTGTGTCGCCTGGAATGGCTACACAGCGTTTTACAAAATAGGTGCGGTGGTCAACAGGAAAATCAAATACTTTTGGGAAATTAAACACTACTACATCATTGCGTTCTACATCTGGCTCCCCAAAAAGGCGCATATAAGGTAATGTAATTATATCGGAATAAAAACGTTGATTGATAAAAGGGGTACTTAATAAAGTACGCATTAATCGTGGCCCGTATGATAATTTATTAACCAACATATAATCGCCAGTAAGTAGTGTCTTTTCCATAGAGGGCGAATTAACAGGAGAAATTTCAAACAAAAAACTTCGTACAAATAATACGCACAAAAAAGAAATTGAAATGGCCTTTAGCCATTCTTTCAGCGATTGAATATTTGGTAATTTTTTTTTCATTACCTATTTAAAAATCTGAACGGTTGCCTTGTTTTTATTAACCAACTGGCCACATGCAGCATCTATGTCTTTTCCTCTACTGCGTCTTACATTAACAATAATACCTCTTTTTTCTAAATGATTTACAAAGGCATTTAATCGTTCGGGTGTTGTTTGTTTAAACTCGCCACCGTCTATAGGATTGTACTCAATAATATTAACCTTTGCTGTTGTTTTATCACAAAAATCACCTAATTCTTTTGCGTCTTGTAAGCCATCATTAAAATCTTTAAACACAATGTATTCAAAGGTTACACGAGTACCTGTTTTTTCGTAAAAATAATTAAGCGCTTGTTCTAAATTTTCTAACGAATTGGTTTCGTTAATGGGCATAATTTGATTACGCTTTTCATCATTGGCGGCATGTAACGATAAGGCTAAATTAAATTTTACTTGGTCGTCGCCCAATTTTATAATCATTTTAGCAATGCCAGCTGTGCTCACTGTAATACGTGAAGGGCTCATACCAAGCCCATCGGGCGATGTAATTCTATCAACAGAGCGTATGGTTTCGGCGTAATTTAATAAAGGTTCGCCCATGCCCATATACACAATATTTGTAAGCGATTGATTGTATTTCGTTTCTGCTAAATTTTTTACCAATGCTACTTGGTCATATATTTCATCTGCATTTAAGTTTCTTAGGCGTTTTAATTTTCCTGTAGCACAAAATTTACAAGTTAAACTACAACCAACTTGAGAAGATATACAAGCAGTCATCCTTGATTTTGTAGGAATTAAAACACTTTCTACAACATGGTTGTCTGCTAATTTCATGGCGCACTTAATGGTTTTATCGCCACTAATTTGCATCTCATCAATTTTTACGGCATTTATTACAAAATGTTCATTCAGCCAGTCTCTTAATGGTTTTGAAAGATTAGACATGTCATCAAACTGATGTGCCGTTTTTTTCCAAAGCCATTCGTAAATTTGTTTGGCACGAAATTTTGGCTCGCCTTTTTCTTTCAGAATATCAACTAACTCTGCTTCACTAAAAGCCCTAATATCTTTTTTTACCTCACGCATACAAGTTACAAAGTTATTGATATTTATGGTTTATTTAGTGGTTTTGCTCCCCATTTGTTTACCTAGTTTTTCATATTCCACGTCATTAGCCTCCCAAAGTTCAATTTTGTTGTTTTCTATATCTAAAATGTGTACAAACTTGCCATAGTCATAGGTTTGTATGCTATCTAAAACAGTAACGCCATTTTTTTGAAGTTCATTTACTAACTTTTGTAGATCATCAACGCGGTAATTAATCATAAAATCTTTGCTTGATGGAGAAAAATACGTTGTTTTTTCATTAAAGGGCGACCATTGCGTAAAACCTTTTTTAGTGCTATCAGCGCCTTGATACCACTCAAATACAGCGCCATATTGGTTTGTATGAATGCCTAAATGTGTGTGATACCATTCTCGTACTAATTTCGGGTTTTTGCATTTAAAGAAAATACCACCAATGCCCGTTACTTTTTTATAGTTTGTGGTGTTTTCCTGTTGTTTGTCAATAAACGATTTTAAAGCAAAGCCTGACAAAAAGGAGGCGATGATTACTAAAAGTATGAAGCCTATTTTTTTCATATTATAAATGCTTTATGATTGTTTATTTTTTGGGTTAATTGTTTTTTGGTAGATAAATGGTACACCAATTTGCAATGAGGGTTCTTTAACTTTGTGTTTATAGTTGCCTTTTTGATAATCGGAATAGTAAATCTTTAATAAGATTAAAAAATAGGAAATTAATAAAGGACCAAAAATTAGCCCTGTAATGCCCAAATATTTAACCCCAACCAATAAACCTAATACGGTTACAATAGGATGAACATCGGCCATACGCTTTGCTAATAAAAATCGTATCACATTATCCATACTGCCCATAATAAGCGCACACCATATTATAACTACAACGCCTTGCCAGTTAGAACCAATTACAAAAAAATAAATGCTAATAGGCAGCCAAATAATACCAGTGCCTACAATTGGGATAACTGATGCAAGCCCTGTGAGTACTGCCCAAAAACCTGCCTCGGGTACACCAGTAATAATGTAAATAATATAACTTAATAATCCTTGCGCTACTGCAATTAATGGGATACCAAAAGCATTACTAAAAGTTTGGGTTTTTAATTCTTCGCCAAGCATCTTAATCTTATCTTTTCTAAATGGTAGTAATATAACCATAGATGCTTCAATTCTATTTACATTAATAAGCATAAAGTACAAGAAGAAATACATCATCACAATGGTTGAAAAAAATGAAAATCCTTGGTTTAAAATACTAGATACTACTGTTGCACCAATGGCCTTTACATAACTTAAATTTTCATTGGTTAAAAGTTCAATCCCAAATTTTTCTTGAAGGATAGATTCTACTTGATGAATATAAGGTAAAAAGATGTCGGGATTAGAAGCTACTGGAATTATTTTATTTAATACAAGTGTGATAAAAAGAAAGGTAGGAATTAAAATAATAAAGAATGAAGCAAGCATTAACAAAATAGCTGCTCTACTTCGTTTCCATTTCTTTTGTTTGATGAGGTATTCCATTCTTCTTTTAAAAAGCACATAAAATAAGATGCTACCTAAAAAAGCTGTGAAATATTCCCAAAGCGAGTAGGCGAGGAAAGCACCAAATAAAATAATTATGATTAGGAAAACGGATTTGCTTAACTTTGTGTCGGTTTTAGTATTCATAGTGTTTTTAGATGAGTATTAAATGTGTTTCAATTCCATTAATTGATTATATAAAGATACTACATCCAAATAAAACTACTAAACTTAAAACATAATTTAATTAAACTCTATTCGTGAATAAACAGCTACATACCCAAATTATTAAGCAAGAAGCTAAGCGCTTGGGCTTTGATTTTTGTGGTATTAGCAAAGCTGGATTTTTGGAAGAGGAGGCTCCAAGATTGGAGAATTGGCTCACAAACCAAATGCATGGAAAGATGGAGTATATGCAAAATTATTTTGATAAACGGTTGAATCCAACCATACTTGTTGAGGGAGCAAAATCAGTTGTTTCGCTATTATATAATTACTATCCAAGCGCAAGGCAAACACATGAATCTGCTCCTAAAATATCAAAATATGCTTATGGTACAGATTATCATGATGTGATTAGAGAGAAGTTAAACGAATTTTTAAATACACTTAAAGAAAAAATAGGAGATGTTAATGGTCGTGCTTTTGTAGATAGTGCACCTGTGTTGGATAAAGCCTGGGCAAAAAAAAGTGGCTTAGGCTGGGTTGGCAAAAATTCTATTTTGATAAACAAAGGTCACGGTTCCTATTTTTTTATTGCCGAGTTAATTATTGATATTGATTTGGAATACGATACAGCGATGCCAGATTATTGCGGTACTTGTACAAGATGTATAGATGCTTGCCCAACGGATGCTATTGTAAAACCTTATGTAGTAGATGGAAGTAAATGTATTAGTTATTTAACCATTGAGTTAAAGGAAGAAATTCCAGCGTCGTTTCAAGGTAAGATGGAAAATTGGGCGTTTGGATGTGATATTTGCCAAGATGTTTGTCCGTGGAATAGCTTTAGTACACCACACCAAGAACAAGCTTTTGAAAATAAAACAGGTATGCTTGATTTTTCATGCCAAGATTGGTACGATATTACAGAAGATACCTTTAAAATTATTTTTAAGAAAAGCGCTGTAAAGCGCACAAAATTTAAAGGACTAAAAAGAAATTTAGAGTTTATAAAACCTAAATAATATCAAGAAATAAAATTATTTTTTTGGAGATATATTTACTTGCCATTTCCAAGCACTTAACATCATTTCATCTAATCCATTCTTAGGTTCCCATTGTAGTTCCTGTTTTGCTAGGTTATTATTAGCGTATATTTTAATAACATCGCCAGGTCTTCTAGCTCCTACTTTATAGTTTAGGGTTTGCTCGGTTACTTTTTCAAAGGCTTTTATGACTTCAAAAACGGTTACCCCATTTCCAGTTCCTAGGTTAAAGATAGAGGTGTTGTTTTTTTGTTTATTATTTACAATGTACTCCATGGCTTTTACGTGAGCATCGGCAATATCACTTACATGAATATAATCTCTAATACACGATCCATCTCTTGTATCATAATCGTCGCCAAATACAGTAAGCGGAGGTAAAATGCCTGCTGCGCTTTGGGTAATAAATGGCACTAAATTATTGGGTTTGTCTTTCGATAATTCGCCATTTAATCCAGAATTATGAGCACCTACAGGGTTAAAATAACGTAATAGTACTGTTTTAAAAGTGGGATTACTTTTTACATAATTGATTAAAATGTCTTCGCCAATTTGTTTAGTGTGGGCATAAGGCGATTCTGCTTTTGCAAAAGGGGTGTCTTCGGTTACAGGTAATGACTCTACATTTCCATATACTGAACAGGATGAAGAGAAAATGAAATTTTTTATAGCGTATTTCTCTGAAATTTTAAGAAGATTAATGAGCGATTCTAAGTTATTATGATAATAGGTAAGTGGCATATTTACCGAATCTCCAACCGATTTAAATGCAGCAAAATGAATAATACCCATCGGATTTTTTACTTTTTCTAAAGCATGTTCAAGCGCCTCGTAATTGCATAAATCTACATTTAGGTTTTTAATTTGTTTTCCAGTAATGCTTTCAATTCTATCAAATGTAGCGGGGGTAGAGTTCGAGAAATTATCTATTGATAAAACCTCGTAGTCTGTTTGTTGTAATAATTCAATAATGGTATGAGAGCCAATATAACCTGCTCCGCCTGTAACAATAATAGTTGATGTGTTTTTAGTAGCCATAAATTAAATGTGTTGGTAAGTTTGCTTGTATTTTGTTATGCCGTCATTTAACGAAAAATTTGCTTGAGCTGTTTTGATAGTATTTCGCTTGTACAATGTACGATTTTCTAATATATTTTGAATAGCTTGTTGATAAGATGCAAGGTTGAAATTGGAGATGGTAATCCCACATTGGCTATTGTTTATAATAGTATCTACATCGCCAATGCCTGTGTTGGTTATTACGGGTATTCCCATCGAAAGCAGTTCTCCCATTTTGGTAGGAGAAGAGGCCGTTTTTGAAAAGCTTGGTTTTATAAAGAAAATAGAAATTTCGGATAAAGCCATATAATAAGGCATATCCTGTCTAGATGATGAAACAATGCTTATATCTTGTTTGGGTATGTTGTATGTTTCCGCCAGCTTTTCCACTTCTTTTTTATCATCTTTTGTAATAATTAAAAAATGACTAGGCGTGTGTTTACGAAGTTCGTTAAAAAACTCAATCATTTCTTTTGACAAATACCAAGTGCCCAATGAACCAACATAACTGATTACTAATTTTTGATTCAAATTAGGTAATGAGTTTTTTATTTTTTGAAAATGGTCAGTATTTAGTTGTGCTGTTGAAAAATGGGTTAAATCGGCACAACAAGGAATTACCGTCATTTTTTGTTCGGGTATATTTAAGTTCCAATTTAAAATAATGTGTTTAGCTCTTTCGGTTAATGTAATAATTGCATCAGCTTTCATGAGCATCTCTTTCTCTTTCTTTTTAAAGAGCTTGTATAATATAAAGCCAATAGGATTAGATTTTGACCAAATATTTCCTTCTATTCGTTCGTCTGCCCAAAAACCACGCATGTCAAAGATAAATTTAGTGCGATGTTTTTTTTGAGCGTGTAAGCCAATTAGCCCTGCTAAGTAACTACGGCAATGTATTGCATAGGTATTCGGATTTTCGATGATGGTTTTAAGTACTAAGTTTTTTAAAGATTTAAAGTTGAGCCATTGAGAAAGAAACGGCTTCCCTGTTTGGTAAAAACAATAGTTCCAAATAATATTTGCTTGCGTAGTTATGTTTTCAATGCTTTGTTTATTTTGTTGCCAGTTTTGTTGTTTTTCGCAGCTACAAATAATAATGGAGTAACCTAACTTAGATAAACCTACTAAGTAGGGCAAAACCTGAGATTGACCAAGGGGGTCAGTCATACCATCAATTGAAACAAAAATAAAGGTTTTGGACTTTATCATAAATATGGAGTAAAAATAGTATTTTTATCCTTGCATGAACCCACTTTTAAGTGTTTTTGATTTGTTATTAACCCCAATATACATTATTGGCGCTTATGTTTATGCTTATTACGTAACCAAAAAAAATATTAGAGAAAAACCAGAATACGCTTATTTTACCAAAGGGTTGATGGTACGTATTGCTGGTGCCATAGCGCTAGGGTTAATTTATTTTTTTTATTATAACGGTGGTGATACCACTAATTATTTCCAAACTGCTGTTGCTTATTCAAAATTGTTATTTAAAGATAGGCAAGAGTTTTGGTTGGGCTGGCTAGGGGATGGTAGAGGTTATTATTTTAATTTTGATGAGTTTACTGGCTACCCTGTTTATGCGCATAAAGATGCCCATTCCTTTTTTGTGGTGAGGCTTTTAGTTCCAATTGTTGCTTTAGGTTCATATACCTATTTCTCTACTTCGGTTTTAGTAGCTTGTTTTACTTACGGAGGCATGTGGAAGTTGTACCAAACACTTTTACTCGAATTCCCTGCTCTTAAAAAAGAATTTGCGATTGCGTGTTTATTTATTCCCTCTTGTGTGTTTTGGGGTTCTGGCTTAATGAAAGATTCCTTTACTCTTTCCGCTGTTGGCTGGTTTACTTATTCATTTTATCATTTTTTTATAAAAAAGGAGCGTAAATTCTCTTTTGGTTTTTATCTCTTAATTTCCTCATATATTATCTTAGCTATTAAACCTTATATATTCTTTGCTTTATTACCTGGAGCCATCTTGTGGTTAAGTAATAATCTAGTTAAGAAGATTAATCATGGTTTTATTAGAATTTTAATTGGACCAGTGATCTTAACCATTGGTGTTCTAGCTGGTTATTTTTCGTTAGACAAAATGGGGGATAATTTAGGGCAATATCAGTTAGATAATGTTTTGGAGAAAGCTGTGGTTACTCAACGAGATATGAAGGCTGAATATTATGGCGGAAAAACGTATGATATTGGAGAGTTTGATGCAAGTATAGGAAGTATTATCTCAAAAGCTCCTATTGCTATTTTTTCGGGTATCTTCCGCCCTGCAATATGGGATGTGCGAAACCCCGTTATGTTTGTATCATCTTTGGAAAATACTTATTTATTGATACTGACGATATTCTTATTAATCAAACTGAAAGTTAAAGGCTTTTTCATCTTAATATGGAAGAATCCGTTGTTATTGTTTAGTATGTTATTTTCTTTATTTTTTGCTTTTTCGGTTGGATTAACTGTAGCTAATTTTGGTTCCTTAGTAAGATTAAGACTCCCCGAATTACCCTTTTTTGTGGCGGGGATTTTTATGCTCAGGCATTTATATGAAAAACAAAGTGGTAAGAAAGTGAAATTTTAATTACTCATCCATTTCTCATGCCACATCTGGAATATCAGTAAATACCATATTTTGAGGGCATACTCTTTTTTACCAAGTGTGTAGAAATGATGTTTTAATTTTCTAATAATTTCAATATTAAAAATACCTTGTTCGATAATGAGCTTTTCTTCCGTATAATAAAACACTTTGTCTTTTAAATCTTCCATTAGCCATTTTTCAATAGGGATTGCAAAGCCCATTTTAGGTCTATCCATTAGGGATTTAGGAATATACTGATGAACAATTTCTTTAAGGATATATTTCTTTTCACCATGATGGTATTTATAATTATCGGGTAATTGTGCAGCCCATTCAATAATACGATGGTCTAAAAAAGGCTCTCTTCCTTCAAGGCTAGCAGACATAGAGGCTCTATCTACTTTCTGTAAAATATCATCTAGTAAGTATGTTTGATAATCAATTGCCATCATATACGACAAAGGTGTGTAAAACTCTTTCTTTAATTCGGTTGAAATGTATGCGTTATGGAGAGTGTTTATCTTTTTTATAAATAAATTATTGATTTCTTCGTTTGTGAATTGCTGGCTTAAACTCAACATGATGTTTTGATGAGAAGGATTTAAAAGTAGCTTCTTTAATTTTTCATAGCGGTTAGGAAAATTATACGAATTTTTTAAAACAGGAATAGAGTCTGCTTTTATCATATCCATCAAGTGAGAAACGGATTTTCTTAAGACTTTAGGCATACTATTTAATTTGTTGCCATAACGTATTAAATAATCGTAACGATTGTAACCTGCAAATATTTCATCACCTGCATCGGCACTTAAAGCAACCGTAACGTGTTCCTTAGCCATTTTACAAACTAAGGAAGTTGGAATGGCGCTCTGGTCTCCAAAGGGTTCATCGTAATAAAATGGTAATGAATTAATCAATTCAAGGGCTTCCTTACTTGAACATTCCATTTCATGATGTTCTGTACCTAAATGTTTTGAAATGTCTTTTGCATAAGGCGCTTCATTTAAACCAATATCAGGAACTGCAATGGTAAACGTTTTTAAGGGTGTATTGTTTTGACGTTGTAATAATGCAGTTACACATGCACTATCATATCCACCGCTTAGGAACACGCCAACAGGCACATCTGCCACCATGCGGTATTGAAATGCTGAACTTAATATTTTCTCAGTTTCGAATTTTGCTTCTTGAAATGATATATCGAGCTTTGGTTTATTATAAGCATCATACACATTCCAATACTTCTTTATTTCAAAATTTTTGGAGTTTAAATTAAATACTAAAAAATGCCCTGCTTGTAATTTATAGCAATTTTTAAAAATACAGTTAGGCGTGGGAATATGACCATACTGCATAAAACTTGCAACTGCATGAATGTCTATTTCTTTTTTAAAATTTGGATGTTGATGAAAGGACTTTAATTCAGAAGCAAATAAAAAAAGTTGACCATCCCAATAATAGTAAAAGGGTTTTACGCCAGCCCTATCTCTTACACAGTAAATTTCTTGTTTTTCAGCATCATAAATAACGAAAGCAAACATCCCAATAAATTTAGAAATACATTGGATGCCCCATTCCGCAAATGCGTGCAGAATAACTTCTGTATCAGAATTTGTTATAAATTGATGATTTAATGCTATTAATTCGGCTCTTAGCTCTTGAAAATTATATATTTCCCCATTAAATACAATACTCCAATGCTTAAAAAACATCGGTTGGCTAGCATGATTGCTTAAATCAATAATTGATAAACGTCGGTGTCCAAGCCCAATTTGTTGTGTATTATCAGAAGAAAAGTGATAACCTGCTCCATCCGGCCCTCGATGTTGCAGAACATCAGTCATACGTTTTAAAACATCCTCATTTGAAGAATTTTTAAAGTCGATAAAACCAGTAATTCCGCACATAGTACAAAAATAGATAAATATTATTAAATGCGTTAATTCAGATTTACTGTTGTTACTTTGCTTTGCTCAAATTTATAAGAGTCTGAAAGAACAATAGATTTGAATTTTTTTATATTAAAAAGTAAATTAAACTTTTGTTTAATCCCCCAATGTTTGGTATAATATGTTTTACCAGTTACCAAGTTGTTTTGTGGGATTCCCTGAATGTTTCCTTTTATTACTTTATTCACTGCGTTAATATATAGTTCATGCGCATGTTCCATTACTTTTAGATGGATTTCATTTAAAGTTTCATTCCCATTAAATTGAGTTAACTCACTTGTAATAATGTTTCCAGAATCTATTCCTTTATCAATCCACATTATTGTATTTCCAATTAGATGGATTTGCAGTGTAGAAATGCACCAATTAGTACAGTTCGGTCCTCCTTTAATATATGGAGATAGTCCTGTATGGAGATTCATTATTCCATACGTTGAATGTATTTTTAATAAATCTTCTTTAATTAAACTAGTTCCTGAAACTAAAATTAGATCAGGGTTTATTTTTGATGTTTCGTTGTAAACTGACTCATCATTAATATTTGAAACACAAAAACATTTTACTTCGGGCAATCGAGGAAATGTTTCATTATAATAACTCATTAAATTATTCCAAGCACGATGAATTGAATGGAAAATAGTTAAATCAAGGATTTTTGTAATAACTTTAGAAAGTTGAAGTGTTTTCTTTTTTTTTCTCGATTCAATAAATATTGTACTGATTGGGTATAATGAATTCAGTTTATTTGCAAAAGCCTTTTGATTTGCTCCATTACCTATCCATAAAACTATTTTCATTTATACTTAATTATACGTTTAATGTTTTCTAATGTATGATTAATTCTTAGATAAGTTTTAAGCCAAGATTCATTATATAGTTCAATTCTTGGTATGTCGAATATACTGTCTTTTTCTGAATTATATATTTTTTGTTTCACTGCGAGACCAATTGAGTAACCAAGCTCTTGGCTAATACGAATTACTGTGTCATTATAGTTGCCAATTGGATAAGAAATTGTTGCTGGGAAAAAACCTAGTTTTTCTTTTATTCTATTTCTTGAGTTTTCTAATTCAAATCTGATTTCATTTTCATCGCTTATTGTCCCAAGCATATTATGAGTTGTTGTATGAGAGCCAATTTTATGGCCTAATGAGTATAATTTTCTTAAATCATCCCAATTCATCATGATTTTAGGAAGTTCAACATCGTTAAATACTAATGAAATCTCTTGCAATATTTCTGAACGCTGAGAATGATTTAGGGTTTTTAATAGTGGTTTTAATTTTTTAGCATATTCAATTCTATAATTAACATGGTTGAAAGCAACATCACGCATTGCTTGTGGTAAGAAGTCAAAATTTAAGTGTATAGACTGGTGTTTTGTGTGTGTAAAAAGATAGTCTAAGATATAGGTCCAAGTTGGAATATTATAATCTATACAGTTTGTAACAACATAAAACGAAGCTTTAATATTATATTTTTCCAATATAGGTAAAGCATAGTCTATATTGTCTTTGTAGCCATCATCAAATGAAATTGTAGCATAGTTTTTTTTATTGTTCTTAATACTTGGAATGTCTTCAATAGTAATAATGTCGAATTTTTTTTTAATATATGCTATACTTGATTCAAATAATTTAACATCCATGGGATCCCAAAGTGAATCCCTTTCCGGATTAACTCTGTGAAAAAGGAAATTTCTGACCTTGGTCATTTTAATATTGCTTTTTTAGCTTTTTTGCTTGTTCTATACTTAATAAAAGTAGTAAAATAGGAATTAAATACGTTATGGTTTTTGTAACTCGATGAAATAGCAACATGTTTTTGGCAGGAAATTCATTGGGAGCGCCAAAGCTTACTTTATTGATTAAGTGGTCAAATTCCGCACGTGTCATTCTATACTTGTATGTTTTATATAATTGATCTGGTTGGTTTATATAATAGTTCATGTCTTTATGTGCATCATTTATTAAATACCACTGCGGTTCTTTGTCAATGTCGTATAAATGCCATGCATTATCATAATATACTTCGCACAAAAAATGTCCAGGCCCTTCTTTTGGCCCAAGTCCAACAGTTCTATAAGTTATATTTTTTCTTTTTAAAAGCTCAATAAATACAATTGCTTGCTGACTACAAAGTGCCTCGGAATGTTTTATAATATCATTTGGATTAACAATAGCTGTGAAATGAGACCATGAAATTTTTCCAAGTAAAACAGCTATCCAATTATCCGATAAATTATAGTTAGATAACCCATGATAAAACCTAGATTTTAGAATCTCACTAATGTAAAATACATATTGAGCAGTATCATTAGGGTTTATTTTAAGGTTTTGAGTAGTTTTATCCATAAAATACTCTAATTTCTGAATAGAGTTTAGATTTTTTAATGCGGGATTATAGGCTTCATTAAACTCCAGTTGTGGTGTATTATGGTCATTTTCATTAGTGCCTATAAATAACAATATGGAGCTTCCAATAAAAAGAAAAATATACAGAGTAACTTTTAAAAGCGATTTCACGGTTCAATTTTCAAAAGTCTTAAAAATAATGAATTATATTGAATTTGAGTATTAAAATTTGCTAGTAATTTTCTTTAATAAGTAAGCTATTTGCTTGATTTCTAATAGAGTTAATGTTTTTAGGAGAAAAGGGATGTTTTTAAAACCTAGCTTTTGAAATCTAAATTTGTTACTTTGAATGAGTATATTCAACTTATGAGTTGCTAAATAGTTTTCTATCTCCTTTAAATTCTCGATTACAATAGTTGTTTTATAGATATTACAACAATTGTCTATGATTGAAAAAGTTTCTTTAAGTTGTTTTAAAGATACAATACTATTAATACGACAAGCTAATAAACCGCAAATAGTATTGTCAGTTTGAGTATTGTTATTATAAAATACATTTAAATTACGTTTAACAATATCAATATTGGATTGATGTTGGACTGAATTGAATTTAACCGAAACACTTTCAGAATGTAATCTAACTAAATATAAGTTTTTGTTTATTGTTGCTAATTTTACATTTTTCCATGCAAGCCTTGAAAACAATTCGAAATCTTCAGCATGAGGGAAATGATTATCGTAATAATATTGATTGTTTTTAATGATAGTACTTCTTCCTAAAATGGTAGCATGTGCCAATGGAGTACAAAAAATAGATAATAATTTAAGCGCCTGAAAACTTTCTGCTATTGGTGCTACATAATTGCCTTTCTTATCAATATTATAAAAATATTGATATCCAGTTGAAACTAAATCAATCTCAGGATTGTTCAATAAAAACTCTAATTGTGTAGAAATTCTATTTTGTATTGAATAATCATCTGCATCCATTCTAGCGAAGTACTCACCTTTTACTAAAGTTAAAGCCTTATTTAAAGTATAGATAAGTCCTTTATTTCCGTCATTTTGAATTACAACCATTCGATTATCTTTTTCCTTATAATCATTCAAAATTTGTAATGTGCCATCGCTTGAACCATCATCAATACATAAAATCTCTAAATTTTTATATTCTTGATTTATGATGCTGTCTAATGCGTATTTAAGATGTTTTTCTGCATTATAACAAGGGAGAATTATTGAAACTAAAGCTTGCATTAAATCAAATATACTTGTTTTAGCTTTTCAAATTTTTTCTCAAAAGTAAAATTTTGTACATCCATAAATCCTTGAGAAATTATTTTTTCTTTTAAGTCCTGGTTATTTAATAATGATAATATTCCCTCATACACATCTTCACTATTTTCATGTTTTACAACCTTTGCATTGTTATTATTAGTTATAAAATCATTGGCAATTCCAGAAAGAGTACAAACCATAGGAACTTTTAGTCCAAGTGCTTCAATATAGACTTGTCCAAACGCCTCACTTGTTTTATCAATAGGTGTATGAACAAATACATCAAATGACTTAAACAATGCTGGCATATTATTTTCAAAAGGAATTAAGGTATATGAATTTTCTGGAAGCTCTTTTAATAGTTTCATAATTTCATTTTCATATTCGCCACGGGCATTGGCTAATACAAGTTTTGAGTTTGGAAAATCATTTAATAATTCTTTAAAAGCTGGAATAATGTATTGGATTCCTTTCCATTTGGTAAATCTGGATACTACGCCAATAATGGGCGAATAACTAGTGATTTGGTATCTAGATTTCATCGCCTCAACTTCTTGGATAGAAATATTTTTATTAAGTACAGCTTTTGGTATGCCATGTGGAATAACTGTTATTTTATGTTCTGGAACACCTTCCAACTCTACAAGAATTTGTAGAATATTATTACTAACAGCAATAATATGTGTAGCATGTTTATTTACTAATAAATCATACTTAACAGCATTTGGAAAGTAAACATGGTGAAAATCGGCATGATGTCTTGTATAAATTCGTTTTTTAATTCCTGCTAATTTTCCAGTTATTATACCGATTATGGATGCTTCGAATAAATGACAATGTATAAAATCGTATCCTCTAAATAATGACTTAACGAAAAAAAAGATGACAAAAAATGGAATTAAAAACTTTGAAGTTAATGTATAATTTTTACACTTAAAACCTTTACTACTAATGTAATTATATAAATCAGAGTCTTTTGAATTAAATAAAATAAATTCTAAATCAAATTCTTCTTTATTCACATAATCACAAAACCATTCGTGTTCCAAAGCTTTTTGAACATTGGATATAAATATTAAGCCTTTTTGTTTATTAGCCATTTAGTAAGCGTTAATTTATATGTTCCACAATGGTTTCCAGTGCCTTATCTATGGATATTTCTAATAAATACCTTGTTTTTTTTAGATTATCTACTGGTAATTTTTCTAAAATAGTTTTTTGTGTGTCTAATCTCATTTCATTGATAGAATTTGACTTATAAATGCAATTATCTATTAATTCTGGCATTTCACAATCAATATTTGTTAGGGTAGGGATGTTACTAATAATATAATTGATGGTTTTTAATGGAGAGCAAACTTTTGCCCGTCTTTCTTCGTTATAAATAATTAAACCAGCCTTAGCATTTTTAAGTATTGGGTAGAATTCTTCAGGAGATAATACACCTAAATATTCAACATTACTATGCTCAAATACATGTTTTGCAATTCCTTCTTGTTTAATAAGATGAACTATTTTACCGATGATAATTAATCTGAATGAGTTGATCTCTAATAATTTTAAAATCCATTCAAAGTCAATATCATCAGAAATGGTACCAAGTAAAACAAAATAATCTTTCTCAAATTTCGTCTTAATTGTAGATATTCCATTAACTAATTGTTCATGAAGTTTAACATCAATAACTTGAGGAACATTAATTAATTTGTTCGTATACTTTTCATACCATTTATTATTCCGTTTACTTGTTACGATAATTAAATCAGCTACATCACATAATGTTCTGTCTTCTGGATTATTATAAAATGGGTCAATGACATGATAAATACGTTTTATATTATACTGACTGTTGAACAGATTGTTCTTAAATACATTTCTAAAAGAATCAAAATGCCAAATTAAAATTTGCTTGATGTTATCTTTTTTTATTAAATCTGAAATTTTCTTTTCATTAAAATATTCATTGAGTTGATGAAAGTACTTTATGGAAGAAGGGAATCTATTAAGGTAATCTACAACTAATAATTTTTTAGATACTTTTTTAAAAGGTAATTTGTTTTTAAATATTTTAGAAAATGTCCATTTTGTAGGTGGATTTATATAAATAACGGAATTGTATTTTGATAAATATTCAGTATAAATAAGCTGTGTATGCCACATTTTTGAATATGGCTCGTCAGCGGTAATGATAATGGTATAATTATTAAGTTCAGTTAAGGTCATTACTTTTTTATAAAGTAAACAGCTTCTCTACTAATATCATCAGGTATGTAATAATCGGCAATAATTTCCGAATTGTTTTTTATAAAATACTGTAATGTGTCTAATGCTGAATCCATATCTAAGTATAAATGCATATTTGTATTTTCTAAAGTTAGTGAGCTGTTTATTCTTTTTGTTATTGGGTTTACAATCCTAACAAATTTATTTAAACCTGTTTTGTTTATTTCAATTACTTGTTCAAAATTAAAAATTATTTTAAGTCCACAATTTGGCTTTAGTTTTAGTAATTCTTGCTTAATTAGTAAATTCAGGTAGTTTGCAGAACATTTAACTTCTATTTCTTTAAATTCAATGTTTCCTTTGTTGCTAATTAGAGGTCTTGATTGATCAAAATGACAATAGTAATTCTCGTTACACGAACTGATACTTAGCTTTTTATGTTCAAAGTAATCTTTAAGAAATTTAACCCAACCTTTCGGTAAAATATTCGAGTTTTTAACAGGTAAATGCCAAATATGCCAAATGAGTGTATCAGTATTATAGAAATGAATTTCATTAGTTGTCATTTTAATTCGATATAACATATCGTTATCCTCTACACCCCAAATTTCATAGAACTCATCATAACCACCAACTTCTTCAAACATCTGACGTGAAATTAATAAGGCTCCTATTGCATCTTCATTACTACAACTTTCAATTTCGTATTTTTTAGCTTCAAATTGAATGTTTTGTGATTGTTTTTGGGATAAAAATCCAACCTTGAAATATAATGCCTTGTTAGGTTTAATAGTTCTTTGAATAGTTGGAATGAAATTTTTTGAGAATAAGAAATCAATATCAGAAGTAAAAATATATTGCCCCTTACTTTTTGTAACGCCATAATTTAAACACTTTGCTCGATTCCAATTTTGACCTCTTGAATTAAAAAAATGATAAGTGGCGAAATCATACTTTGATACTAAATTTTTTACTTCGGTAGAAACTTTCTCTGAAGAACCATAATCAATAAAAATGAGTTCAAAATCATTTTGATAAATTCTAAGTAAATTATCTAAGAATAGCTTAACCCGTTCTATCTCGCGGTTTCTGAATCCAACTATAAATGAGAGGAAGGGCATATTTCGACTTTAAATATAATAAAAATATTTTTATTGGATTATTTACTTTGTCCCTAGGCTGATTAAAACCTATTTTGTACTTTTAGCGATTATAGATAAAAAAATAATAAAGATATTTAGATGTTTTAATACTTAATTTTGTTTATTTTTCACCTCAATCATAAATTATTTGTAATTTGAGTCTTTCAGACGTAAATTGCGGATAGAATATTAAAAATAATATTGGTAATCATAAAAAACAAAGTAAACATTAATAATTAATAAAGGCAAGATAAGTTGATTATAAAATGAAAAATAAGAATATTTTAGTAACTGGTGTAGCAGGGATGATAGGTTCTCATCTCATCGATACTCTTTTACAAAAAAACTATAAAGTAGTTGGAATTGATAATTTGTCATTTGGAAAGTTAGAAAACATCAAACACAATATAGGCAATCCAAATTTCACATTTTACAGAGTTGATGTAACTGATGCTGATGCTTTAAAAATGTTAGCAAAAGATGCTGATGTGATTATTCATTTAGCCGCATTCAAGAAAATAGGAGAGAAAGACGCCGCAATGCCGACATTCGACATTAATGGGAAAGGTACCGAAAATGTGCTAGAAGCAGCTAAAATGTGGGGATGTAAGGTGGTTTATGCTTCAACAAGCGATGTTTATGGTATGTCACCAGAATTGCCATTAAATGAAGATGGTGATTTATTGATTGGACCTAGTATGATACGTCGTTGGGCATATGCTGTTTCAAAATTGTATGGCGAACAAATGGCGTTTGCTTATCATCACGATTATGGGGTACCCGTGGTTGTTATCCGTTATTTTGGAGGATATAGTCCGCGTTCAAGTTTTGCTTGGAGTGGAGGGCATGTTCCTATTTTTATTCGTTCAATTCTGAATAACGAAGCTGTAACAATTCATGGAGATGGTAGCCAAACACGCTCTATGGGATTTGTAACCGATTTAGTAAATGGAACTGTTTTGGCTATGGAAAATGAAGGAGCTGTTGGAGAAATCATTAATATCGGCAATGATGAAGAGTTGAGTGTATTAGATTGTGCTAAACTAATTCACAAAGTAGCAAATACAGGGCATGAATTGAAAATCAACTTTGTTCCAATGGCTGAAGTTTTTGGAAAATATAAAGATATTATGCGCCGCATACCTGATTTAAGTAAGGCTAAGAAGATCCTTGGTTATGAACCAAAAGTGAAATTTGAGGAATCTATTCGTATTACTATTAAAGAAATATTTTCGAAGTAATATGAAAAACAAAAATCATTACTTTGAAAATTTAGATGGATTACGTGCTATTGCCGCTCTTTCCGTTTTTTTCTTTCACGTAACAAATTGGTTTTCATATCCTAAAACAACTTTCTATAATAAAGTTCAAGTTGTTTTTTCTTTCGGAGGAAGTGGTGGTATATTAGGAGTAACTTTTTTCTTTATTCTTAGCGGGTTCTTAATAACATTTTTAATGTTTCAGGAGAAACAAAAGTATGGAAACGTCAATATTGGTAATTTTTATGTTAGAAGACTGCTTCGTATTTGGCCATTATATTATTTAACACTTTTAATTGGTTTTGTTATCTATCCAAATCTAAGTAGTATTATTGGGAATAATTATCAAGAGAAGGCAAATATTATACTTTATTTGGTGTTTGGAACAAACTATGACCATATATTCAACGCGCATCCAAGTACGGGGATTTTGGGTGTTCAATGGAGTGTAGCTGTTGAAGAACAATTTTATCTTATCTGGCCGATATTGTTTTACTTCGTTGGGAATAAAAAATATTTTTTGTACGCATGTACACTTTTATTTATCGCCTCTGAAATTTTTTGGCTAAATCAAACAGATTGGGCAACAAAATATTACCATCTTTTTAGTAATATCCGCTTTTTGGCTTTTGGTGGCTTTTGTGGTTATATTTGTTTTTTTTATTCAGAAAAGGTGACTTCAGCTTTACGAAGACTTCATAAAAATACGCATATTATTATTTACATTATCTGCTTGTTATTGTTATTAACTTATCAAAAATTAAGTGAGATAAACGGTATGCAAATTATTCTTCATTCATTACCTTATTTGTTTTTTGGTTTTGTTATTATTGAACAAAACTATTCTATTAATTCTTTTTTTAAAATTAGCTCGCTAAAACTACTAACTTATTTCGGTAAGATAAGTTATGGAATTTATCTTTTACATATGGTAGCTGTATATGTTGTGTTAAATGTTTTTCCTAAAACTGAGGATTTAGTTTTACTAAAAGTTGTGTGTAGCTTTTTACTTACCATACTTTTCAGTCATATTAGCTATTCATACTTTGAAAGGTTTTTTCTTAATTTAAAACAAAAATTTTCGCCACAGCCTATATGAGTAGAAAAATTTATCTTTTAATCCCTATTTATAATGAAGCCGAGAATATCCCGAATTTGTTTAAGGAAATGAATACTGTCTTGCCAGATGAAGAAAAGTTCTTTGTGTTTTCGGACGATGGTTCATCAGATAATTCTAGTGGATTGTTAGCGGAATATTTTAAGAATGAACAATATATTATTTTGGGAGATGGTATAAATTATGGGCCAGGAAATGCATTTAATATTGGATTTGAATGGATATTAAATCATTCACAAAACAGTGAAGATATTGTGGTAACATTAGAGGCAGATTGTACTTCGGATATTGACTTACTTCCAAAGATGGTTTGTGTTAATCGACTTGGGTATTCATTGGTATTAGCATCCGTTTACGCTCAAGGGGGGGGGTTTGATAAAACGACCTTTTTCCGTCGATTATTGTCCTCTTTTGCTAACTTATTCTTTCGATTCGTTTTTGATGTGAAAATTTTGACATTAAGTTCTTTTTATAGGTCATACTCTATTTCATTGCTAAGAGCAATCAAACAAAATAACAAGCAAATAATTAGCGAGAAAGGCTTTATTTGTATGCTTGAGATATTAATTAAAGCTATTAAGCAAAAAGCTAAAGTTGTTGAACTACCGATGGTTTTACATTCTAATAAACGTATTGGGCAATCTAAAATGAAAATCTTTAAAACAAGTTTGGCTTATTTGAGATTTCTCGCTAAATTTTATCTGTATATATGAAATTCTATAATTCTCAACTTTCAACCGATGTTTTACAGAAATTTGATTTGGTTGTAAATGGCAAATTGTTGATTATATTATTAGCATTAATACTTAGGTTAATTACACTCTCTAGTTATGAAACTTGGGCAGATGAAAAGTTATCAGTATTAGAGGCGAATGGAATGTTAACGATGAGTTTAGATAATGGAACACCATTCTATCATGCAGATTTTAATAATAGTAATAATTTAAATAATGTGTTGATGTCTGTTCAAAAAGGCGATGGGGGTAATGGAGTGCTCTATGTTACCACTTTGCATTTTTGGACATTGCTTCTTGGGAATTCTGATTTTTCTGTAAGATTGTTGAGTGTTCTGTTAGGTGTACTAGTGGTAATACTTGTATATGCTTTATGTGATCTAATATTTGAGAATAAAAATATTGCACTTATTGCAATGTTCTTTGCTTCAATACATCCTCACCTTATTACCTATTCGCAAGAGGGGCGAACATATTCTATGGCAATTTTATTTTGTTTAATTTCCACTTTTTTAATATTTAGAATAATAAAAAAGGCTAATATAAATTATACTGATTATATATTATACTCTATTTCCTTTTTATGTGCATTTCTATCCCATTATTCCACCATATATATATTAATATCTCATATTATACTTTTGATAATTTACAAGAATAGTTTAAATAAAGATAAAGTCAGATTAATATTGTTTTTCTCGTTTTCTATATTTATGATATTATTTTTTTGGTATAATTTATATGGAGCAGAAGCTTTAAAAGCAGTAACTGAAAGAAATGTAAATTATCAAAAATTATCTATACAAGATCCAAATAATTCATTTTATGGCAAAATTAGTTTTAAATATTTTTTCGGCGGGATATTACAAAATTTATTGTTCTTTTCAGGTAACACTTTGCAGAATTTTACATTCAAAATTTTGTATTTATCACCTTTATTATTAATTCCATTTGCTCTTATATTCTACGGAATAAAAATGAATATCAGAACCAATCTTCCAGTTCTATCACTAGTAATGTTATCTATTTCATCCATATTATATGCTTGTTTTCTAGCCGTAGTATCAGGTCATATAATTTCCTTTCAAACATGTTATTCTATTTTTTCAACGCCGTTTTTTATTATTTTATTTGCGTATTCAATTTTTAATATAAAATTCAATGGAATATTGGGAACTTGCTTATTCTTACATTTAATAATTGTGCTAATATCCACCTTTAGTATTTATTGGGGCATAGATTCAAATACTAAACATTTGAATGAATTTGAAAGTATAGCGGAAATAATTAATAACCATCATAAGAACACAGATATGCTTAGAATTGAATATAACAACGCAGAATATGCATTCGAGCTTAATAAGTATCTTAATAAATCTGTAGATGAAACAAAACAAATAATTATTCCAACTAATGATTGTAATATTTTATTTTATACCTCGAAGGCAAGCCACTGTTTTAATGTAAATAAATAATTTCTTTCACTAAGGAATAATCATAATTTATTGTGAGCTTACACAATTAAACCGTAAATAGACAGTAGAAACAACTAAATTAAGTAATTCCATTACTAGGTCTTGCTTTTCAATGCTTGTTCCTTGAAGTATTTTCTTCTGCATAGTAATAAAAATTTTTCTTGAAAAAGTCAATTATGTCAAGGGTTTCCGACCAATATCTTCCTTGAAAAAAACTACTGTCTATTTAGGATTAAATCTTTTATTTCGATAGAAATTTCCTCTGTAGTGCAAAAATCGACAAGAATTACTACAAGATCTTTATCTGATTGAAATGAAAGACTTTCTAAAAAAGTTTAACACGTTCGTATTCACGATTTCTGAATCCAACTATAAATGAGAGGAAGGGGCATATATTAGGTTTAAAAATAGTAAATATAGTTATTGTAAATAAAGTATCATTAATTTTTTTTACTTTTCCACTTTAATCTAATACTTTGTATATTTTTCTTTAAAACTAAATTTAATATAAATCCTAATTTTTACTATTTGAAATTATTTCCTTAATTACCTTTCTCCAATTATTCATTAATATTTTGTTTCCCAATTTTTGCATATAATCGTTTCTGATTCTCATTGAAAACTGAGCTAATACCTCTCGATTATCATAACAATAGCAAATCTTTTTATAAAAGGAATCAACATTTCGTTCAATTAAAAAACCATTTTCTCCATCTATAATTACCATATTGGGAAATCCTATTTTAGTTGAAATGCAGGGAATTCCTGATAAACTACTTTCAACAAACATTGAAGGGCCCGTGTCAGCACTCGATGCAATTAAACAAAGACTAACATCTTTATAAAAATCAATCAACTCAGTATATGTTCCAGAAAACTGTGTTTTTAGTATAACTTTCCTGCCTGAATTTCTAACTTTTTCAATAGCTGGTTTGATAATCGTTTCAAACCCTTTAAACTCTCTTGTGGGATTTCCTGTCCATCCAATTACCAAATACTCATTGAAGAATTTTGACTGCTCAGATACTTTAAATTCAGATTCTCTATAAATAGCAGTACAAAAGTATTTAGGTATATTATATGCTGAATATTGATTTAATAAATTTTCAGAACCAACAATTAAGGCTTTATATTTCTTTATATACTTTTCAAAAAATTTATCTTGAGTAATTCTAGAAATATCAATATTTGCCTTGTGATCATAATTTGGGCCATTATGCGGAAAACCTTCAGTGTATATTCCAACAATATAGTTGTTATCCTTTACTTGGTGAGGTAATTTGTTGGTGGAATATTGATAATAATAATCCATGTGAAATATTAAATCGTAATTTTTATTATAACGTAATATTTTTCTTTTATAAAATACCTTATTAAAATAAAAATTATTGCAGTTTTCTGATATATAGCTTGATATGCTGTTCTCCTTTAAAGATAAAAAATAAACAACATTAAAGGAATTGAATAAATTTAATTTACTAATCAATAGTTTAATTGAGTTTATAAGATTAAATAGTATTGCTTTAGTTGTATTAACCTTATATTCTGTTTTACCGTACGAAAATAATGAAGAAAAGTCCCAGTAAAATTCATATTCGCTGTCTAAATTCACAATAACTTCTTTAATCATATTATGAAAGGCCCAATCAGGAAAATCAACTATAAAAAGAATCTTTTTTTTAACTCTCATACTCCATGATATAAATTAAAAAATATAAAATTGATTAGAGATTAACCATATTTAGTACTTCAGAAATCATTGAAATATCTTTTTCACTTAAGTTATAGTACATTGGTAAACAAATTATTCGCTTTGATATACTTTCTGATATCGCCATTTTTTGAGAACCTAAATATTTTATTGTATTTAACGAAGGGTAAAAATATCTTCTTGGAATTACATTTTTAGTACCTAATATTTCAATTGTTTTTAATAATTTTTCCTCTGATGGAAGTATAACTGGATAATAACTATAATTCCATTTTGTATTTTCTCTTATTCTTAGTTTAGATATAGTGTTAAAATTAATTAACGAGTTATAGGTTTCACCTATTCTTTTCCTATCCTCTAAAATTGCATTAATATATGGAAATACAGCCAATCCCATTGCTGCTTGTAACTCAGAAATCTTACCGTTAATCCCTAACCCATGAAAATCTAAAGGACCATTATGACCAAAATTATGTGAATAAAAACATTTATGAGAAAGTTCTTTGTTATTGCTAATTATTGCACCACCTTCCCCAGTATGAAAAATTTTTGTTGCATGAAAACTACAAGTACTAATGTCACCATATTCAAAAATAGAAATTTGGTTATACTCTACACCAAAACAATGAGCAGCATCATAAATTACCTTTAAATTATACTTTGAAGCAATTTTTTGAATACTCTCAATATTACAAGGATTACCGAAAACATGTGTGGCAAGTATAGCTGTGGTTCTTTCGTTTATGGCTGATTCTATTTTTGCTTCGTCAATTGTAAGGTATTCAGGATGAATATCAACAAATATTGGAATACAACCTTCCCAAACAATAGAAGATGATGTAGCGATGTAACTGAAAGGTGTGGTTATAACCTCGCCACCATTTCCAAGTAATTTTAGTGCAATTTGTAATGGTATAGTGCCATTTGTTGTTATAAGGATATTATCTAATTTAAGATATTCTTTTAATTTATGTTCTAATTCAATAACTAATTCTCCTCTGTTTGTAATCCATTCATTCTTCCAAACTCTTTTAAGTTGACTTTCATATTCATTAAGTGGTGGGAAAAATGTTTTTGTTACTGTTATCATACTCATTCTTAATTACTCCATTCAAATTTAGGACGAATATACCCTGGAAGAGAACTTGCATTTATTCCAGTTACTACTTGTCCCTCAATGATATTAAAACTTATAATTTCTTCTTCAATAAAAATAGGATATACCGCATCTTTTACAATATATAAGTTTAAAGAGTAATATCCAGGTTGAAGGAAGGTAGATGGAACCATACAGGTTAAATTGTTATGCCCTTTTTTTAAGGTTACACCACTATTGTAATTATAAAAGGCGAATAATAATTCATTTAAATCATTTTTTATATGATAACTAATATGATAATTCCCTTGATTATGAATTTCTATATTTGTCTTAATTTCGATTGGTAAATTATCTACAATTATATTCGCATTGTCAGAGACACTATTACAAATTTTAATTGAATGAAGTGAAAAATCTTCTTTTTGATAACTACTGTCGAATTGTTTTACAATTGAGATATGTTCCTTTCTACTGTCAAGATAGTAACTAATAGCTTCTGTTGAATTTCCTATAAAACTCGATTTCCCATCCTTTAAACAAATTCCTTTTGAGCATAAGCTTTTTAGTGCGCTTAAGTTATGACTTACAAACAATATTGTTCGCCCACTTTTACTAACATCTTCCATCTTCCCGAGGCATTTTTTCTGAAACTCTAAATCGCCAACAGCTAAAACCTCATCAATTATCAATACTTCATTTTCAAGAAATGCTGCTACTGCGAATGCTAATCTTAATTGCATACCGCTACTATAGTGCTTTAATGGAGTGTCAATAAATTTCTCTACACCGGCAAAATCAACTATAGCATCAAAATTCTTTAGAATTTCTGATCGACGCATACCAAGAATAGAACCATTCATGAAGATATTTTCTCTTCCGCTTAATTCAGAATGAAACCCTGTTCCCACTTCTAATAAGCTTGCGATACGCCCCCGTCCAATTATTTTTCCTGAAGTTGGAGGGGTAATTTTAGAAAGAATTTTTAATAAGGTTGATTTTCCTGCTCCATTTTTACCTATTATACCTATTGTATCACCAGGAAAGACATCAAAGGTAACATCTCTTAAAGCCCAAAAATCTTCTCTAGTTTTTTTATTATTGAAAAGCCCAACAATTGAATCACGCAAGCTTAAATAAGGCTGTTGTTCATGAAAGATTTTAAATTTTTTACTTATATGTTTAATTTCCAATATTGGTTTCAAGTGGATCGAATTGGTTTAGTTTGAAAGTTTATGTCTTTTTAATAATTTTAGTTATACTTTTTTGTAATTACTTTTCGAATTTACTGAAACTAAGCTAAATCAGCAAAATAATGTTCCGTTTTACGGAAATAGAAAATCCCTAACATGAACAAGAGTATAATTACTGAAGTGCTTAAAATAAAAGATTGAATATCTATGTTGTTGTTCTTTTCTATTGAGGCTCTAAATAATTCAATTGGAGCATTCATGGGGTTTAAGCAAAATAAATAATGCAATATTTCATTTGATGAAAATTTTAAAGGGTATATAACAGGGGTAGCAAACAATAATACTTGAATTAGGAATGGTAAAATATAACGAAAATCCCGATATTTAACACTAATGGCAGCAAAAAAAGTACCTAAACCGAATGTGGCAAAAGTAGTCAGAAGCACACTAAGAATTATATAAACTGGAGCGAGTGAATTGAACCAAAAATCATAATATAATAACACAGGAATAAACACTATGAATGCAATTGAGAAATCAACAACAGATATTAAAATTGAAGAAATTGGGATGATTAAGCGCGGAAAATAAATTTTCTTTATAATATTTGAATTGTTAACCATACTATTACCAGCATTAGTTAAGCCACTAGAGAAAATACTCCATAATAAGAATCCACTCAAAGCAAAAATTGGATATGGAATTTTGATGTTACTTTTCTCACTAATGGCATCACCAAATCCAAGAGTAAATAGGGTAGTTAAAATTATAGGTTGCAAGATGGCCCAAAAAACACCAAGAAAAGTTTGTTTATATTTTACTTTTAAATCTCTCCAGGTAAAAAAATAAAACAATTCTCGATAATCCCAAAGCTCCTTAAATCCTATACTTAACTTCCCTTTTGGTTTGATTTCAAACTCCATATAATATGAAACAATAATATCTACAAATATACTATTTAATTAGCTAGATTAAAATAGGATCCAATTGCTTCTTAATTATAGCTGGTACACCAGCCACCATACAATTGTCTGGTATATCTTTTGTTACAACAGCCCCTGCTGCCACTACAACATTTTCTCCGATTTTAACCTTTGGTAATAAAACCGCATTTGTACCTAACAGAGAGAATCTGCCAATTCTACAATTCCCCGAAATATTTACTCCAGGTGATAATTCTACGAAATCATTTATAATACTATCATGACCGATTGTACAATTAAGGTTTATAAGACAACCTTTCCCAATATATATATCATTTGTAATAATCGATCCCGTCATTATATTGCAACCTTCTTTTATTTCGTTTCCAAAATTTCCAATAGTGGCTTTTGAACTAATTGTAGAAGTAAATGTTCCACCAATTTTAACAAATTTATCATGCAATCTATGTCTAAGTTCTGGTCCACCAACACCTAAAGTAAATGAATTACAGGTTTCATTGAAATATCGTTGTGCGTCTTTTATATTTCTTATAACTTCAAATTGATTATATAATTTTTTAGGCATATTTTCAGTAATATCATCATAAAAAGCAACTCTAGAAAGCGTATTATTTTGATACAGAACTTCTAGCACCTCTTTTGCAAATCCTTTAGCACCTATAATTAACATAATATTCTGTTTATTGGTTTGTCTATACTGACATTTACACACTTTTTTGATGTGTTGTGTAACCAACAGTATAGCATTTTCAAATGTAAAGTTAACTTTTTACTTTTAATAAAAAATGTACATATATTATGTTTTTTAAGTAAATTTATACCAAGATGAAAAGACTATTTAGTTTGGTGAATATTTGTTTATTCTTTTTATATCCTGCAATTTATAGGACTCAAACTTCTTTTTTACCCTCTGATTTAACAAATTTAAAAACTTGGTTAAAAAGCACTGATGGAATTACGATTACTTCGGGACAAATTTCAAATTGGACAGATCAAACTGCTAACCAAACAAATTTTCAACAACTTAATTCTTCTATGCAACCTGTTGTTTCTTCGTCTAATACTTTAAATAACTTACCTAGTATCTATTTTGATGGACAAGACCAACTTTTATCTGATGTTAATTTTTCATTTTCTGATGCTACAATTTTTTTAGTTGCTTCCCAAAAAAGTATAGATAATGCTTATGGACGGTTCGTCGATCATGATTACCAAAATGGATTTTGGATAGGTAGAGATGCGAATAATAATTCAATAGGTGGCGGATTTTTTGAAATAAATAGCCCGTTTGGTAATTTTAATCAGGCAAAAAATGACACTGCTTTCATTTATAGTTTGATTAGACATGATGATACAGTTTATAGTGTTATTAATCACAATTCTTTTTCAACACCTTATAGAATTACCACTAATGGATTAACTCAGTCAAATCCAATTTCAATTGGAGCATCAATAGCAGGAACTTTTTTCGGTAATAAAAATATTTATGAAATTATAATTTATGAAAGACAATTGACTCAGAATGAACGTCAGCAAGTTGAATTATATCTAAATGATAAATACGCGCCACCTATAGAATTAGTTGATACTATTACCACATGCACATTTCCAATTACAATAAAGGCTAAAAAAGATTATTTTGTTAGCTATCAATGGCAAGATTTATCAACAGCCGACTCATTAATAGTCAACACGTCTGGAACTTATTATGTTTCTGTAACAGATATTTTTGGGAGAATTAGTTCTGATACCGTTATTGTTAATTTTGATAATACTAATACAACAGTAAATCTACCCCCAGATACAGCAATTTGCATTGGCAATACGCTTACTATTCATGCAGGGGAATCTTATTTCACCTATCTATGGTCGAATAGCGCAATTAGTAACGAAATAGTCGTTTCAACTAGTGGAATATATAAAGTTACAATGACTGACTGTTTAGGAAATGTTTCGAGTGATTCTATTCATGTATATGTGCATGCTTTACCTTCTTTTGAGTTAGGAAATGATACTATTATTTGTTCTAATACTTTTTTTGAACTTTCTCCAAATCTAACTCAATTGTTTAATTGTAGTTTTACTTGGCAGGATAATAGTACCGATTCAGTCTTACAAATTTCATCTTCTGGGTTATATTCATTGATAGCAACTGATGATATAGGATGTAATTTTAAAGATTCAATTTCTATTTTTGTTGATGCCTCATTAATAGGTACCTCCCTCGGTCCTGATACTAATTTATGTGCGGGGAATTCGGTTGCTTTGGTTACGCCTACAACAGCCGTTAATTCGTATTCATGGAGTACTGGCGCTACTACTTCGGCTATCACAGTTACTAATACAGGGCAATATTCGGTAGTGGTTACTAATACTAATAATTGTGTGGCTAAAGACACCATTCAGGTAAATATTATTGGACAAGCGCCAACAGCCGATTTTAATAATACGGTTTCCTGTAAAAATCAGGTGGTGAATTTTAATGATAATTCTTCGCCACCTAGTGGCAATACCATTACTTCTTGGTATTGGAATTATGGCGATAACTCTACACTAGCGGATACCTCTCATCTTCAAAATACCTTTTATACTTATGCCGATACGGGCCTTTATTCGGTGTCGTTAATTGTAGAAACCAATGTAGGGTGTAAACAGCAATTTATTAAAACCATTCATGTAGCGCCCGTGCCAACGGCTAGTTTTGCAATTCCAGCAGTGGCTTGCCAAAATGATTCGGTTTTGTTTCAAAATCAAAGTTCTAATTTGCCTGGTTATTCAATGAGTGCGTATAATTGGAATTTTGGCGATTTAGGAACTTCTAATGCGGTTTCCCCAAAGCATCTGTATAGCAATAATCAAAACTATACGGTTAAGTTATTAGCTACCAATAACGCTGGCTGTAAAGATTCTATTTACAAGGTGGTATCTGTAAAAGCCGAAGTGAAGGCTGATTTTACTACCTTAAAAGCCTGTACCAATTCGCCAACCTTATTTCAAAGTACTAGTATTGCGCCAAGTGGCGCTACCTATTTATGGGATTTTGGTAATAGCTCATCTAATGTACCTAACCCCACAAAGTTATATACTAATTCGGGTGTGTATTCGGTAAAGTTAGATGTTGATGGCGGTAATGGTTGCACATCGTCTATTACTAAGTTCATAAACGTGTACTTACCGCCTTTGGTGAGTTTTTCGGCAAGTGCTTTTTGTGCTAAAGACACCATTCAAATTGCTAATACAACCATAGCGCAAAGTGGGGTGGTTGCAAGTTCTAATTGGCGATTAAATGGTACTTCTTTTTCTACTGGGCAAACACCTACATTGTCAATTGTTAGTCCTGCAACTTACACCGTACTGCTTACTACTGTTAATAGTTTTGGTTGTACCGATTCTGCCTCTCAAGCATTAACAGTATATGCCTTGCCTAATGTTGATTTTATTACTAACCCAGCAAGTTATTATTATTTAGATACGCCAGTTACATTTAGTGCTACTATTAATAACGCCAATAGTTATAATTGGAACATTTCATCTATAATGACTTCCACCGTTTCATCGCCTGTAGCCACGTTTACTCTGCCCGGAACTTATACCGTAATGCTAAACTTAATAGATGAAAATGGCTGTGAGGGTAATAAAACCAAACTCATGAATGTTGCAAAGCGTTATTTAGATTTAGCAGTTATGTCTGTTAAAACCTCAAAAGACAATGCAGGATTTATTTCGGTAATAGCCGATTTAGCTAATTATGGTTCGGTGCCTGTTACTACCTTCGATATTCATTACCAAACCAATGATGCGGGTAATAATAAAGAAACTTGGAATGGAAGTATAAATCCAAACTCATTTTACACTTATACCTTTACCGCCAAAAGCGCTAGTAAACTAAACGATCAAAATAATATTACCTGTGTGCATATTGAATCGGTAAACACCATACAAGACGAAAACCTTTTAAATAACGACTTGTGCAATTCTTTAAATTACGATAATATTTCGGTAGAAAATCCTTTACCAAACCCTACCGACGGAGATATTACCCTGCCCATCATCTTAACTAAAGATATGGAATTTACCATGGCCATTTATAACGCTATGGGGCAAATTCAAATGCCAGAAACAACCTATAATGGCTTGCAAGGGCTTAATTTTATAACCTTGCCTACCTCGTCATTAGCAAGAGGTTCGTATATCATTAAGGTAATGATTAATGATAAAGTATTTATTAAAAAATTTATTAGAATAAATAACTAATACCAAATTCTAGTTTTATTTGGTATCAGCAATTAAATCCGCTTTTTTAATGATGTCAATAATAAATTGGACATCTCTTGCACTTAATTCGTAAAACAAAGGAAGCCGAAGAAGCGTATCAGAATACCGATCGCTCATAGGGAGTGATGGACCTGCGTAATGGGTTTGATAATAGCTGCTTTTGTGCAAACTTTGATAATGAAATACAGCTTGAATTTGATGTTCCTTAAGGTGTTGAATATATTTTTCTCGTAGCCCCCGCGACTCAAACACCAAATAAAAAATGTGAGCATTGTTAGTAGAGTAGGCTGGAACCCTTGGTAGGTTGGCTATTCCTTTCTTTTCAAGAGTTAAAAGTTCGTGGTAGTACTTTTCCCAAATTTCGAGTCTTTTGCGTTGTATAGAATCTATGTTTTCTAACTGAGCCCATAAGTAGGCTGCAATAATTTCGGAGGGCAAAAAAGATGAGCCAATATCTACCCAGCCATATTGATTAATCTCGCCTCTAAAAAATGCCGAACGATTAGTGCCTTTTTCCCAAATAATTTCCGAACGTGTGATGTATCGCTCATCATTGATAACTAACATACCGCCCTCGCCCGAACTAATATTTTTGGTTTCGTGAAAAGAAAAAGTAGCAAGATGACCTATGGAGCCCAGTGCTTGTTTGTTTCCAGTAGAGTTGATGTAATAATTATCAATAGCCTGTGCGGCATCTTCAATAACCAACAAATGATGCTTGTGGGCAATGCGCATAATGGCATCCATGTTGCAGGCAATACCAGCATAATGCACAACAACAATGGCTTTTGTTTTATTGGTAATTAACGACTCAATGCTGTTAATATGAATATTGGGATTTAATGGGTCGCTATCTGCAAATACAATTTTAGCACCTCTTAATACAAACGCATTGGCGGTAGATACAAAAGTAAATGAAGGCATAATGATTTCATCACCTAATTTGGTATCAATAAGTATAGCCGCCATCTCTAGGGCTGTGGTGCAAGATGTGGTTAGCAATACTTTTTTAAAGCCATATCTTTCTTCTAAAAACTGGTGGCATCGTTTAGTAAACAGGCCATCACCCGAAATTTTACCAGATTTTACTGCCTGAGAAATGTATTTGGTTTCTTTGCCAGTTAAGTAAGGTTTATTAAAAGGTATCGATTTTAATCGTTTCACAGCCCTAATTTACTAAAATTTAGGATAAAAATTCTTTGATTTAACTGCAATGTTTATTTATACATTTAGAAACGTTAATAATCTAAAGTAGAATTACCTAGTAAAAATTAGAGGCTTTTTTCAAGTTCTTTTAATTCATTTACTTTTTCGGCGTAGCCTAGTTTGTTAAAAGAAAAAATAAGGTTTTGTATCATTCGTTTTACAATATCTAGGTTTGAGCAAGGGAGGTAATATTTTGTGTCGGGCTCAATATTAAGTTGCTTTAAAAAAGCATCTACATCGCCTTGATTAAAAATTAAGCCTTTGCTAAATGGGTTAACATAAAACAAAATATTATCAGATAGGCTCTTGTGCGAGGGGTCAAACAAATTAGCAAAATCATTCACGTAAGCAAGTACAAAATGCTGTGGTAAATTTACGCCATATATAGGAATATTAAGTTCTTTACATATTAAAGCATAAATAACACTAAGCATTACTGGGTTGCCTTTTTTAGTTTCGAGAACTACATTTATAAAAGAATTTTGAGGCGCATGATAATTAGCAATATTGCCGCTAAATTGGTGCACCTCAAATAAAATATGATTTAGTATTTTTACTTTTTCAAGTGCTGTTAGGTCGTCGTGTAGTTCAAGCCACACATCTTGTTTAATTTGTTGTAGCTGTTTTTTTATTTTATTCTCGTCTAAATCGGGGTATTGATACCTCGAAATAATAATACAAGCCTTTAGTAAATCATCTTGTTCGTTTTCTGCCCAAAACGATAAGGCATTTTGCAGTGCTTTAAATTGTATGGTATGAATAATGCCTTCAATGCGTTTTTGCATCAGGGCATCAAAGCTGTTCTCCCAAGCGGTTTCAAGGTGAGGAACGGCGGGTGGTCCTAGCATAATAAACCTATTTTTAACTTCCGAATAAATACTATCATCGGGGTCATCTAATAAAGTAATTAATGCAATTACTTCTTTTAGGTTCATTTCGTTTTTCTTTGGCCTCATACAAAAACAAAAATAGTTCTGAATAGAAGCCAATTTAATCCCTTAATTAGATTTTCTTAACAATTATGCTGTTAATCGTTGTAAACTTTCTTGTATTAATATCTCAACACTTTGGTTGTAGTCCTTGGTAAACTCTTTACTGGCGCGGTTTGCTATAATTACACAGGCTGTTAAACAATGGTGTTTTAATAACTTTCCTAAACCATATAAAGCCGATGTTTCCATTTCAAAGTTGGTAATTTTATAGTTTTCGTATTTAAAACTAGCTAATAGTTCATTTAACTGAGGCATGGCTGCTTTTAACTTAATTTGTCGCCCTTGTGGGCCATAAAAACCAGGCGCTGTAGCTGTAATGCCAATATGGGTTCCTTCGCTAAATTTATTCAATAAACGTTCAGATGCTTTAACGCAATAAGGATAAGGTAAATTAGTAAGCCAACCCGCATGTTGTATAAAAGCTTCGCTAATATCCATTGCGGCTACTTCTTCCCAGTTTTGATAAAAATTTAATAAACCATCAAGTCCTAAACCATAAGCGCTTACCACAATGCCATTTACTGGAATATCGGCGTGTAATGAGCCACTTGTGCCTAGGCGCACAATATTCAATGATTTTTGTATTGGGTTTAATTCTCGGGTTATAGGATTAATATTAACGGCGGCATCTAGTTCATTCATTACAATGTCAATATTATCGGTGCCAATACCTGTAGAAAGTACCGTTATTCTTTTACCGTTAAAAAGCCCAGTGTGAGTTACAAATTCTCTATGTTCGGTAGTAAACTCTATTTTACTAAAAAGTTTCGAAATTTGTTTTACTCGGTTTTGGTCGCCTACCACTATTACGTCATCGGCAATATTTTCGGCTAATAAGTTAATATGATAAACTCTATTATCTTTTGTGAGGATTAATTCGGTTTCAGGAAATTGAGCCATAATTTTTCTTTTTTTAATGGTTACACAAAGCTATTATATATTTTCCAAAAATTACTATACCAATCATAATAGCCGTAATAGCAGCTATGAGCACAGCGCCCGCCCCAAGGTCTTTTATTTTTCCTGCCATTGGGTGTTGTTCGGGGTTTATCCAATTTACTAAATATTCAATAGCTGTATTAATAAGCTCTAGCGAAATAACAAAACCAATGCACAAGCACACCATCAGCCACTCGGTAATTGATATAGAAAAGTAAAACCCCAGTAAGATAGACAGAATAGAAAATAGAAAATGAATTTTGAGGTTTCTTTGTTTAGCACCTTCTTTAATGCCTTTATAGGCGAATACAAATGATTTAAAAAATGCTCCCATCTTTCACTACGCTTTTTGTTTGTTTTTAAAATAGGTAATAATAACAGGGATAGCTGTAATAATAATTAAACCAATCACAATCCAACCTAAATAGCTTTCTACTTGTGGAAATCGTTTTCCTAAAAAATAACCAATACCTCCGATGCCCAGTATCCAAGCTAAGGCTCCGCTAAAATTATAAAACATAAAAAGTTTAAAATCTATTTTTATAACACCTGCTAAAATAGGGGCAAAGGTTCGGATGATGGGTAGAAAACGTCCTAGTATAAGAGTTTTACCGCCATGCTTTTCATAAAAAGCTTTGGTGGTAATTAAATGTTGTTGTTTAAACAAGATGCTGTCCTTTTTTTTATAAAGCGTTTCGCCTGCTTTTTTTCCAAACCAATAGCCAAACATGTTACCAATAACAGCGGCAGTAATTAATAAAGCAACCAGTATAGGAAACGATACATTTAGCAAGTGAGGTTTAGTTGCACACAACAAACCCGAAATAAAAATGAGGGAATCGCCTGGTAAAAAAAATCCTACCAACAAACCTGTTTCGGCAAAAACTACAAATAGTAAAAGCCATAAACCACCATATTGTATAATGCTTTGCGGGTCGGTGAGTTGTTTTAAAAAATCGAACATTATACAAATGTAAGATATATGTATTAAACCTAAACTTAAATTATGTAAAAGGAGGGCGTATCATTAATTAACACGAAGTTTTTGACCTGGTTTTAAATAGTAGCGTTTGTCGGTATTATTTAAAATGCAAAGTTCTTTCACGGTGTGTCCGTATCGTTTAGCTATTTCATACCAAGTATCGCCTTTCTCCACTGTATGTAATGTGGCATTGCTTGGATAAGCGCAAATTCCATATTTAGAGCGTTTAATAACAATGCTATCGTGTAGTAATTTATGTTCGGTAAACGAAATAATAGCTGCTGGGTTAAAAGCTTGACCTTTAAAACGTACCTCAAAATGTAAATGCGGACCAGAACTTCGACCTGTACTGCCTCCCTGACCAATAACTTGTCCTGCTAATACTACTTGTCCTTGCTTCACTTTTATTTTAGAAAGGTGTGCATAAACTGTTTCAAGACCGTTATAATGCCTTATAATAATTACTTTTCCGTAAGCTCCTTTTACATTGGCAATACGCACCATGCCGTCAAATGCGGCAACTACGGCATCACCTCTGTGTAAGTTTATATCAATGCCTTTGTGCATACGACCATCTCTCCACCCAAATTTTGAGTTAATTTGCCCAACTCGTGGATGTGCGTAATAACCTAAAGAGTCGCTTTGTATTGTGATAACCTGCGTTTCTGGAAATTCATTTGGTGCAGTAACTTGAAAAACAGTACTTTCGTCAAAATCATCATAAAAATTGGTAGCTGGGATATTGTTGCAATGAGTGATAGTTGTTGATTTATTACTCGAATTGATGATGCTACTGTAATAGCTAATTAGTTCTACTTGCTCGATATCAATATTGTCTAAGTCTAATAAAGAATCAATAATTTTTACTAGTTGCAATTTTGTGATTTTAGTATTTATGGCTAATGAACGAATGGTGTCTTTTTGAGGCTCGCCTTTTGCCGTTAAAAAAACAGGAATGAACAGCAGTAAAAATAATATGTAAGCCTTAAACTTCATTTTGTTGATAAGTTTACGAAAATAGTAATTTTTATGAAACTTCAAATTATTATAGACTTTTTACAGATTTTCCTTAAGATTCCTAAAAAAATCGACTAATTTGTTTGTTTTAAATAAAATAATGTGCTAATTTGTTAAAACCAATTAATTAGTGATTATGACGACAAGTGTTGATATTAAAATAGAGAAGACGACTCGCAGTAGAGTGTCGGAACAAGATGTAAACAATGTGCCATTTGGGAAATGTTTCTCAGATCACATGTTTGTAGCAGAATACGCTAATGGCAAATGGGAAAAGTCATACATTATGCCTTATCAAGATGTGCCAATGAGTTATGCTACATCAGCTTTACATTATGGTCAAGCTATTTTTGAGGGCATGAAAGCGTATAAAAATGATGCGGGTGAGGTTAGTATTTTTAGACCATTGGATAATTTTAATCGTTTAAATAAATCAGCTGTTCGTATGGCAATGCCCGAAGTGCCTGAGGATATTTTCATGGAAGGTTTATCGGAATTGTTGAGATTAGATGCTGCTTGGGTGCCTACCTCTGAAACGGGTTCCTTATACATTCGTCCGTTTTTAATTTCAACTGATGAGGCCATAGGCGTTAAACCAAGTGAAACTTATAAATTTATTATTATTACATGCCCTGCAGGTAAATATTATGCCGAGCCTATTAAAGTATTAATTGAAACTAACTACATACGTGCCGTGCAAGGAGGCATTGGATTTGTGAAAGCGGCAGGAAATTACGGCAGAAGTTTATATCCAGCAAAATTAGCACAACAAAAGGGCTATCAACAAGTCATTTGGACAGATGGTGCCACCCATTCTTACCTTGAGGAATCGGGTACTATGAATTTAATGTTTGTTATAGGCGATACCTTAGTAACACCAGCGCTTAGCGATACTATACTTGATGGCATTACTAGAAGAAGTGTATTGGCATTAGCTAGAGATTGGGGAATGAAAGTAGAAGAACGTAAAATTTCAATTAAAGAAATGCAAGAAGCTCATGCAGCAGGTACTTTAAAAGAAGCATTTGGTTGCGGAACAGCGGCTACTATTGCCCAAATTATTGGTATAGGACACGAAGAAAATTATTATCCATTACCTCCAGTTGCCGAGCGCCAATTCTCAAATAAAGTAGATGAAACTTTAAGAAATATTAGAAAAGGAAAAGTAGCCGATAAGTTTAATTGGATGTATAAAATCAATTAAAATTTCTTTCTGTTATAAGTATAAAAGGCTGTCAGTAATTGATAGCCTTTTTTATTGTATTAACTCAAATTTAACCCAGATTGTGCATTAGAAATTAGTAGTGAGAGTTAAAAGCCCAATAAAATATGAACTTTTACGAATGAAGCGTAGCCACTGCTACGGTGAGAGAGAAAAAGTTGCGAAGCTTCATATTTTGCAGGGATTTTAGATCGTAATAAAATTTCTAATGCATAATTTGGGTTTAAAATTGTTCAAAACATTTTTTTTAATCCCGCCCTAAACCTTTAAATTTGTTGCACTTCAAAAAAAAATAATTTAAAACCAATATTACATTATGGGATATCTTTTCACTTCCGAATCAGTATCAGAAGGGCATCCAGACAAAGTTGCCGATCAAATTTCAGACGCATTAATTGATAACTTTTTAGCTTTCGATCCAAATAGTAAAGTAGCTTGCGAAACATTAGTAACTACAGGGCAAGTGGTATTAGCTGGTGAAGTTAAATCTAAAGCATATTTAGATGTGCAAGAAATTGCACGTGGTGTTATTCGTAAAATTGGATACACTAAGTCGGAATACATGTTTGAAGCCAATTCTTGCGGTATTCTTTCAGCTATTCATGAGCAATCATCTGATATTAATCAAGGTGTTGATAGAAAGAAAAAAGAAGAACAAGGTGCAGGAGATCAAGGTATGATGTTTGGTTATGCAACTAACGAAACTGCTAACTATATGCCATTAGCATTAGATTTAGCTCACGCTATTTTATTAGAATTAGCAGCGTTGCGTCGTGAAAACAAACAAATAAAATATTTACGTCCTGATGCAAAATCTCAAGTAACATTAGAGTACGATGATAACAATAAACCAGTGCGTATTGATGCTATTGTTGTTTCTACTCAGCACGATGATTTTGATACAGAGGCTAAGATGTTAGCTAAAATTAAAAAAGACATTGTAGAGATTTTAATTCCTCGAGTTAAAAAGAACTACCCAAAATACGCTCATTTATTTAATAATAAAATTGCATATCATATTAACCCAACAGGTAAGTTTGTAATTGGTGGTCCACATGGCGATACAGGCTTAACGGGTCGTAAAATTATTGTTGATACTTATGGTGGAAAAGGCGCACACGGTGGCGGGGCATTTTCAGGAAAAGATCCATCAAAAGTAGATCGTTCTGCGGCTTATGCTACTCGTCATATAGCTAAAAACTTAGTAGCAGCGGGTGTTTGTAGTGAGGTTTTAGTGCAAGTATCTTATGCTATTGGGGTAGCACAACCAATGGGTATTTATATTAATACCTATGGTACTGCAAAAGTAAAAATGACGGATGGACAAATTGCTAAAATTGTAGAGAAAGTATTTGACATGCGTCCATACTTTATTGAGCAACGTTTAAAATTACGTACCCCAATGTATAGCGAAACAGCAGCATACGGACACATGGGACGTAAAAATGAAACGGTAACTAAAACTTTCAAATCGCCAGATGGAAAAACCAAAACTATGAAAGTTGAATTGTTTACTTGGGAAAAATTAGATTACGTAAGTAAGGTAAAAGCAGCGTTTAAATTAAAATAAACTCCGTTTGAAATAAATAAAAAAAGCTATCTCGGTTGAGGTAGCTTTTTTTGTTTGCTAATGCATAGTTTCCTTTTAACCCAGATTGTGCATTAGGAATTAGTAGTGAGAGTTAAAAGCCCAATAAAATATGAACTTTTACGAATGAAGCGTAGCCACAGCTACGGTGATTGAGAAAAAGTTGCGAAGCTTCATGTTTTGCAGGGATTTTAGCTCGTAATAGAATTGCTAATGCATAATTTGGGTTTAAATGCCTAATTTGTATTAAACAATGTAAGGCTAGGTAATTTATAATCTGCAATCGAAAATTTTGGGTTATTAAAATGATGTTCGTCGGGTACTGCTAATACTTTTATTTGAGCAGCCTTTGCAGCAATGATGCCGTTTACTGAATCCTCAATCACTAAACATTGGCTTGGTAGTACTTCTAAGTTGATAGCACAATTCAGGAAAACCTCTGGATGAGGTTTGCCATATTTTAAATGTTCTGCCGAACATGTTGTGTGAAAATAAGACTGAATGTTTAGCTTTGTAATAACTGTGTGTAACAGTTTTTCGCTTGAAGAAGTACCAATTGCTAATTTGAAAGAATTATCTTTTAGATAATCCAACACATTTATAACTCCTGGCATTAATTGACCTTCGTTTTTTATAAGTTCACAAAGCCGAGCTACAACAAGGTCTTCAAAATCCTTTGGATTCAGGGTATGAAATTGGTATTTCTCAAACCAGTATTTAATAACCTCTATAAAACGGCTGCCTGTGGTAGTTATACAATCTTCTTCAGTTAATGGAATCCCAATTTCGTTGAAACTTTGAATCATCACTCTACGCCATAAAGGTTCAGAATCAATTAAAACACCATCCATATCAAAAATAACAGCCTTGATACCTTGCAACATTGTTAATTTCTTTGTTTAATAGTTACAAATATAAGCTAATTACTTAGTGTTTAGCTTGGTATTTTTGTTGTATGTATTTTCCTGATTTTGTAGAAATAGGAGTGGATGAAATTCTGCTTATTGTGTTTGCAGTGGCATTTTTGTTTATTATTATTCAGTATCTTATCAATATTTTACCAGTTGGTCGTTTTAAAACAACAGCTCTTGAACAATCAACGGTACAAGAGCCTGTATCTATTATTATTTGTGCTAAAAATGAAGATGATAATTTAACGGAGTTTTTACCAAAAATCTTGGTACAAAATTATCCTGAGTTTGAAGTTATTGTGGTAAACGATTGCTCGTTTGATAATACAGAACACGTGATTGATGAGTTTGCTAAAATTTTTCCTAATCTGCGAAAGATAAATATACACGAGGATGATTATTACAAGCACGGTAAGAAATTTGCGGTGATGGTGGGAATAAAAGGTGCTAAGTACGAAAATTTATTATTTACAGATGCAGATTGTTATCCTGCAGATGAGTTTTGGCTTCGAGATATGGGCAGTGGTTTTGTAAACAAGCGCGAAATTGTGTTGGGTTACGGAGCATACCAAAAAACGTCAGGTTTTTTAAATAGCTTAATTAGATTTGATACGTTTACCATTGCAGCCAACTATCTTTCTGCGGCTATTAAAGGCAAAGCCTATATGGGTGTTGGTAGAAATTTAGCTTATAAAAAATCTTTATTCTTTAAACAAAAAGGCTTTTCCACACATTACCATATTGAGTCGGGAGATGACGATTTGTTTATCAATCAGGCAAGCAGTACCGAAAATACAAATGTGGTTATTTCTCATCAAGCAATTACCTATTCGATACCCAAAAAAACATTTAGAGATTGGAAACATCAAAAACAAAGACATATTACAACGGCTCCTTTATATAATTCAGCTACAAGAATGAGAATTGGGATATCATTTTTTACTCAGTACTTTTTCTTGCTTTCGCTTATTAGCATGTGTTTTTTTAAAACAACCTTAATTTCGGCTGGAATTGGATTAGTGTTGAAAATATTCATACAAATGATTATCTTTAATAAAACTTCTAAGAAACTAAATGAAGGTAACTTGTGGTTATGGGCATTTTTTTACGAAGTGGTTTTGTTATTTGTGTATCCTGTTATTCATACTAGTAAAATGTTCTATAAAACAAATAAATGGAAGAACTAGATCCAGAGAAGCTAACAACTAAGGCAGTTTATGATTATAAACTCATTCAGCGTGCGTTGCAATTGGGCGACCAAAAAGCGTATGCCGAATTGTTGCAGCGTTATCGTGAGTCGGTTTATTTTACTATGTTGCGAATGTGTAACAATAAAGATGATGCCGAAGATTTAACCATTGAAGCCTTTGGAAGAGCTTTTAAACGATTAGAACAATATACACCAACTTACGCTTTTAGTACATGGTTATTTAAAATTGCCTCAAATAACGCCATTGATTTTTTAAGAAATAAGAAAAAAAATACTGCCATGTCGCTCGACTCTAAAACAGAGAATGAAGAGGGACAAGAATTTTCTAAAAACATAAAAGCCTCTACACTCGACCCAGAAGAGCATATTATTAAAAAACAAAAAGTAGAAATGCTGAGAGAGGTTGTAGAAAAATTAAAACCTCGATATAAAGAATTGGTTAAGATGCGTTATTATGAAGAGTTGAGTTATGAAGAAATTGCTGTAAAACTTGAGTTGCCAGTAGGTACTGTAAAAGCACAGTTATTTAGAGCAAGAGATTTTTTATATAACATTTTAAAAAATCAAGAAAACAAAATGTAATACGCTATTTTGAATCTATTTTTGTGAAGCCCGATATTATCTTCAAATATTTCCCTCAATTATCTTCAGTACAACAGCAGCAGTTTGAGCAATTGTATGATTTATATACTTATTGGAATGCTCAAATTAATGTGATTTCGAGAAAAGATAGCGAACTTTTATACGAACATCATGTCTTGCACTCTTTAGGTATTGCTAAAGTAATTCAGTTTAAACCCCACACCCGCTTGCTAGATGTAGGTTGTGGCGGAGGATTTCCTGGTATTCCATTAGCTATTTTATTTCCTGAGTGTTCATTTCATTTGGTGGACTCAATTGGAAAAAAAATTAAAGTGGTAAATGAAGTAGCAACATCCATTGGACTAACTAATTTAACCGCACAACACGAACGTGCAGAGAAAATAAAACTAGCTTACGATTTTATAATTAGTAGAGCCGTAACCGCTTTTCCTGAGTTTTATAATTGGGTACGAACTAAAGCATCTAAAAATAGTTTTAACGACTTACCCAATGGCATCCTTTATTTAAAAGGCGGCGATTTAAAAGAAGAATTTGGTGCGTTTTATCATAAAGCTAAATTTTATAATTTACAAGATTACTTTGAGGAACCTTTTTTTGAAACAAAAAAGGTAGTGTATTATCCATTGTAAACAATCATTTTTTATTGTTGGTAAAAGTGTTAATGACTTTACAAATTTTGGCACGAATGAATGATTTCAAATAAGATATTTGTTTTACTTAACCTTTCTCTTACTATTAATATTGAAGGGTATAATAGGTTAAGTAATAGAAATTGACAAATCAATCACATAACATAAAACAGTACTACAAATTAATTATTTTTATATTAATAGGTATTTGTTATTCGGCTGTTTCACAAACTTTATTGCCTAAGGCCGAAGCCGCTTTTGAGAGTCAATTACCGTTTAATCATCAATATATTCAATCGCAAAAAATTAAATCAATAACTTTTCAAATTATTGATAAAAAAGATATGCAAGTGGCCGAAGAAAAAGGCTTGTCGCATTTTTATGAATTTAATCAAAAAGGTTTATTAAGTCGCTTTTATTACACTACTATTATTAAAACAATTGAAAAAGAATACCACTCAGCGCCTGTGTATAGAAATCATCGAAAAGTTAGTAATGGCAATACTTATACTAAAAACGAATACCTCTATGATACTACATCTACGGTTTATTTTTATAATGATAGCAACCTCTTAAAATTAAAACGCTACAATGATGGACCGTATTACGAAAGTTATTATTATGAATATTCCTTGGATGGTAAGATGGAAAAGGAAAAGCGCTGTAAAGAAACCAATGTGTCAGAAATTAAATCGGAATTTAAGCTGGGCGGGCAATTTATATTAAGTGAAGAATCGTATAAATACCAAGTTACTGGAAAAAATCAATACAAAAAGATTTGTCAAAATAACGAAGGACGCTCTTATAAAGAGATTATTTTTAATACAAATGATGCTGGTCAACTTACCTCCATCAATGAGCAATATATTGTAACTTGGATTATGCAAAACAGCCAGTTTTCGTATAACGCTAAAGGCCAACTTACCAGTGCTGTTTATAAGAGTAATAGTAATGGAGAATTAGAATTGAGTCGTACTTATGAATACGATGCTAACGATTGCTTATTAACCGAAAAGCAATTTAGAAATGGTGTTTTACAAAAAGAAATAAGTTATATAACCGATACCAATAAAAAACTCACCTCATATATTATTCGCGACACGAATAATAAAACCATGCGTATTATTAAATTAGATTACCAGTATTACTAGAACTATTTACCAGCAGCTGCGGCGCTTCTTGCTTTAGCATCTTCTAACGTTTTTTGACTTTTAGCTTCGGCATCGTCTAATATCTTTTGCGCTTTTTTATCGGCTTCTTTTTTCGCTAACTCAGCTGCTTTCTTGGCAGCTATTTTAGCAAGTGGGTTGCTTACTTGTTCCACTTGCTTATCGGCTTCGGCATAAGCTTCTGCTTTCAATTTATCGGCAGCGGCTTGAGCATCGGCTTTCATTTTTGCAACTTGGGCTTGGGCATCGGCTAATATTTTTTGAGCCTCTTCATTTGCTTTATCTTTTACGTTACTTACCACTTGGTCTTTTAATGTGGTAGCACCTTCACCTGCTTTAGTACCTGTTTTAATTGTTGGATTAGTTACCGTACCGCCAAATCCTACATTTACTTTAATATTTTTAGGTAAAGCTACATTTGAACCTAAGGCTGCATTGGCTTGTCCTAATAATCCAGCAGCTATGGTATTAGCTTGTGAACCAAAAATTTCAGTAGGCACATCCATTTTCCAATTATAGTCAATTGTTTGGTCAAAGCCTGTAGAGCCAGTAATATCTGCGCTTATCTTATCTATTTTTACTTTTACTGGATTTCTAAGTGCTACTCTTCCATCTTTAAACTCATAATCAGCTACGACGTTTTGTATTGTCATGTTTTTTAATTGCTCAATTTTAAGCGCCTCTCCAAGTTTTACAAAAGCTGGAAATCCACCAACGGATACGCTATTTGTTTTAAATACACCATTTCCTTTTAGGGTTGATAAAATTGGCGACATGGTGTGGTCTAACTCTGCTTTAAAGTTTTCTAATGTAGCTGTAAACATACCTTTAGCATATTGCCCAATTGGTGCTAGTTTTTGCACGGTGTTAAAGGCATTAAATGTTTTTTGAATATCAAAATTATCAACCTTAAAGGTTAAATCAACCGATGGCTTTTTAGGATTAGTTGTTTCATAATAACCATTCATTAATACATTACCGCCTAATAATCCTAACTTTAAATTAGTCATATCAACTTTTTTATTTCTTATCACAATGTTACCAAGCATATTGTCAATAGTAAGATTGTCATATAATACTTTATTAAGTTGTGCATTTAACGTAAAATCAATATTCCCAGGTACTTCTATTACGCTCATAGCCGCTGTATCAGCAGTAGTTGTTGTGGTTTGAGTAGCGGTAGTAGTACTAGCATCTGATGCCATTAATTGATTTAAGTCCATTAAGTTAGATTGCACATTAAATGCACCTTTTATTAATGAATCTTTAAATACGTATTGCATAAAGTTCTCTATTTTTCCATTGGCTTTCACATCCGATTTTCCCATTAAGGCATCAAATGCAGCTAACTCCACATATTGATTAGTGAAATTCATTTTCATGGTATTGAGCAATACATCATAGGGTAGGGAAGTTGTTTTATAGTTCATCTTGTCAATTTCTAAACTACCTCCCATTTTAAATTTATCATATTCTTTTTTATCTAGGCTACTCATTCTGCCAGCTGCCGAAATATCGGCTTTGATAATACCGCTCATTTCATCGCCTTTTTCTAACGGAATAAATTCTTTTACTGATGATAAATTAATAGTTCCTTTAACATTTGCATCAACAGCAGGATCGGAAATGGGAGTTTTTACATGAGCCCAAAAATCTACTGGATTTCCTGCCATTTCGATATGAAATTTATTTACATCAATAGTGGTTGCATCTAAATAGTTTTTCTCATTAGCCACATGCACATCTATATTTATGTTATTAACCGATTTTGGTAATGATGGGTATTTAAACATCGCATCGGCTATTAATAATTTCAAATCAAAACTTGGATAGGTGTTTTTGGTGCTGTCTTTTTCACTATGTAATGTTCCCTTTGCAAATCCATCTAATTTTAATTTACCTGCTGTTTTTACATTGGCAAAATCTTTAGAGTACACACTTGGTATTAAGGATAAAATAGATTTAAACTCTGTTTGTTTAGTGCCAAATTTTAAATCCATAGTAATATCCTCTTTTGGCATTTCAACAAAACCATCAAAAGCTAATAATAAATCATTTAATCCAAATTCATTTTCTTTAAATGTAAATTTCATTTTAGGCATATCCATATCTAAATCGGCCTTAAAACGTGTTTTAGCTTTTGTTAAATAGCCTACACCATCCATTTTATAAGTTAATTCAGCAATTTCTAACAAGTTTTTCATAGTAAAAACATCTTGAGTAAAATCGCCACTCATAGTGTAATTCATATCTTTTATAATGGCTAACATATTACCCTGCATGTCATCATACTTTATGTTGGCATGTGCAATTTCAAGCGCCTTTAATTTTAAAGCAAATTTGGTTGGTTCGTCGCTTGTTGGTTGAGTGGTAGTAGTATCGGTACTTGGTTTTGTAATATCCCAGTTAGCCTTGCCATCGTGCATCACAATACCATTTATTTTTGGTTCATTAATAATTAATGAGTTTACTTGATACTGACTACCGCTAATAACACTCATTAAGTTTAAATCGAACGAAAGTTCTTTAATATAGGCTAAGGTATCACCTTTAAATGGTTCAACATTAATAACACTTACATTTTGAATTTTAAATCTAAAATCAGGGAATGTTGTGAAAAGAGTAAGGTCGAAATCGCCAAAATCAACTTTAGCATTCAGGTTTTTATTAGCTTCTTCTTTTACAATTGCTACTATTTTATCTTTAAATAAAAATGGGGCAATCATAATTAAAAGAATTAAAACTAATACTGAAATGCCTGACCATTTCATAATTCGACTAAATAGACTTTTCTTTTTTTGTGTTGAACTCATAGCTGTTTTTATAAAAATAATAGGTTGCGAATTTAAAGAGAATGCGTTAAAATACTTAATAGACAGTAACTAAAATTCTGTTAAATTATTTGCTCAAAATTTTAAATTCTGTACGCCTATTTTGTTGCCTGCCTTCATCATTATCATTTGATGCGATAGGTGTAGTTTCACCATAACCTTTCGCTACTAATCTATCAGTACTAATGCCTTTACCAATTAAATAAGTTACCACAGATTGCGAACGAGATTGAGACAACTTCATGTTATACTCATCGCTACCTTTGCTATCGGTGTGGCTACCTAATTCAATTTTAATAGTGGGGTTTTCGTTTAATAATTTAATTAAACGATCCAATTCGTTAGCCGATTCTGGACGAATGGTTGCTTTATCAAAATCAAAGAAGATATTTTTAAGAACAATGGCTTGACCCACTTCTATTGGTTTTAATTTAATATTAATCTCTACCTCTTGAAACTCGTCAGATTGTTTTAAATCGAAGTTTTCTGAATGGAATAAATATCCATCTTTTTTAACCGCAATACCGTAGTTTTTACCACTTGGTAATGACACTAAGTATTTACCAGTTGTACTATTTGATTTAAAAGTTGCAATTACTTCGTTTAACGAGTTATCTACTAATTCTACCAAGGCTTCTAATAGTTTATAAGTTTTGGCATCAGAGATGGTACCTTTTAAAATCGTCATTTTAGGACCAGTACTAACAATTTTTTCAGCTTTAAATTCGCTCACAGGTGCAGCCACACTCGCTAATAAATTATCTTCGTTCATAACTACAGGTGGTTTTTCTGGACCTAAAAAGGTGATACGATAAATATCTTTATCGCCAAAACCACCTTGTTTTGATGAGGCAAAGTAACCATGATTACCATTCCCACTAATTACAAAAAATACATCATCGTCAGGACCATTAATTGGATATCCAAGGTTAATAGGAGTACTCCATTTACCATTTTCAAAAACTGATTTGAAAATATCATAACCGCCCATGGTGCCATGTCCTTTCGAGCTAAAATAAATGGTTTTACTATCAGGATGAATAAAAACACCTTCTTCGCCATACTTTGTGTTTAATGAAGGACCAATATTTACAGCGGGCCCCCAATCATTTTTAGCATCTTTATCACAGTAATAAATATCGCCTGCACCAATGCCACCATCTCTATCACTAATAAAATAAATTCTTTTTCCATCAAATGATAAGCTTACTGATGACTCATGCCATTTTGAATTCACATTTTTATTTAAGTGTTCTGGTTTTGACCATGTATTACCTGTTAAGGTACTTTGATAAATATCTCCACCATCTTTCTCTTTGTATTTAAAAATAAACATAGTGGTTCCATCACTTGATAAACCAGCTGTAGCATCATGTTCAGGGGAGTTTACGATAGGACCAAAATTTTGAGCAGGCGACCATTTGCCATTTACTTTAAAAGATTGGTATAAATCTTCAAAAGGCCATTTATCGCCTTCATCTATTTTGCCACCGGTGGAGTTGTCTCTTCGCGATGTAAACACCATCATAGATTCGTCGGCCGAAATAAATGCACTATAATCTGGATAAGCCGAATTGATGCTTGTTCCTAAATTATCTACAAATACACGTTGTGGATTAGCCGTTTCCTTTTTCCCTACATTACATTCGCCAATTTTTTTATTGACATCTTCAATGGCAGCTGCATTATCCTTAGGTTCTTTATTTAATAGAGTTAAAGTCATTTGATAATATTTAATGGCTTCATCCCACTTCATTTGAAATTGATTAGCCCAACCCGCTAAGTAAGTAAGATCATCTGGTAATTTACCAGTATTAAGTGCTACTGCTTTCTCAAAGTATTTACAAGCCATATCGCTTTGAGGATCTAAGTTGAAACTAATAACACCTAACATATAATTTAGATAAGCGTTATTTGAATTAAATTCTTGAGCTTTCATTAAAAAAGGTTGTGCTTGTTTAAAATAAATATCTCCAGCTCTTTGATAGTCTTTACGGCTAACTGGAAAATATTTGTTTTTTGCTACAAAGCCTTCTAATACAAAGTCATATTCTTTCTTCCCAATTTCAAAGGCTTCTTTACCTTCTTCTAAGTTTTTCTTTGCTTCTTTTAATTGGTCTTTTTTATCAGGAAAATTAGATTTCTCAAATTCTATATTTTGAGCGAATGCTGAGGCGCAAATGCTAAATAATAAAGTGGTAATTTTTAGGAACTTATTCATAAATATTTTTTTTAAATTAAAAATTAATTACAGAAACCAGAATGATAACGTTTACCTTCGCTTACACCTAATTCTGCTGCTTTTTTCCAATCTGCACAAGCACCATCTTCATCTTTTAGCATTTGTTTAGCAATACCTCTGTTTACAAAAGCGGCTCCTAAGTTAGAATCAACCTGAATGGCTTTTGTGGCCCAATTGGCAGCTGCTGTGTAATCTTTCTTTTTAATGTAAGCCGATGCCATATTATTCATGGCTAATGTGTAATTAGCTTTGTATTTTAATGCCGCATCAAAATCAGAAATAGCTGCAGCAATATCATTCATGTTTAATCTTGCTGTGCCTCTATTATTTAAAGCAATGTAATAATCTGGTTTAAGACTAATGGCTTTATTGTATGCTTCAATAGCGCCAGCATTATCGCCTTTATTGCGTTTGCACGAACCTAAATTATTGTAAACAAAAAACAATTTAGAGTCGGCAGCAATAGCTTTTTCGTAATCGGCAATGGCACCAGCATCGTCGCCTAACATTTTTTTTGCCGATGCTCTATCATTGTAAGCATAAGCATAATTTTTATTTGCAGCAATGGCTTTATCGTAATCGGCAATGGCTTCTTTGTATTCTTGCTCTTCAAATTTTAATTGACCAGATAAATAAAATGCCTTAGCATAACTTTCATCCACCAAAGTAACTTTTCCTAAATATGAGCGACAAGAATCTTTTTTACCTTGTGTGTAAAAAATTTGAGCTTTACCAAACATGGCATCTGTATTTAAGGGATTGAATGCTAAAGCCTGATTGTAATCTAACAAGGCATTATCATAATTTTTTGATTCATAACGAGCAAAACCTCTATTGGCAAAGGCTTTATCAAAATTGGGCTTTAGGGTAATAGCTTTTGAAAATTGTTCAATAGCCATATTGTAATCCTTTTTACCAATAAACTCTAATCCAGCATTATAAGCGTTTTCTGCCTCTTGATCGGGGGTAAGGGCTGTTTTTACTTTTACGGTGTCTTGGGCAAATGAATTTAAACAAAGCCAACTTAAACACACTAGGATACTTTTTCGCATAACTGTATTTTAATATTACGATTTTAAAGATAGTAAAATCCTAGTAAAATGAAAATACTTAATAAAATATTATGCGTTTTTTTAGGCTAGTTTAATTCAAACTGTAGTTTGCTAAGTTTGTGATATAAGCCCGAATCGTTATTCATTAACGTTTGATGCGTGCCCATTTCTACCACTTCTCCTTTTTGTAATACCACAATTTTATCGGCATTACGAATGGTAGATAAACGATGCGCAATAACAATAGAGGTACGTCCAACCATTAGTTTATCTAGGGCTTCTTGAACTAAACGTTCGCTTTCGCTATCTAACGAAGAGGTGGCTTCATCTAAGATAAGAATAGATGGATTTTTTAACACCGCCCTAGCAATGGCCACTCGCTGGCGTTGCCCTCCCGATAACTGAATACCTCTATCACCTACAATGGTGTTAAATTTATCAGGAAAACTCATAATAAAATCGTAGGCATTGGCTTGTTTAGCGGCTTCAATTACTTCTTCTTCGGTAGCATTTGGTCTTCCATATAAAATATTTTCACGAATGCTGCCGCCAAGTAATAATACATCTTGTGGCACAATCGCCATTTGATCTCTTAATTCGGTTAGTTCAAATTCAGATGATTTTTTACCATCAATTAAATACTCGCCAGAGTTAGGTTCGTAAAAGCGAAGCACCAGCGAAGCTATAGTGGATTTACCACTTCCGCTACTACCTACTAATGCAATGGTTTCTCCAGCTTTAGCAGAAAATGATACATTTTTTAATACTTGATAATTATCGCGTGTTGGGTAGGTAAAGTTAATATTCTTGAATTCTATATCTCCTTTGACTCTATTTTTATTTTGATGAGTTGGGTAAAGTAAGTTGATGTTTTCGGTATTGCCATTAATAAATTCAAAGATACGGTCGGTAGCACCTAAAGCCCTTTGTACAGAGGCGATTTGCTCGGGTAATCCGCCTAAAGAGGTTGCCACAAATAATGATAACATCATAAAGGTTCCAAATTGTTCCGACGTGATTTTTCCATCAATTTTTAAATGAATCATTTGATATAAAATATAAAATATGGAACCAAATAATACTGATATAACAAAAGTGAAAAATACACCGCGTAAAATGCCATATTTAATTCCGTATTTTTTAGCAGCAGCAATTTTATCTTCATAACGATTAATCTCAAAAGCTTCATTAGTATAGGATTTTACGCTATTTATACCAACTAAAGCTTCATTAACTATAATATTAGAATCAGATATTTTTTCTTGCATTTCTTTTGAAAAACTTCTGATTTTACGGGCATAAAATATAGTAATAACAGATATTGGTGGAATAATCATTAAAAACAAACGAGCTATTTCCCATGGTGTGCTAAATACAATAACACCTAAACCACCAATTCCAACAATGGATTGCCGAATGACTTCGGCAATATTAACTGTAAAAGCATCCGAAACCATTGTAATATCGGTAGCTACACGTCCGCTTAATTCTGCTGCCTGACTTTTTGAGAAAAAACTCATGGGCATTTGAATTAATTTTGAAAAGGTATCCTTTCTTAATCCAAACAAAATGTTTTCGGTAACACGTGTAAAAAAATATACTCTACAAAAAGAAAATACACCTTGAAAACTTAATACAATTAATAAAATAATGCCTGTTTCTTTCAATTTTAGCATTAACTCTTCGTTAGCCATGCTTGAATCGCCAAACACCCCAAATAGTTTTCCTGAAATCATTGGGAAATATAAACCAACAGCTGCACTACCTAATAAGAAAAACATCCCCACAACAAACATCCATTTTTGTTTACCTAAGTAATTAAATAGACCTAGTGATTTTTTTAGATTTTCAGCATTTAGTTTTGCTTTTGGGGCATCATCTTTTTCCTTATGTTTTACTCGCGCACCTTTAGCCATTTTATTATAGGATCAATATTATAGGTAACAAATGTACATTTTTGAGCCATTTTTAATCCGAAAATTGATTATTTTAATGAGAAAAAATCATAAAAATTTGTGGCAAACAAAAAATACACTATATTTGCACTCCAAAATTTTTAGAAATAAATAACTTTTTAATTATTATATCATGAAACGCACATTTCAACCATCACAACGTAAAAGAAGAAACAAGCACGGATTTCGTGAGCGTATGGCTTCTCCAAACGGTCGCCGAGTGTTAGCGGCTCGTAGAGCTAGAGGTCGTAAAAAATTAACTGTGTCAAGCGAAAAAACGCACAAATAATATTTGCTAAAGCAATTTAGCACACTTTTTTAACAAGGCTACTCAATAACTGAGTGGCTTTTTTGCTATATTTACGTCACAATCGACATTAAATGTAGCACTATGATGAAGCATCTTTTACTTTTCTCTCTTTTAATCCCTCTAAACTTTTTAGCCCAACTCTCTACCATTCAAGAGCAAAGTTTGCATTATAAGAATTTTCAATTTACCAAGGATACGCAATGGGATAGTTTAAATACTGCAGAAACTGGACATAGCTATCAAAATAACTCAGCTAATAAAAGTATGAGTAATTGTACTTTAACTAAAAAAGTATATGGTTGGCATCCGTATTGGGTTGGCTCTGTATATAATAACTATAACTGGGATATGCTGAGCGATTTTTGTTATTTTGATTATTCTGTAAGTCCTACAACTGGAAATAATACCAATGGCTCGTTTGCCTGGTCTAGTAGTGCTGCTGTTACTGCAGCTATTAGTCATAGCCTTAATGTTCATTTTTGTGCTACCTTATTTAGTAGCCATTCTTCATTTTGGGGAAGTCCAACCGCACAACAAACTTTTATTACCAATGCGATTAATCTATTAAACTCACGACCTGGGAGTAATGGTATTAATATAGATTTTGAAGGAATGGGCTCGAGTGATAAAGTGCCTTTTACGGCTTTTATGACGAACTTATGTAATCAAGTACATGCTGCAAACCCTAATTATAAAGTAACGATGGCGCTGTATGCTGTTGATTGGAGTACAAGTTTTGATATTCCAGCATTAAATAGTTTAGTGGATAATTTCATCATCATGGGCTACGATTATTATTACTCTGGTTCATCTACGGCTGGTCCAGAGGCTCCGCTATATAATTTTCAAGCAAGTTATAATTATACGCTAGCTAAATCAATTACCTATTATTTAAAACAAGGAGCATCAAAAAACAAGTTGTTATTAGGATTACCATGGTATGGTAGAGAATGGGAAACAAATGCCAATACAGCACCCTCTAACACAACTGGTGGTTTTACTTCTTCAAGAACATATAGTTATGTGAAAAATAATCCAACTATTTATTCTGCTGCAAATAAAAACTGGGAACCCAACTGTTTTAACCCCTATTATTCGTATCAAGTATCGGGTAATTGGCGCCAGTGTTGGATAGATGATATTTATAGTTATAGTCGTAAGTTTGATTTAGTTAATCAACGTGGAATTGGTGGAATTGGTATTTGGGCATTAGGCTATGATGATGGTTACACCGATTTATGGGATTTAATACAACAAAAATTTTCTACCTGTGCTACCACTGCTTGTACTGATAGTATTTTTGATATGGGAGGCCCTACACGTAATTATTACGATAACGAAAATTATGCCTATACAATTGCACCAACTGGCGCTAATCAAGTAAAATTAAATTTTAGCTATGCTATCACAGAAAGTAATTATGATACTTTATATGTGTTTGATGGAGCTTCTGTCGCTTCACCAACATTAGGTGTTTTTACAGGAACTACCAATACAAGTTTTACTTTAACCTCTACAACACCTTCTGTAACTATAAAATTTAAATCAGATGGAGCTACCAATCGCCAAGGATTTAAAGCGGTTTGGCAATGTATTCAAGATAATATAAATCCAACCACTCAAATAAATACACCTAGTTCATGGATTACGCAAAACTTTACTGCTTCATACACAGATGCCGATAATACAGGTGGAAGCGGTATTGAAAAGAGTTTTTATCAAGCGAGTTATTTTAATGGCATTGAATGGAGAGCTAATGGTAACAGAGGTTTTTTTAATGATGATTTTAATACTACTGTCATTCATAGTGATTGGACAAATTCAGTAGGTACATGGAGTATAGTTTCAAATGCTTTAGTGCAAAGTGATGAAACAAGCAGTAATACAAATTTATATGCGGCTGTTACGCAAAGTTTATCTAACCGTTACTTGTATTGTTTTAAAGGAACCATAACTGGTAGCCAACCCAGTAGAAGAGCAGGTATTCATATTTTTTGCGATAACCCAACCCAAACCAACCGAGGAAATAACTATTTAATATGGATGCGACCAGACCAAGGCACTATTGAGCTTTATAAAAACGTAAATGATGTGTTAGCTGTTGTAAAGACAGTTACTTATACCATAAACGCTGGTACAACCTATGATTATAAAATTTCTTATGATAGAATATCGGGCGAGTTACAACTTTGGATTAATAATACATTTATTACATCATGGACTGACTCATCACCTTTTGCATCAGGTAGTCATGTGTCGTTTAGAAGCGGAAATTGCAACTTTAAGGTAGACGATTTTAAAGTATTTCGTTCAAGAGCTGCTTCACATACCATTTTAGTGGGCTCTGCCAATACTAATGATTTAAGAAACGAAAATCCTTCTCCTTCATTACCAGCAGGAAAAATAGCCAGCATCGTAAAAGATAATGCCAATAATTTATCAAGTATCGCCTCGCAAACTTTAAATGTGGATTGGACTAAACCAATTACGACATCATTAATCGTAAATAATGGAACTGCTACAGATATAGACACAACTTATGTAGGTACTCAATTAGATTTAAACTACACAGTAGCCAAAGACACTAACTCAGCCATCAGCTCTTATTATTACGCTATTGGAACCACGCCAGGTGGACAAGATATTTCGCCATGGACTAATAATGGTCTTAATACTTCGGCTACAAAAACAGGATTGAGTTTGCAAAATAATCAGTTGTATTATGTTACTATAAAAGCAATGAATGGCGCTGGAATAATGAGTGATAGCGTGGTGTGCGATGGTGTATTGTATTTGTTACCAACTGACTTAAAGGATATTAATTTGAGTCATCGTTTTAAGATTTATCCTAATCCTAGTAAAGGATTACTTAATTTAGAATATGAATTGCAAAATGTACAAGAAAATACAAGAGTTGAAATAAGGAATACATTAGGCGCCATTGTAGTAAAGGAAAATATATTTACTAAAACAACCACACTCGATATTTCGCATTTATCAGGAGGTGCTTATATACTCTCCATTTTACAAGATAATAAAACAGTAGTTAATCTTAAACTTATAAAGCAGTAGGATTGCTTATAAATGAAAACACCTCTAAACAATTGTTTAGAGGTGTTTCTATAGAAGTATAGATAAGTATTAAGCCTTAACTGCCACTTTTGGAGCTGCCGATAAAATCTCATCATTAGCTGCCGAAGCATATTGTTCAAAATTCTTAGTGAATTGTCCTGCTAAATTTTGAGCTTTTTTATCATAATCATTTTTATCAGCCCAAGCCGTTTTAGGTTCTAAAATCTCAGTTGGTACACCTGCACATGCTTTAGGGAATTTTAAGCCAAAGTATGGTGTTTCGCCATATTCTGCTTTATCTAATTCGCCACTAAGCGCTGCAGTAATTAATGCACGAGTGTATGATAATTTAATACGACTACCAACTCCGTAGCTTCCGCCAACCCATCCGGTATTTAGTAACCAAACGTTTACGTTATGTTTTTTTAGTTTTTCGCCTAATAACTCAGCATATTTTGTTGGGTGTAATGGTAAAAATGCTTTACCAAAACAAGCCGAGAATGTAGTAGTAGGTTCGGTAATTCCCATTTCTGTTCCTGCAACTTTAGCTGTGTAACCAGAGATAAAATGATACATGGCCTGACCAGTAGTTAATTTAGATATTGGAGGTAAAACGCCAAAAGCATCGCAAGTTAAAAAGAAGATGTTTTTAGGAATATCGCCTACAGCTGGCGTAACGGCATTATCAATATAGTTAGATGGATAACTTACACGTGTGTTTTCTGTACGAGAAATATCATCATAATTTACGGTTGTGGTTCCTTCGTAGCAGTTTATGTTTTCTAATAATGAGCCAAACTTAATAGCATTAAAAATTTGAGGTTCTTTTTCGGCAGAAAGATTAACGCATTTTGCATAACATCCACCCTCAAAGTTAAATACCGATTTTTCTGACCAACCATGCTCGTCATCTCCAATTAACTTACGGTTAGGATCGGCTGATAAAGTAGTTTTTCCTGTACCAGATAAACCAAAGAAGATAGCTGTATCGCCATCTTTACCAATATTAGCCGAACAGTGCATAGAAAGCACTTTCTTTTCGTGAGGTAAAATGTAGTTTAAAACAGCAAAAATAGATTTCTTAATTTCGCCCGTATAAGCAGTACCACCTATTAAAATGGTTTTTTTAGTGAAATTAATAATAGCAAAGTTGTGTTGGCGAGTTCCATCTATTTTAGGATCAGCCATAAAACCTGGAGCATTAATAATTAGCCAATCGTGCTTAAATGTTTTAATCTCATCAGCAGTTGGGCGTAAAAATAAGTTGTATGAAAATAAGTTGCTCCAAGGATATTCATTTACTACACGAATATTAATTCTGAATTGAGGATCGGCACAAGCATAAGCATCGCGCACCCAAATTTCTTTCCCACTAAGATAAGCTAACATACGGTTATGAAGCGCATCAAATTTATCAGCTTCAAAACGATTATTAACATCCCCCCACCACACGCTATCTTTAGTGTTTTCATCATACACTACAAATTTATCTTTTGGTGAACGCCCAGTAAACTCTCCAGTATCAACAGCCAATGCCCCAACATCTGTTAAAGTACCTTGCCCTCTCATTATAGTTTCTTCTACAAGTTCAGAAGGATTTAAATTCCAATAAGCCATTTCTACATGTGCAAGGCCTAATTGAGCAACTGAAGCATCTTGTGCTTTTAATCCAATTTCGTTCATATTTTTAAAATTAGGTTTATATAATTTAATAGACTGCAAAAATACGAAAAAATCGAGCCGTTTTTGGCTCGATTTTCACAATTTGACGATAAATTTTAAACTATTTGTTGATAAATTTTAAAGACACTTCAACTTTAAAATTCATAAAATACCCCACTATTTTCCTTTTTTCTTATACTCTGTATTTTCATTTATAAGCATCATATCGCTACCACCTGCTATCTTTTTTATTTCGCCTACAAAGTCTGATTTTTCCTTATCTGTTTTAAATTCAGTAAGTTGAAAGCACATGTCTGATTCACCTTCTCTTCCCCAAAGAAATGTTTCATAAACAGGATTTTTGGGATGCGACTTCACAAAATTTAAAAAGGCTTCCACTTTTTGATGGTCTGGGCCACCACCTTTACTAATAAATGAAACAACTAAACGATAGCTTAGTGGTTTTTCGCTTGGAGCACTTGTAGTAGTGTTATTACTATTAGTATCTGATGTTGAGGTAGTTTCTTTTTTTGATTTACAAGAACTACAACTCAAGCTGAGAATTGCTGCTAGAAAAAATATTTTGTTCATAGTTTATGGTTTTAATTGAACTAAAAATAACAAAAATTTATTTGAATTTACGGTTCATTTCTCTGTTTAAGTCTTTTGTTTTCAAATTTTCTCTTTTATCGTATAGTTTTTTACCTTTTGCTAAGGCTATTTCTAGCTTGGCATAACCACTATCCGAAGTAAATAATAGAGTAGGTACAATTGTTATGCCTTTATCTGTCAGTTTTTTCTTAATTTTTACTAATTCTTTTTTGTTTAATAATAATTTTCGTTCTCTTGTTGGTTCGTGGTTATATACGTTTCCTTCGGTGTAATGGCTAATGTTAAGGTTTTTAATGTATAATTCGTCATTTTTAAAATAACAATAGCTATCTACCAACGAAGCTTTACCCTCACGTATAGCTTTTATTTCGGTGCCAACTAATACAATACCCGCAATATATTTTTCAATAAAGCTATAATCAAAGCTTGCTCTTCGATTTTTAATGGATACTTTTTGTTGTATATTGGATTTCAAGAGGTATTATTTAACGCGTTCAAAGATACATAATGAAAGGGCTTAATAAAATAAATCCTAAAATTAATTTTAAGGAATGCAAAGGGCTACAATTATTAGCAACATATTTTGTATGTTTGTAACATGAATGCACTTTTTGTTTTATTCTTAAATCTTGGCGGTAGCGAGGTAATTCTTATTTTAATTGTTATACTTTTATTATTTGGTGGTAAAGGAGTTCCAAATATTGCTAGAGCACTTGGTAAAGGCATTAGAGAGTTTAAAGATGCCGCCGATGGTGTGCAGCGCGATGTAATGAAAAACACTGGTGGTATTACGCAAACCATCAACGAGCACATTCAAGAAGTAAAAAAAGAAGTGGATAATTTAACCGATGATAAATCTAAATAAATCTATTCCGTTTTTTCGTGTCATAGTTGTATTAGTTTGTTTTAGCTTACTAGCTTGTCAACCTTCTACAAAGCCAGAACAAAAGGTGTTTAATGAAACAAAAGTAAAAAAACAGTTTATTGAGGCTAATCAAAAAGTAGTGATAAAAGAAAGTGATGAAATGGATTATTTTCAAAAATCACATCAAATGCCATTTGTAAAAACAACCGAAGGCATTCGTTATTACGTTTATAAACCATCTGTTAAAGGCGACTCGATAAAAACAGATGACATTGTGAAGATGAATTATAAAGTGTCGTTATTAGATGGCACTGAATGTTATTCTTCCCAAAAAGATGGGCCAAAAGAATTTCAGGTAGGCATGGAAGATATTGAAAGTGGCGTGCATAAAGCGATGTTATATTTAAAAGATGGTGATAAGGCATTTATCTTAATTCCATCGCATTTAGCACATGGCTTGCTCGGCGACTCTAAAAAAATTCCGCCACAATCGCCTATACTATACGAAGTTGAAATACTTTCGGTAAAACATTACACCAAATAAGTTGATTAATTGCAATTACCATACTATTGCTGTGTATAAGAAGCTATTTATTCTGCTGGTAATGATGTTTATGTTGATTGCCTGTAAACAGAAAAATCAATTAATAGATGGTTATAGCATACATGCTAATGGGTTTTATTTTAAACTTATTGCCATAGGCGACGGTTCTGAAAATCCAACTAAAGATCATGTAGTGGTATTAGATGCCGTTATGCGTACTCAACACGATTCTGTTTTTTGGGATACTGGGCACGATTCGCCCGATGGCTTGTATGTTCAATTAAATAATGAAGAATTAAAAGGAAACTGTATAGCTTATTTTAAAAACATGGTAGAAGGCGATAGTGTAAGTTTTATGATGCCAACGTCGGTTTTCTTTAAAACTTTCTTTGATACCATTGTGCCTGATTTTTGTAAATCGGATAGCTTAATTAAATTAGATGTAAAACTTTCACAAATAATTTCAGTTTCTGAATATCAGGCTATGCAACAAACTGCTGAAAGTGTAGAGCGTGAAGATGTTGAACTATTAGAATTGCAACGAATAGATAGTTATTTGACCAACAATTATCCAAATGTAGTGGTTGACGCAAATGGAATTTATGTATTGGAAAAAACTAAAACTGAAGGATTGCCCCTAAAAGTAGGGAACAGGGTAAAAATCGAATTTCAAGGTTTTTTTATAGATGGAAAGCCCTTAGATAAATCGCCACAAATAATGGAATTTATTTATGGAACCCCCGACCAGCTTATACAAGGGTTAAATATTGTTATTGCTTCCTTAAAAAAGGGTGAAACTGCCAAAATTATACTACCTTCGCGCTTGGCTTTTGGTGAAAATGGAAACAGTAATGGATCAGTGCCTCCATACACACCAATACTTTATAATTTAAAAATAACAGATATACAATAAAACAAAATGACTAAATTAAATTTACTATTAGGTTCAGCACTTATGTTAGGACTTTTTTCGTGTAACAAATCGGAATACGATGGATTTACTAAGGCAGATAATGGCTTATATTATCAGTTTTTTACTGATTCAACTGGGCAAAATGCACAAGTTGGAGATGGTATAAGTATGCGTATTGTATATACTTTAAAGGGAACACCAAAAGATTCGGTGTTGTTCGATTCTCGTTTACAATCTCAAGATGGAACTGGTATTGTAAGATATGTTTTACCAAAATCATCTTTTAGCGGTAGTTTAGAAGATGCTCTTACCTTAATGAGTAAAAAAGATAGCGCTGCTTTTATTATTAGTGCTGATTCTTTCTTTTTACGCACCAATCGCATGGAGGCTTTACCGCCATTTGTAAAACCAGGTGATAAACTTCAGATTACAGTAACTTTATTAGATATTATAACAAAAAAAGAGTTAGACGCAAATCAAAAGAAACAAGAAGAGGAGATGGCTAATCGTGAAAAAAATGAAAGTGTAGAATTAGAAACATATCTTAAAACAAATAACATTACAGTAACTCCTACTGCAAGTGGATTAATATTTATTGAAACGCAAAAAGGAAAAGGCACAGCGCATCCAGCTGCTACTGATGAAGTAACCGTTCATTATACCGGAACTGTACTAAATGGTACTGAGCCTTTTGATAGTTCGGTACAAAGAGGCGAGCCAGCCACTTTCTTGTTAACTCAGGTAATACCAGGCTGGACAGAAGGCTTACAATTAATGACAAAGGGCAGTAAAGCAAAATTAATTATCCCATCAAGTTTAGGCTGGGGCGCTAGAGGCGCTGGCGATAAAATACCGCCATTTTCTACAGTTGTATTTGATGTAGAATTAATTGATTTTAAACCAGCATCTGCTGCACAATAAATAAAAATAGTTTTATTAGAAAAAATGAGTACAGAATTTTTAAGCAAACAAGCCGATGGTATTTATGCCAAATTTGAAACTTCAAAAGGCGATATTTATTTAGTTTTAGAACATAAAAAAACTCCTATGACGGTTGCCAATTTTATTGGTTTAGCAGAAGGAAAAATAAAAAACAAAGCCAAAGCCGATGGTGTGCCATATTACGATGGGCTTAAGTTTCACCGTGTGATTCCTAATTTTATGATTCAAGGTGGTTGCCCACTAGGAACTGGCACTGGAGATCCAGGTTATAAATTTGCCGATGAATTTGATAATAGCTTAAAACATACAGGACCAGGTATTTTAAGCATGGCTAATGCTGGACCTGGAACAAATGGTTCTCAATTTTTTATTACTCACGTTAAAACTGAGTGGTTAGATGGTAAACATACCGTGTTTGGTCATGTAATAGAAGGGCAAGATGTAGTTGATAAAATAGCTGGTAACGATACGATTAATAAATTAATTATTTTAAGAAAAGGAAAAGAAGCCGAAGATTTTGATGCCGCTAAAGTATTTGAAACAGAAAAAGCAAATGCTGGAGCAAAAGCCGCTGCAAGAGCAAAAGCTGAAGAAGAAGCAAGAATGCAAGCGAATGCAGCTGCATTAAAAAGATTTGAAAACGGTAAAAGCACTGAATCTGGATTAAAATATATTATTGAAAAAGAAGGTAATGGCACTGCACCCAAGGCTAGTGATAACGTAACGGTATTTTACAGAGGTACTTTTACTAATGGTGAACAATTTGACGGAAATTTTGGTGGCAATCCAATATCATTTGGATTAAATCAAGTTATCCCAGGTTGGACAGAAGGCTTACAATTAATGAAACCAAATGGGAAAGCTGTTTTTTATATTCCCTATCATTTAGCTTATGGAGAAAGAGGTTACCCAGGCGTTATTCCTCCAAAAAGCGATTTAGTTTTTGAAGTAGAATTAGTAAAAGTTAATTAATAATTAAAATACTGTATAATGAAGAAATTATTTGTTTTTATTGCTAGTTTAACATTGATAAGCCTTACCTCGCAAGCACAAAAAAAATCAAAACCTGCTAAAATAAGTAAGGAGGATAAAGAATTTTTAGCTCAGCAAAAAGATGGGTTGTATGCTAAATTTGAAACAAACCGCGGAAATATTTATGTTGAATTTTTTCCTCAATTAGCCCCTATGACTGTGGCTAACTTTATTGGCTTAGCTGAAGGTAAAATTAAAAACAAAGCCAAAGCCGATGGCAAACCATATTACGATAGTTTAAAATTTCATCGTATTATTCCTGATTTTATGATTCAGGGTGGTTGCCCAAATGGCAATGGTTCTGGCGACCCTGGTTATTCTTTTGAAGATGAATTTGACAAAGAAAATGAAATTGCTAAACAAGGCTACAAGCGTGGTATTTTAGCCATGGCTAATCGTGGGCCAAATACAAATGGTAGTCAGTTTTTTATTATGCATAAAGATTATCCATTACCTTATAGCTATGCTATTTTTGGTAATGTGATAAAAGGAATTGAAGTGGTTGACTCTATCATTGCAACTCCTAGAGGTCAAAATGATTTACCAAATATTGATCAAACGATATTGCATGTTATTATTTTAAGAAAAGGAAAAGAGGCAGAAGCATACGACGCTGCTAAAACCTTTGAAACTGAAAAAGCAAATTATGCAGCTAAAAAAGCTGCTAAAGAAAAAGAAGCACAAGAAAAAACGGATAAATTATTAAAAGAAAAATTTGCTAACACACAAGTTACAGCAAGTGGCTTAAAATATATTATTGAAAATGCTGGTGATGGTCCTGATGTAAAAACTGGTGATAAAATTCCTGTTCATTGTACAGGTTATTTACTAGACGGAACTAAGTTTTGGTCATCTTATGATGGCGGGCAACCTATTCCGCTTGAGTTAGGTGTTAGTCCACGCTTAATTCCAGGTATGGAAGAAGGTATAGCTTTAGTAAAGCAAGGTGGCAAAATAAAATTAATTATTCCTCCTAATTTAGGTTATGGAGTAAATGGTATGCCTCCAACCATTCCACCAAATTCGTGGTTAATATTTGATGTGGATGTTTTAAAAGCACAATAAGTTTTTACACATTACTTTAAAAAGACTTCTCCAACAAGAAGTCTTTTTTTATATTTATATGTGCAAACTATCAAATCTCGCTTTATAAATAATCTGCTATGCTTTTTTTTAGTGTATGTAGTAATGGCTTATATTATCATCAGAGCCATCACATTAGTAATGACACACGATGAAGCCTATTCTTTTTATAATGTAAAACATTTTTGGTATGTAGAAACCTTGTGTACAGGTAACACGCATTGGTTTAATTTTTTAGCTATTAAAACGGCTGTTATACTTGGCTTTGAAAAAGCAAGTCAGTTGAGGTGGTTTACGGTATTATGTTCTGGCGTTTTCTTAACGGTCATTTATATATGGTTAAAATCCTTACAAGATTTACCTACAAAATTAGTTGCCTTTAGTGTTTTATTATTAAATCCTTATTTAGTTGATTACCTTTCCTTAGCTCGGGGCTATGCGGCTGGTCTTACTTTCCAGTCATTAAGTTTATTGTTATTAATATTGTTTTTAAAATTTCAAGATAAGCGTTTAGGCTTACTCTCTTTGCTCATGGCGGGCGCATCGGCCATTGCCAATTTTAATTTCTTTTATTTTTTTACCGCATTTTGCTTCATTTATTTTCCTGTAAGGTATATAAAAACATTCCCTCAATGCTTTAGGCAAGTTATATTTTATATTGAAATTATTTTCACTTTAGGCATTATTGTTTTGGTTTTAAAAGCCTTAAAATTTATCACTTTATGTTCTAACGATATTGGTGAGTATGGTGGACAGGAATTAATTAATTCAATTTTCTTTGGTTATATTGATACATATATGTATGGGCAATATCAACTCAGTGGAACTACAATAAATGGTTTAGCTTATTTATTATTTAGCGCTTTAGTAATCATGTCGGTTTATGGCATTTTTAAATATAGAGCACATCAAAATAAATGGTACACTTATTCTTCCATCTTATTTTTAATAATGATTTTTTTATGTGTGTTTAATAAATGGTTTTTACAGGTGCTATATCCAACTTATCGTACAACTCTTATGTTTTATCCCTTAATAGGTTTAATTATTATTGGATTTATGACTAGCCTTAAACTTCCTAAAAAAGCACACCACCTTATATGTTATATTGTATTTATTGGGAGTGCTTTTCATTTTATATCCTGTATCAATTTTTCTAAAACATTCGATTATTATCATCAAGAAAATTCTAAGCAATGTTTAACCGAACTACAATCAATAGGCGCTAAACAAGTTGGCTTAAATGGCGAAATATTTGGAGTGTATCGAAATTATTATCAAATGACAGAACATTTTAAATATCCATTTAGTGCCGAAATTCTAAATACAGATGTTGTTTTAAGAGATAACTTTGACGCCAATGCTATTTATAAATATGACTATTTAGTGTTATTCCCACCCTACAACTTAAAATTTTATTATGGCAAAAATATTCACCTCAATCCCATAAAGTATTATCCCGAAACAGGAACGCTTATCGTCAGAAATAGGGTTAATGCTAGGTATTAGTGCGGAATTCGTACAATTTTTAAGAATCTTTTCTCATAGTACGGAGACTCTTTAAACGAAGAAATTTTTACTCCTGAGTGTTTTTTGTTAGACGAACTATGTATAAAACGTATTTCATTATTAATATTTGAAATGATAATACCTACATGTCCTGGTGCTCTATTTGCAGCGTTAGTGCCTGTAAATACGATAACATCTCCTGATTTGCACGAATCGCGGGGAATTTTCACACCAAATCTATTAAAGTCGTAAGATGAACGTGGAACTTTAATGCCAAATTGAGAGTAAACATAATATACAAAACCAGAGCAATCGAACCCAAGTTTTGGGTTGCATGTTGCATAGCGATATTTAGTGCCAATAAACTGTTTTGAAAATGAAATTAAAGAGTCGGTATTAAAATTTGGAACACTATCAGATACTGTTTGTGTTCGGATGTCCAAACAAAACATTAAGCTACAACATAATATTAATATCCTAAATTTTACCACACCTTTAAGATACATTAAAAATTAATGTGTATAAAAAAAATAGGGTATAAAATCTGTTAAAACGATGTTACAATGAAGCGTGTAGCTGAATAAAAATTTTAATAATTGTTAATACATAATAGAATTGCAGATGAATAATTTAATTGAAATATGTAATTTTAAATTATTAAAAGGAGTGTATGTTAAACTTATTTTCAAAACATAGTAAAATGCTAATGGCAGGAATGTCATTATTTACTTTAGCATACACCACTCAATGTCAAAATTCCAATAATCAATCTAATCATTCAATTAAATCATCATCTGCTATGAAACTTAATCCATTAACTGAAAATGAAAAACATGTCATATTAGATAAAGGAACAGAACGACCTTTTACTGGAGAATACACAGATAACTTTGAAAAGGGAACATATATTTGCAAGCAATGTGATAACCCATTGTATCAATCATCCTCTAAGTTTCATTCAGGATGCGGTTGGCCAAGTTTTGATGATGAAATTAAAGATGCTGTGAAAAAATTACCTGATGCAGATGGTAGAAGAACGGAAATTGTCTGTGCCAAGTGTGGCGGACATTTAGGGCATGTATTTTACGGAGAAGGATTTACGAATATAGATACACGCCATTGTGTAAATTCAATTTCTATGAAATTTGTTCCTGAGCAAAGTAGTACGGTTACTACACAGAAAGCAATTTTTGCAGGAGGTTGTTTTTGGGGTGTAGAATATTATTTTCAACACGCCAAAGGTGTTACTAAAACTCAGGTTGGATATATTGGAGGAACAAAAGAAAATCCAACTTATAAAGAGGTGTGTAGCCACACAACTGGTCATGTTGAAGCCATGGAAATTACTTTTGATCCAAAACAAACTACTTATGAAGAGTTAGCCAAATTATTTTTTGAGATACATGATCCAACACAAACGAATGGGCAGGGGAATGATATAGGGCCGCAATACTTATCGGAGATATTTTATTTTGATGCAACTCAAAAAGAAACGGCTGAAAAATTAATTAATCAACTTGAAACAAAAGGCTACAAAATAGCAACTAAATTGCGCCCAACCGAAAAGTTTTGGCCAGCTGAAGATTATCATCAGCAGTATTATGAAAAAGGTGGAGGAACCCCATATTGCCATAAACGCGTATCAAGATTTTGATGCCTAAAGGCGATGCAAATTGCCTGAATAAATAATTAGTTGATACTCTTTTTTCTTTATAAATTCAGTATCTTTACCCTTTAAAATTAAAGATAACTGTTCATTTTTTTAACTTCGAAATTAAGATGTCTGTTTACGATAAATATAAAGCGGTAATTGGTTTAGAGTGTCACATTCAATTATTAACTAAAACCAAAATGTATAGTAATGATGTTGCCGAATATGGAGCAATGCCTAATACCAATGTGAGTGTGATTACGCTTGGGCATCCTGGTACTTTACCCAAAGTAAATAAACGTGCCATTGAGTTTGCCATTAAGTTGGGTGTAGCTACTCATGCAAATATTAGAGAAGAAAATCAATTTGCTCGTAAAAATTATTTTTATGCCGATTTACCTAAAGGCTACCAAATAACGCAAGACAAAACACCTATTTGTACGGGCGGATATGTTGATATTAAATTAAAAGATGGGCAAGAAAAACGCATTAATCTTACCCGTATTCACATGGAGGAAGATGCAGGAAAGAGTACACACGATATAGATCCTTTTGATTCCTTAATTGATTTGAATCGTGCAGGCACACCATTATTAGAAATTGTTACCGAACCTGATTTTACAGGTGGCGAAGATGCTTACGCTTATCTTACTGAAATTAGAAAATTAGTACGTTACTTGGATATTTGTGATGGTAATATGGAAGAAGGCTCTTTGCGTTGCGATGCTAATATTTCGGTGATGCTTAAAGATGCTAAAGCGTATGGAAAGAAAGTGGAGGTTAAAAACATGAACTCTTTTAGAAATGTGCAACGTGCGATTGATTTTGAAATAAAACGCCAAATAGATTTAATAGAGTCGGGCGGAAAAGTTGAAGGCGAAACGCGTAGTTTTGATGCTACCAACGGAACTACCTTTGCTTTAAGAAGTAAAGAAAATGCAAATGACTACCGCTATTTTCCTGAACCAGATTTACAACCCGTATATGTAACACAAGATTATATTGCTGAGGTTAAACAACACATGCCTGCATTGCCTAATGACTTGTATAAAAAATTTGTAAAAGACTACGCTTTGTCTGATTATGATGCCACTAACTTAACAGATACCAAAGGGATAGCACTATATTTTAATGAACTAACCGAACATACTAAAAATTATAAAGCGGCGGCTAACTGGGTAATGGGAAGTGTAAAATCTTTTTTAAATGAAAACGCCATCACTATTGAGCAGTTTCAAATAAAACCTAAAGCTATTGCTGAAATTATTGCCTTAATTGATGAAGATAAAATAAGTAACGCTTCGGCTACGCAAAAATTATTTCCGCAATTATTACTACAACCCAATGAAAAACCATTGGATATTGCACAAAAATTAGACATCATACAAAGTAAAGATACAGGTGCTTTACAAGAATTAGTAAATCAAGCCTTGGCAAAATATCCTGAAAAAATTACAGAATATAAAAACGGAAAAACAGCTTTACTGGGCTTATTTGTAGGCGAAGTGATGAAACTAGGTAAAGGAAAGGCAGACCCAAAACTCGCCAACCAACTTGTAAAAGAAGCCTTAGAAAAATAATTATTTTTTTGACGTATATCAAACAAACAATTAGACCAACTAGGTATTTTTAAGGCTTATTTTTGATGTTTAATCAACTTTAATTACTATATTTATCCTAATTGTTTGAACTTTAATTTACAATATGGCCACTACTATATTAGACCCTACAAGCGTGAAAGAAAAAGTATCTGTTGAAACTCTTAAAAAAGCTTACACCTTAATGTGTACAGCCAAAAGCATGGCTGAGCTTTATGAAGCAAATAAAGAAATTACGGCTAAATATGTACATGCAACCTCACGCGGACATGAGGCTATTCAAATTGCATTGGGCTTACAATTATTGCCACAAGATTTTGTGAGTCCATACTACCGTGATGATAGTATTTTGTTAGCTATTGGCATGACGCCATTTGAACTCATGTTGCAACTTTTAGCTAAACGAAACGATCCGTTTTCGGGTGGAAGAACCTATTATTCTCATCCAAGTTTAAGAAGAGATGATATGCCCAAAATTCCGCATCAAAGTAGTGCTACGGGTATGCAAGCTATTCCTACTACTGGCGTGGCCATGGGCTTACAATATTTAGAACTCAATAATTTACAAAAAGATTTTAGTGGATTAAATCCAATAGCCGTATGTTCGTTAGGAGATGCTAGTTGTACCGAAGGCGAGGTAGCAGAGGCATTTCAGATGGCTGTGTTAAAGAAATTGCCTATCCTGTATTTAGTACAAGATAACGAATGGGATATTTCGGCACATGCAAAAGAAATTCGTTCGCAAGATATAAGCGATTATGCAAAAGGATTTAAAGGATTAGAAACGCGTACGATTGATGGTACTGATTTTATTCTTTCTTATAAAACCATTCATGAATGTATAGGTATCATTCGTAAAGAACGAAGACCCATGTTGGTTCATGCCAAAGTGCCTTTATTAAACCACCACACATCAGGTGTGCGTAAGGAATGGTATAGAGATGATTTAGAAGAAGCTACAAAAAGAGATCCATTACCTCGCTTAAGAAATCAACTTATTATTAATGGAGTAGAGGCAGCCGAATTAAAAAATATTGAAGAACAGGCTCAACAGTTTGTAGAGGCTGAATATCAAAGAGCTTTATTAGAAGAAGATCCACGCCCCGAAGATTTATTGTTGCATGATTTTGCGCCCACACCAATTACTGAAGAAAAAGGAGAACGTTCGCCAAATGGAAAAGAAAAAACCGTTATGGTAGATAGTGCCTTGTTTGCTATTCGTGAGATTATGGAAAAACATCCAGAGGCTTTATTATACGGGCAAGATGTAGGACGACGTTTGGGAGGTGTATTTAGAGAGGCAGCAACCTTAGCGCAAACTTTTGGCGATAATAGAGTGTTTAATACGCCAATTCAAGAAGCCTTTATTATTGGTAGTACAGTAGGTATGAGTGCTGTGGGATTAAAACCAATTGTTGAGGTTCAGTTTGCCGATTATATTTGGCCAGGATTAAATCAGTTATTTACAGAGGTTAGTCGTTCGTGTTATTTAAGTAATGGTAAATGGCCTGTGAGTTGTGTTATTCGTGTTCCTATTGGTGCGTATGGTAGCGGAGGTCCTTACCATTCCAGTTCGGTAGAAAGCGTGTTAGCGAATATTAAAGGAATTAAAATTGCATATCCAAGTACGGGTGCCGATTTAAAAGGATTAATGAAAGCCGCATTTTATGATCCTAACCCAGTAGTGATGTTAGAGCATAAAGGCTTGTACTGGAGTAAAATAAAAGGAACCGAAGATGCTAAAACAACCGAGCCAGATGAGGATTATGTGATTCCGTTTGGAAAGGGTAGAGTAGTGATAAATGCCGAAGAGGATTATATAAATAAAGGTAATTCTATGACTGTAATTACGTATGGAATGGGTGTGTATTGGGCTAAATCGGCAGCTAAGAAATTTACAGGGCAAGTTGAAATTATTGATTTAAGAACTTTGGCTCCAATTGATGAAGCGTTAATTTTTGAAAGTGTACGAAAACATGGTAAATGTCTTGTATTAACCGAAGAACCAGTACATAATGGTTTTGCGCAAAGTATTGCCGCACGTATCTCCGAAAATTGTTTTAAAAGCCTTGACGCACCTGTTAAAGTTATTGGTGCCGAAAATGTGCCAGCCATACCGCTTAACTCTACTTTAGAAAAAACAATGCTACCAAATGCTGATAAGGTTGAACAAGCTATCCAAAAATTATTGGAGTATTAGTTAGATGTTTCGTCTTTCTATTTCACTTTTACCCAAAAAGTGGTTCTGCCTAGCATAGACACACCAATGTAGCCTCTAACATTTAAGTTGCCTTTTTCGTCGCGAGTTATTTTACAATTGTATGTTTTTCCATTTTTAGGGTCGTAAATGGTGCCATTATGCCAAGTGTCTTTTCCGTTAAAAACAAAATCTTTTAAAATTTCTTTTCCAGCTAGTTTTTCTGTTTGTTGTTTTGGGTCTGGATTATTGGCATCTAATTTTCCAGGAGTTTTTGTCCAAGTAAGCGTACCGTAATATTTTTCGTTTTTTTTAGAGATGACAACCATGCCTTCATTTTTGTCTGTCATATAGGTGCCAATGAGGTCATCTGCATTGGTTTGTCCAAATACCGAAATAGTAATGAATGTAAATAGTAATAAGATTATTTTTTTCATAGTTTTTTATCTTTAGATAAATATAATTATTATTTATATTGCATAAAAATATTTTTCATGAATAAGTACTTTTTTCTTCTCCTTTTGACTTCTACATATTTTTCATTTGCTCAATCAGTAGATAAGCAATGGGTTATAGAACATTATACTAAAAAGGAATTCCAAATAAAAATGCGTGATGGCATAAAATTATTTACGACGGTGTATGCACCTAAAAATAATTCTGAAAAACATCCCATTTTACTAATGCGTACACCTTATTCCTGTGCTCCTTATGGTGAAAATGAATTTTCAACCCGATTGTATAAAACACATTGGTCGAAATATTTATTAGAGGGATATATTATGGTTATTCAAGATGTACGCGGACGTTGGATGAGCGAAGGAACATTTATGGATGTTCGCCCTTTTAATTTTAATAAAAAAACAAAACAAGATATTGATGAAGCGAATGATACCTACGATGCTGTGGATTGGCTAGTGAAGAATGTGCCAAATAATAATGGTAATGTAGGTGTATTTGGTATTTCTTATCCAGGTTTTTATGCAACAATGGCTGCCGCAAGCGCACATCCTGCTATCAAAGCGGTTAGCCCTCAAGCTCCAGTTACCGATTGGTTTATGGGCGATGATTTTCACCACAATGGTGCGTTTATGTTTGGCGATGCCTTTGCTTTTTATTCTAGTTTCGGACAGCCTCGTCCTAAACCAACCACAGTAGAGCCTAAGGAATTTGAGTTTTATACGAAAGATCGTTATAAATATTTCTTAGAAGCAGGTGCTATAAAAAATCTTACCAAAAAATTAGGTGATAGCATTCAATTTTGGAATGAAATTATGCAACATCCTAATTATGATGAATGGTGGAAGGCTCGTGATGCTCGAGTGGCTTGTAAAAATATAAAGCCTGCCGTATTAGTGGTAGGTGGCTTGTTTGATGCCGAAGATTGTTTTGGTGCTTGGCGTACTTATGAAGCTATAGAAAAACAAAGCCCTCAAACAAATAATAAAATTGTAATGGGGCCTTGGTTTCATGGTGCTTGGACAAGAAGTGAAGGAAGTTATTTAGGGAATGTTCGTTTTGAAAGTAAAACATCATTATATTATCAAGATAGTATTGAGTTACCTTTTTTTAATTATTATTTAAAAGGAAAAAATCAAATTAATCATTTAGCAGAAGCTACCATATTTTTTACAGGCGAAAATAAATGGAAAAACATGAGTGAGTGGCCTCCTAAAAATATGACACCAACCCCTATTTACTTTAAAGAAAACGGAAGTTTAACTTTTAATAAACCTACAACTGCCAATGCTTTTACATCTTATGTAAGTGACCCAGCAAAGCCAGTGCCTTATACCGAAGATGTTTTAGATCATCGCACGAGAGAATACATGACCGATGACCAACGCTTTGCGAGTAGAAGACCCGATGTTATTACTTTTAAAACAGATGTGCTAAAAGAAGATGTTACACTAGCAGGAACCGTTATAGCCGATTTAAAGGTAGCTATTTCTACCACAGATGCTGATTTTGTAGTGAAATTGATTGATGTGTTTCCAGATGGATTCACATACGACTCCACAATTATTGGCGATGGTAAAGGCTATATCATGGATGCTTATGAGATGTTAGTACGTGCAGAAATTATGAGAGGGCGTTTTAGAAATAGTTTTGAAAAACCCGAAGCTTTTAATCCTAATGAAGTTACAACCGTTAAATATGAATTACCAGATGTGGCACACACTTTTAAAAAAGGTCATAGAATCATGATTCAGGTGCAGAGTTCTTGGTTTCCTTTAGCAGATAGAAACCCACAACAGTTTATAGATATTTATCATTGCGATGATAAAGATTTTATAAAAGCAGAAATTAAACTATATCACGATACTAATAACGCCTCTAGTATAGTACTTCCAATCATAAACTTAAAATAAGGTTTATTTATCTGCTAGTATTTTTAAAATGGAATTAGCCCAAGTTGTAGGAGAAATTTGTTGAGCTAATTGATGTGAATGTTTTCCCATTTGAATTAACTGTTCATCCGATAAGTCAATCATTTTTTTCATAGCATTTTTTAAGGAAACAATATTTTGAGCTTCAAACTCAAAACCATTTTTGCCCTGTTGTAAGAAAGCTTCTTTTGCGCCTACGGCACTACTTAATATGATAGGAAAGCCAGAAGCTGTAAACTCATGCACAACTACACCCCATGGTTCAAAACGGCTTGGGAGGATAAATACTCCTGTTTGTGAAGTGTAATTAGCTAAATCTTTTGGTTGGATAAATCCAAAATGTTTAATCTTAGGATGTTCAATCGGTGTCATGTCGCCAACGCCTAAGCACCATAGTTCCCAATCATTTTTTTGTTCTTCTTGGAGTTGCATAAAAGCTTGCCACAATTCGTTAATACCTTTAAAATCATAGTAACGACCTACATAGAGAAATCGTTTTGGGAATTCTTTTTCTTTAAGAGCTTTTTGCGTTTGATATATATCCTCAAAATGAGTTAGGTCGCAACTGTAAAATCCTGTTTCAATGTTTTGAGGTTTAAAACCTAAATTTAAAACATATTGTTGTTGTATTTTTCCAGGAACCCAAGCGTGCGAGAAAATTTTTAATAAAGTGAATCTACTAATGATAGTGGCTATTCTTTGTTTTAAATTACCTTTCCAATGGGTATCGCAACTCATTACCGTTGGAATTTTTCTAAAATAAGGCTTTGTGAGTTTTAAATAATCTTTATCTACCCAGCCACTGCAGATAATAATATTTGGATTAATGTTTTTAATTAAAGATTGTAGTTGCTGGAAGGAATAATCGTTTTTTTGATATAATTTAATTTGATGAGTATTAAATTCAAAAGGTGCTTCTTTATTAACAGGCCATCTAATAACATGAACTTCACCGTGTTTTGCTAGTTCTTTACAACAGGCTAAGAAATATTCTGCTATCTCCGTATATAAAAAAACAAATTTCATATCGCCTTAAAATTACAAATAAAAAAATCCAAATACCTTAGTATTTGGATTTTAAATAATCATTATAAAGTTGAAATTATTTTTTAGCGTAACGAGATTTGAATTTATCAATACGTCCTGCTGTATCAACTAATACTTGCTTACCTGTATAAAAAGGGTGAGAAGTCATTGAAATATCTAATTTTACTAAAGGGTACTCATTACCGTCTTCGTGAACAATCGTATCTTTAGTTTCAGCGCATGATTTAGTTAAAAAAGTATAACCATTAGACATGTCTTTAAATACACATAATCTGTAATTTTCTGGATGAATTTCTGCTTTCATTATATTCTTAATTTAGTAAGGTTCAATTTTTTTGGAACGCAAAGATAGTAAATTTCTTATAACTACAAGTAAATTTTCGTAAAAAGATAATATTTTTTGCGCTTTTTCGTTTTAATCATATACATTTGCTATATGAGGTCATTTGTTATTGCATTTATCTTAACTGTCTGTTTATCAATTTGTTTTATGTCTTGTAAAAAGGATAAACTACTAACAGATGCCTCAGCTACTGTTAATTTCTCGCAGGATTCAATCCTATTCGATACTGTTTTTACCACCATTGGGTCTGCTACTCGAAACTTTAGAATTATAAATAACCACAAACAGAAAATTAAATTATCCTCTATTCGTTTAGAGTTGGGGTCTTCATCACCGTTTTTCTTAAATGTAGATGGCACACCTGGCAGAGAGGTGAATGATGTGGAAATATTAGCAAATGATAGTATTTATGTTTTTGTGCAAGTGAATGTAAATCCAACAAGTGCATTAAGTCCATTAATTATTCAAGATAAAATAATTGTAGAAGTAAACGGAAATCAACAAAGTGTGGCATTAGAAGCTTGGGGGCAAGATGCACACTACCATTATCCTAATCAAGCTATTCAATATAAAAATGGTTATTTGCCTTATTCAACACTGTCGTCAAATACCAATACTACTATGGTGTGGGGAGGCGGGGCACTAGGTCAACCCGATGATGATAAACCACATGTTATTTATGGCTGGTTGGTAGTTGATTCTGCACAAAAATTAATTATTAATCCAGGGGTAAAAGTTTATTTTCATCAAAATGCTGGGTTGTGGATTTACCGCTATGGTACACTTCATGTAAATGGTACTTATGGCAATGAAGTGATTTTTCAGGGTGATAGACGAGAAGCCGATTACTTAGATATGCCAGGGCAATGGGATAGAATATGGATTAATGAAGGCAGTACAGATAACAAAATAAATTACGCCATTATCAAAAACAGTTTTATAGGAATACAAGCTAGTATCTTGCTTAATCCTAACCAACCAAGCCGACTTAAACTTACCAATACAATCATAAGAAATTGTTCGAAATGGGGCTTATATACTCAAGCTTATAATTTGTGGGCGGCCAATAATGTAGTAGCAAATTGTAAAGAATATTGTGCCGCCATTACACTTGGTGGTAATTGCACTTTATTACACAATACATTTGCTAATTATTACACTCAAGAAGGTGGAAGAGCCGATCAAGCCTCCTTTTACTTAGGAAATTATGATGGTACTGATGCATGGCCTGATAGTTTTTATATTGCAAATACAATAATTGATGGTTCTAGAGGTAATGAATTTGAAACAGATATTCACTATTATTCGGGATACCATACGGTTAAGATTAATAACAATTACATTAATGGTTCAATTCCTACAACAACGTTAATTACAGCTAGTGCTAATGTTACTAGTGGCAATATTAATTTTGATAGTCCATCAAATTATAGTTTTAAACTTACTACTGGTTCAGCAGCCATTGGCATTGGCGATGTTAATATCCCTACGGTGTCGGGTTATCCTATTTGTATTCCAGACATTCAGGGTGTTACACGCACAGGTACAATATCAGCGGGCGCCTATCATTTTCAGTAATATAATTGATTACTAAAGGCGTATTTGCTTATCCTTTTATTAATTCATCAATAGCCATTTTACCAACCAACGAGCCTATGGCAACACCCATGCCACCCATTCTAACAGCGCAAACAACATTTGGAGTTAGTTTTTTTATAATGGGTTTTTTCTCACTTCCTACACCCATAATACCACACCAGCGCTGCTCTATTTCAAAGACTGTATGTGGTAAAATCATGTTTTTTAAAAGTTTATCCAACTGTTGATGTATTTTACGATTAAGGGTAAATTCATCGGTTGTTTCCGTTTCAAAATCTAAATTACGCCCACCACCAAATAAAACTCTGTTGCCTACATTCCTAAAATAATAATAGCCTTCATCATAATGAAAAGTACCTTTTAGTGTTAAATTTTTTAATGGTTTTGTTACCAGAACTTGTGCTCTTGCAGGTTTTACATCTTTAAGTTTTAATAATTGTTTTGCAAAACCATTAGTGGCTACAATAACATGTGTTGAGGAAATAGAACCAATATTTGTATTTAAAATTACTTTATTTTCAAGGTCATTTATTTTTGAAACAGAAATATTATTTAATACAATAATACCAAGACTTATCGCATATTGTAATAAATGTTGCATCATATTTCCAGTATCTATTTGTCCTTCTTTTTGGTTGAGAATGATGCCCTCTATGCCTTTAAAACCAAAACGACTAATATGTTTGTTTGAAACTTGATAGGTTGTATTTGTTTTAGTTAATCCCTTTATTTTTTTGTTAAAATCGCCAATGCTCTCACAGGCTTTTTCAAATAGTTGTTTAGATGAAAATAACTCATAGCCTCCTAATTGTTGAAAATGGAGATACTTGTCACCAATGGTTTTTCTAAGTAGTTCTAAACCCTTAATTCGCATTTCAACGGTTTGCCAAACATCACGTTCGTTATTTTTTTCTAAATCGGCTTGAAGCTCTGTTACACTGCCAAAGCAGGCAAAACCAGCATTCTTAGTGCTTGCTCCATTTGGTAAAATACCTCTTTCAAGCACAACCACTTTTGCTTTGGGATGTTTCTTTTTAAAATGTATGGCAGCATTTAAACCTACTATTCCGCTACCAATGACAGTTAAATCTATATTGTTAAAATAGGTTTGAGTCTCCCAAAAACTAAATTGTGTTTGTAAAGTATTGTGCATAAATTTTAATGATACAAGTGTGAATTTTTCTTATCTTTAAATCCTTATACAAAACTAAGGATTTGTGTTATGATGCGGAATTTTCTTTTAATTATTTCAATATTTGTTTTACATATAAGCTCTATTGCTCAAGAATGGACTTTACCTTTTTCAAGTAGAATTGAAAAAAATGGTAAAAAATTACAAGGTGCAATTATAACGGTAACACAAGGTGGAAAGCAAGTGATACAAACCATGACAGGTGATGATGGGGCATTTAAAATTCAAATTCCTGCCAATGGAGATTTTTTGGTTACTGTAACCAAACAGGGGCATTGCACTAAAAAATTTACAGTATCAACACGTGGAGTTCCAGAAGATAAAAAGCCAGGAGATTTTAAAGGATTTAATATCGAATCTATTAGTTTATTTGAACCTCTTCCTAATATTGATTATTCGGTTTTAAACCAGCCTTTGGTGAAAGTTGCGTATGATGCAACTAAAGATAATTTTGATTATGATGAAGCCTATAGTAACCAAATGTTATCAGCTTTACAAAGATTAAAACAGCTTGAGTTAGATGCTATCACCAAAGCTAAAGAATTAGAGGCTAATTACTCAAATGCTATTAAAACAGCTGATAAAGCATTTCAGAAAAAAGATTGGGCTACCGCTAAAGCAAATTATAACCAAGCTTTAACACTTAAACCAAATGAATTATATCCAAAAGATCAACTCGCGCAAATTGATGTTATTATTAAAGATCAAGAAGCTTTAAATAAAAAATTAGAAGCAGAAAAAGCTGCGGCAGAAGCAAAGGCCAAAGCAGAGGCAGAGGCTAAAGCCAAAGCAGAGGCGGAAGCTAAGGCAAAGGCCGAAGCCGAAGCTAAAGCTAAGGCCGAAGCCGAACGCTTAGCTAAAGAGAAAGCGGAACAAGAAGCGAAGGCTAAAGCAGAAGCCGAAAGATTGGCTAAAGAGAAAGCCGAACAAGAAGCCAAAGCTAAAGCAGAAGCAGAACGTTTAGCTAAAGAGAAAGCCGAACAAGAAGCCAAAGCTAAAGCCGAAGCAGAACGTTTAGCTAAAGAGAAAGCCGAACAAGAAGCCAAAGCTAAAGCCGAAGCAGAACGTTTAGCTAAAGAGAAAGCCGAACAAGAAGCCAAAGCCAAAGCCGAAGCAGAACGTTTAGCTAAAGAGAAAGCGGAACAAGAAGCCAAAGCTAAAGCTGAAGCCGAACGTTTAGCTAAAGAGAAAGCGGAACAAGAAGCAAAAGCCAAAGCAGAAGCTGATGCAAAAGCAAAGCAAGAGGCTGATGCAAAGGCAAAACAAGAAGCCGAACGCCTAGCTAAAGAGAAAGCGGAACAAGAAGCAAAAGCAAAGCAAGAAGCTGATGCAAAGGCAAAACAAGAAGCTGATGCAAAGGCAAAACAAGAAGCTGAACGCTTAGCTAAAGACAAAGCAGAACAAGAAACAAAGGCTAAAGCAGAGGCAGAACGTTTGGCTAAAGAAAAAGCTGAACAAGAAGCGAAGGCTAAAGCCGAAGCAGAACGCTTAGCTAAAGAGAAAGCTGAACAAGAAGCAAAGGCTAAAGCAGAGGCAGATGCCAAAGCAAAACAAGAAGCCGAACGCCTAGCTAAAGAGAAAGCAGAACAAGAAGCAAAAGCCAAAGCAGAAGCTGATGCAAAAGCAAAGCAAGAAGCCGAACGCTTGGCTAAAGAAAAAGCAGAACAAGAAGCCAAAGCCAAGGCAGATGCCAAAGCAAAACAAGAAGCAGAACGTTTAGCTAAAGAAAAAGCGGAGAGAGAAGCGAAAGCAAAGGCTGATGCGGAAAATAAAACTAAAACAACTCCTCAGCCTTTAGTACAAGATAAATACCAAGTAGCAAAAGATAAAGGCGACAAATTATTTAATGAAAAAAAATATAAAGACGCCAAAACTGCTTTTGAAGAAGCATTGGTTCATAAACCTGGTGATACGTATGCAAGAAATAAACTAATTGAAATTGAAAAAATTTTAAAATCAGATGTGGCTACAGCAAGTAATGTTGATGCTCGTCAAAAAGAGTTAATGGCTAAGTATCCTTTAGGTGTTACCGAAGAAACTTTAACTGGCCCTGGAGTAGTTGTACTTCAACGTGTGGTTGTTACCGAAACAAATGCTTATGTGTACCAAAAAAAGATGTTTAGTTGGGGCGGAACAGCATTTTTTAGAGACTCAAAACCAATTACTGAATTGATATTTGAACAAGAAACCAAACCTTAATTTATGACACCTAATATATTTGAGGATGTAAACTGTTGTGTTTGCAATAACTCAAACCCTTCTGATTTTAAAAAATTATACGTTAAAGAAGATTACACAGTGCTTGAGTGTGGCAAGTGTTCATTTACGTTTATTCCGCCTTATTTTCGTATACAAATAAAATACGACAATTATAAAGATGAAAAAGTAACCGAAGCGGTAAGAAATGGAAATAATTACGTAAAGTTTGAACGTCATAAATTACGTTATAATCTCATTAAAAAATACAAACCAAATGGTTCTTTATTTGATTTAGGGGCTGGCTGGGGACACTTTATGCTTACAGGAAAAACATTGGGTTATGATGTGTATGGTATTGAAATTTCTGAACAGCCTTATTTATATTCAAAGAATGATTTACAGTTACCTGTAGAACACATTGATTTTTTTAAGATGAGTGAAGAACGAAAATTTGATATTATAACCATGTGGGATGTGCTTGAACATATTGATAAAGCCGATGATGTGATAAAAAAATGTGCGCGTATTACCAATCCAAATGGCTTTATTGTTATTCAAGTGCCACAAATAGATTCTTATTTTGCTAAGAAGCATAAGGATAAATGGAAAATGATGAGTATTGACCATGTTAATTATTTTGGTAAAAAAACCATTACTCAATTACTTAAAAATAATGGCTATGAGGTAAAAACGATTAAATCTTCTTTTGAAATTAAATTATTTATCATGTACACCATATTGCCTTTTATAAAACGTCTAAAAGGTAACAAACAACAAACACAACAAGAAGTTAATAAAAACATCAAAGCCTCTGAAAGACAACAATATTTTAATTCGTTTACACAAAAACCCATGTGGAAACTAAAGTTATACATGAAAATACATAACCTTATTTATAAAACCTTAGAGTTTTTAAATATTGGCGAAGAAATGATTGTAGTGGCTCAAAAAGTTAAATAATAGTTGATACTTGGTTAATTATGAAAGCATTTGTAAATTCGATCATCTAAACAATCACATAACATGAAAAAAATAACACTTGTATTATTATTAGTTACTATTATTTTCTCTTGTAAGAAAAAAGAAGAGGAAGAAATAACTCCTGAAGAAACTACACCAGTTGCACCTGCTGAAGGTTTTCCGGATACCGTGTGGAATATTACAGGCGCTGGACCGCATTTAATTTTTAAATTCAAGTTTGATTCTACTCAAGTTCGACTTGATAATTTTGGCAATCCATCGTCAATTCCTTCTGGGCATAGTGCTTATTCTCCTAAATTTAATTATATGTCTTCGCATTATATTGAACTTGCATCTACTGATTTTGATAGCTTAGGTAAAGGCAAAGTATTGTATAGAGCAGAGGAAGTAACCATTTCTGGACAAAATGCGATTAGATTTAGTAAATCTGTGGTTGTGCGCGAGAATGTGGTGTTTTATGCCGTACCTTTAAGTCAGGTTACACCTGGTACTTATAAATGGTTGCGTTTGTCTTTAGCATATCAAAATTATGATATTCCATATAAAGCCAATGCTTTACCAGGCAATCATATTGGAAATGGAACCGTTGCTTCATTTGTTGGATTTAGAAATTATGTTACTAAATATATGATTGGAACACACGAGATAGTGCCTTCTTCAAATGTAGGAGGACCAAGCGCGATTCATCCACAAGGCTATTGGGGATTTGGTACCGAAATACCAGGTTATGGTTTTTGGTGGGCAGATGGGCAAGCCCCTGCTGGAGCAACTACGGTTGTAAATCCTAATTTTGCTAATTCGCCAATTCCAGCTGGTAGTTGTGTGGTAACAGCGCAATTTGCCGATATGGCTGGAACAAATCAAGTACTTACCATTACGGGTAGCGAAACAAATGACATTGTAGTAACAGTTTCTTTATCAACTAATAAAAGTTTTGAGTTTACGGATCCTAATGGAGACGGCTATTATCAACCTGAAAATGGTAATGAAACTCCAGTAGATATGGGTATTAGAGGTATGATTCCAAAGGTGCAGTATTAATTAAAATTTTAAAATATAAATATAAAGTCCTTCTATGAAAAAGTTCTTCGTATTGGCAAGTAGTTCTTTGTTACTTTTTATGGCTTGTCAAAAAAATGCGATTACAGGTCGCCGTTCTTTAAATTTAGTACCAGAGTCGGAAATGATGGCATTAAGTTTTTCGGAGTATGATAAATTTTTATCAGAAAATAAGCCATTACCCGATAATCATAAAGATGTGATCATGGTGCGAAATATTGGGATGAAGATTAAAGGAGCAGTTGAGAAATATTATGCTGATAGAGGTCTTAGTTCCGAATTAAATGGTTTTCAATGGACGTTTAATGTGGTGCAAAGTAATGAGGTAAATGCTTGGTGTATGCCAGGTGGAAAAGTAGTAGTTTACACAGGTATATTACCAATTACTAAAGATGAAGCTAGCCTTGCTGTTGTGATGGGACACGAAATAGCTCATGCAGTAGCGCGTCATGGAAGTGAACGTATGAGTAACGCTATGTTAGTGCAAACTGGCGGAATGGCCTTAGGAGTGGCATTGCAAACCAAGCCTCAATTAACCCAACAATTATTTATGCAATCATTTGGTATTGGTTCGCAATTAGGAATGCTTAAATTTAGTCGTAACCACGAAACCGAAGCCGATAAAATGGGATTAGTATTTGCGGCGATGGGCGGCTATAATCCAGAAGTGGCTGTTGGTTTTTGGGAAAGAATGGCAAGTGTTGGAGGTAGCAAACCTCCTGAAATATTAAGCACACATCCAAGTGATGAAACACGTATTGCTAATTTAAAGGCATTTATGCCAGAGGCTTTAAAATATTACAAAAAATGAGGCTAATTATAAAAATTAAAGGCAAATAAAGTATTTTAATAAATATTTATCAGTAAATTAGCGCATCAAAAATTAACAGTAACTAAAAAAATAATATTATGGGCGTATTAGTCGGAAAAAATTCAAAAGTAATCGTTCAAGGATTTACAGGTGGTGAAGGAACTTTTCATGCCACTCAAATGATTGAGTACGGAACAAATGTAGTAGGAGGGGTAACGCCCGGTAAAGGTGGTACAAAGCATCTTGATAGACCAGTTTTTAATACAGTAAAAGAAGCCGTAGATAAAGCAGGCGCTGATACTTCTATTATTTTTGTGCCAGCCGCTTTTGCTGCTGATGCCGTAATGGAAGCGGCAGACGCTGGAATTAAAGTAATTATTTGTATTACAGAAGGTATTCCAGTAAAAGATATGATTGCTGTTAAGGAATATATTAAAGGAAAAAATTGCCGTTTAATAGGTCCTAACTGTCCTGGCGTTATTACAGCCGAAGAGGCTAAAGTAGGTATTATGCCTGGGTTTGTATTTAAAAAAGGACGTGTTGGTATTGTTTCTAAATCGGGTACTTTAACTTATGAAGCAGCCGATCAAGTAGCTAAAGCAGGATTAGGTGTTAGTACAGCCATTGGTATTGGTGGTGATCCAATTATTGGAACACCTACTCGCGATGCCGTTGAATTATTAATGAACGATCCTGAAACCGATGCTATTGTGATGATTGGTGAAATTGGTGGAAACTACGAAGCAGATGCTGCTCGTTGGATTAAAGCGAATGGAAATAAAAAACCTGTTGTTGGATTTATTGCTGGACAAACAGCTCCTAAAGGTCGTACAATGGGACATGCAGGTGCCATTGTTGGCGGACATGATGATACAGCACAAGCTAAAATGGCTATTATGCGTGAGTGTGGTTTACACGTAGTAGATAGCCCTGCTGCTATTGGAAAAACAATGGCTCAGGTATTAAAAGGTGTAAACGCTTAATATAATATATTAAAAAAGTAAAAGAGCTGTCTGTAATTATTTAAGACAGCTCTTTTTTTTGAATACGTAAAATAATAATGCTTCACAAAATTAAATACCAATTTGTTGTTATTTGTTCCTTAGCTGTTTTATGCGCAAAGGCTCAATCGATTAAAGATTCGAGTTTTCGGATATTAATGGTGGGCGTTCATTTTGGGGGGCAAGTTCCATTGGGCGATTTACAAAAACGATTTGGGGAAAACTTAAATGCCGGAGCAAATTTTGTGTGGAAAACCAAACGCAATATTTTATTTGGTGTGGAGGGAAGTTATTTTTTTGGTTCAAATGTAAAAGAAGATGTGTTGTCTAATCTAAGAACAGATGATGGACATATTACCGATAACGAAGGTTATCCTGCTGATTTACGAGTTACCGAGAGAGGCTGGAATTTTTATGCAAATGCAGGTTATTTAATTAATAAGTTAGGGCATAATCCCAATTCGGGTGTATATGTAACAGTAGGCGCCGGTTGGACTCAGCATAAAGTAAAACTGTACGATACAAATAAAAAGATTGCAGCCATTAATGGCGATTTAAAAAAAGGCTACGATAGACTTACCGGAGGATTTGGACTAAGCCAATTTATTGGATATAAATTTATGGGAAATACCCGACTGGTTAATTTTTATGCAGGCTTTGAATTTTATGAAGCTTTTACAAAAAGCTTAAGAGGCTACAACTATGATACAGGCTTGTTTGACAATAAACAACGTATGGATATTTTAGTAGGTTTTCGCTTTGGTTGGATATTGCCTTTATATAAGCGCACCAAAGATATGTACTACTATTAGAATCATTACCTCTGAATAGCTAATTGATTCTTTTCCCATTTTACAAATCCTCCTTTCAGATCAATGATTTTTTTAAATCCCATTTTCTTCATTTTCTTTGAAGCTAAAGGACTTCTGTGTTGAGTTTGGCAATACATATAAATGGTTTTGCTTTTATCTAGTTTTTGAATACTATCTGTAAACCACGAATGAAAATAACTAATGTTAGTGGCGTTCTTTATATGTCCTTTATGATATTCTTTAGGTGTACGAACATCAATTAATACATAATTACTATCTAGGTGGAGTTGTTTTTCAAAATCTAAATAATTTAATTCTTGATAACTGAAATTAGTACTATGCTTCCAGCTATTACAACTTAAGGTTAAAAATATAGCACATGCTAGTAAAATGTAAGTTCGCATCTTATTTAAGTATGTATGTTTTTTTGAATTTAAAGATAGTGAAAATTGTATGTTTTAATACTTTACAGCGATACTAACAAATCGTTCTTATTTTTGAGAGGTTGCACACTCTTAAAGGTTATTATGTCTTTTTTAAATTTTAAAGCACAAAAAAACCTGTAATCATTCGATTACAGGTTTTTATTAGAAGTGATCCCGCTGGGACTCGAACCCAGGACCCATACATTAAAAGTGTATTGCTCTACCAGCTGAGCTACGGAATCTTAAAGAACTTTCCCTTTCGGGGTTGCAAATATATAAACCAAATTGTAACTCACAAAACTTTTTTCAACTTTTTTTTAATTTATTTACATCGCTTGATTTTACAAGGTTTTACCTTTAATTTTAACTCAATTATGAGTACTATTTTGCAAATAAATTTATTAAAGGGATTAAACAATCTTCCATTTGGTGCTACAACCCTAGATGCTGAAACCATATTTGGAAAACCCGAAGAAGTACAAACTCTAGATGATCCAATTCTTGAAATATCGAGCACTGTTTACCACTACTGGGATAAAGGTTTTTCGTTGTTTTTTGATAATAAAAACGCTAAAAAATTTAGCAGTGTAGAAATTGATAACGATGAAACAGAATTGTTTTCAAAAAAAATATTTGATTTATCGGAGCAAGAATTAATTGATTTAATGAAACAATATCAGTTTACCTTATCAGACTCAGAGATACAAGAATGGGGCGAAAAACGATTAAGTTTTGATGAAGCAGGACTTGATTGTTATTTTGAACGTCAGAGGCTATCATCTATTAATTTTGGAGTGGTAGATGAGTTTAACAATTTTGAATTTTTACCTAATTAAACTGTATCTTTGCTCCGCAAATTAACTAACTGAATTTAACCTTTAACCTATAAAAAAATGCCAGGAACAGAATTATTTGGCGCCGAAGAGCGTAAAGAAATTGAAGACGTTTTATCAACGGGAGTTCTTTTTAGATATAATCACGATGCGCTTCGCAATAATCATTGGAAAGCCAAAGATTTTGAAGCGGAAGTAAGAAAAATAACTAATGCTAAATATGCTCATGCTATGAGTAGTGGTAGCACGGCTGTTGCTACGGCTTTAGCGGCTGCTGGTATTGGCGCAGGCGACGAGGTAATAGTACCGCCTTTTACGTTTATGGCTACTATCGAGGCAGTGTTATTTGTTGGTGCTTTACCTGTATTTGCCGAAATAGATGAAACACTATGCTTGAGTGCCGAAGGCATTAAAAAAGCAATAACTCCTAAAACAAAAGGCGTTTGCTTGGTACACATGTGCGGTGGAATGGCCGATATGGATAGCATTATGAAAGTAATTAACGAGCATCAACTTATTTTAGTAGAAGATGCGGGACAGGCTTTTGCAGCTTCATACAAAGGAACATACACTGGCTTGTTTGGTAAAGCAGGTAGTTATTCATTCGATTTTTTTAAAATTGCAACTGCTGGCGAAGGTGGCGTTTTAGTTACCAACGATGAAGAAACTTATAAAAAAGCAGATGTGTACAGCGATCACGGACACAATCACGTGGGTGCTTTACGTGGTATGGAAGAACATCCTTACTTAGGGTTTAATTATCGTATCTCCGAATTACACGCTGCGGTGGGTGTGGCACAAACTAGAAGAGTGCCTGGTATTAAAGCGCAAAACCGAAAAAATAAAGCTTACATGCAATCTTTGTTAGCTAAAACCGAAGGCATTTCGTTTTCTAAATTAGCAGATCCAGATGGTGATTCGGCTACTTTTTTAAACATTATGTTGCCAAGCACCGATATTGCACAACAAGTGGTAGATGACATGAAAGCAAGTGGTGTAGCGGGTTTCGATTATTGGTTTAAAAATATGTATCATTTTATAAATCAATGGGACCACATCAAAGAATTGAAAGCGGTATCTAAATTACCAATTCATATTTTGGGTGCTCCACAAGATTATAAAAACTTACAACTTCCAAAAACTCAAGATACCATTGGTCGTTTAATTTCATTTGGAGTAAAATATAAGTGGACAGAAGAAGATATGAATCAGTTAGCTGCTAAAATTTCGGCCAGCGTTAATAAAGTGATGCAGTTAGTTAAAGCATAAAAAATATGTTACATAAAAATTTTAAAAATATAGATAAAGTAACCTTTGGTCGTGGTTGTTTTGCTCAATTAGAGGCAACAGTAGAGCCAGTTCGTAAACTAAACAAGCAATATTTTGTTTACATTGTAGATAATTATTTTAAAGGTAAACCTTTAGCCAATCGTCTTCAAAACAAACCCGAAGATTTAATTTATTACATAGATGTTGACCCGCATGAGCCAACAACTGAACAAATAGATACTTTGCGCGATGAGATTTTAGCAAGCAAAGGGTTACCAAGTGGTGTTATTGGCATTGGTGGCGGTAGTATTATGGATATTGCTAAAGCTTTATCGTTAATGCTTACCAACGAAGGTTCTTCTACTTTATATCAAGGATTAAATTTAATTAAAAAAGAAGGTGTTTATCATTTAGGTGTGCCTACAATTTCAGGAACTGGTGCCGAAGTATCTATGACGGCTGTGCTAACGGGTCCTGAAAAAAAATTGGGTTTAAAATGCGATTGGACGCCATTTAATCAATTATTACTCGATCCAGAACTTATTGCTTCGGTTCCTACCGATTGGTGGTTTTACACAGGTATGGATACTTACATTCATAGTATTGAAGCAGAGAATGGATTATATAACAATGCTTTTAGTTTGGCCTTTGGTGAACAATCTTTACAACTATGTCGCGAAGTTTACTTAGGCGAAAATGCAGGTAGAAGCGCCGAGAATGATGATAAGTTAATGGTAGCATCTTACATGGGTGGCTTAAGTTTATCGTATAGCGAGGTAGGTGTTTGCCATGCTTTAAGTTATGGCTTATCCAAAATTTTAGAATACCGCCATTGCTACGCCAATTGTGTAGCCTTTCAACATTTGGGAGATATTTATAAAAAAGGACATGGAGAGTTTATGGAAATGATAAAAAAACATAACATCAAACTTCCACAAAATTTAAGTAAAGACTGGAGCGAAGAAACCATAACGGCAATGGCTCAAGTATCTTACAACTTAACCCACATGTGGAATCATGCCTTTGGTTTAGATTGGAAATCGAAAATTGATTTAGAGTATATGAAAGATTTGTTTAGAAGGATGTAAGGATTTTTCTGAACAAATTATTTAATTATTGTGCAATGGCTTCTTTAAAACCAACAGCACTCATACAAAACCAGCCTACTACTTTTATTTTATCATTCGTTTGATTTGTAATGTTTGTTTTAATGTTCTCGGGGCTAGTAGCAAACAAGCCCGAGTTGGTTGTTTGTGTTTGAACTTGAGTTAAAAAATTAAATGTAATTAAATCAATAGAATGAATTTCAACTCGGCAAATATCGTTTTGATTATATAATTCGCCAAAAGGCGTGATGCCCATTGCAATTGGATAAATAAAAGGGAAACCATCAGCGCCTTGTCCGTAGGCTCCGTCAGCAGCAATATTAATATCAATGCCTTTGTTAAAGAAAACACCATTGCGATACGACTTTATCCAATAGTAATCTACTGTATCGCCTGGAATATCAAATCCTAAAAACGAGAACTCATAACCAGGTTTTGCGTTGCTTAGTCCGCCACCTTCTTTATACTCACAAATTAAACTATCAACCTGTGTGGTACGATGCATGGTTGATGTTGCATTAAACTCGGTTCCTTTATAATTTACTATTAGCTTGTATTGATGGCCAACTCTGCCTAAGGTATCGCCAGCTATTGGTGTGTAAATATATTCGCCATTATTATTATCAGTAAAAGTATAGGTTGTAGAGCTTGTTAAATCAATAATACTCACGCTTGCTCCGGTAATTATTGGATTACTTTTTTGACTAAAGTAATCGTCGGTAAATGTGAGTTTTATTTTTTGAGGAGTTCTTAAATCATTAACAAAGGCATCAATGGTTATCATTGGCTCGCCTTTATCGAGTTTAACTTGTACGACATCCTCGCACGATGTAGTAACTATTACAATGATTAATAACGTGATATAATTTATAAGTTTTTTCATTACGCAATTAAAATTTAAAATTATAAGTTAAGGCCGGAATAATTGTACCAACCACCGAGTAGCGGATGGCTTCTGTTTGCACTGGTAAATCAGGATTATTCCTAAAATAAATAGAAAATGCATTTCGGCGATTATAGACGTTATAAACGCTCAATACTAAATCATGTTTACGCCCTTTCTTGTTATCAGGCGATAAATGGTAAGTAACACCAACATCAGCACGATGATAGGCTGTGTTGCGATAATTATTACGTTTATTGTCGGTATTATAAGGTATAACATAACCTTGTATTTCTACTTTAGCCGTAGGGAACGTAGCAGGTGTGCCCGTTTGATAAACAAAATTGGTAGAGAAACTAAGTCGTTTATTTAAGTCGTAAATAAGTACTAAGTTTACGTTATGTGTTCTATCATATTTAGATAAAAACCATTCATCATTACTGATGCCTTTTACTTTTCTTTCGGTGCGAGATAAGGTGTAGCTTACCCAGCCATTTAATTTGCCTTTGTTTTTCTTTACATATAATTCTAATCCGTAAGCACGCCCTTTTCCTTGAATTAAATCGGCTTCAAGGTATTCGTTGAGTAAAAGATTGGCGTTATCTACATAGTCTAATTGATTTTGTAAATCTTTATAATAAATTTCGGCAGATGTTTCAAACATGTTTTCTTTAAAATTTCTAAAGTAACCTAAGGTTATTTGGTCGGCAATAAGTGGTTTAATATTATTAGTTACAGGCGTATAAATATCTAAGGGTGTAGAAGCTGCAGTGTTAGATACAATATGCAAATATTGTGTCATGCGATTATAGCCTAATTTTATAGAACTTTGATCGTTAATGGTATAATTAAGCGCCAATCTTGGTTCGGGCATATTGTACATAGCGATAGATTTTCCTGATGCTATTTTCTCTTCCTTATCTAATGGTTTACTCTCATTAGGAATGGTATCGCGATAAGTGTACTTAGTACCTTTACCTAAGTAGTTAAAGAAAGACCAACGCAAACCATATTGTAATGAGAAACGATTGGTAAGCTTTTGTTCATTATCAATATAAAAGGCATATTCTGCTCCGTATTGATTATCTAGGCTAATATTTGAGTTATCGCCATTTTGTGTGCTAATAACGGCTTTGCCAGGTTTAAAGGTGTATAAAATACCTTGTAAACCAAATTTAATAGTGTTTTTTCCGTTGAGGTAATAAATAAAATCTGGTTTTATACTATAGTTAATAATATTAGAACTCCAGTTAAATTTTTGTCCTGTACCATCGCTTTTAAATCCTAACTCGTATTGGTAATTGCTGTAAAAAGTAGTAAAGTTCATAAATAACTTGCTATTTACAATACGGTTCCATCGTAGTGTACCAGTTGTGTTGCCCCAGTTAAATTTAAATCCAGCGCCAAATACATCTCGCCCAAGATAACCACTAGCAAACACGGTATTCTTATCATTAATGCGCCAATTTAATTTGGCAGTTAAATCATAAAAATAAAATTGTGCATCTTTTAAGCTAGGTTGTTTTTGTGCTAAAATTGGTTTTGCTAAAATGTCTAAATAACTTCTTCGTCCTGCTACAATAAAAGATGCTTTTTCTTTGATGATTGGTGCTTCAATAGATAAGCGACTAAATATAGAGCCAATGCCACCATTAACTTCCATTTTTTTATTATTCCCTTCTTTCATTCTAATATCTAATACCGATGAAGCTCTTCCGCCATATTGAGCAGGGATGCCTCCCTTTATCAGTTTTACATCTTTTACAGCATCGGGATTAAAAACAGAAAAGAAACCAAATAAATGCGATGAATTATACACTGGAGCTTCATCCATTAAAATTAAATTTTGATCAATATTTCCGCCTCTTACATTAAATCCACTTGCGCCTTCGCCCACGGTAGTAACCCCAGGTAATAATTGAATACTTTTTACAATATCTACCTCTCCAAGTAAGGCAGGCATTTTTTGAACTTGTTTTATATCGAGTTTAGAAACACTCATTTCCATACTTTTAATATTTTTATCTTCACGTTCGGAGGAGATAACAACTTCTTCTAGTTCTTTTCCTTCCTCAGCAAGTTCAATGTTAATGGTTACATTACCAGTAAGAGTTACAGGTTTGCTTATTGTTTTGTAGCCAATAAATGAAAATTGAAGTGTATCGTTTCCTTTGGGTAAGGTAAGCGAATAAAAGCCATAAGCATTTGTACTACTGCCTATTTGAGAATTTTTTTTAAATACAGTAACACCAATAAGCATTTCTCCATTTTTAGCATCTTTTACATAGCCACTTATGGTTATTTTTTCTTGGGCAGCAAGATTTATAAAACATAAGATGAAGAAGAACAGAAATACTTTATTCATAGTTTCAAATTGAGGGTCGAAAATAGGAAACTTTTTTATAAAAATTAGTTTCCTATGTAATTTTAGCTATAAACGTTGTTAAATTGTTTTTAGTGTACAAAAACTAAATTTAACAGATTTTATAATAACGAGGGTGTAAAACCTCATAAGAATTTTTTACTCAAAGTTTCAGAAGCTTCATTCAACATGACGAGGGCTGACAGGCACAGGATTAAACGAAGCGGAGCTTCGTTTAATCTCTATATGTTACTACCAGTAGCGGACAAACAGTTTTTCTGTCGGTGTCCGCATTTATTTACGTTTTCTTTTTATTTTTTTGTTGGGATTTTGCTTTGCATGGAAAACAGCGGATACAATAATTTGTTTTCCAAAAACCTCATAGTTAATCACAAAAGGAAAGCGTGTCACAACAGCCTCATGAATGTGCGCGAACTTAATCGGAAAAAGTAATGGATTGTTATTTATTGTTGCAAGAAGTCGAAAAACTTCCTCTTCAAATTCTAAGCCTAATCCGGGAAGTTTTTTGTTATAGTACAGGCAAGACTCTGCTATTTCAGAGATTGCTTGCTCAAGTATAATGATTTTGTACGAAGGCACTTTAAACTGTTAGTTTCTGTTTTACATGTTTGCGAGCTTCTGTGATCGAGTAACCTTTAATTTTGCCAGCTTTGTATAAAGCCGATCTTTTAAGAATTTCTTTTTGCTGTTCCGCTGTCATTAAACTCGAATTACCTTGACGGTAAACTTCTAAAAGTTGATAAACAACTTCGAGTATTTTACTGTCTGCCTCGTCAATATATTTGTGTACTTTGTTACGAATGGTTGTTGTTGTCATGTTGGGATATATTTTTACCATAAAGATAATGATTTTTCACGAAACTAAAAGGAACCTCATAGTGTCGGTTTGTCCTTAGTTTATTGTTAAACCTAGATTGTGCATTATAAATTACTATGGAATTATTTGGGCTGAGAAAATAAAAAAAGTCCCTGTATTGGGGACTTTTTTTTGTAGTGAGAAGGAGATTTGAACTCCTGACCTTCGGGTTATGAATCCGATGCTCTAACCAACTGAGCTACCTCACCAAATTCATTTTTTTTGTTTTGCGCTCCATCTGTTGGGTGGGTTTTACTACATCCAACAATTACCAACTGCACGTTTTCAAAACAAAACCCTCGTTTTTACGGAGGGTTTTGTGGTACCGTAGGGATTCGAACCCCAAACCTTCTGATCCGTAGTCAGATGCTCTATCCAGTTGAGCTACGGAACCAATCCAAAAATTGGAGTGCAAATATACTTATTTTACTTAAATTGCAAACAATTTTAAACGATTTTTATGCAAACTACCATTGAGGCTATTTGGAATAACAGAGAGTTATTAAAACAAGAAGAGCATCAGTTGCTCATTCGTCAAATAATAGAGGATTTAGATAAAGGTAAATTAAGGGTAGCCGAGCCCCTAGCAGATGGAAAATGGCAAGTAAACGACTGGATTAAAAAAGCGGTAATATTGTATTTTCCTATACAGCAAATGGAAACGATGGAGCTAAAACCATTTGAATACCATGATAAAATGAAACTGAAAACCAATTTTGCGCAAGCAGGTGTAAGAACCGTTCCAGGAGCTATTGCACGCTATGGTAGTTATATTTCGAGTGGTGTAATTATGATGCCTAGTTTTGTAAATATTGGTGCTTATGTAGATGAAGGAACAATGGTAGATACTTGGGCAACCGTAGGTAGTTGCGCTCAAATTGGTAAGCATGTACATTTAAGCGGCGGCGTAGGCATTGGCGGTGTGTTAGAGCCAGTTCAGGCAGCTCCAGTTATTATCGAAGATAATTGCTTTATTGGCTCACGTTGCATTGTGGTAGAGGGCGTGCACGTGGGTAAAGAAGCGGTGTTGGGGGCTAATGTGTGTTTAACCATGTCCACTAAAATAATTGATGTTACAGGAAGTAAGCCTGTGGAGATGAAAGGTTATATTCCTGAACGCAGTGTGGTTATTCCTGGTTCTTACACTAAAAAATTTGAGGCTGGAGAATATCAAGTGCCTTGTGCATTAATTATTGGAAAACGCAAAGCAAGCACCGATTTAAAAACTTCGTTAAACGATGCCCTGCGCGAACATAATGTGGCTGTATAATTGTAATTAATAATGGCGTAAACATTGAACTTACAACACCAACATATTTTAGTAATACAAACGGCTTTTATAGGCGATGCTATCTTAGCATCGTCGGTGCTCGAGAAACTGCATCACTGTTTCCCAAAAGCTAAACTATCAATCTTAGTAAGAAAAGGCAATGAGTCGCTTTACCACGAACACCCATTTTTAGAGCAAACATTGGTGTGGAATAAAAAAGAAGGAAAATATAAAAGCCTGTTAGCCTTACTTAAAACCATTAGAAAACAAAAGTTTGATACTGTTATTAATTTACACCGTTATGCTAGTTCGGGTTTTTTAACTGCTTTTTCAAAAGCTAAATACACGGCGGGTTACGATAAAAATCCTTTTTCGTTTTTATTTAATCATAAATCAAAACATATCATTGGTGATGGCAGACACGAAATTGCTCGTTATAATGATTTGATAGAAAGCATTACCAATGCCGAAGTGTTTAAACCCAAATTGTATCCTTCGTTTAAAGATTTTTCGGCTATTGAAAAATATGTAGCAAGCTCTTTTGTGTGTATGGCACCATCATCGGTATGGTTTACAAAACAACTGCCACCACAAAAGTGGATTGAGTTGTGTAATTCTATTCCTTCGCACATACGAGTGTATTTGCTTGGTGCACCAAGCGATATTCAATTATGCGAAACAATTAAACAAAGTAGTACACACTCGCACATAACAATATTAGCAGGTCAATTATCACTTTTAGAGTCGTGCGAATTAATGAAACACGCTCGCATGAATTACGTGAATGATAGCGCACCGCTTCATTTAGCCTCTAGTGGAAACGCACCAGTTACAGCTTTTTTCTGTTCTACGGTTCCAGAGTTTGGGTTTTACCCATTGTCTTATCAATCAAAAGTGGTAGAGGTAAAACCGCTCGATTGCCGTCCTTGTGGTTTGCATGGTTACAAGACTTGCCCTAAAGGACATTTTAAATGTGGAAATGATATCTTATTGCCTCCATATAATTCTGATAAATAAGTTATATTTGCGTTTTTAATTAACGATGCCAAATTTTTCTGCTGATTTATCTGCTTTATTAAGTGCGCAAGGATTAATTACCTTATTAACGCTTACTATTCTCGAAATTATTTTAGGAATAGATAATATTATTTTCATATCCATTGCGGTAGATAAATTACCTAAAGAACGACAAAAAAGTGCGCGTACCATTGGTTTGGTTTTAGCCCTATTAGTTAGAACGATTTTATTATGTTTTATCGGCTTTATTGCGGGACTTAAAGATCCATTTTTTTACTTAGGTATATTTGGCGTATCGGGTAAAGGCATTATTTTATTTGGAGGTGGTTTATTTTTATTAATAAAAACATGGCAAGAAATACAAGAACATATTTATAGCGATGAAGATGAAATAGGCCATGGCAAGGAAGGAAAAGCTACTTATAAGGCGGTAATTATGCAAATTATCATCATTGATTTTGTGTTTTCATTTGATAGTATTTTAGCAGCGGTTGGTTTATCGGGTATTGTACTTATTATGATTACCGCAGTTGTAATTTCGATGCTATTAATGATTTTATTTTCGGGTATAGTAGCCGATTTTATTAATAAAAACCCAGGTATTAAAATGATTGCCCTTTGTTTTTTATTAGTAATTGGAGGAATATTAGTGGCAGAAGCAATTTTAGATGCGTATAATTTTTCGTTACCACACGAAAAACATATTGAGTTAAATAAAAATTATGCATACATCGCCTTGGCATTTGCTATGATGATTGAGTACTTTAACATTAAGGAAAGACGCGTGAAACGAGATAAGGATTATAAGCAAAAACAATAGCCTCTGCTGAGGTTAAATTTCGTTTAGCATTTCTTGTAAAACATGATATGACTTAAATTCTTGTAAACCGGGCATTTGGGTTTTATAGTAATGTAATAAACATTCTAGCAATGTTTTACGTTCAGTTCTATTTAGTTTTTTAGGTGATGATAGAGCGTAATTGAATAATTCAGAGAAAAGGGTTGATTGGTAAGCATCAAATCCTAAAGGAAAACTTTTTATGGTTGAAAAAAACTTACCTTCTATTGTATCAAAATAAATGTGTTGTTGGTCTTTATTGTTTGTAGGATAAAATCCTAGGTGTTTGGTTAATTCAAACATAAAGTAGATATGCGTGTCGTTATAATCTTGTTCAGCACTATCTAACCATTGATAAGTGTGGCAAATTAAGTCAAATAAATGGGGGTTAGCTATTTGTTCTTTTAAGCAGTTATACAACACCTCATTTAAAAATTGAGCAATACATATTTTATTAAAATTACTTTGCAAGTCGGTATAAACAAACAAACATTTTACCTCGTTAAGGTGTTGTATTTCTTTATTTTCTTTAACAGATAGCACTAACTCAATTTGAGTGAGTGGCTGTATATGTCCAGCCTTTACTTTTGATTTTTGACTATTCCCAACATTTACATGAACGGAAAGTAAGCCAAAATCTTTTGTATAAATTTTTGAGATTAGCTTTTTGTCGGCATACTTTACATTATGCAATACAATACCTTGTGTAGTGTGTAGCATTAATTTACAATAAGTAATTTGGTGGTAGCATATTGAGTACCATCGCCATTAAAACAATAAATCATATAAGCGCCAGTGGCGGCTTTAGTACCACTAAAGGTTTTTAAATTCCATTCTATTTGTCCGCCTTGCGACTTAGTGGACCAAACCAAATTACCTGCCATATCTACAATTTTAACTTGCGACTCATCAATTAATCCAGTTACAACAATGTTTCCTACATAACCAGGTTTCACAGGATTAGGATAAGCGTGTACCTTTGTGTATTCTTCAAAACCTTTGATAATGGAAGTGCGATAAGATTGAATGCCCATATCTGTTCCAAAAAACACATCACCCGTTGTTTCATTAATGGCTATATCAATAATGTTATCCGAATATAGTGGGCTATTATCTGCCGTAAAGTGATAAATTGTTTGTTGTCCATCAGATGAAAAACAATAAACTCCAGAAGATTCGGTTCCTACCCATTTTCTGTTAATACCATCTACGGCAATAGCTGTTATTACATCATTTTCTAGTAATATTTGTACGTGCCCATCTTGTTCTATTAATATTTGTTGCCCATCCCAGTTACCACCTGAAAATACATTTTCAGGATTATAAAATACTAAAATGCCCTCGGCTGTTCCCAGCCATATTTTTCCATCATTATCTTCGCAAATGGATTTTACTTCGGTAGTAGGTAAATGACCATTGCCAACAGCTGTAGAAAGCAATTTTGTGTTAGATGAATTAGGTGTTGATAAACTAGCTACATCTCTATATACCATTAATCCTGTATTACGAGCTAAAACAACCCAAAGCTGATTACTTTTATCTACAATCATTTTTGATACAGTGGGTTTGGTAATGATAGATTCAAAATTTAAACCTACCCAATTTGAAGAGCCTGCTTTCTTTACATTAATAATGTTTTTCCCATAGGTTAATCCTGCCCACACGTTTGAGTTGTTATCAATTAACACAGAGGTTGCTCTTAAGCCTTCTAATGTATATACTGAGGTTGCCAAAGGAGAGTTTGATAAATTGTAATTGTAATATTGCCCACCAACTAATTCGGTAATACCATAATCCATACAGGCAAATACAAAATGGTCTTTATCATTTGGATCAATAGATACACTATTGATGTCTCTAATGGTATCTAGTTGCGAGTAAGGAAAGGTTGTCCATTCTTTATCCTTGTATAATTGAGGGCGATAATATTTATATTGACTATCAAAAGTTTCGCCTAAAAAAATGGGAGCTACTGCTAGCACTCCTTCTCTGATGTCAAAATCGTTTACTAAGTTGTTCTCGGGACCATTTAATACCATGGCATTTTCGTATGTATATGGACCAGCTGTTTTTATAAGCCCATAATTGTTGTCGGCTATCCAATAAGCCGAACCATCAAAATACCAATCATTCACATGAGCATCTGCAAAATTATAATGTGCGATATACATTGTACGTTGAGCACTGGTATTAAATTCGGCTAAGAATTTATATGAATCAATTAAATAGAGACGGCCATTGCTCACATTCATCTTATAGGTAACACTTCCTGGAGGTATGGCAAAAAGAGAGTAGCCTGTCCAGCCAATTGGTGTTAATTCATACAATGTGTCTTTATGGTTAGCTCCAGATTTTAATTTTTCAGAATAGTTTGTGATAATTTTACCATTAAAATTTACAATGGTGTTATATGGACCCACTGGTATATTGTTAGTTAATGATTTCCAATTAAGGTAATAACTAAGATTGTCTCCAATTTTTCCATAATACACTCCTTTTTCGGTTGCAGCAAAAAAGGCTGTGTCGTTTTTGGTTACTTGATACACTTCGTAATTTAGCACATTTGTTCCGATGTAATAAGTGTCTTTTACTTCTAGTCTTTCTGTATCAAACACAATGATGCCAAAGCCACAGGCTAAATAGGCATATTTGCCATCAAAGAAAACTTCATTAATTGTTTTTTTTCCAGTAATTACTTTTCTTTTGATGTCTGCTACATTGGTAATATCACCATTTGTATTTATGACATCAATATTAGTGTTGTTGTAAAAAACAAATAACAAATCATTATAGCTGTTTTTTCGTAAAAGGTTGACACCAATATCTGATAATCCTTCAATTTTAGAGAGTTTTGATAATTCGTTATCCGATTCATCAAATACAGATAATCCTTTGCCATTAGATGTATAAACTTTGGTTCCTAATTTAGCAACACTATTAGCAGTTCGGTAAGAGGTGTGATCTACCCATTGTCCAATTTTTACTTGCGACCATAATAGACTAGGAAAGAAGCCCAATATGAGGAATAAAAGTATTACTATTTTTAGCGAATTCATTCTATTAAAAAACGTATAAAACTACACTTTATTGTTATACTAAAATTAATAATTTAACTCAATTTATAACGTATATTTGGCTTTTCTTTTTGGCCTTATAGTACAATGGATAGTATGTGGGTTTCCGGAGCCTAAGATTCAGGTTCGATTCCTGATAGGGCCACAAAAAGCAAGAAGCACGAATTTTATATCGTGCTTCTTGCTTATTAACAATAATAACGGTGTTTTTTTAATTCATAACTGGCAAGAAACTGTAATTTTTACCGTATTCCATCATTTGTTCTGTAAAGTTTTTTGGATATTCAACTTTTACATCAACTATTTTACCGTCTTTTTCAATTGGAATTAACTTTGGCTGAATAAACCCTTGATACGGAGCAATATTAAGGCTTTTGTAACGCTCTAATACTTCTTTATGAAGTGCTAAATCAACTTTTACACCATAGTTTTCAATTAAATCTCTACCAGCTTTATAATCGCCTTGCGATTTAATACGTTGAATTTCTTTTAATAATTCGCCAAACAACACACGTAGTTTTAAATAATCGTTTACTACAAAATAGGTTTTACCATTTTCAACTTTCTTTTCAATCACATTATCTTTTTTTCCTTTTTCGTAAGCCCAAGCCGCAATCATTTGTCGGTTACGCATGTGAGCCTCTTCAATATTATCACCCAATTTTAAACGCGATAATTGCACCATTAAGCCTTTAGTAATATAATCATCATAAGATGCTTTTCCGTAATCTAACGAAGGCATCACGCCAATATCAATTAATTTTTGATCCATTAAGTAATAAAGCGCTACTAAATCGGCACGACCTTCTTCTAAAGCCGATGCGTAATTTTTTAAAGTTTCGTGTGGTTGCCCTACGCCTGGTTCTATTTGTCCGCTGGCATGACCAATAACCTCGTGCATATCGGTATGTAATTTATCGGCATAAGCAGCACAATTTTTCACATTGTTTTTTATTTCATCGTTGTAAAAAAATTCGTTTACAACACTTCCACCAGCAGCCATATCGTAGGCTTCAACAATGTTTCCAAGATTTACCGATTTTGAACCATGCGTTTCTCTTATCCACTCGTTGTTTGGTAAATTAATACCTATTGGTGTTGATGGCGACGAGTCACCACTTTCCATAACAGCATTAATTACCTTAGCCGAAATACCTTTTACATTTTTCTTTTTGTGTTGAGGTAATAAAGTTGAATTATCTTCGAACCATTGCGCATTAGCACCAATAGCTGCAATACGTTTTGAGGCTTCAAAATCTTTAATAGAAACAACCGATTCAAACGAACCTTTTTTGCCTAATGGATCTTCATACACTTCAATAAATCCATTTACAACATCTACGGCGCTTTCGGTGTCTTTTACCCAAGCAATGTTATACGCATCAAAATCTGCTAACGAACCCGATTTATAAAACGTAACTAATTTTTCTAAGGCTTCTTTTTGATGAGCGTTTTCGGCCACCGTAATGGCTTTTTCTAACCAAAACACAATTTTTTCGATAGCTTGTGTGTACATGCCACCTACTTTCCACACTTTTTCGGTTATCACTCCATTTTCTTTTACTAACTTGCTGTTTAAGCCAAGCATAACAGGTGTTTTAGATGTTTTGTCGGTTAGTTGAGCATAAAAATCAACCGCTTCTTTTTCATTTACACCTTCGTAAAAATTAACCGCCGAACTTAATACTAAATCTTTCTTAGGATCAAGATTTACTTTTTTAGCAGCAATTTTTGGATCGTAAATAATTGGCAAAATACGAGTCGTAAAATCGGCTTTAGTTTCATTGGCAGATAGTGGTAAAGTGGCATCTTCGCAGCCATTAATTAACTGTGCAAAAAATTCCTGCGAACACTCAGGAAACATTTTATCGCTGCTGTAATGATGATGAATACCATTGCTAAACCACACACGCTTAGCATACACTAAAAACTTTTGATACTCTTCATTATTTACATCGCCTTTGTAACCTCCCACAATGGCTTCAAGCGTTTTACGAATAGTAAGGTTATATTTATAATTTTGATCGTAAGCAATATCTCTCCCTGCAATGGCAGCTTCCGATAAATAGTATAATAACTCTTTTTGTTGTAGAGTTAAGCTATCAAAACCAGGAATTTGGTATCTTAATACTCTTAAATCTGCAAATTGTTCGCTAATGTATTCAAATGATTCCATGTTATTTTCTGTTATGACGGTGTCATTTTTAGGAGCGTTTTTTTCGGCAAATGGATTTTCTTGGTTTGATTTACAAGCCGTAAAAAGTAATCCAACTGCTAGTGGTAAGATTAAATGTTTTGAGTTCATGTTTAGTTTAATTTTAGGCTAACAAGGTTACTATAAAAAATACGCTTTTGCAAGGATTTTTTGAATAATATGCTTAGTTTTATACTTGTTGATATGAAAAAGATTATCGGAATTATTTGCTGTTTTTTTTATTGCACTTATACGCTATTGGCTCAAAGTGTTAGTGGGCAATTAATGCAGGCTAACGTGCTTTGTTTTCATCAAAAAATGTATGTGTATGGCTACACACAAGATAACGCACAACTCAACTTTAAATGTTATGCTTACGATTATAAATTAACTCCAACCGATAGTATAACGTATGCTTTAGGTAAAGCCACTCCTGCGGATTATTTAGAAATTAGTACAGATACCATACACCAAGTGCTAAACTTTTATTTTCAATTAGCAAATCAAAAAAATAAAGTGGAAGTGCTTAGAACAAACGATTCGCTAAAATTAATTAGTACTTTAAAGGATATAGATGTAACCCGCATAAACGCCATTACTGCTTTTGATAATGAAAAATATGTGTATGGCAACAATATTTATGTAATTCGTGCTTCTAACGATTCTACTGGTGCAGAGTTTTATTTATCAAAATATGAACTTAAAAACATCAACACCCTTTTTGAATACGATTTTAAATGGCAATTTCCTTTCGAACGACAATTTATACATCGCGCTAGTGTTGTGTATGCTAATAGTCAATGGGTGTTAGTTTACGTGAATGTAATAGATGGTGTTAAAAAAGGACAATGGATTTTAAAAGTTAATGCTCAAAACGGACAATTAATTAAAGGTACTAAGTTAAGTGCAAAAGGTGATGAAAGACAATTTCTCTTATCGTCTATTAATGTAGATACTACTTTAAAACAAATTGATGTACTGGGCAGTATTTATGAACCTAATATGCTTAATTTTAGTTCGGGTACTTATAATTTTACTAACCAATCTAAAGCACACAAGTTATTTTTAGTAACGATTGATAGTATCGGCGATGTTTTAAACAGAACTGAAAATCCTTTTCCGCTACCCATACAAACAAAATCGGTGGAGGGCTTAAAATCGTTTCACACTCAAGTGAGAGGCTTTAAAAAATTAAAAGATAATAGTTATGAAGCTTGGTTAGATATATATGAACAAAGTAAACCGCTATCGTTTTGTTATTATAGTTCGTGGTTTATTACTATTACGCCTAACGATGTTGGATACACTTTTACACCTTCTAAATTTTTTATAAGCACAAAAGCAATTCCTAATTACATTTCATTTGCCAAGGGCGATGTGTTTGGAAAATTTATATTAAGTAGCATAAAAGATTATGATCGGTTTAAGTATCAAAAAGCGGTTAACTCATTTATTACTTTTACTGATATTGATGACTTAGGTATATCAAATTATGTGCTTGTAAAACGAGATTTAATGAAAGCCACCAAGAGTTACAACTATATTTTTAGTGGTAAAAAAGGCTTAGAAAATAAAGTTCTCTTAAAATCGGAACAGGGACAAAAAGCCTCTCTATTTTTTGTAGGAAAAAAACAATATGTTAGTTTCTTAACAGACGTAACAAACCAACAGTTTGAATTAAAATTAAATACCTTGTAAGTTTTTGCTACGTTAATTCGAGGTGTTTTTCCATTCAAATGTTTTAAGCATCTGAATTACATCATGCCTTAAAAAATCGGAAATAATTTTTGTAGAATCAATATTAGGAACAGTATTAAAGTAGAGTGCGCCACGCATAAAATGATGCGTGCTATCGGTAATATAAAATTGAAGATTAGAGGCCGTATTTCCACTAATGTCATAAACTAAGCCATATACTTTTGAGCTATCTCTAATAATCACCGTTTCATCAATACCTGTTGATTTTACTTGATGTTTCACTACAAAATCTCTACACTCCTCAAGCAAAGTATCTAAGTTATGATTGACTGATTTGTAGCTTAAATGTAATTGTGCATTAAACTTTGTGTAATCTACATTTATCCAACATAAGTCAGCTCCATGATGTTTGTCGCGAATAATTTTAGCATAAGTAGGAATTTCAAATCGATAAGGACAAACACTATCATACATACGGTATTTTTTTTCGGGAAATGAAATTCTGGGATAGCCTTTCGGTTTGGGTATATAAACAGTGTCTTCATCATCGCCACACGAAGTAAGTGCAAACGAGCAAAGTATCATGAATAAGATTACAATAACTGGTTTAAATGATTGTGTCATCATAAAAACAAAATTAAAGAATAATAAGCGTTGTAATACTTTAGGAATTAAAGTTGATAACTTACAACTGTTTAAAACGGTAAACCGCCTTCTTTTTTATCTAAATCCTCAAAGCTAATATTAGAGCCTGTATCTTCACCTGTATGAGGCGTTGCTGTATTGCCATCTCGGCGTTGAAGCACTAAAAACGATTCGCCCACTACCTCGGTAATATTACGCTTGTGCCCGTCTTTATCAATCCATTGTCGGGTTTGTAATTTTCCTTCTAAATAAATTTGAGTCCCTTTTTTTAATAATTTCTCAGCGCTTTCGGCCATGCTACGCCATAACACAATATTGTGCCACTCGGTTTGTTCTATTCTATTACCACTCTTATCTTTATGATACTCGCTTGTTGCAATGCTAAAATTTGCTCTTGCAATATTGCCTTCAAGATATTTTAATTCGGGATCTTTACCTAAATTACCTACTAAAATTACTTTGTTAACGCCTGCCATTTTTAAATTAAATTACAAATTAGTACTCCACAAACAACGCAAATAGTTTTTGTTTTTGCAAAATAATTTGTCTAAGAAATGCTAATTTTTATACCGTGCATAAGTTCTATAAAATGTAGCAATAAGAACATCTAATAATCCTTATTTTTGCGAAAATGAGTAACTATTTAGACGAATTAAATTTAGTACAACGCCAAGCTGTTGAGGCTACCGAAGGTCCAGTTATGATTATTGCAGGTGCTGGCTCCGGAAAAACACGTGTACTTACTTACCGCATTGCCCACATTATGCAAAAAGGCACCGATGCCTTTAATATTTTAGCCCTTACGTTTACCAATAAAGCAGCCCGAGAAATGAAGGCGCGTATTGCCAAAATTGTGGGCGATAAAGAAGCTAAAAATTTATGGATGGGTACTTTTCACTCCGTATTTGCAAAACTATTGCGTATGGAATCTGAAAAATTGGGTTTTCCATCCAATTTTACTATTTATGATACCGATGATAGCAAAAGCGTAATTAAAGATATTTTAAAGCAAATGAACTTAGACGATAAGGTGTATAAACCATCTATGGTTTTAAATCGAATATCGAGTGCTAAAAATAAATTAATTTCACCTGCTCAATACTTAAAAAACACAGTCATTACTGCCGAAGATTATGCCTCTAAAAGACCCATGCTAGGCGAAATTTATTTAGCCTATCAAAAACGGAACTTTAAAACTGGCGCTATGGATTTTGACGATTTATTATTTAATACCAATATCCTATTGCGCGATTTTCCGGATGTGCTGCTTAAATATCAAAACAAGTTTAGGTATATATTAGTAGATGAGTATCAAGACACCAACTTTTCGCAATATGTTATTATTAAACAATTAGCGGCTCGTTTTCAAAATATATGTGTGGTGGGCGATGATGCCCAAAGTATTTATTCGTTTAGGGGTGCTAACATCGAAAATATTTTAAATTTTGAAAAAGATTATCCCGATTTACAAACATATAAATTAGAACAAAACTACCGTAGTACTCAAAATATCGTTAAAGCATCGAGTGCGGTTATTGCTTTAAATATCGACCAGTTTAAAAAAAATATTTTTACCGATAACGAAGAGGGCGAAAAGGTAAAAATTGTAAGAGCTAACACCGACAACGAAGAAGGCGCTAAGGTGGCAAAATCTATTTACGAAACACATTTAACAAAACAAGCTTTGTATAAAGAATTTGCAATTCTTTATCGTACCAATGCTCAATCACGTGCTTTTGAGGAAGCACTCAGAAAATTAAATATTCCTTATAAAATATACGGAGGCATTTCGTTTTACCAACGTAAAGAAATTAAAGATGCCTTAGCTTATTTTAGATTAACGATTAATCATAAAGATGACGAATCGTTGAAGCGCATTATTAATTATCCCGCACGTGGTATTGGGCAATCAACCATAGATAAGATTATGTTGGCTGCCATAGAACATGATATCAGCATGTGGGAGGTCATCACTAATTTAACTGATTTTAATTTAGATATTAATAAAGGAATTATTCAAAAGCTACAAGCATTTGTAAATATGATAAAAACATTTGCAGCTTTATTACCATTTAAAGATGCCTATGAAAGTGCTAATCATATTGCTGTTACAAGTGGTATTGTAAAAGATTTGTACGACGATAAAACCCCCGAGGGTGTTAGTAGATATGAAAACATACAAGAATTATTAAACGGTATAAAAGATTTTGTAGAGCAAGAACGTACACCACAAGAAGAAGAACTTAAAGAACATATTGCCACACAGGTTGAAAGGTCTCCTACCGAGTTATTTGATAATCTGGAAGAAAACAAACAACTGAAAACCTTAGATGAATTTATGCAAGAAATTACCTTGCTGACGGATGTGGATAAAGAAGGAGAGGATGAGAAAAATGCCGATAAGGTGTCGTTAATGACTATACATGCTTCTAAAGGTTTAGAGTTTCCGTATGTTAATATTGTGGGCTTAGAAGAAAATTTATTTCCATCGCAATTGTCTATCAATAACCGAACAGATTTAGAAGAAGAACGAAGATTATTTTATGTAGCCATTACCCGTGCCGAAAAAAGGGCAACCATCAGTTATGCAACTACACGTTTTAAATTTGGTAATATACAATATTGCGAACCAAGTCGTTTTATTGAGGAGTTAGATAGTCGTTATGTTGAATACGATACCCCAATAAACGAAGATAGATTTTCTGACGACGTGTTTAGTGGATTTAGGAATAGTTATCATAGCACTAAATCTTCAACCTCATTAGGAAATAAATCAATTCAATTTCAAAAAGAAGAACCTAAAAATATTAAGTTTTCGCCGCCTAAAAAGTTAATTCCTTTAGCCAAACGCATGGCCGAGAATAATGCACCAAGAGATAATAGTGTAAATGCAAGTTTAAGAGTTGGTAATGTTGTTCAGCATGAAAAATTTGGCATTGGCGAAATTGTAGCTATCGAAGGCGTATTTCCAAATTCAAAGGCTGTGATTAATTTTAGAGAAGTAGGGGAGAAGAATTTACTTTTAAAATTTGCAAGATTAGAAGTGGTGAGTTAACCCTAGGATATATGTTAGCAATTTTATTAAGAGTTAAAATTGTTGTAAAACCTGAAGTTTCGCAGGTTATCTCTTTCATGGTTGCAATGGCTACGTATCATTAGTAAAAGTTCATGCTTTATAGTTAAGTCATTGAAATTGAAATAAAAAAGGGCTGTCTCAAATGAGACAACCCTTTTCCTCTAACCATGAAAAAATTATTGTTTAACGATTTTCACTGAAGTGTTTTTTACAGTAATGGAATAAATACCTGCTTTTAAATCTGATAAATTAATGGTTGTTTCGGTTTGTGTGCTCTTCTCGGCATACACCATTTTACCTAACATATCATATATATGTATTTGTCCTAACTCCTCACTAGCCGTAATTGTAAATACTCCCGTATTTGGATTAGGATATACACTTAACGAAACGATGTTAGCATTAGATTTTATACCTGATGCACATGGATCAACCGTAATACTTACAGTACCTGTATTAGTACAGCCATTTGCATCTGTACCATTTACAGTATAAGTCATAATTGTGCTTGTAGTAGCTGTAGGAGCAACCACAACTGAGTCGTTCATTGAACTTCCTGCATTAACATCCCACATATATGTACTAGCACCTGTTACTACTAAAGTGTCATTAGTACCTGTACAAATAGTATTACTTGTAGCACTTACAGTTAAAATAGGTAAAGCATTTACGCTTATATTAATAGATGCTGAGCTTGAACAGCCATTTGCATCTGTACCGTTTACAGTATAAGTCATATTTGCTGTAGGAGCAACCACAACTGAATCGTTCATTGAACTTCCTGCATTGCTATCCCACATATAAGTACTAGCACCTGTTACAGCTAAGGTATCGTTAGTACCTGCACAAATGGTATTATTTGTAGCACTTACCGTTAAAGTAGGTAAAGCATTTACGCTTACATTAATAGATGCTGAACTTGAACAGCCATTTGCATCTGTACCATTTACGGTATAAGTCATATTTGCTGTTGGTGCTACAACTACTGAATCGTTCATTGATCTTCCTGCATTGCTATCCCACATATAAGTACTAGCACCTGTTACTGCTAAAGTATCATTAGTACCTGCACAAATGGTATTACTTGTAGCACTTACCGTTAAAGTAGGTAAAGCATTTACGCTTACATTAATAGATGCTGAACTTGAACAGCCATTTGCATCTGTACCATTTACGGTATAAG
>CAUJCR010000027.1 GCA_963169355.1 Bacteroidota bacterium | reverse complement strand
GCTTGTGATACAATGGTATTGTATCGCTTTTTTTGTAAACTCATAATTTATTTTATTTAAATGAGCTTACTTATACGAAGTATTTTTGTATTTTTGTTTGGGTTGTGGCTACCGAAGGTTTAGTTCAACAGCGGTTTGGCGCAAGCGGGGGTTCGTGCTTCGTATGACAGTTTTTCGTAAATTTGAAGGGTTCGGCTTCGTATGAAAGGTAGTGGTAAAAGTCCCCGCCTGCGCCAATCCTCAAACCGTTGGCAGCAAGTGTAAACGACATCACGAACTAAGAAGATATCACAATAATGCAAGGATTAAGAATAATAAATGTTTCAATTGACGGACAACATTTCCCCGTAAGTCCTCCAACTGTAAAAAATATTGAAAAGAACTTTTTCACAGTTATCATTGGCAACAATGCGGCAGGAAAAAGTAGATTTCTTGTTAACATATTAGATGCATTTAGACAGGCAGGAAACCAAAGACTAAAACCTAAAGATTTTAACATCAAAATAGACATCTTAATAAATGGCAAACCGAAAACAATTGAGAACAAAAACTTTGACACTAACTTTGAAATAGAAAATAAAATAAACCTACTTTCAATTTCTAATAGCTTATTTGACAAGTTTCCGCACCAAGCTAAGTCAGACAAAAACTATGCATATGTAGGTTCTAGAATGACAGGAATTAGCACACATAGAAGAGCAATTGTAAATGATTTGATGGACATTTTCAGCACTAATCTTCAAGACAAATCATTTGTTTTAAAAGCTAGACAACTTTTTGACTTTTTGAAAATTGACCCGGTAATAAAAATTTCACTTAGAAATTCTTTAACTCCAGGACACAGCAGAGTTGGTAATATATTCGAAAACATCAATTCAATTGAACAGCTAAAGAATCACTTGTTAGATATTTCAAAACAAGGGTTTTACAGACAGCAAACTAATGTTATTGAAAGGTTTGCAAACAATGATGAATTTATTTTTGGATTTTATAACTATTTGAAAAGTAACAAAATTGAAATTGGAAATTCATCAAACAAAAGAGTCCGTTATTTTGAAATAAATATATCAGACGAAACAAACAATAAAGAATTTGTTGATGAGTATGTATATATTTCTCTACTCAGGCGATTAAATGTTTTAACATATGAATACATAAAACTTAGCAAAGGAAATCTTGATTACGATATTCTTGATTCGAGCACAGGAGAAATCGGTTTACTAATAACTTTTCTCAGAGCGATTCCTGAACTAAAATCCAATACTATTATTTTTATAGATGAGCCTGAAATTAGTTTACATCCTACTTGGCAGATGAGATACATTGATTTACTAAAAAGCTTTCTAAAAGGTTTTACAGACTGCCACGTTTTAATTGCAACTCATTCACATTTTTTACTTTCTGACTTGAAGGAGACATTTGGTTCTGTGGTTGTTTTGAACAACAGAGATGGAAATTTCACAGCAGAACTAAAAGAATATACGCCATACGGGTGGTCTCCTGAAGCGATACTATATGATGTATTTGGTGTTGTAAATGTTAGAAATCATTACTTTGAATATGATTTACGAAAATTGCTTTCAATGATTTCAGCAGGTTCAAAGGATATGAACAAAATAAAAGAATACATAGCTAAATTCAAGCAATTCCAATATATGAATGGAGACCCACTACATCAGATAATTAAAGAAGCTGAAACCTATGTCGAGAAAAAAAAGTAAGTCATTTCTTTTTCAAAACTTGGTAGGCAAGTCAATAACATTTTCTATAGCAGAACAAACAGTTATTGATGGACTAAAACCATTAATTGGTGGAGAATGGGAGGGTAAAATAAAAAGCGGTTGCACAGTTAAGAGAATAGCAAGAAATGCTGTTGTTACTTCAATTAAACATAAACTTGCAAAAATTCAGGGCAATTATTGTATTTATTGTGGCTTGCACGAAAAGCATTGTGGTCGTTTAGAAAGAGAACACATTGCTCCAAAAGGAAAGACTTCTTATCCTGAATTTATGTTTGAACCACAAAACTTAGCATTAGCTTGTCATCATTGTAATGTCGACTTAAAAGGTGAGTATGATACGATATCTAATAAGTTCAAGTCATATTCCAAATGTAAATTCAATATTGTCCATCCCTATTTTGACCCAATAGAAAAGCATATTGTTTTTGCAGTTAAAAATGGTAAAGCATTGTTGAAAGCTGCACCTTACTCAAGAAAGGGAAAAAATCATATCAAATTATTTGAACTTGACAGTGTTCCAAAGACAGATAAAAGAACAGGATTGTTATTAGTTGAAAGCCTTAAGATAGAATCAAAATATGATAAAATGCTTGACAAAGCTCTAAATAATAAGTTTGTGAGGCGTTAAAAATGAAACCAAATATCAAAAGGACAGAAACACCAGCTGCCAACATATAGGGATTAAACGAAGCTTTGCTTCGATTTAATCCTGTGCCTGTCTGCCTGTGGCAGGTTGAATGAAGCTTCTGGAGCTCAGTTGCAAGTAAATTATATTATGGGGTTTTAATGTTTTCTCTACCTGTTGTAGCAGATTTTTAAAACGATGGAACAGCTTTAACCAAAATTAATGTGAAACTAGAAAATTTTATGCAATAGCGGCTTCAAATTCTACTTTCTTATATTTTGAGAGCTTTGCCGTTAAATTACCTTTTAATTGAATCGTTAAATCTGATTTGGAATAATGTAAAATATAGCTTTTGTTAATAAGCCACGATTTGTGCGACCGTATAAAATTGGGAATTGTTTCTAAAAGTGTTTCAAAATGTTTTAGGTTTTTACTAGCAATAAATCTTTTTTCGGTGGTATAAATAATACAATATGATTCTTGAGCTTCAATAGCTATAATGTTATCAATGGCAACAATATATTGTTGCCCTTTGTCGGTTAATAGTATATTTTTTAATTCTTTATTTTGGATAGTTTCGTTTAGTAAATTTAATTGCTGAGATGGCGAGGTAGAAAGTTTTTTCTCCTTTACACGATTAACCGATGCTTTTAACCGCTCTATAACTATTGGTTTTAATAAATAATCTAAGGCAGCAATTTCAAAGGCTTTAATTGCATAATTATCATAAGCCGTTACAAAAACTATTTCAAAAGTAATATCATCAAAAAAATTAACTATTTCGTAGCCTGCATAATTTGGCATTTCAATATCTAAAAAAACAACATCGGGTGCATGTTTTTTAATTTCTTCAACAGCTTCTAATAAATTTTTACATTTTGCCTTTAGCTCTACATCCGGACAAAATCGAGCTAAGAGATTTCCTAAAACATCTCTTGAGCTTTCCTCGTCATCTACTAAAATGGCTTTTAATGTATTCATGCCTCTAAGTTATATTTTATATCTCGTAAGAAATCTAGGTATTTAGTAAAAGCCTATTTAATTTATTAATGGACTAAAATTTTCTTTTAAATGGTAGGGTTAAAATAACTCTAGTACCACTATTATTTTCTAAATCATGGTATATGAAGCCAAATTTTCCTACAAATACTTTACTTAAAATTTCAAATCGTTTATTTATTGCGTGGCTCGAAAAAGACTCATGTGTTTTATATTGTCTTTGTTTTATCTTTTTTGATTCCTGTCTTCCAATACCATTGTCCTCAATAATACATAATAGTTCTTCTTTTAACTCGAAAGAAATGTTTAACTTCTTCATGCCTTCTTTATGCAATAATCCATGTACTAATGAGTTCTCAATAAAAGGTTGAATTAACATAGGTGGAATCTCAATATCTACAATGTGATTAGTTTCTAAATTGTATGAAAAATCCTTTTTAAAACGCAAGCCTTCTAAAGATAAATAAAGTTGTAATAGCTGAATTTCTTCTTCAAAACTTATAAAGTCTTTATCGGAGTAATTAAGTGTTCGCCTAACTAAATCCGAAAAAGTACTGATATATGAGTAAGAATGTTCTACATCGCCTTTTAAAATTAAATCTTGTATGGAATTCAATGAATTAAATATAAAATGCGGATTCATTTGTGATTTTATGGCTGTTAATTTAGATTCATTAAGTTCATTTATTTGTTGAGCTTTCTTGTTTTGAATATTTAATCGCCAACGATATATAAAATAAACACAGGTTAAAAATATACCCACACATAACGTAATGAACCACCATTCGCTATAAAATGGTTTGGCGATAGAGAAAGTATAGGAAATGGTTTTGCTATAAACCCCTTGCCTTTCTGCTTTTACTAAGAAAGTATATTTACCTGGGGCAAGTGCATTATAAGTAATTGTATGGTTATTGTACTCATTAATATTCCATTGTGCATCAATCCCATCTAATTTATAATAATAAAAGGTATTAGATTTATTAAGTAAAGAAGGTGAACTTAATATAAATTGAATTTTACGTTCATTTGTGTTAAAAATACTTTTGTTATTAAAGTCAATTGGGATGTTGTTTACTAATACATTGGTTAGTTGAATTAAGGGTGGTGTTTGCTTATCTTGTAACTCATTTAAATTAATTAGTTGTAAACCGTTGGCATGAATGACATAAAGTAAGTTTTTGTTGACATAAAAATTAATGACACGATTAGATGAGAAATTTTGATATGAATTTAATGTATGAATTAAATTACCATTAAGGTCAAATAAATAAAGGCCTTTATTACAATTCACAATTATTTGACGTTGATAAAAGACAAAATTTGTAATAATTGTAGTTTGATTATTAATTTTAAATGGAATTTCCTGTTTTACTTGATCTTGCTCTATAATAAGTAACCCTCCTTTTTTATGCGTTACATAAGTTTTCCCAAGGTAATTTGCTATATAATGAGGGTATAACTCTTCATGGTGGTAAAGTATCTTTCTATGTTGACCTTTTGAGTCTAAAACATATAATCCATTTGAAGTTGCGGCGTATATATAATTTATTTTTTCATCAAAAGATAATGAGTAGATACGCTGATTAACCTCTTTAATATATTCAAATGAAAATAGATTGTTTTTATTGACAGAGCATTTAATTAATCCTCTATTTGTGCCTAAATAAAAGGATGAATCTGACGTAAATACCACGTCTTTTAAGGAAGCGTCGCATATATTGTAAATTCTATTTTTTCTTTTTGAATAGGCACGTATAAAACCATCATCAAAAATGATAAATGGGAAATTATGATGAGTATGTAGGTGTTCTATAGGTTTTTTACCTAGTTGATTTAATGTTTTAAAAGAATTGTTTTGATATTCTAATAAAAATCCTTTAGACGAGCCTAAATACATTTTATCATCATTGGTAAATAATAATGATGTGATGGGGTCTTGTTTAAATGAGTGAATAACATCATAAATTTTCATATTTGGGATTACTAAAATCCCCTTATTAAATGTACTTAATAGGATATTTCCTTCATTATCTTCAAATACATTTGAGATAAAATAATCGTCGTATAATAAATTATAATTCCCTTTTTCAGGGCTATCATCTATTAAAGCAACACCCGATAAGGTTCCTGTTGACCATAAATAATTTTTGGTATTATATAAACGAATTGATTTACTTCTACTAAATATTGGGTTTGTAGTGAGTGGTTGTAGAAGGTAACTTTCTAAATCAAACAGGAATAATGTTTTAGTAGATAAATTTATAGCGTACACCTTCTTATTAAGGTTGAAAAATTTTATCACGCCATTTTCACGAAATTGTTTACTTGGATATTTTAAAACTTTTCTACTATGATGATTACCTTTTATTATTAAAATAGTGTCAGTATCGCCTAAATGATAATAGAGAACGCCCTCAGCGCTCCTAAAAGGTGGCCCTAAATAGCGATGCTGAATTGATATTCGATTAGTTACAATTCCATTCTCTGATACAATAATAATTTTCCTTGCCCCAATAATTAATTGATTATTACTTGTAAAATCCAAACTAATATCAGGACTTGATTCATCTGGTTTTAGCTCATAAAATAGCTCACATGTTTTGTTTTTGATAACGAATATTTGGTTATTAAGATTATGGCAATATATAACGCCATTATTATCAATTACTAAATTAAAGACGGAAATACTTTTGGATGCTTGACACTCAATTTTTTCGTATGTATAATGATTATAAAAATATAATCCTTCATTGGTAGCTATCCAGTAATTAAATTCTTTATCTTGAATAATATCATAAATCTGAACCCCTTTAAATTTTTCCTCTCCTAAAATAAAGAAAGCAGGTTGTTTTGCATAAATTACACCCTGCATAACCAGTAGTAGATACAAAACTATGGCTTTAATATACTTCATTTTAGATAGAATTATTATTTAGTAGTTTCTCAAAAATAGAATAAATATTCAATTATAATTCTATTTATTCTTAAAGAACTGAATTTAATCGTTCTATGATCTTATTATTATGTGAAGTTCCTTCCTTTGCTTTTAACAAACCATATAAGTGCCACAATGCAACCAATGCTATTAGCAATAAAATCGAGCCAATCGCCACTACGTTGGCTAAAAAGCTGAGCTTGCATTATTTCTAAAACTCCTCCATACGTTATGCAAAGTGCAATGGTAATACAAATTGAAAATGTGTTTATTAAATTATATTTAATCAACACAATGAGCCATAAAATAACGAGTACAAAGAAAATGCTCGCATGAACCAATTTATCAAAGCTTAATAACTCAAGCCAATTGGTTGTTGGAATATAATGCCCTGGCGTGCTACATAATATTAAAATAAAGATGCTCCAAGCAACAGCAAAAAAGAGTGGGCGAGTATGGATGAGTTTTAATAACATAAACGTAAAACGGCATAAAAAAAGCTGTCTATTTTCAGACAGCTTTAAATGTGATTTGTATTCTCTTATGCACCAATTAAGGCTTTATAAGCATCAGCACTTAATAAATTTTCTAACTCAGCTGGATTTTCAATAGTTGCTTTTATTAACCAACCATTTCCATAGGGGTCTGTATTAACCGATTCAGGCGCGTTGTCAATATCTTTATTCATTTCCAAAACTTTACCACTTACTGGCATAAATAAATCAGATACTGTTTTTACTGCTTCTACAGTTCCAAAAATTTCATTTTGAGCCACTGTTTCGCCAATGGTCGTAATATCTACATAAACGATATCACCTAATTCTTTTTGGGCAAAATCAGTAATCCCAATAACTGCGGTAGAACCTTCTACACGTACCCATTCGTGGTCTTTAGTGTATTTTAAATCTGATGGAAAATTCATAAATGTTAAAATTTAATTGTGAAATAGTATTTTACAAGGTGCAAATATAAGAGTTTATCTTTATTGACAAGCAAAATAAGTTATCAAAAGCCGTTTAAAACTCTTTTTGTTATTAACCTTTACAGGTTTTAAATTTACAGACTTAAATTTGGTTTGTTTTACATACTAAATTCATACAGATAACGTTAAACTAAACACAATGAAAAATATTACAGTAATAGGAAGTGGCACCATGGGGAATGGAATTGCACACGTTTTTGCCCAAAATGGTTATGCCGTAAATTTAGTAGATATAAGCGAGGCGGCACTTCAAAAAGCCTTGGCTACAATTGGTAAAAACCTTGACAGACAAATTGCTAAAGGTACACTTACCGAGGCCGATAAATCAGCTACCTTAGGAAATATTAAAACATTTACAAAAATTGAGGAAGGTGCTAAAAATGCTGACCTAGTTGTAGAAGCAGCCAGCGAAAATGTGAATGTAAAACTAGCCATTTTTAAACAGTTAGATGAACTTTGCCCAGCTAATACCATTTTAGCTTCCAATACCTCATCTATTTCTATTACTCAAATTGCGGCTGTAACCAAGCGTGCCGATAAAGTTATTGGTATGCACTTTATGAACCCAGTTCCTGTAATGAAGTTAGTTGAAGTTATTAGAGGTTATTCTACTAGCAACGAGGTAACTCAATTAATTATGGAAACCTCTAAAAAACTGAGTAAAATACCTGTTGAAGTAAATGATTATCCAGGATTTGTGGCTAACAAAATATTAATGCCTATGATAAACGAGGCTATTATTACATTATACGAAGGGGTAGCAGGAGTAGAGGAAATTGATACTGTTATGAAACTAGGAATGGCACATCCAATGGGACCATTGCAATTAGCTGATTTTATTGGCTTAGATGTGTGTTTAAATATTATGCGCGTGTTACAAGATGGTTTTGGTAATCCAAAATATGCGCCATGCCCGTTATTAGTAAATATGGTAACAGCAGGGCATTTAGGAGTTAAGAGTGGAAAAGGATTTTATGATTATTCGGCAGGTACTAAAGAATTAGTGTTAGCCGATCGTTTTAAAAAACATTCAAATTCTGTTTTAGCTTAAATGTCTGACGCAATTTTTCCGATAGAATTTCCACCTATAAAAAGCGCTGGTGTGTATTATTTCAATACATCATCGGGGCTTAGGTATGAAGTACGTTTTGGAAGAAGGCAAGATAATATTTTACACTCTACAATAGTATTTGGTGTTGTAAATGACGAATTTGATGGCGAAGAATATGTTACTACTAATCGAGGAGAAGTTTATAGAGTAATGAATACCATTGTGGCCATTGTGAAAGATTTTATTGAACAACATAATAAGGTAAATATATTTGAGTTTCATGCTATAGACAGAACCGATGGTAAGGACGAGCCTCACACATCTGAAAATAGTAAAAATATTATTAAAGGAAACGCTCGATTAAAGTTATATAAGCGATATTTGCCAAAAATTTTTGAAACAGGTTGGAATTTTAATTTTGAAGGCAATAACGCAATTGTTACTAAAAAGCACTAATTAATACAAAAAGAAATGGCTGTTTATAAATTTAAACTATACATCGAAGATAACGAAGATATTTATCGAGAAATAGAAATTTTATCGAGTCAAACATTTGAAGATTTTCATAATGCTATACAAGATGCCTACAAGTTTGATAAAAAACATGCGGCATCGTTCTTTGTAAGCGATGATTACTGGCGAAAAGACCAAGAAATTACCTTACGCGAAGAAGATTTACCATTAGATAAAGACGAAGAACGAAAAGGTGTATCGCCTAAAAAATTAATGGCGAAGGTAAAAATTGCTAAGTACATTGAGAGTCCACGCCAACATTTTGTTTACGTGTTTGATCCCGTAGCAAAATGGACATTTTGTATCGAGCTTATGAAAATATTACCTGAGAACCCTAAAACAACCTATCCTGCCTGTGTTAAAACCGTAGGTGCAGCTCCAAAACAATATAAGCCTGTTGCAGCAGCTAAGCATGAAGCCTCTGCTGACCCATTAGCTGCACTGCTATCGGAATTAGATACAAGTGATGAGAATGAAATTTATAAATCTATTAAGAACGATACAACTGGAATAGACGAAGGCGATTTAGATAACTTGGAAGGCGAAGAAGGAGAAAGTGCGGATGATGAAGACGATTATTTTAGTAATGAAGACGATGATATGCAAGATGATGAGGATTCAGGTTCGTACTCGCAAGATGAAGATTAATTATATAAACAATAAAAAACACAAAAAAAGTAGAAATGGAAGCAGTAGCAAAATCAAACAAGGCTTATGAAGCACAGTTAAACGACTGGATAGAGCAAGAAAAAGCAGGTATTGAATTAATTGGAACTATTGGAAAACTTTGGTTCGAAAAATCTATTGAATTGGTTTTATTTAGGAACCAATTAGTAGATAGAAGTGTTAGTGAAATTACGAACCTTCATTTATATGCTAAAAACATTGTAAAGAAAACAATTTCTATTCAAGATACTTTAGCCATTGCTAATGCTATCTATACTTCTAATGTTTGCCCATCTCGTATTGATATTGGTAAATTAGCTTATGAATACCAACAAGAAAAATCAAAATTTAAAACAGTTGATGAGTTTGTAGGTAATAAATTAAAAGATTTAATTGGTGCAAAATCTAGTAATACACCTAAAGATGTGGTGTTGTATGGTTTTGGTCGTATTGGTCGTTTAGCTGCACGCGAGTTAATTTCGCAAGCTGGAAAAGGCGAACAGTTACGTTTACGTGCTATTGTTACGCGTGGAGCTAGTAATGATGACATTATTAAAAGAGCGGATTTATTACGTACTGATTCAGTTCATGGCAATTTCCCTGGAACTGTCATTGAAGATTTAGAAAACAAAGCCTTAATTATTAATGGACACACCGTTCACATGATTGATGCCAAAAACCCTGAAGATGTAGATTATACCAAATACGGAATTCACGATGCATTAGTAATTGATAATACGGGTGTTTTTAGAGATGATAAAGAATTAAGCCGTCACTTACAAGCAAAAGGGGTTTCTAAAGTGTTATTAACCGCGCCTGCCAAAGGCGATGTGCCTAATGTAGTACATGGCGTAAACCACGAAAAAGTGGATGTAAAGAATACTAAGATTTATTCGGCGGCTTCTTGTACTACCAATGCTATTATGCCAATACTTTATATTATGGATAAAGAACTTGGTATTCAAAAAGGACATATTGAAACTGTACACTCATATACCAACGACCAAAACTTATTAGATAATTATCATAAGAAATACCGTCGTGGTCGTTCAGCAGCATTAAATATGGTAATTACCGAAACAGGTGCTGAGAGTGCTTTGAAAAAAGTATTACCACATTTAGCAGGTAAGTTTACAGCTAACTCAGTTCGTGTACCAACTCCTAATGTATCGTTAGCAATTTTAAACTTAAATGTAAATAAAGAAGTTACTAAAGAAGAGGTAAATGAAATTGTAAGAAACTATGCTTTAAATGGTAGTTTAGTTGAACAAATTCAATATGCTTTTAGTAACGAATTAGTATCGTCGGACATTATTGGAAACTCTTGCCCATCAGTATTTGATAGCCAAGCTACCATTATTTCACCCGATAAAAAGAGCATCGTTTTATATGTATGGTATGATAACGAATATGGCTACACTCGTCAAGTAATACGTTTCTCAAAACATATTGCCGAAGTAAGAAGAGCCACTTATTATTAATAAGTTAAAACAAGGAAGGGCAACCTTCCTTGTTTTTTTATATAGAGATAATTAAATTTAACTATTATGAAAAATATTACAAAGGTGTTTGAAAACAATAAGGCTTGGATTGAAGAAAAGTTAAAAATAAATCCAGATTATTTTAAAAACTTAGCCGAAGGCCAATCACCAGAGTTTTTATACATCGGCTGCTCCGATAGCCGAGTAAGTGCAGAAGACTTAATGGGTGTGCAACCAGGGGAGGTTTTTGTGCATCGTAATATTGCTAATTTGGTAAATAATGTTGATTTAAGTGTGATGTCGGTTTTAAATTATGCCATTAATCATCTAAAGGTTCAGCATGTAGTAGTTTGTGGGCATTATGGTTGTGGTGGCGTAAAAGCAGCTTTGCAAGCACAAGATTTAGGCATCTTAAATCCATGGCTAAGAAATATTAGAGATGTGTATAGATTACACAAGCAAGAATTGAATGCCATTACGAATGAGGAAGATAGATATAATCGTTTAGTAGAATTAAACGTACAAGAACAATGCGTTAATTTAATTAAAACAGCGGCTGTACAGTTAGCTAATAAAGAACGAGGCCTTATTGTACATGGCTGGGTATTTGATATTAAAACAGGAAAATTAATTGATTTAAAAATTAATTTTAAGGAAATTCTGTCTAGTATCATGGAAATATATAAGCTGTACTAAATAAAAGAGTATTTACGATTTATATATTAAACCCAGATTATACATTAGCAATTCTATTACGAGCTAAAATCCCTGCAAAATATGAAGCTTCGCAACTTTTTCTCTTTCACCGTAGCAGTGGCTACGCTTCATTCGTAAAAGTTCATATTTTATAAGGCTTTTAACTCTCACAACTAATTTCTAATGCACAATCTAGGTTAAACGACAAGATATTGCAATTCTGTTCCATGCATTTATTACAATAATAAGCATGATGAGTTGAGCTAAAGTTTTTTCATCAACATATTTCAAAACTTCAGGAGTAATGGACATTTTTTAGGCTATTTTTTAGACGATGTCTTCTAATGGACATTTTTTAGGCTGTTTTTTTCGAAGATTTTGTAATTGAATTTCATCTCTCCTAACTTTGCAATATCTGCATAAACGGAAGTGAGCTCTG
>CAUJCR010000026.1 GCA_963169355.1 Bacteroidota bacterium | reverse complement strand
AATATCCATAAAAATAAATTTTTAAAAATAGTTGATTGGTAAAGCTAGGGCGGCCCTCAACTTTTACTGTTTTATTAATAAAAAATAATTTGTCGAGTTCAAGTTTTTCTACAAAAGCATCTATAAATCTTACTGCATTATCCTTTTCAATAAAATCTTCGAGGCTTTTAAACTCAATCTGGGTGCGGCTTTTAGGACTAATAATTGGCATACACAAAGATACTTGTTATTCATTTTTTATTCGTATATTTATTTCATAAGTAACAAACAGCTTGTGTTAATTACATTGAGTTTTTTCACAAGCTGACGTTTTGCAGCTACAAGAAGTTGGCGATTTCGGAGACGAAAACTGTCTGCCACTACTGAACTTGATTCGAAGCACAAAACTTCACTTAACCACTGAACCGCCAATTTCTTGTAGGTGCTGTTATGCGTATGTGCTTTTCTTTCCGGTGTCATTTGTTTTCAGTTTTACGTTTCTGTTTTTTTGCAAACTTCTCAATTTCTGTAATCTCATCTTGGAAATAAGAAGTTGTCCGTAAGCAGCTGTAAGTCCAAAACGTGTTTTTTGCTTTTGGAAATTTAAAGTCATTGTTCACTTGTCCAAAGTAGGTTTCGTTTTCTCCGTAAACAATATACTTTTTGCCTACTTCAAATCTTATTCCGCAGTCTCCACCACCAAGTCCTGTGTAAATGGTCAATGTGTCGCTTGTAATTTTTCCTTTATAAATGTCGTGAACCAATATGTCGTAACGAGCAATAGTCATTTCACTCATTGGTGAATTTCGCATTGTCGTGTCGTTTGGAAACATTTTAAGCATTGTCGAGTCGGTCAAAGTAATAAGTTGTTTACTCAAAACTGTCCCAACAACAACTGCGTCTGAGTTTTTTATTTCCTCTTCTACTGTCCTTTGCCCAATGCAAGAGCAGGCGAAAAGTCGTCCTGAAATACTTGTCAAAAGTAGAAGTGTCAATATGGTTACTGTCGTTCTCATAGCATTACGCATAACTTCTTTATACCCGATACAAACTTTCGGTTAGCTTCCAATTTTAGCTAGCTAACCGAAGGTTTGTATCGTATAACAAATATATCATTTATTCTATAATGTATCAAATGGAGAAACAATATTTTGTAGTGCTTTATTGCTTACCTGCGTATAAATTTAAGTAATTGTAATTCTGCTATGCCCTAATAATTCCTGTATATAACACAAGTCAGTTCCGTTCTTAAGTAAATGGGTGGTAAAGCAATGCAACCTTTTTTTTCATTGTATGGATGAAAAATAAAAATCATCATTAGCCTAAATCATAATTGCAGTTGGTATCACCCCCCAATTATTTTGCAGGTAAAACCTTGGCTTTACTCTCGCCAAAACCAATTCTTACCTTTCCATTATCACAATAACCACGCATGATAACTGTATCATTATCGTTTATAAACTTACGTTCAGTGCCATCATTCATTTTCACTGGCTTAGTACCTCTCCAACTAAGCTCCATCATGCTACCATACTCTATAGGTTGAGGCCCGCTAATTGTGCCACTCGCCATCATATCTCCTACATTAATATTACAACCATTTACGGTATGATGTGCTAATTGCTGTTCCATAGTCCAATACATGTATTTATAATTGCTTTTACACACAATGGTTTCAATATTGTTTTCTGGCACAATGGCTACTTCTAATTTTATATCTACATTCTTATCGCCTGTGTATTCAAGATACGGTAATACTTTAGGCTCTTGTACATAACCTTTGGTTCTGTATGGTTCTAAGGCGTCTAAAGTTACTATCCAAGGCGAAATTGTAGAGGCAAAATTCTTAGCTAAGAATGGTCCTAATGGCACATATTCCCAAGTTTGAATATCGCGAGCACTCCAGTCGTTAAACAACACCATACCAAAGATATAATCGTCAGCAGCCTCGGTAGATACCGACTCACTGAGTTGAGTAGATTTTCCAATGATAAATGCCGTTTCAAGTTCAAAATCTAAAAGTTTACATGGACCATATACAGGCACCTCGGCATCAGCAGGTTTCATTTGTCCTTTAGGACGATAAACTGGTTCGCCACTTATGCAAATACTAGAAGAACGACCATGATAACCTACTGGAATATGTTTCCAATTAGGCATCAGTGCATTTTTTGGATCTCTTATCATCGTGCCAATATTAGTGGCATGATCAATACTACTATAAAAATCGGTATAATCGCCCACCCTCACAGGCATTAGCATTTTCACATCAGTTTGTAATTTCAGTACAGCCTGCGCATCATCTGAATTATTTTTTAAATGTTGATTATTACTATTAAAAATATCTGACAGCTTATCTCTAAGTGCGCGAGTGGTAGATTTTCCAAGTGCTATAAAATCATTTAGCACTGGTTGATTAAACAATTCAGCATCTAATTTTACATCGGCTAAATAACCTCTCTTAGCCAGCTCATATAAATCTATAATATAATTTCCGATAGCCGAACAAGCATGGTGCTTAACCGAGGCATCTGTATAAATACCAAAAGGTAAATTTTGAATAGGAAAATCTGAGTGTTTATCTACACTAATCCAAGAAGTAATGTCGGGATTATTGGCTTTTATCATAGTCATCTTTTTTTAAGAAATGTTAAGGTTATTTATCAAAAACAAATAACGTAATTTACATATATTTATGCCATGCAATTTAAGAAACTTTTATTAGTTTTTATACTATCTTTTAATATGGTTTCAGTAGCCCAATCTCCGTTAGATGTTGCTTTTGTATTAAGCGAACGAGCTGTAAATAAAGTATTTACTGCTATTGGCGAAATAAATGGAACAAGTAGTTACGAGGTTTTAGGTATTATTTCGGGCAATTATCACTGGAAAATTATAAACCCCAAGATAAATTTTAAACCCGATAGCAGTGATTTTACCTGTGATGCTAAAATAGAAGTAGGACCATTTAGCTACAAATCGCAAGTAATTGGTAACGTAAAAATTAATTATAACGACCAAAAAAATTTAATCGAAATAAAAATTAGCAAGGCTGTGTTTGAAATTTACACCATGGTGCTAAAGAAAAAAATTCACATCAAGGATATTCACTTAGAAGATTATTTTAAAGAGCCTTTTACCTTTGAAGGACCAAAGAGTTTAACCACTGATATGACTTTTACAATGCCCGACAGCACCATTAAAAAAATATATGTACAACCTACGCAGTGCCAAATGAAGGTAGTAAAACAAGCCATTAGAGTTACTTGCGATATTGCTACACAAGACACTCCTTTTAAAAATCAACTTATTGTAGCCCCTCCCATTCAAAGTAATCAAAAACCTGATAGTATTAAAAATTAAATTCAATTATTGAAAACACTACTTTACAATAACCGTTATTATTTAATTTGTTACTTAATTGTATTAGGTTATGTAGCCAGTGTTTTATTAACACATGACAAAGTGCAAATACATCGGCAAATGAATGCACATGTGGGCAATCCACTTATTGATTATTTTTTTATGATAATTACACATCTTGGTGATGGCATAGTGGCCATTATTCTTGCATTCATTATTTCTATTAAAAATGTACGCATGGCATTGTATATTATTTTAAGCTATTTAAGTGCTGGCGTAGTTTCTTATATTTTAAAACATTGGGTGTATTATGATATTACACGTCCTCACTTTACTTTTCAGTATTTTGTGAGAGAACCTTTAAACTTAGTAGATGGTGTTGATATACTCGCCTTACACTCTTTTCCAAGTGGGCACTCCTTATCGGCATTTGCTTTGTTTTTTTGTTTATTATTTATGAGCGAAAAAAATTGGCAAAAAATGCTCTATTTTATTTTAGCTATTTTGGCTGCATATAGCCGTGTACATCTTTCACAACATTGGCTTGTAGATATTTTTGTTGGCTCCATAATAGGCGTTAGTTTTTCTATCATTATGTACGTGATATTTTATAAAAATGCTAAATTTCATTATTTAGACAAAGGAATTAGGCAACTCGTTACGAAACAAAAATAAATGTATAAACTACTCAATACGAATTTTAAAGCATATAGTTTTATAACTATAGTATCGGCTTTACTATTCATTCCATTTATTGGCAACATTCCACTGTTTGATTGGGATGAGATAAACTTTGCCGAATGTGCCCGCGAGATGATTGTGTCTAATGATTACTCGCACGTACAATTATACTTTCATCCTTTTTGGGAAAAACCTCCTTTATTTATTTGGCTACAAGCCATTAGCATGAATATTTTTGGGATTAATGAATTTGCAGCGCGATTTCCAAATGCCATTTGTGGCATAGTTACCTTATTAGTTTTGTTTTACACAGGCAAAAAAATGAATGGTCATCATTTTGGGTTAACATGGGTTTTTGTTTACGCATCCACTATGCTACCACATTTATTTTTTAAGAGTGGTATTATCGACCCATGGTTTAATTTATTTATTTATCTAGCTGTGTATAACCTCATTCAACACACCAATAATCCAACTGGGCAATACGGCTATAAAACGGCAAGCTTTGCTGGTATATTTTTAGGTTTAGCGCTCCTCACCAAAGGTCCAGCGGCCTTTATTTTAGTGGGATTAACCGTAAGTGTATTTTTTGTATTACAACGTTTCAAAAAAATCACTTCAACCAAATTTTTAATTGCATTTTTCATCTCCTTTTTACTCATGGGTGGAAGTTGGTTTTTGATTGAATTTTTAAATGGAAATGGTAGCGTGATAAAAGAATTTATTGATTATCAAATTCGTTTATTTAAAACCGAAGATAGCGACCATGGCGGTCCTTTTATTTATCATTTCGTTGTGTTATTATTAGGTTGTTTTCCAGCTTCTATTTTTTTAATACTTGCCCACAAAAAATCAACTACCGATACGCCTTATCAAAAACATGTTAAACGCTGGATGTTAAGCTTGTTTTGGGTGGTATTAATTTTATTCTCCATTGTACAAACTAAAATTGTACACTATTCATCTATGTGTTATTTTCCATTAACGTATTTAGCAGCATATAGTTTACATAAATTATTAAGTGGAGAATTTCAATGGAAAAAAACCATTCACACGCTTACGTTAATTATAACTTGTGTATTAGGTTTAGTATTTATATTAATTGGATTTACTCCTTATATTAAACCTTGGCTACTATCCTCTCATATCATTGCCGATCCGGTGGCCATCGAAAATTTAAAAGCTAATGTGCATTGGTTTGGTTTTGAATGGCTAATTGGCTTCATATTTTTAGCCCTTATGCTTGTAGGCATTTATCATTTAAAACGTGGTGTCTTAAAATATGTATTTACATTCTTCATCGCCTCATTATTTGCCATTTATAGCATCATATTATTTATTATACCAAAGGTAGAACAATACACGCAACGAGATTTAATTGAATTTTATAAGGCATGTGCTTCACATCATTTCTCGGTTGAAAGCATAGGTTATAGAAGTTACGGTGTTTTATTTTACGGCGGACTAGAGCCTACATTTAAAACAGACACCTCTTTTGCTAAATATGTAGAAGTAAGAAGAAAAGATTTTGAAACACAAAACCGCCCTATTGAAACGTCGTATGGCTTATTACGCACCAATTGGATGATAGATGTACAAACAAAAAATCCATCTTGTTTTACTTCAAAAATTACAGACGAGGAAGTTATTAAAAAGCATCATCCTTTCTTAAAAGAATTGTACCGTAAAAATGGTTTTATATTTTATTACCGAGTATTTGACGAGCAATATAAAAGCTGGGATATATTTTACAATAAGTAACTCTATTATATCCAGTTTTTTAAAAATCTAAGAATTTTCGATAAGCGTTACCGCCTCTTTTGGTGTTAAAACTGGAAGCGAACTTAATTTAAAGTCCTTTACATCTCTTGTTACAATAAAATCCATTTTATTTAATGATTTTGCGCAATAATACTGTATGGCATCTTCAAAATCTTTAAAATCAGACTTTATTGCTTTATTGATAACCTCCTTCGAAACATCTAAGATATCCGTCCACTCATTTAACTCCGAAAGCATTTTTAAGGTAGCAACATGAGAATTTGATTGACGTAAAATATAATAGATGTTGTTATAAGATACTGCCGAAATAAATATATTGATCCGTTTTTTATATGAAAAATTCAGCAACTTAGCGGCTTCCATCGCAAATGGTTTTCTATCCGCTAAAAAATCAATTAAAACATTGGTATCTAAAAATATATGTTTCATCGCTTATACTTTTTTGCCAACGCTTTAGTTAATTCCTTTTTATAATCAAAATCATCTGATAACTGAACAGTACCCATTAACGCTAATATTTTAGGAGAAATCTTCTCTTCTTGATGTTCTTTTGACGTTAAAGATTTTAGATAGTTTTCAATTATATCCGAGAGGCTTCTCCCTTTTTTCTTAGCGTATTTTTTAGCAACTGAGATAACAGAATCATCAATTGTTAAGGTGAGTTTAGTGGTCATAATACACGTGTTAATTTAATTACAAATATACGTATAAATTTCATAAATTCAAAATTCAGATTAGCCTATAATGTGTAAGTAAATAAATTAAGATAAAAACTAATTTTATTTAATGATTAAGTACAAAAGTCAATAATCATAACGATTACTCTTGTATTAATCTACCCTTTCCTTTTTGGGTTAAATTAATAGTAGATGGATTTCCTTTATAAAATATATTACCTGCTCTGTCTATTTGTATATCCATTAAGCCATTATTTGGCGCATTAATATAGGCATGACCTATTGAAACACTATGTAAATATACATAGTTGGTTATAGTTAATCCGTATGCGTATAAATAATTAGTTCCATTATAATCACTTTGTAAATTATGAGTTGTACCACTCAAGTATGTATCGCCATTACCATGCGAGCTACAAATAACAGTATTGGCATTGACATCTAAATTTACATCTCCCGAATTTTCTACTCTAATAGATATTTCATCTTGCGTTATGGTATTGGTACTTTTAATAGTTCCCAATCCTTCATTTTTTAAATGTTTAAAATATGGCGCCGACACATATACATTAATTTTATGTTTGTATCCTCTTACCCAATTACAACGGTTGTTGTTAAATACTTTTAAGGTTTCTCCGTCTAACTCGGTTTTAATTAAACCCATTAAATTACTTCCGGCTTCTACTCTAACTTCATAACTCGAGTCTTGTGTAATGTATAAATCCATTTTATCTTTTAAATAAATGCATCTAAAATTTTGCAGACTTCTATACTCTACTTTATGACTGCCAGTGGTTTTTACGCAATCGCATAAGTTTTCTTTTTTACAAGAAAATAAACACATTAATATAAAACAATATACAAGTATTTTATTCATCTTATTTTTTCTTTCTTATACCAAAACGATAGCCGATACCATAATCAAAATGGGCTGCTACAGCCCAATGCGATTTCATTGTAAAATTAAGCATTAATCCATTTTTTAGGTAATAACGAATTCCTATGCGGTGAAAAATAGGACCATCTTCTTTCGGTTTTGAAACGGCATAATACCCCATCTCAATAGGAAAACTAATTTGTCCCACATTATATGCGTAACATACTTTTACACCTAATTGCAAAACATCTGTCCAGTTTTGTGCAGGATTTCCAGAGGTTTCTAAATGATAAAAATTTTGAGTGTCGTAACACACATCTACTCCTCCACCCCATTTATGCGTATTTCTTACATTATAATAGTAATTGGCACCAAAGGTATTGGTAAAATATTTGGGACCTCCAGGTGGCTCATGTTCATTAAAGCCAGCCGCATCCCACACTAAAATTTCATGTTTACTATTCCACACCGATGTTGAATCCATGAGGTTGGCCTTTGGTACATCGCCATGTATTTTATAGGTTAACCCTAAGTTTAATGACACCACATTTAATCCTAAGTTTGGTACTTGCGAACGCCCATTAGAAGCATGTGCAAAAGATAAACCTGGTTCCATTCTAAATTTATCACTTAAATTAATGTGCCATATCATTTTCCATTGCACGTAAGTATTTAGATGGCTAGCAATAGCAATATTCTTAGGGTTTTTATCTATATCAAATTTTTTGGTAAGGTACGATAAACCCCAGCACACACGTAAAATAGGGCGAATTGCTCTTACTTTTTTATTTAATGGAATTTCAATATAAGGCGATAAAGCATAGCAATAGCCTAATTGCTTAGGATTTGCAAAATCTATAAAATTAAACGATAAGCCAACCTCAGGAAAATTGTTTTCGCGATGCCAATTTTTAGTTCCCGTTGTAGGTTTCACAAAATCTATTTCAAGACCAGGCACATAGCCTTTTACAAGATTGCCAATAGTGCTACGGTGCTCAAAAATAAAACCATAGGTTGGCGCTACTTTTAAATAAAAATCTTTAGTGCCCGTCATTTTTTGCTGAGCAGAAACCGAGGTAATTATAGCAATAAAAAAATATGTTAGCTTTTTTCTCAAAATATGCACCGAATTTAATGATAGATTTTTGATTTTCTATACTTTAAACACTAAATTAGCCCGAAATTAAAACCATTGTTATGGAAGTAAAAGATATAAAAGAAACAAGCCTTAGCTTGAATCCGGTTATAAGTCAAATGGGAATTTATGACCACGAACAAATTTTATTTTGCAACGATAATGCCACAGGATTAAAAGCCATTATTGCTATACACAATACTGTACTTGGTCCTTCGCTTGGAGGAACACGTTTTTGGAATTACAACAACGAAATGGAAGCCTTAACCGATGTGTTACGTTTATCAAGAGGGATGACTTACAAATCATCAGCCGCAGGAATTAATTTAGGCGGTGGAAAGGCCGTAATTATGGGCGATCCAAAAAAATTAAAAAACGAAGCCTTATTACGTCGTTTTGGGAAATTTGTAAATAGTCTTGGTGGTAAATACATTACAGCCGAAGATGTAGCCATGAGTAGCCGCGACATGGAAATGATAAAAATGGAAACCGACTATGTGAGTGGATTACCTGTTACCATGGGTGGAAGTGGAGATCCATCGCCTGTTACAGCTTATGGCGTGTATGTAAGTATGAAAGCGAGTGCTAAAGAAGCTTTTGGTAGCGATAATTTATCGGGCAAAAAAGTTTTAGTACAAGGTGCAGGAAATGTAGGTTTGCATTTAATTGAACACATTATTAAAGAAGGTGCAAAAGTATATGTATATGACATTACCGAAGAACGTGTAAAATTAGCTGTAGATAAATACAAAGCAGAATATGTAAGTGCAGATAAAATGTTTGATTTAGATATTGACATTTATGCGCCATGTGCTTTAGGTGCAACGGTAAATGACGATACCTTATCGCGCTTAAAATGTTCGGTAATATGCGGAGCAGCCAACAACCAATTAGCCGACGAGAAAAAACACGGTGAATTAGTGAAAAGCAAAGGCATTTTATACGCTCCAGACTTTGTAGTAAATGCGGGTGGCGTTATTAATGTGTATTATGAATTAGATGGTTACAACCGCGAGCGTGCCTTATCTCATGCCGAAAAAATTTATGATACTACTTGGAACATTATTCAAACCGCTAAAACTCAAAACATACCAACCTATGCGGCAGCTAACTATATAGCCGAACAACGCATAGCAAGTATTGCTAAAATAAACGCTGTAATGTAAAAAAAGCAGTATTAAAAAGGTATAGAAAGTTGAAATTAAGTAAACTTTCTATACCTTTGTTTTTTTGAACCATACTAAACTCACACATTAAACCTAATTAAAAAAAATCGTTCTTTATGCTTAATAGACGCTATCTCCGTATTAAAACCATGCAAACGCTATATTCGTATTTTCAACAAGAAAATCCAGATATAGGCATTTACGAGAAAGAACTTTTTAAAAGCTTAGAAAAAATTTACGATTTGTACTTACACATCCTTGTGTTATTAACCGATATTCATCACACAGCGCATTTAGTAATCGAAGAAAATAAAAACAAGCGCTTACCTAGTAAAGAAGATTTAGAACCCAATTTACGTTTTATTGAAAACAGCTTTTTAGTTTCCATTTCAAACTCCGAAGAACTAAAAAAAGAAGTAAATAAACGTAAAATCTCATGGCAAAATGATTTTGATTTGGTTCGCAAATTATTTTTAGAAATACGTCAAACAGATTTATATAAAAATTACCTGTCATCTACCACGCCATCTGCAAAAGAAGATAAACAGTTTATGGTGTCGTTAGCCACCGAATTTTTATATGAACATGAATTACTCAATCATTTATTTGAAGACAGAAACATTCATTGGGCAGATGATACTTATGGTGCTTTTTCGATGGTAGTAAAAACCATTGAAAACTTTAGCGGTTCGTTTGAACTTATACCATTATACAAAGATGCTGAAGACGATAAGCAATTTATAACCACCTTGTTTAGAAAAACAATTGCTGGCGATAAAGAATATGAAAAAATGATTGATAGCAAAACTAAAAATTGGGAATTGGAAAGAATTGCTGCAATGGATATTTTGCTGATGAAAATGGCAATTGCCGAATTTTTACACGTAAGTAATGTGCCTGTAAAAGTATCATTAAACGAATATATTGATATTAGTAAAGAGTATAGCACCCCTAATAGTAAAGTATTTATTAATGGCGTGCTAGATAAAATTATTACCGAGCTAAAACAAGACAACAAAATTCATAAAACTGGCAGAGGATTATTGGAAGGCTAATCCACGTCATTCAGCATACTATTAAATGAAACTTTTGGTATTAGATAATTACGATAGTTTTACCTATAACTTAGTTCATTTAATTGAGAAAGTAAGTCCTATTGCTTTTGATGTTATTAGAAACGATAAAATAACCCTTAACGACATAAACCAATACGATAAAATTTTATTATCACCAGGACCAGGTTTACCAAAAGATGCAGGTATAATGCCTCAACTATTAAAAAGATATGCTGAACACAAAGATATTTTAGGAATTTGTCTTGGATTACAAGCCATAGGCGAAAACTACGGAGCTACTTTAAAAAACCTAACTAGTGTATGCCACGGACAATCTACTTCTATTAATATCATTCAAAATGATTATTTATTTAATAATTGCCCATCCTCATTTTCAGTAGGTCGCTATCACTCATGGGTTGTTAATCCAACATTGTTACCTCAACATTTACAAATAACAGCCACCGACGAAGCAGGAAATATTATGGCTCTGAAACATCTACAACATAAAGTGCGAGGCGTACAGTTTCACCCAGAGTCCATCTTATCTCAATTTGGCGAAACAATTATCAATAATTGGCTAAATAATTAAAGATAAAAAACTAAATTTACAGCCTAATTTAGTAACATTATACAATGAAATTATTTTATTTTATATTCGGAGTATGTTTATTGGTTTTTGTATCATGCAAAGAGCATAACACAGAGGTTTCAACAAATGATGTTATGAACTCTCAATCAGCAGATGGAAAAGGCGCTAGTTCGTTACCCGAAATAAAGTTTGAAGAAGAAACACACGATTTTGGAAGAATTACACAGGGAGAAAAAGTAACTTGTGCTTTTAAATTTAAAAACACAGGAGGTTCTAACTTAATAATATCAGCAGCTAATGGTAGTTGTGGTTGTACAGTTCCTAAATTTCCAACTAAGCCAATTGCTCCAGGACAAGAAGGGGTAATTGATGTTATATTTGCAAGCGAGGGAAAATCAGGAATAGTAGAAAAATCAGTTACGGTTGTTACAAATTGCGAACCAAGTACTAGAATTGTATATATAAAGGCTGATATAGTTGTACCTACTAATGCTAACCCCAATCAGTTACCTGTAGCACAATAATTTAAAAACCAAACAATAATATAAATCAAAAAAAACATGAACAACTTAATTATCTTAATGGCAGGAGGCGCAGAAGGAAATCCAATTGCTCAAATTATTCCTTTAGTTTTAATCATCGTTGTATTTTACTTCTTTATGATTCGTCCGCAAATGAAAAAACAAAAAGAAACTAAAAAGTACATTGAATCATTAAAGGTAAATGATAAAATATTAACCATTGGTGGCATTTACGGAACAGTAAATAAGATTAACGACGATGGCACCATTATTATGGCGGTAGAAGATGGTACAAAAATGAAAATTTCTAAAAATGCCATTTCACAAGATGCTACCTCTACTTTAAACAACAACGCATAAAAAGTTTTATACAAAAATGAAATCATCAGATGCCCTCATACGTGTTAGGCGTTTAATGATCAATAAAAAAGTTGGTACCTTTTTAATATGTTTAGGCATTGCATCACTACTTTGGGTGGTGCATGTACTAAACAGAAATTATAAATATACCATACAGGTACCTGTAAAATTCCTAAATCTTCCTTCTCATAAATTAATTGTAGGCGAATTACCCGAACGGCTTAGCGTAGATATTAAAGCCAATGGGTTAAAACTATTATTCATTTCTATGCGAAAGAATTTACCAGAGATGGTTATTGATTTTAACTTGCTAAAAAACAATGCCAAAACTCAGGCATATAGCATTAATAACAGTTACTTTAACCTCAAACAATGTATTAATACCGATGTAGAAATTTTAAAAATAAGACCAGATACTTTATTTTTTTCTAACAGTAAATGGCACTCAAAATTATTACCTGTAAAACCAGATTTAAAGATTAATTGTGCCGAGGGCTTTCATGTTGTAACTAAGCCTATGATTAATCCAGCTTATGTAAGTGTTTCAGGTGATAGTATTAGTTTAAGTAAAATGGATACTGTTTACACCTATTACCTTAATTTAAAAAACGTCAAAGAAAACTTCTCTAATACCATTGCCTTAAAAAAACCGTACTCCAATATCAATTATAATGTAAAAGATGTGCAAGTTATTTTTAATGTAGATAAACTCATTGAAACGAGTATAAAAATACCCATTCACATAAGAAATAAGGATGATAAAAGTACCATTAAACTATTACCAAGCTTTACAACAATTACCTACCTAGTTGCCATGAAAGATTTTGACAATATTCATGAAGATTCTTTTAAAGCAGTGGTAGATTACGATTTAATAAAAAACAAACAAAAAGAACTACCAATAGAAATTATTCGCTCACCCGAAGAAATAAAAATTAGCAATATATCGCCCGCACATATTACTTATTTAATTTACAAATAATGATAGTAGGCTTAACAGGAGGCATAGGAAGTGGTAAAACCACCATCGCACAAGTATTAGAAGTGATGGGGTGCATCATTTATAACTCCGATGAACGTGCTAAGCTAATGTACTTTAATACTAGTGTTAAGACCCAGATTATTCAATTACTAGGTAACGAAGCGTACCTAAATAACACAACACTTAACCATACTTTTATATCCAAAAAAGTGTTTTCAAATCAATATTTACTGCATAAACTTAATGCAATTATTCATCCTGCGGTAAAACAAGATTTTATAACATTTAAAAACAACCAAGCTCCGCAAAAAATTATCATTAAAGAGAGTGCACTGTTATTTGAAACTGGTATATATAAAGAGTTGCCATTTAATATCCTAGTTACCGCTCCCGAACCAGTGAGAATACAACGTGTTTTAAATAGAAGTCAAATAAGTATTGATGCCATTAAACAACGAATGCAAGCACAATGGAGCGACGAAGAAAAAACAAAATTAGCTAACTTTGTAATTGACAATAGTGGCGAGAAAGCCGTTATTCCGCAATTACAAGCCTGTTTACACAACATAAAAAAACATGTTGAAGCGTGATTATCTAATAAAACAATTAGAAGAATTTGGAAAGGTTCTTGCCCTTATCATTGGCTTTAAAAACAAGCAAGAACCTGACGAGATGGAACGCTTAATTAATGAAGCTGTTTCAAAATTTACCAATACCGAAATTGAATTTGTAGAAGAACTAAACACCGAACAAATAGTGCAGCTACTTACAGATAAAGAAAAACTAAACGATGAACAACTTAAAATAATAGCCGATTTACTATTTGAAAAAGCAGCCTATTACCAATTACTTAACCCCGTTAAAGAACAAGAAGCCATTAATTGTTATAAAAAAGCCCTCCATATTTATTTATTTCTAAAAAATAATGCCACTCTCGCCTACTCACTCGATACACATTATAAAATCGAGATAATAGAAAAGATGGGACTATAGTTTAAAATAAAAAGCCCAATATTACTATTGAGCTTTGTTTTTTCCTTTCAGTCGGGGTGGCCAGATTCGAACTGACGACCTCCACATCCCAAATGTGGCGCGATACCGGGCTACGCTACACCCCGAACTTCTCATTTAAAAATGAGAGTGCAAATATAATGTTTTTTCTAATTCAACAAGAAAAAAATTTATTTTTTTGCATCGGCTAAAAACTGTGCTAATCCTTTATCTGTTAATGGATGATTTAATAAAGCCGATATAGCACTTAACGGTGCGGTAATGACATCAGCACCTATTTTAGCACACTCAATAATATGCATAGGATGACGTACGGATGCGGCTAATATTTCAGTATCAAAACCATAATTATCGTATATCATTCTAATGTCAGCTATTAAATCCATTCCATCTTGGCTAATATCATCTAATCTTCCCACAAATGGAGATACATACGTTGCGCCTGCCTTAGCGGCTAATAAAGCTTGCCCTGCCGAAAACACTAATGTGCAATTCGTTTTAATGCCTTTATCGGTAAAATATTTAATCGCTTTTACACCTTCTTTTATCATCGGAATTTTAACCACAATACGTGGATGTAACTCTGCCAACATTTCTCCCTCTCTTATCATACCCTCTAAGTCTGTAGAAATAACCTCTGCACTCACGTCTCCAGTTACAATATTGCAAATATCTACATAGTGTTTCAAAATATTATCTTGTCCTTTTATGCCTTCTTTGGCCATTAACGAAGGGTTGGTGGTTACACCATCTAAAACGCCTAAATCTTGCGCTTCTTTAATTTGAGCTAAATTAGCGGTATCAATAAAAAATTTCATATTACTTAGTTTTTTTGTGTAAATTTAGGATAAGTAAAAAGTATAAAAAAATTTTGTTTGTACTTTGTTTAAAGTTTGTTTAAGTTTAAAATCTAATGGGTAAAAAAAAGATAGTTGTTTTTAGTGGTGCAGGCATGAGTGCAGAAAGCGGTATTAAAACCTTTAGAGACACTGGTGGTCTTTGGGAGCAATACAAAATTGAAGAAGTTGCCACACCTAATGCGTGGGAGAAGAACCCAACTTTAGTACTTAATTTTTACAATCAACGCCGAAAACAAATCATAAATGCTCAACCCAATGAGGCGCACCACATTGTAGCTGAGCTTCAAAACAAATTTGATGTACAAGTAATAACTCAAAACATTGATAATTTACACGAAAAGGCAGGCAGCCAAAAAGTATTGCATTTGCATGGAGAAATCCTAAAAAGCAGAAGTTCTATAAACCCAAATTTAATTTACACGATGCAAAAAAGCGAGATTAATATTGGCGACACCTGCGAATTAGGCTCTCAGCTTCGCCCACATATTGTGTGGTTTGGAGAATCGGTTCCTGAAATGGAAAAAGCAATTTATTTAGTAGAACAAGCCGATATTTTCATTACCATTGGCACATCTTTAAATGTTTATCCTGCTGCCAATCTTGTACACACAGCCCCTGATTCAATTCCTAAATATTTAATCGACCCAGGCGAATTTAATTTAGATTACATCAAAAACCTCAAAGTTATCAAATCCTCAGCCAGCGAAGGCATGAAAATATTACGCTCACAACTTTATGAACTTGCTTAATTTTCTTTAATCGTATGAGTCACTCTAACAATGTAAAATGCCCACACTGTAAAACTGATTTTCAATTAGGCGAAGCTATTTCTTCTGAAATAGAAGCTAGCATCAAAGCTCGTTATGTAGAACGCTTTAATAAAGACCAAAAAGAACTTTCTGACGCAAAAAGAAAATTAGATGCACAAATTGAAGAATTAAAAAAACAACAAGAAGAACAGCAACGTATTATTGATGAAAAAGTAAAATTACAGAAAGCTGTTTTAGAACAAGAAGCCATCAAAAAAGCAGCCTCTGAAATGAGTACTCAGATGGATTTTTTAACAAAAGAATTGGCTGAGAAAGAAAAGAAAATAAAAGAAAGTCAGGCCAAAGAGTTGGATATTTTATTAAAAGAAAAAGCATTTAAAGAAAAGGAACAAGAGTTTGAAATTACACTTCAAAAGAGACTTCAAGCCGAAAGAGAATCTCTAAGCGAAACCATAAAAAAACAAGAACAAGAAAAAAACGCCATTAAGGAAAAAGACTTTCAACTACAATTAATGGAAGCTAAAAAACAGTTAGAAGATCAAAAAAAACTAACTGAAGAAATGATACGAAAGCAAGAACAAGGCTCTATGCAATTGCAAGGCGAGGTTCAGGAACTAGTGCTTGAAGAATTATTACGATTAACCTTCCCATTTGATAGCATTGAAGAAGTAGGTAAAGGTGTAAATGGTGCCGATGTAATACACACCGTAAAAAATACTTTTGGGAAAGAGTGTGGCAAAATAATTTATGAAAGCAAAAACACCAAAACTTTTAGTAGCGATTGGATTGATAAACTAAAACAAGACATGAGGGCAACTCAGGCCGATATTGCTATCATTGTTACCAAATCAATGCCAAAAGACATGGATAAATTTGGGTTAAAAGATGGTGTTTGGATATGTAATTTTACCGAAATTAAATCGGTGGCATTTATGCTGAGAGATAGTTTAATAAAGATTCATGCAGCTCACGCGTCTCAAGAAAACAAAGGCGATAAAATGAGTATGCTTTATAGTTACTTAACAGGTACCGAATTTAGACAACAGATGGAAGCCATTGTAGAAGGCTTTATGGAATTGCAAAATGGCATTCAAAAAGAAAAAATAGCCATGCAAAAAATATGGAAAGAGCGCGAAAAACAACTCGAGCGGGTGTTATTAAACACTTCTAATTTTTACGGCTCTGTAAAAGGCATTGCAGGAAATGCTATTGGTGATATTAAGCTACTAGAACTTGATAGCGGCGAGCAAACCGAGTAAGCATTTGTAATTTACTCCGACTTTAAAATACGCCATTGCTTTTTAGCATTACCATTATCTATGTTTATAAAATAAATGCCTTTACTTAATGCAGTTGTATTAATGGTAGTGCGCAATACCTGTTGTTGCAAGGTAATTATTTCGTTACCTAAAACATCTGTAACAATTACATCGTAGGGCTGACGGCTATCTCCTAAAATATATAAAACATCTGTTACAGGGTTGGGATAAATCATTACCTGCATAAATGAAAATTCATCAATACCTACCGTTGTTTGTTGATGTATAACACCCACTGCATCTAAATCAAAACCACTACTTCCAAAAGCAGTTGGCCAAGGATCATTTACTTTTCTATTATTAGCATCGCGCGTGCAATACTGGTTTTGCATACAACCCACCACATCAATAATCTTTACATGTGTAATGGCTTGCTTATTTAACAATGATGTATCTGCAATATCTTCTAAACTAAATGGTGTACCATAATTAGCTCTGTATTTACCTGCCAAGTTATGTATCTTGGTTGGGTCAGTTAAACCAAAACTACCTGTTTGAATGCTTGTATCCGTAAGGCTACTTGCAGGGAATCTAAAAAAATGTTCGCCATCGCTACTCACTTCTACAAAAGCTAACTCTAAAAATGTATCACTAAAACTGTTTTCAAATACCGCAAAATCAGGCCCTGGCAAATCCACAATAGGGTTAGGAAATTGCAAAATAGCATAGCCAGCATCTCCAAGGCTTACCACGCCAGTTGTACCAGCAATGCCATAAGCACAAGTGCTATCACCTACATTCACATATCCTAAACCCGGATTTGAAATATCTTGAAAACCTTTATACACACGAGCCGAATTAGCCCAAGCTACAAACGCTGAGCTATCTTTGTACATAGCCGTAGTTCCTGTTATACCCACTCCTGGAGCATATTGAGCCAATAAATGTGATGTAACACATAGTGTAATACTAAAAAAAGAATAGATGATGTATCGAGTCATTTTTAAACGGTACAATGCCTTTTGTGAACCTTGCATCCGAAGTTCTAAACATTGATTTATTGGTAGGTCTTCTGACTTGTTATAGCTGAACCGTCTTCCCATTTTATTAAAAAAACAGTGACTTTAAGGAGGCTCAACACATTAAATAACTTACAGCTGCGGGCACAGTATTGGATTTTCACCAAATTCCCTTAACCAACGCTACAAATATAAGCATTTATGACACAAAGTCGCAAAATTTTATTGGCACAATAATCGTATATTGTAAGTCGAAATTATAAGCCTTGTGGACATGAAGATTTTTGGAGACCCTGATAAATTACCATTTGAAACGATTATTGACGACGATAGCGATTTTATACCTCTTCTTTCTCCCGAAGATGAAGATAGTATGAATGCCGAAAAAATACCTGATACTCTGCCAATTTTACCGCTCAGAAACACCGTTTTATTTCCAGGTGTGGTTATTCCAATCACGGTAGGTAGAGATAAATCTATTCACCTAATAAAAGAAGCTTATAAAGGCGATAGAACCATTGGGGTAATTACACAAAAAAATGACGCCATTGAAGATCCTAATGCGAATGATTTATACAACGTGGGAACTGTGGCACATATCATGAAAATGCTACGCCTACCTGATGGAAATACAACGATAATTATTCAAGGAAAAAAAAGATTCAAGATAAAAGAATTTGTACAGTCGGAACCATACTATAAGGCCACAACCGAACGATTTGAAGAAACACGCCCCGATAAAGGCGATAAAGAATTTCAAGCCATTGTATCCAATTTAAAAGATACCGCTATTCAAATTATTCAAAAATCACAACATATCCCAAGCGAAGCTAGTTTTGCACTTAATAACATCGAGAGTCAAAACTTTATGGTGAATTTTATTTCATCAAACATGAATGCTACATCTGCCGAAAAACAAAAATTACTGGAGGTAGCAAATTTAAAAGAACGTGCTACGCTTGTGTTAGCTCACATTACCAAAGATTTGCAAATGTTGGAGCTAAAAAATCAAATTCAAAATAAAGTAAAAACAGATTTAGATAAACAACAACGCGATTACTTTTTACACCAACAAATAAAAACCATACAAGAAGAGCTTGGTGAAAAAAGTCACGAACAAGACATTGAAGAATTAAAAACACGAGCTAAATCTAAAAAATGGAATAAAGAAATTGCCGCAGTTTTTGAAAAACAAGTAGCCAAGCTAAGCCGTATGAATCCGCATACACCTGATTTTGGCATACAAACCAATTATTTAGAACTACTCTTAGATTTACCTTGGAATGAATACACCGAAGATAATTTTGATTTAAAACATGCCGAAGATGTTTTAAACGCCGATCATTTTGGGTTAGAAAAAGTAAAAGAACGTATTATTGAACACTTAGCTGTTTTAAAATTAAAAGGCGATTTAAAAGCACCAATTCTTTGTTTATATGGCCCTCCAGGTGTTGGAAAAACATCGCTTGGAAAAAGCATAGCCAAAGCCTTAAACCGAAAATACATTCGCATGAGCTTGGGCGGTTTAAAAGATGAAAGCGAAATTAGAGGTCATCGAAAAACCTATATTGGTGCAATGCCTGGTCGTATTTTACAAAACATTAAAAAAGTGCAATCATCCAATCCTGTGTTTATACTCGATGAAATAGATAAGGTAGGAAACGATTATCATGGCGATCCATCATCGGCCTTGCTCGAAGTATTAGACCCCGAGCAAAACACCACATTTTACGATAATTTTTTAGAAAATGATTATGATTTAAGTAAAGTAATGTTTATTGCTACATGTAATAATTTAGCCACTATACAACCAGCCTTAAGAGATAGAATGGAAATTATTGACGTGAGTGGTTATACAGTAGAAGAAAAAATTGAGATTGCCAAACAACATTTACTTCCAAAACAAATAGAAGAAAACGGATTAAAAAAACAACAACTTAAACTCTCGGATAAATTAATTGAGTTTATCATTGAAAATTATACCGCCGAGAGTGGCGTTCGAAATTTAGAAAAACGTTTATCAAAAATAGCACGTTATGTAGCGGTTCATGTTGTAAAAGAACAAGCCCTACCAAAACTAACCGAACAAGAAGTTACAAAAATATTGGGTCCCTCGCACGAAAAAGCCAAATACCAAGGCAATGATGTACCAGGTGTAGTTACAGGTTTGGCTTGGACTCAAGTAGGTGGCGATATTTTATTTATTGAAACCAGTTTATCAAAAGGCAAAGGCAATAAACTAACCCTAACTGGAAATTTGGGTGAAGTAATGAAGGAAAGTGCAACCCTCGCTCTTGAATTTATTAAAGCCCATAATGATGAGTTAAACATAGCTGCTGATGTATTTGAAAATTACAATATTCACATTCATGTTCCAGAAGGCGCTACGCCTAAAGACGGACCAAGTGCTGGTATTGCCATGCTTACTTCATTAACCTCGGCATTAACTAAACGCAAAGTAAAAAAACAGTTAGCCATGACAGGAGAAATTACCTTACGCGGAAAAGTTTTACCAGTAGGTGGCATTAAAGAAAAAATACTAGCCGCTAAGCGTGCTGGTATTAAAGAAATTATACTGTGCGAAGACAATAAAAAAGATGTGGAGGACATTAAACCAGAATATTTAAAAGGACTTTCTTTTAAATACGTAACTCAAATGACCGAAGTATTACAACTGGCTTTACTTAAATAAGCATTCTTAAAATCCTTCCCTCATTCAAAACACACTTTCACTCAAAGTGTGTTTTTTTATTTTACATAAAAAAGCCGATTAATTCCACTATTTTTAAGATGAAAACCCTGTAATAGTTTTAAATACAATGCTTTTAATAAATAGCCTTATTTCACACTTGTATTAAATCATTTATTAGCTTAACTTAGAGAAATAGAAAAATGGCATTTATTTTGCTACAATTTTAACATAAATTTAACAACTTCTCTATGAAATTATTTTTACTCGGTTTTTTTATTGTTTTAGTAGGATTTTCAAAGGCTCAAACTCAAGTTGCCTTACCATCAGAAAATTTAAAAATAAATAAATATACCATCACGCTATCGGTTAGTGTGGTAAGCAACGCACAAGCTACAACCGATTATGTGAAAAGAATTTGTGCGGCCGAGCAAGTTAGATTTAATGCCTCACCCGAAAAATTTGAAGTATTAACCTTTCGCGATCTTCAATACAATATTATTGAAGGAAAATTACAAAAAAATGCAACCCCACTTAGTAGTTTAGTATTAGAAGGAAAAGTGAAGTACGAACCAAGTGCCACTACAACAACAAACCAAACTGAATAACATTATAAAACGATGAGTTATTTAAAGAAAAAATATTTTATGAAAAACATTGTATGTTTAATCTTGTGTTGTAGTTTCAATTTAATGTTGAATGCACAAAGTACCACCATTATTGACCCAAGCGCTTCCTCAAGCCCTAATGGTAGTTTTGAAAATGCTACATCCTCACTCGCAGCCAACGGATGGACAGCCGTAAATGCTGGTGACAATTACTGGGTAGTTGGAACTACCACTTTTAATAGTGGTACTAAGAGTGCTTATATCTCAACTAATGGAACAAATAATAATTACGATAACACTAAAGGACGTGTATCTCATTTTTATAGAGATGTTACCTTCCCAGCAGGTCAAACTTGTATTACATTAAGTTTTAATTGGAAAGGAAGAGGTGAATCTTGTTGTGATTTTTTAAAGGTGTATTTGGTTCCAACAACAACTACTCCATCTGCAGGTTCAGAATTAGCTTCTGGACAAATTGGAGTTACATATAATAACCAAAACACTTGGCAAACTGCTACAATAATTATTCCTGCTGCCAATGCAGGAACCACTAAACGCCTCGTTTTTAGCTGGAAAAATGATAATAATACAGGTAATAATCCTCCTGCCGCAGTTGATAATATTTCATTAATTTCAGACACACCTCCTTCAAGTACAGCACCATTTACCACAAATTTTGAAACTACTTGTACTGGTTGGAATTTAGTTAACGGCTCTGAAACCAATCAGTGGACTTTAGGTACGGCCACTAATAACGGAGGAACTAGTTCAATGTATATTTCTGATGATGGAGGAGCCAGCAATAATTATGTAAATACTGCAAGTGTAACACATTTTTACAGAGATGTAACCTTTCCTGCTGGGCAAACTTGTATTAATTTATCATTTGATTGGAAAGGAAGAGGCGAGGTAGGAAATGATTTCTTAAAAATATATTTAGTTCCCACCTCTACTACGCCTGTAGCAGGTACTCAGCTTAGTGCTGCTAACCAATTAGGTACAGAATATAGTAACCAAAGCACATGGCAAACTCAAAACTTAACGATACCAGGAACGAATGCTGGTACTACTCAAAGACTCGTTTTTAGTTGGAGGAATAATGGAAGCAATAGAACAAACCCACCAGCTGCCGTTGATAATATTGCTATCAATACATCCACTCCTACTGCGCCATCGTGTGCAACTTATATATCTCCTGCAAATGGTTTTACAACTTGTCCTAGCTCTCAAACTTTATCTTGGAATGCGGTAACATCAGCTTGTGGTTCTATCACTTATGATGTTTATTTTAATAGTGGCACAACAGCAACAACATTAGTTTCTGCTGGGCAAGCAGGCACTACATATAATACAGGTGCTTTAACAAGTGGCACCTATGCTTGGCGTATTGTACCTAAAAATGGTAGTTTAGATGCTAGTGGTTGTAGCACCTATACTTTTAGTATTAATACACCAGCCAACGATTTACCATGTAATGCGACTAGCATAACTTTAGGTAACGTTGCTTCAGGAGATAACTCATGTTCATCGAATGCTGGTGAGCCTGGTACACCTAGTTGTTGGACAGGAGGAACTCGTAATTCGGTATGGTATTCATTTGTTGCACCTGCCTCTGGCAGTGTAAAAATTAGAACCGCAGCAGGCACCCTTTTAACTACTCAAATTGCTTTATATAGTGGTACATGTGGCGCAGGAATGACACAAATTAGTTGCAACGACAATGCGCCTTCTTGTGGAGGAACTGCTTTACTAACTTCAGAAATCACACGAACAGGTTTAACCGCCGGTAATACCTATTATATCGCTGTTGATGGAAAAAATAATAATACAGGTACATTTGCCATTACTGTGGTAGAAGGTTCCTCTCCCTACCCATCTGAATCTGGACAATCATGTGGTTCTAGTATTGCTGTATGTAATTCTACTTTAGGCGTGGGAAATCCTGGATACCAAGGTATTGGCTTTACTTGCGATACTGATGGCTCAGGAACCTGTACAGATGGAGAAAGGGGTTCTGTTTGGTACACCTTCAATATTCAAAATAACGGAAATCTAAACTTTATAATTAAAGCCAATGATTACAATGCAGGATCACCAGGTGCAGAAACCGATTACGATTTTATTTTATGGAAAATAGGAGGATCTGGAGCTACTAATTGTGCAGGCATTGCATCAGGTGCAGCCCCAGTTAAATGTAATTATGGAAGTGATGGTGTAACAGGTTTATCTAGTACAGGAAATGCGCCTCCGCCATATAGTAGTGTGTTTAATGATGATTTTGAAACTCAACTTGCAGTAACAGCAGGCGATGTTTATTTATTGCTGGTTAATAATTATAGTAATAGTACTTCAGGTTTTTCTCTTGATTTTACTAATACTGCTGCAGGAGTTATTAATTATTCCCCTCCTACTTCTATTGTGTGGACAGGCGGAGCGAACTCTACTAGCTGGACAAACTCTACTAACTGGGGTGGATGTACAACTCCAGCTTGTGGCATAAATGCTGCAATTTCAACAGGATCATCATACCAACCAGTTGTTACAGCGGCTATGGGAACAGTGGTGGTAAATAATTTTACCATTGATCCAGGCGCATCACTTACACTTAATGCAGGCGCCACACTTAAAGTATGTGGTAATTTTACTAATAACGGAACCATCAATGCAGATCCAACTTCTACAATTATTTTTAATGATGATGCCACACATAATTTAAATGGTACTTTATCAGGAGCAAGTGCATTAGGTAATGTTATTATTACCGATGTGGCAGGAGGAACAAATTGTACAATTAATGCTAACTCAGCTATTGAAATAAAAGGTAATTTAACGATAAGCAATGCTACAAGCATCTTAAATCTAAATAATAATAATTTAACCCTTGGTGGTAATTTAATTAATGCCTCTGGCGCAAATACAATTTTAAATATTACTGGTTCAACTCTTACATTTAACGGAGGTGGCGCACAAGTGTATAATCCTAATAATTTATCAGCTACACCTAGTCTTACTTTAGGAAGTGTAGTCATGAACAATTCGGGAGCGGGCGTAACTATTTCAACTACTAATACACCAAACATGATACTTGGCACAAGTGGCGTATTAACACTTACCTCTGGTAAAATTATCACCCCTGGTAATCAAGAAGTAGTAGTTACCAACACATCGCCAGCAGCCGTTAGTACAGGTAACACAAATAGTTTTGTGCAAGGTAATTTACGTCGCTATTTAGCGGCGGGTGCTACTGGTTCTTTTGATTTTCCAGTTGGACATGCAACACCAGGTTACGAAAGAGCAAATGTTAATTTCACATCTGCTGCCGCTGCAGGAGCTATCAATTTACTAGCTCGATTTGACACTTGGGGCGGAGCTTGGCCAATGCCTGGAGCACCTAATTGGAACGAATGTAGCACAGTATATAACGATCCTTATTTGAATAATGGATACTGGACTATTAATGCGTCAGCTGTAAGTACAGGCAGTTACAACTTAACATTATACAACACAGGCTATACAACTTCTAGTGTGGGATTCTCTATTGCTAAAAGCCCTTCTGCTGCCCCAGCTTGGGCAATTAGTGGAAACTGCGTGGCTAGTCCTGTAACTGCTGTTGTAAGAAATGCAATGTCTGGTTTTTCTAAGTTTGCTACTATTCAAGGTAGCACACCTCTTCCTGTTCAATTAATTTCGTTCACTGGTAATAATGAAAACACCTATAACTTAATTGAATGGAAAACAGCAGTAGAAGAAAACTTTAGACATTATGAACTCGAAAGTTCTGCAGATGGAATTAATTTTAAGCAAATAAAAATTGTAAATCCAATTGGTAACTCTACTAGTATTAATACCTACGAATATTTAGATTTTGATTTTTATCGTCCTATAACATACTACCGTTTAAAAATGGTTGATTTAGACTATACTTACAAATATAGTTCTATAATAAGCATAGATAACACTAGTAAAAATAAGCCTACTGTTTTAGTTTACCCAAATCCAGCTAATGCAGATTTATATATTAATGTTTCTGGAACAAACGATGAAATAATACATATTCAAGTAACTGATATTTACGGACGACTTGTTTACACCAACGAAGTAAATTTGTTACAAAATGGTAACAATGTTTATTTAAACACTTCTGATTTTGCAACAGGCACTTATTTAATTACTGTTTCTAATAATGAATCGATACACGAAAATGTAAAGGTTATTATTAATCACAATAAATAAGCTGTAACTATCCCTCGGTAATTTTCTGAAGACTAATTTGAGTTATCACAAACTGTTTATTTGAACAGCATTTATTACGTCATTTTTTCTTTCCTAGCTTATCTTATGAAGCCCCCTATAAAAGCGAAAGTCTCGGCCACTACTCCGAGACTTTCTAACCAATTAATCTAGAACAAAACTACACTAAAACTTACTACCAACAGTAACTGCAATAGTCGTGCCAAAGTTTTTAAAGCTAGAAGCATCAACGTATGAAGCGCCATACATATAATAGGTTTCCGTGCTTATCGACCTAGTAAAGGACATATCTACATAAAATTTATCTTTTCTAAATCCAACCCCACCTGTATAAAATGTTCTCACTAAATCGCCTTGAAACATATCGCCAAAAGGGCTACCATACATGGCATAACCAAGACGTATATAAAATGGGTTTAAATTAGCTTCTGCTCCAACTCTTAAGTTTCCAGTTTGAGTATATTTTGTTCTAATGACCTGATTAACGCCTGTAAATTCCTGAGGAGAACTTTGCAAATTAGCTTGTCCGTAATTTATTAAATCATAATCTACATTTAACACTCCATATTTTTGATTAATAAAAGCAATACTTCCGGTAACTTTCATTGGAGTAATTATTTTATAATTAAATCTACCGCCATTATCAGGAGGATATTGTGTTGTAAACGAACCTCCTTCGTCATAATTTGCTGTCATTTTATACATGTATGTATCCGTAAGGCTATATACTGTAGGCGTTTGAAAACTAGCGCCTAATCTAATAAAATCAGCGGCTCGATAAATAACTCCCAATTTTAAATTATACCCTGATCCTGTTGTTTTAAATGTTTCCTGGTAAGCCATGTTCTTAAAGCCACCTACACCAACACTTGGATAGGTGTATGCCGTATTATTCGAAGCTTTTAAGGAATCTTTATCATCTGTTTCTCCATAAATTGAATTATAATTAAAAGTTAAGTATGGAATACCTAAAGTAGCCCCAACATATAATTTATCCTTATAACCAAACGCATAATTAAAACACCATTCATTAATTTTCCCTAATGTTTCTATGGTTTTAGTTTGTAACAAATCGTATTTAGAGTTAATAATACTTGCATACTTATTAGTAAGAGTGTCGGTCATATCAATAAGGTAATTATCATACGCCATCCCCGAATAAGAGTTATCTAAATTGGAAAGGCTTTTACCATTGGCATTAGCTAAAAATTCATTAGCAATACTTTTTTGATTAGAACGACCCGAAATGCTAATATTACTTGCAAAGTTAGCTATTTGGTTACATGAAATACCTACGGCATTATGATACTCTTTATTATTTCTAGCATCCCATGCTCCTATAAGGCTAACGCCATCAAAAGGTAAATTAACTTTTAAGCTTTTATTAGAAGTGCCATTATGTGTAGCATCAACTGAAAAAAATCTCAATCCAACTGATAAGTTAATATCTCCTTTACGATATAAACCAATACCCGCAGGATTTATTCCCATACATGCACCATCGGCACCTAATGCTCCAAATGAACCAGCCATGGCTTTACTGCGCGATGTACCACCAAAATAAGTTTGCGAATAACGTATGGCATCAATATCATTTTGAGCCACAATAGAGAGTGACAACAAGCTAAATGCTGTTACTGAAAAAAATAATTTCATGTTTTAAAATGTCTAAAAAATTAACGGGGAATTTTGTTTATTATCTAGGACGATGTCCTCCACCACTTCCTCCCGAAGATCCACTTTTTACACCACCACTTCCTCCACTATTCCATCCGCCTCCACCATTGCTTGGAAAACTAGGTGTTTGTCTTACAGGAGCTTCATAACGAGGTGTTTCAATTTGTTGTTTTACAGGTTGCTCGTATGATTTAACTGGAGCTTGTTTAACTGGTGCATTATTTCTTGAAGGTAATTCAGATTGTTTAACTGGCGCCTCCTTAACTGGGTTATTTCTTACAGGATAATTTGTATTTGGTTGGTTATTTCCAGCATCAGGAATAGTAGAAACACCTGTATTAACATCATTAGATTTTACTGGATTATTTTTCACAGGATAATTATTTCTAGTAGGTGTTGTATTATCAGGCAAAGAAGATTTTACTGGAGTTGATACATTTCCTTGCGAAACAGGTTTAACACCTCCAGTTCCGTTTAATCCACGCACTGGTTGATTATCTATATCACCAAAATCAGGACGTACTTCTTGCGCCGATGCCATTGAATGGATGTATTGATCAGCAAGTGATTCTCTTCTAGCAGGCATATTTTCTATGCCAGGGTTAGATTCTCTTCTTCCATTTCCACCTCCATGTGATGAGCGTGGACCATAGGTATAACTACTATTTTTATCATAATAATTATAATATCCCCAACCGTTATAATAAGGCGAATTATAGCCATAACCATAGTAAGGATAACCATAGCCGTAATATGGATAACCGTAACCATAACCGTAATAAGGATTATAGTAGGGATTACCATAGCCATAATAGTTTCCATATAATCCATTATGAAATCCATTATTATATCCCGCCGCATAACCAGCCATATATGGATTATAACCACTGTAACAACCAAAATGATTGCCATAACCCCAACCCCAACTATTGTAAAATGTTACTGATGGATTGTAACTATAATAATTATAAGTTGGCCCCCACCAGCTATAGCCATTGTACACACTTACCCCATAAGTATATGGATTGCCAGTGTACCAATATGAGTTGGTGTAATAATTATTATAATAGCTTAATCCATTAATATTTCTATTAAATCGTCTAATGCGAGTGGCGTATTCATAATCGTAATAATCATCTGCATTATAATCTTTATACTTATACGCTGGATTAGCATCATCTTTTTCTTTTTGAATGCGTGCAATTTCTGCTAACGAATCATTACGACGCTTATCTGCAGCTGCTTGAGCAAGTCGTTTTTCTTCTTTGATTCTATTTTCTTCGGCTCTTGTAACCGCTGGATCAGCATATACATCGTCTATATAAGTGCTTGTCCCCAGCTTTTGATTTACACATGACGATAAAACAATCATGGAAGAAATACCTAATAATGTAAATAAATTTTTCATTTTAATAGTTTTAAAATTATTAGAACCATAGGTTCAAAATAAAAGTTAAATTTGCACGGGGATGCACTTGTAAAGATACCAAAATAAGTGCCAACAAATTTATTAAAAACACAATTTAACATTTGTTAAGTAAGATGAGTAAAGAACTAACATCTAGAAAAGAAGATTATAGTAAATGGTACAACGATATAGTTGTAAAGGCAGATTTAGCCGATCACTCGGCGGTAAGAGGTTGCATGGTTATAAAACCATATGGCTACGGCATTTGGGAAAAAATGCAACAAGCACTTGATAAAATGTTTAAAGATACAGGACATGTAAACGCTTATTTTCCATTATTCATCCCTAAAAGTTTATTTGAAGCCGAAGAAAAAAACGCCGAAGGTTTTGCAAAGGAATGTGCTGTAGTAACGCATTATCGTTTAAAGACAGACCCAAACAACAAACAAAAACTTATTGTTGATCCTGAAGCAAAACTCGAAGAGGAGTTAGTGGTTCGTCCTACTAGTGAGGCTATTATTTGGAATACTTATAAAGGTTGGATTCAATCTTATAGAGATTTACCTATTTTGGTTAATCAATGGGCTAACGTAGTGCGTTGGGAAATGCGCACACGATTATTTTTACGCACCGCTGAGTTTTTGTGGCAAGAAGGCCATACTGCACATGCTACTAAAGAAGAAGCCATTGAAGAAACAAAAAAAATGTTGGAAGTATATGCCGACTTTGTAGAAAACTGGATGGCCGTGCCTGTTGTAAAAGGTGTGAAAACTGCCAATGAACGATTTGCGGGTGCTGACGACACTTATTGTATAGAAGCGATGATGCAAGACGGTAAAGCCTTACAAGCGGGTACCTCTCATTTTTTAGGTCAAAATTTTGCGAAGGCTTTTGATGTAAAATATGTAACAAAAGATAACAAACAAGAATATGTGTGGGCTACATCTTGGGGTGTTTCTACACGCTTGATGGGTGCTTTAATTATGAGTCATAGTGATGATAATGGCTTAGTGATTCCGCCAAAAATTGCCCCTACCCAAGTGGTTATTGTACCAATTTATAAAGGCGATGCAGGCTTAGAAAAAGTATCAAAAGTAGCACATGAGATTAAAAATAAATTACAAGCTAAAAATATCTCTGTAAAGTATGATGATAGAGATACTCAACGCCCTGGATTCAAATTTGCTGAACATGAACTAAAAGGTGTTCCAGTAAGAATTGCCATCGGAGAGAGAGATTTAGAAAATGGCACTGTAGAATTAGCTCGACGTGATGAATTGAGTAAAGAAACCGTTTCGATTGAAGGCATTGAAGATAGGATTGAAACGTTATTAAACGATATTCAAACAAATTTATTTAATAAAGCCAAAGCTCGTACCGAAGCTTTAACAACTAAAGTAGATAGCTACGAGGAATTTAAAAAAGTACTTGATGAAAAAACAGGTTTTGTGTCAGCACATTGGGATGGCACACCTGAAACGGAGGAAAAAATAAAGGAAGAAACAAAAGCTACAATTCGTTGTATTCCTTTAAATAACCCTCAAGAAGCTGGAGTGTGTATATATAGCGGAAAACCAAGTACACAACGCGTGCTTTTTGCTAGAGCCTACTAAAACAAGCCCAATTCAGCGGTAGGGAGCCAACCTTCGTTACCATTTTCGAGTTTAATATTGGTCCACTCGGCATTACTCTCTAGTACTTTTACTTTTGTACCTTCATGTAGGTTGAATTTCGATTTGGTCTCTTTAATAGGCTCTTCATATATTTTACTTTCTTTGGCTAACACAATTGCAAATCGAATGTTGCTTTTATCGTTAATAGCTGTGTAACCTAGCATCATGCTTACAGCAAAACAAATTAAAAATATAATGCCCGCAAAAAAACCAATTCGTTTTAAAAGTACCTGCTGCGTTATATAAAAAATAAAGAACAAAATTAAAGCAATAGTTAATGAAATAATGCTAAGCCACGCCCACCCTTTTTCGGATAAGGCACTCACTACACCTGATTTAATAGCACCAACAAAAAAGTTTTCTTTGCTCTCTATTTTGTCGATAGTTTTATCGGCAGCAATTTGTAGATTATTTTTTACGTCTTGATTAGTAGGTGCTAATTTGTGCGCTAATTCATAATTATAAATGGCTTTACCCAATTCATGATTTTTATAATATGCATTACCTAGGTTGTAATATAATTTATAAGACACTAAGCCTTCTTTCATAATGGCTTCGTAATTTTCAATAGCTAATTTATAGTCTTTAGCCGCATAAGCCTTTTCTGCACTTTGCTGTAAGTTATTAGCATGTAGCAACTGAACCCATGCCACGTGCATGATAACAAAAAGCAATATGTGTTTTAATTTCTTCATCTTACTTTTTAAATCGGTTTTCAATTTCTGAAATTAATTGAACAGTATCGTTATATACTTTGTTTAAATCGCCAGTAACTGCACTTGGTGCATACTTGGCATACTCGCAAGTATTTAATGTATCTATTAAACGAGTTATAACTGACTCATCCATTTGTTTTTGTAACAACATCTCTTTTATTCTCTCCTTTGATAAATCAGCAATGGCAATGGCAAACTTATCACTGATGTATTTATTGAGAGCGTTTAAAGTTTCATTAAAAAACAATTCTTTCTCATTTTGTTGCATGTGTTTTTCGGCTTGTACCAATTGCTTTTTGGCAATTCGTGCTGCCTTACGTTCTTTTACAGCTACCACATCACTATTTGCTTTGTTATAACGATTTACAAAAAATAATCCTAAAACAAATAAAGCTATCGGCACTAACAATAACATGTAATGGGTAAACGAAGAAAAGAAATAACTACCCTGCGATTGAAGTTCTAAATCGCCCGTTTTAATATAGCGAATATCATTTTCGGTTTCTTTAATTCCATTTTTAGCCGAAGTAATAACTTGTGCACTTGAGGCATCGCCTTGTAATACCTTAATTTGGATATCAGGAGACGGTAATGAAATGTATTGCTTTTTCTCAGGATTAAAATAATTAAACTCTATATTATTTAATGTAAATTCTCCTTTTTCTCTTGGTATCATCAAATAATTGTAAACTACACTTCCACTCACACCGCCCTGTGTTTTTATGTTTTCATTAATCTTAGGATCATACACTTCAAAACTTTCGGGTAAGTTTAATTTTAATGGATCAATTAATTTTATATTTCCTCTTCCAGTAATGGTAATCTTTAAATTGATGGCTTCATTTGCTTTTACAGTGTGGTTATCTACTTCGGCTTTATATGAAAAATCGCCAACAGCTCCCGTAAAATTAAGTGGTTTATTAGTAGTAGGCAAATCACTTACTTCAACACTTACAGGTTTACTTTTTACATTTACAATAACATCTTCATATCCACCAGCACCAAAAAATTGCTCGAAAATATTGCGGGGTTGACGATTCACCGCTCTACGAACTACACATTCAATCTCAATGGGTTCTATTGTTAGTTTACCTGTTCGTTGAGGAAAAACATAAACCTTGCTCAGTTCGGCTACATAATACATTACTCCGTTTACATTCTCTTGATGCAAATCAATTTGCTGATTTCCTGTTTCTTGTTGTGTCCAAAAACCATTATAAGGTGGAAATTTTACGTTTTGAAATCCTCTTAAATCTACTCGTGAATAAACCCTTTGAGATAATACAAGTTGTTCGCCTAAGACACACTTAGATTTATTTAATGATGTTTTTACAAATAAATCATCTCCATCAATATTCTTGGATGCTGGAGGTGGCGCTTGTTGCTGATTTTGTTGTTGATTTTGATTGCCTTGAGCATTAGCTGGATTACCTTTTACTACTTCAATAACAATGGGTTTTGTTTCTAGTTTTTGCCCTCCCGACATAATAGATGCGGTTCCAATGGTAAATTTTCCTTCTTTCTTAGGGATTAAGTAAAATGAAACCGTAGTTGATTGCGACATGTTACCATTTACAATGCTCATACTTTGGCTTTGATTAGGGCCAGAGTAAATATCAAACATATTTAAGTTAGGATAAACCAAATTATTACCTTGTCCGTTAATGGTAAATGCTAATTGAAACACTTCGCCAACGGCAACTCTATTTTTACTTACCTGAGCTACAAAACTAGGCGATTGCGCCTTAACAAATAAAGCACTCAAGCATAAAAATATGTAAATTACATGTTTCACTTTTGTGTTACTAATTTATAATAAAACAATATTACCAATCTTTTTCAATTTTTATTTTTTGTCCTTCTTCCGCTTTTTGTTTTCTTAAATCTTGTAATTTTTTCTCATCATTTTTCAAGGCATTCAACATTTTTTCAGCTTGTTCTTTTGACATTTGTGGCTGTTGCTCTTGTTGTTTTTGTTGCTGGTCTTTTTTCTCTTGCTCCTTTTTGTCTTGTTCTTTTTTATCCTGCTTGTCTTGCTGATCCTGATTTTTTTTGTCGTCTTTATTATTTTGATTTTTTTGTTGTTCAGCTAATTTCTTTTGAGCATAGGCTAAGTTATAGCGAGCATCTTCGTCTTTAGAATTTAATCGTAATGCTTTTTTATAACCTAAAATAGCATCTTCATAATTAGCTTGCATTAATTTAGCATTACCATAATTGTGCCATGCCTTTTGTATAGTATCCGCATTTGAGATTGATTTGGCGGTTACTTCAAACTGTTCGGCAGCTTGTTGAAATACAATATTGGCAGCCGAATCGGGTGTCATACGTTTATCTGGCGATGGAATTTTTCCACTCTTAATTAATTGCGCTGTTCTGTAATAGGCATCACCTAAATTAAAATTAGCTTTATAGTAAGTTTGATTTTCTTTTAATGATTTTTTGTACAGATTGGCTGCTTCAATAGGTTTTCCACCGTTGTAAGCATCATTACCATCACGCAACGCCATCTTCTCTTTTTGCGAAAAAGCCCAAAAAGTATGTAATAACATCACAATTATATAAACACTATGCTTTTGCATCTCGAAATAAATTTAGTTTTTTCCACAGCTTACTTACTCTTTCTGATAACAATGATTCGATTATTAAAAATAACAACGATGCCCCAATAAACCACTGAAATTGATCTTCATAATCACTGTACATCTTACTCTCTAATTGTTTTTTATCTAACTCTTCCATCTTATCTAAAATTTTGTCTAAGCCAATATCTGTTTTACCTGCTTGTACATATACGCCATTAGCTGACGAAGCAATCTCTTGTAAAATTTTAGCATCTAATTTGGTAATAACCGTGTTGCCTGTATTATCTTTTTTATAACCTGTTACTATGCCATCAACTATATTAGGAATAGGTACTCCTGCCTCCGACCCAACTCCAATTGTATGAATTACTATATTATTTTTGGAGGCTTCTTGTGCTGCATCTATCGCACTTTGATTAGCTTCTTCATTATTTTCACCATCGGTAATAATAATGATAGCTTTATTTTTCCCGTCATCTTTTCCAAAACTTTCTGAGGCTTTTTCAATAGCATCTGCAATATTGGTTCCTTGTATGGGTACTATCTTAGGATTAATACTTTCTAAAAATAATTTAGCGGCGTTATAGTCTGTAGTAATTGGCAACTGCACATAAGCCTGACCTGCAAATACAACTATTCCTAAGCGATCGCCTTGCATTTTATTTAGCATACTTTCAATCGCCATTTTAGCACGCACTAATCTATTAGGAACTAAATCTTGCGCCATCATACTATTACTAACATCTAAGCAAATCATAATATCAGCTCCTTCTCGCTTTACGTTTTTTAGTTTAGAACCCGTTTGAAGATTACATAAAGCTAAAATTAAAAACAGGAATGATAACATGAGTAACACAAACTTAGTGTGGCGCTTAGCTTTTGATACCTCAGGCATTAACTGAACTATTAAATTAAAATCGCCTAACTTTTTTAAATTTCGTTTTGTGCGATATATATACCAAATGTAGATTGCTACACTTATTGGGATAAGTGCTAATGCATAAAAGAATATAGGATTTTCGAACTTATACATTATGGTATGGTTTTAAATACAAAACGTTTTAATAAAAATTCAATTACTAAACATACTAAAGCTCCAATGGCTAATGGCAAAAAATGTTCGGCTTTATTTGTAAAACTTTGTTCGCTAATAATTGATTTCTCGAGCTTATCAATTTCTTTATATGTTTTTTCTAAACTTTCTTTATCGGTTGCTCTAAAATATTGACCTCCAGTCATCTTACTAATTTGCGTCATGGTTGCATCATCAATATCCACATCTACATAATCATATTCAAGTTCGCCATTGGGATACATAGCTACTGGTTGCAGGGCTTTCCCTTTGCTACCAATTCCTACACAATATACTCTTACACTAAATGTTTTTGCAATTTCGGCGGCTGTTAATGGAGCAATCTCTCCTACATTATTTACACCATCAGAAACCAAAATAACAACTTTGCTTTTTGCTTGGCTATCTTTAATGCGCGCTACTCCATTTGCTAACCCCAAACCAATGGCTGTACCTTGGTCTAACGAACCTGCTTTAATTTCAGGCAACATATTTTTAATAATCTTATGATCGGTAGTTAGTGGACACTGTGTAAATGCTTCGCCTCCAAAAATTACTAAGCCAATTTTATCGTTAGGTCGGGCATCAATAAAATCTGTTATCACTTCTTTAGCCGATGCCAAGCGATTTGGTTTAAAATCTTTGGCCAACATCGATAATGAAACATCTAAACTAATAACAATATCTATCCCTTCGGTTTTGGTATCTTTCCAACTACTACGCGATTGTGGACGAGCTAAGGCTAAAATTAACAAGGACACCGCCATTAATCTTAACACAAATAACACATGACGTAGCTTTGCTTTAAATGACGATTTAATGCCTTGCAATAAACTAAAAGAAGCATAGTTTAATTCGCCCTCAAAACTTTTTAGTTTAAACAAATACCACGTTATCATGAGTGGTAGTAATAAAAACAACCAAAACCAATGTTTTTCGGCAAATTGTATGTCAGAAAAATACGATAACACTTTTTTTATTCTTTGGTTTCTTGTTGATGATTACTTGTTTTGTCTTCTGCTTGTTGTACTTCCTCTCTCATAGTTCCCTTCACAAAGTCAAAGGCATTGTTTAAAGTTAAAGTATGCTCGGCTTCGATAGGAATTTGTTTTGCAAATTTTACAAAATCGGATAACGATAAAATCTGCGTTAACTTTGCCTTACTATCGTTATCTACTACTTGTGTTTTAAATATTCTTATAATTTCATCTGAAGTTAATTCGAGGGCATTGATATTAAATCGTTCTTCGATATATAACCTCACCGCATCTGTAATTTCAGAATAATATTCTTTTATTTTATTTTCTTTCCAAATGGCATCTGTTTTAATTTTTTCTAACGAGGCTAAGGCAGTAACATGCGCCGGAATTTTGGGTTGTTCAATAATTACTTCTACTGGTTTTTTCTTCATTAATTTTCTAATTAACCAAATGAGCAAACATAAACCAACTAAAATAGCAATACCATAATACGCATAAGACAAATACCATTTCCAATCAAATGGTTCATCAAAAGGTGCTTTAATATCTTTTACTTTTGCTAACGATGTATCTGTAACCACCGTATTTACAATTAAATGCAAAGGTTCGGTTAATAAAGGGTTAGCTGTATCTTTATTAATAATAAACTTAAATGGTGGGATATAATAAGCACCGCTATCAAACGAGGTAACAACTAATTGTTGATGTTGCTGAATAATATGTGGTTTTGTTTTATCAGGAATGGTAGTATCAATGGGTGAAACACTCACTACCTCAAGTCCTTTTTTTAAAGTATCTTCAATAATTGGCCAAAACACATCTAAGTTTTTATGTTCGGCCGAATTATATTTTAAATAAATATCTAATTTGGTTTGTGCTCCTATTCGAATGGTTGACGAATCTATAACCGCATGAACCTCAACAGATGATTGAGACCTAACAGCAAATGCTGAGAAAATAATTAGAAGTAGATATAACTGTTTTTTAATTTTCATATTTAGGAAAAAATGCTGCGCTATAGTTGTTTATCGTTTTTTAAATAAAGTCATTAATGGTTTAATATAACCTTCGTGTGTGTGTATTGTGGCGAAATCTACTCCGCTTTTAGTAAAAATATCTTTTAACTGATGTTCGTATTTTAAACGATTAACCTCAAATTGTTTTTGGAAATTTTTATCACTGGTATCTACCCACATTAATTTTCCTGTTTCATTATCTTTTAGTTTTATCATTCCAACATTAGGAAATTTATGTTCGCGCATATCTTCAATTCTTAACGCTACCAAATCGTGTTTTCTATTAGCAATTTTCATAGCGTCAGAAAAAGTGAGTTTATCTTTAAAATCGGAAATTAAAAACGAAATGCTTTTTTTCTTAATTACATTGTTTAAATATTTTAAAGCAAGTTCAATATCTGTTCCTTTATTTTCGGGTGTTAAACTAATCAATTCTCTAATAATTCGGAGAATGTGTGATTTTCCTTTTTTGGGTGGAATAAATTTTTCGATTTTATCGCTAAAAAATATAACCCCAATTTTATCATTGTTTTGCGAAGCCGAAAATGCAATCACGGCACACAACTCGGTAATTAAATCTTGCTTAATTTGATGATGCGTTCCAAATTGTCCGCTGGCACTTACATCTACTAAAAGCATAACACTTAGTTCTCGTTCTTCTTCAAAAACCTTAACATACGGTGTGCGAAGACGTGCTGTTACATTCCAATCTATCGTTCTCACATCATCGCCTGGCGTATATTCTCGTACCTCACTAAAAGCCATACCGCGACCTTTAAACGCAGAATGGTATTCACCAGAAAATATCTGGTTACTTAACCCTTTCGTTTTAATTTCGATTTTACGAACTTTCTTTAGTAATTCTGCGGTATCCATAATTTATTTAATATTCAAGATTTTTGATTTAAGATATTCTATTCTGAATTCTTAACTCTACATTCTTAATTATTAAGGTACTTCAACTGCATTAAGCAATTCATTAATGATATGTTCGGTAGTGATATTTTCAGCTTCGGCTTCATAGGTTAAGCCAATACGATGACGCATTACATCTAAACACACAGCACGCACATCTTCTGGAATAACATAACCACGACGTTTAATAAAAGCATACGCTTTTGCAGCCAATGCTAAATTAATACTAGCACGTGGCGAACCACCATAAGAGATAAGTGGTGCAAATTGGTCGAGCTTATATTCTTTAGGGAAACGAGTTGCAAATACGATATCTACAATGTAGCGTTCAATTTTTTCATCCATGTACACATCTTTCACCACATTGCGAGCATTTAAAATATCTTCTGGTTTTAACACCACATTGGCTTTGGGCATACCTTGGCGAGAAATATTAGAAGCAATTACTTTTCTTTCGTCTTCGCGGGTAGGATAAGTAATAACCACTTTAAGCATAAAACGATCCATTTGTGCTTCTGGAAGCGGATACGTTCCTTCTTGCTCCACAGGGTTTTGAGTAGCTAAAACCAAAAACGGATTTGGCAACTTAAATGTTTCATCACCAATGGTAACTTGCTTTTCTTGCATCGCTTCTAATAAAGCTGATTGCACTTTGGCTGGCGCACGATTAATTTCATCGGCTAATACAAAGTTTGCAAAAATAGGTCCTTTACGAATTGAGAATTGCTCTTGCTTTTGATTATAAATCATGGTACCAATTAAATCGGCTGGTAACAAATCAGGAGTAAATTGGATACGGCTAAACTTAGCGTCAACACAAGTAGCCAGTGTATTAATGGCTAAAGTTTTGGCTAAGCCTGGCACACCTTCTAACAAAATATGACCATTACTTAACAAGCCAATTAGCAAACGTTCAACCATGTGTTTTTGGCCAACAATTACTTTATCCATTTCGGATGATAATACATCTACAAAAGCACTTTCGCGCTGTATGCGTTCATTTAGTTCTCTAATATCTACAACCATAGCATTTTTTAGTTTAAACAAGTCCCACAAATTTAGTAATGGTAAGGGCTGTAGGGATTTAGCCCTTGTTAAAATTTGTTAAGCATACAATAGCGTTTAACGTTTATTTTCTTAATCGGTTTTAACAATTATAAACTAGGTTCTACCACTTATCAGAAAAACTCAACCAGTTATTGAATGGCGTATTTTCACAATGTTAAAATTCTTAAATTTGAAAAAGCTTTATGTACTAACGTTTTACAAGTCCTTTAACTATGAAAACACTTCTACTCCTCACTTTTTTGTCGGTTGCAACTTTAACTGCACAAAATGGATTTACCACCTTTACTACTAATTTAAGTTTAGGAGGGGCGTCTAAAAGCGAAACCGCTTTGCTAGTTGATAACGCCAATAATAAATGGATTGGTTTTATGAGCTATGGAACTGGTGCAACTCCAGGTTTATTGAAACATGATAATGTAAACTGGACTTTGTATAGTACAAGTTCTACACCTGCGTTACCATCAAATAAAATTACGGCTTTAGCGCAAGATCAAATTATTGGGCATATTTGGATTGGAACAGATATGGGCTTAGTGAAGTACGACGGTACTAATTTCACCACTTATAATACCAGCAACGGTTTACCAAGTAATACCATTACTTGCATTGAAGCAGTGGGCAATCAAATTTATATTGGAACTAATGCTGGCTTATCAAGGTTTGATGGTACTACCTTTACAAATTATAATGTTACTAACGGATTATTACCTGACGATAATATTACTTGTTTAAAGGCCGAAAATCCTAATTTAATATGGATTGGAGGCAATCAAATTATGACTGAATTTAATATTAATAGCAGCTATACAACGACTAGCTTTCAACTTCATAATATTTCCAGTTCGCTAGCTTATAGCGGAAATATCAATTGCATATATGTAGATGCCAATCAAAATAAATGGTTAGGAACAACAACGAATGGTCTATTAATGTATGATGGAACAAATTTTATGAATGCTAATTCTATTTATACCATTTACGGCGGCGCTATCTCTAATAAAATTATGGATATAGCTGAAGGATTTAATAATGGGCTTGTTGTTAAGTTTAGTACTAATTATCCTTATTTTTCTAGTGGATTGATTGAATTATGTCCTAACCAAAAAGTGTATCAATATTTTTATTCTAAACCAACCAATGATTTGGGTATCTATATTGAAAAATATGCAAACGAATTAATCATTTCTGATGGTTATAATACCATACCAAAAGCATACCATACGTTCAATGCGTCTAATTACACGATGCCTTTGGGAACAGTAAATAACAATAATATGAATACGCTTGACATAAATAATATAAATGCAGGAATTACCAATAGTGGCGATATGCATTGGGGAATTGGAGGAAGTCAAACGGCTATGTATGAAGTTCCAAAAGGAAGTGGTGTAAGTTCTAATTTTGCAAGTGCGTTGTGGATTGGAGGATTAGACGCAGGAAATCAATTACATGGTGCTGCTCAAACATACCGACAAAGTGGTGTAGATTATTGGCCAGGACCTTTAGATACCACCAATGCAAGCATTGATACTACTACGGCTGTGCAATACGATAAAATATGGAAAATAAACTATAGTGATATTAATACTTTTATTGCCGCATATAGTGCGGGCAGTGTGGTAGCTACCCCCGATATGCTTACTTGGCCAGCACATGGAAATGGTAACTATAGCCGAAATTTAGCACCATTTGTAGATCATAACGGTGATGGTATTTATAACCCTTATGATGGCGATTATCCTAAAATTAAAGGCGATCAAGCTTTGTATTATATTTTTAATGATAATTTAGCTAGTCATAGCTCCTCATATACGCCTATGGGCGTAGAAATACAAGGCATGGCTTATGCCTACGGTTGCCCTAATACGGTGGCTAATCATAATGCGCTAAATTATACAACATTTTACGATTATAAAATTATTAATCGCTCCGCTAATAATTACCACGATGTATATGTCAGTATGTGGAGTGATGTAGATCTTGGCTATTATGGCGATGATTATATTGGCACCAATGTAAGTGATAATTACGCATACGCTTATAATGGAGATAACTATGATGGTTTTTTGGGCGGTCCACCAATTTATGGTTCATATCCACCCGCTCAAGGATTTAATATTTTAAAAGGACCTCGTGCACCGCTAAATGATGGAATTGATAACAATAATAACGGGCTAATTGATGAACTAGATGAAGATTGTAAATTAAATAAGATGACTTATTTTAATAATAGTTATGGTACACCCCCGCCTCAAACACTTGAGCCTAATTACGCCAAAGAATTTTATCAATACATGACTGGGTTTTGGAAAGATAGTACGCATATTACTTGTGGTGGAACTGGTTATGGTGGTACTGTTAATACCAACTGGGTGTACCCAGGCGACCCAGTAAATAGTGGCGTAAATACAGACCCAGCTAACACTTGTGGCTATTGGGTTGAAAATGGAACACCAGGTGATAGGCGCGTCATTTTAAGTGCTGGACCTTTTGACCTTAATGCTGGGCAAATGCAAGAAATTGAATACGCCTTTGTTACTTCTTTCGATTCTTCGGTTACGGCTGGTAGTTTTTTGGTTTTAAATAAATTAAAATCCGACATCCAACAAATTAATGCTTTTTATAATTTAACCTCAAAACCAATATGTACCTCAACTTCCAATGTTGGTATAAATGAATTAAGCCTTAATACGCATTTTAGTTTGTTTCCTAATCCTACAACTGGTATCTTAAATCTTCAATTAACCGAAATACCAACATCAATGAAGATAAGTATTTATGATGTAATAGGCAAAGAAGTGCTGAGCACTCAAGAATTAAAAACTAAAAATGCAGCTCTCAACACTAGCATTGATGTATCTAGCCTTAGCAATGGGGTGTATTTTATTAAAGTTGGAAATAGCACCAAAAAGTTTATAAAGGAATAAGGAACCATAAAAAATTAAAATACTATGAAAACACTAATACTTCTACTCCTCACTTTTTTGTCGGTTACAACTTTAACTGCACAAAATGGATTTACTACCTTTACTACTAATTTAAGTTTGGGAGGGTCGTCTAAAAACGAAACCGCCTTACTAGTTGATAACGCCAATCATAAATGGATTGGTTATAAAGGCAATGGAACTGGAGCTGCTTCTGGATTGTTGAAACATGATAATGTAAACTGGACTTTGTATAGTACGAGTTCTACACCTGCGTTACCATCTAATAAAATTACGGCTTTGGCACAAGATCAAATTATTGGGCATATTTGGATTGGAACAGATATGGGTTTAGTGAGGTACGACGGCACTAATTTTATAACTTATAATACCAGCAATGGTTTACCAAGTAATACCATTACTTGCATTGAAGCAGTAGGCAATCAAATTTATATTGGAACTAATGCTGGCTTATCTCGATATGATGGTACTACCTTTACAAATTATAATGTTGCCAATGGCTTATTGCCTTATAATGGCATTACATGTTTAAAAGCCGAAAATCCTAATTTAATATGGATTGGTGGTAACAATGCTATTACCGAATTTAATATTAATAGCAGTTATACAACGACTAGCTTTCAACTTCATAATATTTCCAGTTCGCTAGCTTATAGCGGAAATATCAATTGCATATATGTAGATGCCAATCAAAATAAATGGTTAGGAACAACAACAAATGGCTTGTTAATGTATGATGGAACAAATTTCATGAATGCTAATTCTATTTACAACATTCATGGTGGTTTAATACCCAATAAGGTATTAGATTTAGCAGAAGGATTTCATAATGGCGTAGTGGTAAAACTTGACCATAATGGATTAGAACCAAGGTTATATGGATTTATAGAGTTATGTCCAAACCAAAAAGTGTATCAGTATTATCATCCAGTATCTAATCTTAATTTTGGAGCATATATTGAAAAACGTGCTGGAGAAATAAGCCTTTCCTCTTTAATGAATAATATACAAGATATATATCTAACATTTGATACATCAATTTATGTGATGCCATTAGGTCCAGTCAATAATGATAATTTTAAATTATTAGATGTAAACCAAGTAAGTGCAGGAATAGCAAATAGAGGCGATATGCATTGGGATATTGGAGGAAGTCAAAATGCCATGTATGAAGTTCCAAAAGGAAGTGGTGTAAGTTCTAATTTTGCAAGTGCGTTGTGGATTGGAGGATTAGATGCAGGGAATCAATTACATGGTTCAGGACAAACCTATCGTTATTTTGGCTCCGAATATTGGCCTGGACCTCTAGATACCTCCAATGCAAGCATTGATACTGCTACAGCTATGCAATACGATAAAATATGGAAAATAAACTATAGTGATATTAATACTTTTATTGCTGCATATAGTGCGGGCAGTGTGGTAGCTACCCCCGATATGCTTACTTGGCCAGCACATGGAAATGGTAACTATAGCCGAAATTTAGCACCATTTGTAGATCATAACGGTGATGGTATTTA
>CAUJCR010000025.1 GCA_963169355.1 Bacteroidota bacterium | reverse complement strand
TTCAAAATACGAAAAAGCCATTAGTCAAGCTCTTATTGCTCAAAAACTTGCCGAGAATCAAAAAAACACCAAATTAACTATTAAAGTATTTCACGATTTAGGATTTATTCATAGTGCTATGAATCTCCATCATAAGTCTATCTTATATTTTGAGAAGGGACTAGGAATTAGTAAAGCTAGTAATGATACTTTCAATTATGCTAACCTATCGGCTAGATTAGGTGGAGAATTTCATTACATTGGACAATATGATTCATCATTATTTTATAACCAACAAGGTTTGTCTTATTTTAAAATGATTAATCATAAACGAGGAATAGGCGCCTCTATGGTAAACTTAGTAAGTTCATACTCAGCTTTGGGGCAAATTGATAAAGCTATTGAAGTGAGTTTTGAGGCCATTAAACTAAGAAAAGAATTAGGTGATGATTATGCAGTTACAATGCTAAAACTAAATCTTACCGATTGTTTTTATGAAAAAAGAGATTATCAAACTGCCTTGGAGTTAGCCAAAGAATGTGAGGTTTTAGCAAAACAGCAAAACGAAAGCGAATTAATATTACAAAATTACACTAGCCTGAAAAAGATATATCACCAATTAGGAAAAAACGAATTAGCCTACCAATATGCCGAAAAATATATTAATTACAGAGATAGCATTTTCACGGCATCTAATTTTAAAACCATGCATGAACTACAGGCAAAATACGAATCTGAAAAAAACGAAAGAGAGATTAATTTCCTTCAAGCTGAAAACAAAGCCAAAGAACTTCAGGCCGAAAGTGAAAGAAAAACAAGAAATTACATCATTGGCTCTATTAGTATTATTGCCCTATTAATTGCCCTATTTACTGTAATTCTCTTTAAACGATTTAAAATTACCCAAAAACAAAAAACTATAATTGAACAGCAAAAAGAATTTGTAGATGAAAAAAATAGAGAAATTACCGATAGTATAAATTATGCACTTACCATACAACAGGCTGTAATACCCCATGAAAGCGATTTAAAACAAGGCGTAAAGAATGCCATTGTAGTATTTAAACCCAAAGATATTGTAAGTGGTGATTTTTATTGGTATTCTAAAATAACCCAATACATCTATTATGTTGTAGGCGATTGTACAGGGCATGGCGTCCCAGGAGCATTTATGAGTTTAATGGGTATTAACTATTTAAGCGAAATAATTAATGAAAAGAAAGTTACAGAAACTGATGCGATTTTAAATGAGTTGCGCGAAAAAGTAATTCATAACCTCAACAAATCAACTTCGGTTTCGCAAAAAAGAGATGGAATGGACTTAGTGCTTATCCGAATAAATACACAAACTAAAGACATACAATTTAGTGGCGCTAATAACTCTATTTACATTTTACAAAACCACCAACTAAAAGAAATAAAAGGCGACAAGATGCCAATTGGGTTACACAGTGGCGAGGAAAAACCTTTTACCAAAAAAGAAATTTCATTAACTAATGGCGATAGACTCATTGCTTTTACAGATGGCTTACCAGACCAATTTGGCGGCCCTAAAGGCAAAAAAATGATGTACAAAACTGTTGAACGATTTATAATTGAAAACAACCAAAAACCACTAGAAGAACTAAAAGTGGTAGTTGAAAATGCCTTTCATAATTGGAAAGGCGATCTAGGACAAATAGATGATATAACTTTCTTAGGAATTGAAATATAATTTATTTTCCTTTTCTGATTGTAAATACACGCTCCATCATAGGTTTATTACCCACATCAGTATAAATACCCCGTTCAGAGCCTTTCACATCTTCAATAGTATAAAAGGAATTGGGGATATATATATTTATGAGTTCCAAAACCTCTGCCTTGTTTACTCGTTTTACAATGGTAAAAATTAATTTTACAGGTCCTTTGGCTCCTTGCCCATCTACTATTGTCATACCTTGATTATGATTAGCCAAGGCTGTAGTAAATGCCGTAATATCCTCGCTTGTTATAATTCTAATAATTTGCGTACCTATAGCTAAGCGTTCTTCTAAATACATGCCAAGGTAAGTACCTGCACTAAATCCGGCAGCCCAAGCAATAAAACAAGCTATATTATCTAAATGATTAAACACCTGGCGCATAGCAATTAACCATACTAGAACCTCGAAAAATCCAAGTATAGGCACTATTGTTTTTAATCCTTTAGATATAAAAATATGCCTTAAAGTAGCCATTGTTACATCGGCTAGCCTCGAAACAAAAATTAACAATGGTAAAACCACCCAACTGAAATAATCAAAATTATCCATATTGACTTTAAAATTACTTGTACTTTATGTGTAGAATGATCGTTATAACAATAAATTATTAATAGCTCATTGTTTAAATAATACAAACAACAAGTTAAAACCAGTTATTAATTAACGCAACTTTATATTATCGAAACTAATGACTTAAATATTCAACCCAAACCATCAAAAACTCCCTTTAGTATTTGGAGATTTTTAAGACGTTTGTTTCTAAGTACTATTATTTCTGTTTTAATTATTATAACTACCGCCGTTTCGCTGGTGTTTATTTATGAAGACGAAGTAATTGCTTTAATGATAAAAGAAATAAATAAACACCTGAACTGTGAAGTAAGAGTAGAACCTAAGGATATTGACTTAACAATAATTCAATCTTTCCCAAATTGTGCCATTGAATTTAAAAATTTAACTGCTTTTGAGTCTAAAGAATATAAAACCAAAGACACCTTACTGAGCGCTAAAAAACTAGCCTTAGCTTTTAATATTAAAGATTTATTTAATAAACGTTATGATATTAAGAAGATATATCTGAGCGATGCCAAAGCAAATATTAAATTTGATAAAAAAGGAAATCCGAATTTTAAAATATGGAAAAGTAATAATACGCCAAGCTCTTCAGATAGTTTAACTTTTAAATTGGAGGATATCGTTATTAATAATTGTTATGTAAACTATAAAGACAATAAACGAAAATTCAAATACAAATCGCATATTGAAAAGTTGAGTTTTAAGGGCAATTTTAGTGAAACACATTACACACTTTCAACCAACGGCAATGCCTTTGTCAATTATTTTCAGCAACAAGAAGTAAAATACTTAAAAGATAAACACCTAAAATTTGATTTGGAGTTTGATGTGAATGGTTCAACCTACACAGTTATAAAATCAGAAACAGCCATTAATAAAACAATTTTAGTAAGTCATGGCTCCTTTGTTATACAAGATAGTTTATTAAGCTTAGATATTAACTACTCAGGAAAAAACTTAGATATATCAACTACACTCTCACTCCTACCCGATAAATTTAAAGCGCAAATAAACGATTATGAAAGCGACGGAGAGTTTTATGCTTCAGGCGAATGTCATTACAAAAACGGACAAGCCTTACAAATAAAATCAGATTTTGGTATTAAAAAAGCAAATATCACTCACAAACAATCGGGCACTAATCTAAGCGAGGTAAACTTACTAGGAAAAATTGTATTTAATGAAACTCGCACCATCTTAAGTTTAAGAGACATAAATGCTAAATTAAATAACAATCATTTTACGGGTAATGTAGAAATTACCAATTTTAGTAACCCATATTTAAAACTAGATGTAGCTGCAAATACTTCGCTACAAGATGTGATGACCTTTTATCCCATAGATACCTTAGAAAATTTATCAGGTAACATAAAACTCCAAGCACAATTAGAAGGCTTATTGAGTGAAATTAAATCAAACGCCAATAGTCAAGGAGTACAAGCCTCTGGAAAAGCTGAAGTACAAGACTTAAAGGCTAAGTTTAAACATTCTGACAAAGAAATAAATATTCCACAAGGAGAAGTAACATTATATAACCGAGGATTAAGCGTTAATAATTTAAAACTCATTAAAGGAAAATCTGACCTAAACTTAGTTGGTGAGTTACCTGGATTTTTAGCTTATGTCTTTAATCCTTCTGAGCCATTAATAGTAAAAGCAATGGTTCAAAGTCAGAACATTGAAGTAGAAGATTTTATTTTTTCTAGCGGTAAAAGCCATGAAAAAACATCTATTTCAATTGCTCCAAACTTAGATATCAATGTCAATTTAAATATTGAGCATTTAACCTTTGGGAAATTTATAGCCGATAAATTTCAGGGAAATCTACTTCTAAGAAATCAAAAGATAGCTTTACATCAAGCTAGTATTAATACGATGGACGGTAACATCTTATTAAACGCCATAGCAGATGCAAGTGGCGAACACATCAAAATATCTGGCGAAAGCGAACTCAAACAATTAAACATTCAAAAATTATTTTCGCAGCTTAATAATTTTGGGCAAACTAGTATTATAGATAAAAATTTAAAAGGTTTTGCCTCGGCAAATGTAGATTTTTCGGCAACATGGAACAAACAACTCGAAGTAGATGTATCGAGTATCAATGTAACTAGTAGTTTATTAATTGAAAGAGGTGAGTTAATTGGATTTAAACCATTAGAAAACTTAGCAAAATACATTGATGTGAATGAACTAAAACACATCAAATTTTCGACTTTACAAAGTGCCGTAGAGATTAAAAACAAAATAATAACTATCCCAAGAACATCTATCAAATCTACAG
>CAUJCR010000024.1 GCA_963169355.1 Bacteroidota bacterium | reverse complement strand
AAACATTCATATGAATGGATTTATTCATCGGCAAGTAACTATCATGATATGGAAAGTATAATTGAAGTTGAAAGACTGAAGCAAATATTAATTGCGTATTAAAAATAAAATGCCGCAGCATTACAAATGCAGCGGAGCGGGTAGAGTTAAATTTTATTTTACAGATTCTTGAAAGTGGAACCAGCAAGGGGAACCTCTTTCAAGCTATAAAAAAGGGTTATGAAAATTATGATAAGAATAGAACAAACGGAGATAAGTCAGAAGTGACTAAAGGCGGTAGCTAAAAAAAGTAAAAAATGAACGAAAATAATCTTTTATACGCTGGTTCAGTAGTATTACTAATTCTGATTTTAACAACATTTAAATTTAGCAGAAATTTTGCTGTGGTAAATATTGTGATCTATCTGCTATATAGTGGAGTGCTATATTATGGGTTTTTCTTTAAAAGTGGCGATGGAACAGCCTTAGCCTGGTGGTTTTATTTAGCAATTTTAACAAGTATGCATTTACTTGTCATTTTGGGATATATCATTACCAAATACTTGAAAAAAAATTGAATAAAATCCCCCGCTCCGCTGGATTTGCAATCCTGCGGCATAAAAAACAAAACCCGCTCGCGCGGATATGAAGCGTAGTATTGTGTGTGAGGTATCCGTGCGTATAAAAAGCAAAAAACCGTAGTGATGAGCTACGGTTTTTTTTTGATACACTTTAAATTTAACTATTAGTTATTAAGCATTACAGGCATTACAAGCATCAATACATCTTCTGCTGGATTACTCTTTTGTGTTGGCATAATAATACCTGCACGATTTGGAGCACTCATTTCAATGGTTATTTCGTCGCTTTCAAGATTAGATAACATCTCGAGAACAAACTTTGAGTTAAATCCAATTTCCATATCTTCGCCTATATAAGTACACACAAGTGTTTCGTGTCCTTCGTTTGCAAAATCTAAATCTTCTGCTGATATGGTTAATTGACTTCCTGCAATTTTAATACGTATTTGATGTGTGGCTTTGCTTGCAAACACGCTCACCCTACGAATAGCTCCTAAAAACGAAGCACGATCAACGGTTAATTTATTAGGATTTTGTTTTGGAATTACAGCTTCGTAGTTAGGGTATTTACCATCTATTAAACGGCATACTAAGTTTATTTGACCAAAATTAAAATAAGCGTTGGTTTTATTAAATTCAACTTTAACTGCATCATCAATACCAAGTAATAAGTTTTTTAAAACATTAAGTGGTTTTTTGGGCATAATAAAAGATGCAGAAGCGCCAGCCTTAGCATCGTGGCGTGTGTAGCGTACTAATTTATGAGCATCGGTGGCTACAAAAATAGAGTTGTCTTCGCTAAATTGGCAATACACCCCACTCATCACAGGTCTTAAATCATCATTGCCAGTTGCAAAAATGGTTTTATTAATAGCATTAGCTAATACATCACTTTTAATAATAACAGATGTAGCAGATTCTACTTTTGGTAATTTTGGGTATTCATCACCATTGTGTCCTGTTAAGGTATAATCACCAGTTTCGGTTTTAAGTTTAGCGCTAAATTTTTTCTTGTCAATAATAAACGAAACAGGTTGTTCGGGCAAATTACTAAGTGCCTCAAGTAAAGTTTTTGCTGGAATAGCAACATTACCATTTTCAGAGGCTTCTACTTTTAGGGTAGTAGTAATGGTTGTTTCCATATCACTAGCCACTAATGTAAGGTTACTGTCTTTTAAGTCAAATAAAAAACAATCTAAAATAGGAATCGTATTACTTGTATTTAAAACGCCACTGATAGATTTTAGGTGTTTTAATAAGGCTGATGATGAAACAACAAAATTCATATATGATAAAAGTTAAAATTTATACTAAACAGTCAAATTTAACCATAATAGCAATGGATAAAGGAACGAAATGAAGTGTAGTTATACACTATTTTTTAACAGCAATTTATTTTGATGGAAGAAAGTATTCGTAGGTTTGCAAAATCTTTCCGAATACGTAAAATTGGGCAATACCCCAATCTTTGCCATTATTGTATCTTACATACAGCCTATCTGGGTCGTATTTGTAGTCAATACCATATTGTTCGTTTTGTGCTTTGCTAGATGATTTATGGAAAAATTCGCACACGTTTATGTTTTCGTTACGGTCGTAAACAGTAAGTTTAGCAAAGGGTAGTGCCGATTTTTTTAAGGAATCAACAATACGGTCTTTTTCTTCTAAAACATATTCGCAATTTACATTTTGAAAATAAGCAATAAACTGCTTTAGCTTTGCTTCGTCGTAAGGTATGGCGCCTTTTGGGGTTTTCACGCCAAAGCGTTGCATACTAAATAAATCAACAACAAATGAGGAGTCGGGTACTTCTAGTAAATCGAGTTGAATTTTTTTAATTTGTGGAGGTCGTAGATTAATCATGGTTCTATCTCGCCAGTCGTTTTCGGTAGCAATATATCGGGTAGTTAAAAAACCCTCGAACCCAGGAATAAAAGTTACAAATGGTTCGCTATAGTTTTTGTCAGTGTTAAGGTTAGTTAATATCATATAGGTTCCTGTATGGTCAATGGTATTGTGTCCTACAAAATATTGTTTTACTTTTTTACCTTTACTATAAATTTCTATTTTAGTAGATTTTGCAGCCATAATTTGTATAATGGCATCTCTTCCATTTTTTGATACAGGCGATTTAACCTCTACGGTAGCAATAGTTTGTAATAAACCTTCTAAAATGTCAGGACGTACAACGTATTTTTTATTTAGTTGCCAACCTGTTTTATTTCTTTCTAGGGTTACAGAGTGCCCTTCTTTATCTGCAATAAAAATTTTATCAATAGAGGCTGTATCTTTAAATTTAAAATTACTAGCTTCTTTATCTAATGTAGTGGTGCTACCCTTTGTTTTATATATATAAACAGCAAGTGCTGATAGTAATACAAGAATAGTTAGTGTAATGAGTGATGTTTTTTTCATCATTAGGAGTTATTAATTACTGTATCTTTTTTTACGAATGTAATATTGTATGGTGCCAAATAAGATGATAAGCAAAAATGGTAAACCTACATTTATAAATTTCCATTTAGATGCTTGTGTGCTAATTTTCTTTTTGTCTAATAGGCGTAATTTAATCTCTCTAGCTCTGAGTTGTAAAAGCTCTTCGCCCCCCAATAAATAGTTCATGCAATTTAATAAGAATGTTTTATTTGCAAATTGTTGGTTAGAGTATCGGTCAAATCCTACAGGATAAATCATTCCGTTTGCCCTATTAAATTCACTTTTAGCAATATCGCCATCGGCCACAACAATCATTTTTGTAGGTTTACTTTTTTCTATAAACCCAATGGCGCTATCTTCGCGTATGGCTGTTGTTAATCTGTTTTTATAATTTGATTCAAAACTTCCTTCAAGTAAACATGCTACATTTTGAAATGAGTTGTTGTACTGGCTTTCTTGAGGTTTTAATCTTACCTGCGCTGCATTAATACGAACTGGGGTTGGAAGTGTTTTGGTGTAACGCGAAGTTTGAAGTAAAATGGTTTTTGTAACGTCTTTAGCAAATACAGTATCCAGTGTGCCGATGTATTCGGTGCGAATTAAGTCTAAATTTTTCACAATAGGATGCGATGCTGATGGCAATAACAATGGATAGTAAACCCACGGAAAAGGTTTAAAATCGGGTTGTCCTTGTTTAAAACCAACATTTACGGGTACTTGAGCGCATTGTAAATCTTGCACTAATAAAGGATTAAGACGTACGCCGTATTTAAAAAGCATATCTTCAATGTTTAAAGGATTTGTAAATCCAAGCGAATAGCCTCGGGTAGTTAAGGTATCTCTATTTACATAAACCGGTTCAACTAACCATAGGGCTTTGCCACCATTCATAATAAATTGGTCGATAATAAATTTGTCTTTTTCATCAAATACAGAGTCGGGTTGTGCAATTACAATAGCATCAGCACCTTTAAGGGCGTATAACTTATGATTAATATTTACCCTAGAAACGTTGTAATATTCGGTTAATGATCTCATAAAATCAGCCCCCGAAATGGTATCTAGTTCACTGTGTCCTTCTATAAATAATACTTCAGGCTTTTTTTCAATCATTGTTTTTTTAATGGCATTCATTAATCCGTATTCTAATTCCTGTACCGAATTATTGATGCTTTGCTCAATTTCAAATCCCAACTGACGCTTATAGATTTGCCACACACTTTCTTTGCCTTTATAAGTAACAATTGCGCCAGGCCAAATTAAAGTTTCAGAAATTTTGTTCGTACTTCTGTCCACTATTTGTTCGGGCATAATGCCTTTATCGTAGAGTTGTTTTTCAATTTTATCAGTTTCGTTTTTGTTTGGATTTTCTAGTGGATTAATGAGTTCATACTCTAAGTTATGATTAGAGTAAGCTCTAAATTCATCTAATATTTCTTTGGTTTCATTTTTTAAGCGTGTAAAAGAGGGATTAAAGTCACCTTGCAAATACACTTTAATATACACTACATCATTTAGCGATTGCAACATTTTTTTAGTAGATTCAGATAAAGTGTATCGTTTTTCGCTAGTTAAGTCAAATCGTTTAAACACAAATGAACCTATAAAGTTGCACAACACAACAATAACAAGAAGCATTATTAATGCAATTATATCTTTACGTTTTTGTGTCGAGTTCTTTTGTTTCATTTTACCACTTTCTACTTTCTAAAACAATTTTTGATAGTAAATTAAAAAATGCGATGATAGAAATAAAATAAATCACATCTCTTGTATCAATCACGCCTCTACTCATGCTTACGTAGTGTGCATTCATTCCTAAATTTTTTACCAAAGCATCGTATTTTCCAAAAACACCCGCTACGGATATAAAATCAAAGCCAATGTAGGTTATAAAACAAAGTAAAAATGCCATGATAAATGCAATAACTTGGTTTTCGGAAATAGAAGAGGCAAACACACCCACCGAAACAAATCCAGCACCTAAAAATAATAAACCAATGTACGAACCCCACATGCCACCTACATCAATATTTCCTTTAGGGCTACCTAATTGATAAACCGAATAGTAATAAATTAAAGTAGGTAATAACGAAACCAACACTAATACAACGCCAGCAAAATATTTAGCTAGTACTATTTGTAATTCGGTAAGAGGGCGAGTAAGTAATAACTCAATAGTGCCCGTTTTTTTCTCTTCCGAGAAGCTACGCATAGTAATAGCTGGAATTAAGAATAAATAAATCCAAGGTGCCAAAATAAATAAGGGGTCAATATTTGCAAAGCCATTTTCTAATACATTAGAACCAGCACTTTCATTAGGAGCTAACCACATAAATGTGCCTATGCCTGTAATAAAAACCGCAATGGTAATATAACCAATAAGCGAACTTAAAAAACTACGAATTTCTTTTACAAAAAGTGTGAACATACAAGTCCCAAAAATAGCAATAGATTTTAATAATTATAACATGTTATGCCAATTGTATCAATTATTTTAATGTATTTTAGCAATCTAAATTTTGATGATGAGATTTATTGCCCATATTATTTCTTTTCTGTTTCATCCTTTATTAATGGCTACTTTTTGTTGTGTGTTACTTTTTTTTGGTTTAACAGACACCATTTATTTTGTTTTCACGCCTATTCGTATAAAACTTGTGCTTATTATCACCGTTTTTTCTTTTACGTTTTTATTACCACTTTTAAATTTATTAGTTCTGTATAAGTTAAATTATGTGAGTTCACTTTATCTTACTAATCGTCGTGAACGGGCTTTGCCTTTGATAATTACAGCAATGTGTTATTTTGGTTTATATTATTTAATTCAAGATTTTAGTATTTGGCCTGCTATTAAGTTATTAATATTAGGAGGTGGAGTAAGCATTATGTGTGCCGGAATTATTAGTATAAAATGGCAAATAAGCACACACATGATAGGAATAGGAGGCCTTATTGGTGTATTATTGGCAATATGTTATTTTATGCAGTTACCTATATTACTACCTATTGCATTGTTAATTGTATTAGCTGGATTTATTGGTACTGCTAGGTTACAACTAAATGCGCATACTCCAGCACAAGTATATGTTGGTTTTTTAGTGGGCTGTACTATTCAGTTTGTATTATTTTTTGTTGCACAAATGCTTATATTTATTTAGTCTTTAAAAGTGATGAATTTAATAACAGGAGCAACAGGAATAGTAGGAGCACATGTAGCACTTCAATTGTTGCAGCAACATCAGTCTGTTGTTGCTATAAAACGCTCCAATAGTGATATTCAAAAAACTAAGAAATTATTTTCGTATTACACCGCCGATTATGAAGTTTTGTTTCAAAAAATAAAATGGGTAGATGGCGATGTAACCGATATTTATTCCATTATCGAAGCATTAGATGGTATTTCAAAAGTGTATCATTGTGCAGGTTTTGTGTCTTTTAATAACAAACAACGTGAGCAATTGTTTAAAATAAATGGAGAAGGCACAGCTAATGTTGTGAATGCGTGTTTAGAAAAAAATGTAGCTACCTTATGTCATGTAAGTTCTATTGCAACGCTTCAAAATCCAGATGTTACGCAAAGTATAGATGAATCAGTATTTTGGAAATCATCGCCACAGGCTAGTAACTATGCCATTAGTAAATATAATGGCGAACGTGAGGTGTGGCGTGGAATAGAGGAAGGATTAAATGCCGTTATTGTAAATCCAGGCGCTATCATTACACCGGGTTTTTTGGAACAAAGTTCGGGGAAGATTATTCAAACCTGTTATAACGGTAATTTGTTTTATACAAACGGTGGAACTGGCTATATAGCAGCTAGCGATGTAGCTAAATGTATGATTCATTTGGTAAATGAAAAACAATTTGGACAACGCTTTGTGTTAGTAGAAAGTAACCACTCGTATCAAGATATTTTAACTCAAATTCATATTGCCTTATCTAAAAAACCTCCAACTATTAAGGCAAATAAGCAACTTTTAATTTTAGCAGCTTGGATAGAAAAAATAAGATGTTTTTTTACCCAAAAGGAACCTCTGATTACCCAACAAATAATTCCTGCATTAATAGAAAAAAACACCTATAAAGCAGAAAAAATAAAACAATCTATTCCATTTAAACTCACACCTATTGAGCAATATGTTAAATTTGTGTGCCAAGTTTTTTTAGATGAGCAATTATCCAAAAAGGGATAAATTTTGGAATCCTAACCCTTTTTTTTAACTATTTTAATAAAAAGTGCATTTTTTTTTTGCAATAATCGTTTTAAACTGTACTTTAGTGTATTATAAACCGACATATTTTATAGAAAGATAGTATATGCACATAGCAATTGCCGGTAATATCGGTTCAGGAAAAACGACATTAACATCATTACTCGCTAAACACTATAAGTGGACACCGCATTATGAAGATGCAGATGATAACCCTTATTTAAATGACTTTTATGAAGATATGCAACGTTGGTCATTTAATTTGCAAGTTTACTTTTTAAATTCTAGATTTGGACAAGTTCAAGAAATCCGTAAAGGCAAGCAAAAGGTAATTCAGGATAGAACAATTTATGAAGATGCCTATATTTTTGCACCAAATTTGCACGCTATGGGTTTAATGACAACGCGCGATTACGACAATTATTTTAGTTTATTTAAACTAATGGATAGTTTAGTAAAAGCACCGGATTTGATTATTTATTTAAGAGCTTCGGTTCCTACATTAGTAAA
>CAUJCR010000023.1 GCA_963169355.1 Bacteroidota bacterium | reverse complement strand
AGAGCTCACTTCCGTTTATGCAGATATTGCAAAGTTAGGAGAGATGAAATTCAATTACAAAATCTTCGAAAAAAACAGCCTAAAAAATGTCCATTAGAAGACATCGTCTAAAAAATAGCCTAAAAAATGTCCATTACTCCAAATTTTCAAATGTGATGAGATTTTACATCTTACTTTTAAAATGTGCTTTTGTGGATTCATATATTCTTAAAAAAACTTTGCAATAACGTACTCTCTTGCTAAGTTAATCACTTCTTTATTGCAAAGGCTTTATGTAAATGGTCTTGGTTAAATACGTTACATTTAACCTAGATGAAGCGTTAGCAATTTTATTACATACTTAAATACCTTCAAAAAATGAAGTATTTAAATCTCACTACTAATTTAAAATGCCACAGTTTGGCTAAAGATTAGTTAGCAGGTGCTGGTGGATTAGCTGCTGGAGCTTGTGGTTGTGCAGCCGGTTGTGCAGCTGGCATTACAGCGCCTCCTGCTTTTTGTTTGGTAATAGAACCTTGAGAAGATGATTCATCAGAACTTACACCAACTGTGCCTTTTGGAGTTGATAATAAACTAAATACTAATAATAAAATGGCTAAAGTCCAAGTTGCTTTTTCAATAAAATCGGTTCCACGACGTGCGCCCATAATTTGAGTAGCTGCCGAAAAGTTACTTGAAATACCGCCTCCTTTAGAGTTTTGAACTAATACTACAAGAATTAATAATACACAGATGATAATTAAGATAACTGAGATAATCATATTGTTTTGGGTTTATTTATTTTTTGTCTTTTCTTTTTTTAAATTTTCAATAAGGGATGCAAAGTAAACACTTTTTTGTGGATATTTCAAACTTAATATTTCATAAGCTCTAATTGCTTTAGGAATATTTCCTTGAATGGAGTATATTTTAGCTAATGTTTCGGTAACTAAATGCTCATTTTCTACCAAACTTTGTTTTGCATCAATGCTAGGTGTAAACATTTTAGAGCTATGATGTTTAAAGGTGGTAGGTTCTTGCTTCATTATATTAATAACATCATCTAAAATTTGCTTATTTTTCTTTATTTTTTCGTCTTTTTCAGTGGTTTTTTCTGGTTTTTGCTCAATTTTTTCAGTTTTTAGGTTTTTTTCGGTGGTATTTAATTGATACGTATGGTTGTCTTTTTGGACAGCTTTTAACCACTCTGTAAACGAACTTGGTTCTTCTTTGGGCGTATTTAGCTCTGGCGTTTTTATGATGTCTTTTTCTACAAACGATTGTACTAAACTTACCGAAATTTCTTTATCTAAAGAGAATTTTTCTTCCTCTTGCTTTATTGAAATAGGCGGTTCTTCTTCTGTACGAGGTGTTTCGGCAACTACTTCCTCTTTAATTTCTTCGGCTGTTATTACTTCTTCTTTTGCTACAATTTGCTCCTTTTCAGGGTTGGTGTTTTGAATATAAACAACTTTAATGTCGTTGTTAGTAATGGTAATAGGCGCTTCGACTATTGGTGTTTTATCCGAAACTTGCTCTTTCTTATCTTGCTGAATTTCAGCTTTATGCAGCAAGTTATATAAAATAGTTCTACTATTAGCAACAATAGCTGTTTTGCGTAATTGCTTAGAATAATTAATTAATTGGTACTGATGTAATGCCTTGGTATAAAGTAAATGAGCCGTTTCAAAAAAAGGATATTCTTTAATTAGCAATTCTAAATCATGCAATTGATGTTGCTCAATAGCCGATGGTTTTTTTAGAATATTTAAAAACGGTTGCTGTTGCATTACCAATTATTAAAAGCTTTGTTAAAAATATCTTCAGTAAGTTGTCGGTTAATTTCAGTAAGCAAGGCATCTTCGCGCGATGAAATAGCCTGGTTGGCCGGAAAATCGGCAAAGCGTGTAAAGTTTTGTTCAAAGTTTTTACTTTCGTCAAACCTATTGGTGTATTTAACCGTTACTGTAATGGTTAATCGGTTATTAGCAGCTTGGTCGTTACTTTGAATAGATACTGGCGCTACATTGTAATCAATAATAGAGCCTTCAAATTGTAAGTCGCCATTTTGTTTCATAAGTGCTAAATTAGTTTGTGTAGAAACCATATCCCTTAGTTTCTCAGTAAATTTCTGACTAATAACGGGCGTTCCTAAAGTCGTGTTATTTGTAAAAAATCCTACCGAAATAGTTTTAGCTTCAACAGGTATGGTAGCACCATTTAATGAGTATTTTACCTTACAGCTTGGCAGACATAAAACTATAAGTAAAACAATAAGGCTATTTTTAAAAGTTCTCACTATCTAAACGGTAAATTCATTCTTCTTTTTTGCCACATATAAGCTAGCGCCAATGCTTAATAATAAAAGGATAGAGCCTACTAAAGCAATGCTATTTCCTGTTTTATAAATTTTTGGTTCAAACTTAAATTCCACTTTATGTTTACCTGCAGGTATTTCCATACCACGTAAAATATAATTAACACAAGTGTGAGCCGTTGCTTTTCCATCAATGTAGGCATTCCAACCTTTAGGGTAATAAATTTCTGAAAACACAGCAAATCCAGGTTGTTCATGGCTAGTTTCGTACACTAAATAATTTGGCTGATACGATTTTAAAGTAATGCTTCCATTATTATCATAAGTGTCTTTAACCATTGCTGAACCAGCGCCATCTATATTCATGGATTTATTTTTTTCTTGAATTACAGCACCGCGCTTAGTATCTAATCCATAAAGGGCTACTATCTCCGAATCGGCATTGGCAACTGTCTTAATATTTTTCACAAACCACGCATTGCCATTGGCTTGTGGGTTTTGTAGTGCAACTACTTGGTCTTTAGTTGGAACTATAATGTATTTTGTATTCAACATATTTAGCACACCTAATTTTTCCATGTGAATACGCATCAACGAATCATTTTGTACCGCATTATTTAAGCCATCATAAAAAGCATTTATTTCTTTGTCTAAATGAAAATCAATAATTTCTTGATACTTTTTAAGCTTAGCACCGTGGTATCCACCAACCGATTTATGATAATAAGATGTAGAGGCATCATTAAAAGTACTAACCGATAAATTTAACACACGATAATCTAAACTTTTATCGGCAAGTATTTGTTCGTCGGCTGTTGTTTTAGCTGGAGGTGCTTCATATTGAGCTTTAGATACAAAGTTCTTCTCGTTGAGATAACGAGCAGCTACTGGCCATAAATCGGCTAATAAAAACACACAAATAGCCACGTAAAATAATTCGAGTTTTAATTTTTTGGTTAGAAATAAATATAAAAAGATACTTGCTAAGACAATAAAGATGAAAGAGCGTTGTGCATCGGCTTTAAAAATTGCTTCGCGGGCTTTTACAATGTTAGCCATAAACTCGGGCATAAACTGTGAAATTTGTTGATCGGAAGCTCCGCTTTGCTTAAACTGATTTACTATCTGACTTTCTTCGCCATTAGGGCTAAACGAGTTTATAACAGTTGGAGCTACTATTCCAATTAAACAAAAACCACCAATAGCAACTGCCGAGATAATGAGCACTTTTTTAAGATCGAGTGCTGTTTTAGTAAATGGTAAAGTAAAAGTTTGGTTACTTTGTACCGATTTAATAAACTTATCTAAGGCTAAAACAGCCAGTAAAGGAATAGTTAATTCGGCAATAACTAAGATCATGGATACAGCTCTAAATTTATTGTAACCAGGTAATAAATCCATAAATAAACTCGTTAGACCCATAAAATTTTTTCCCCAAGCTAACATCACCGATAAAAGTGTACCTATCACTAATGGCCATTTAAGTGGGTGGTCAATAATAAATAAACCCAAGAAAGCTAAAAACACTACAATAGCGCCAATATACACAGGGCCACTTGTAAACGGCTGGTCGCCAAAGTAAGCACTGCTTTGCGCTACTTGTTCTCTCATTTGAGGATCTACATTTTTTAATGCATCACTATTGCTTCTACCAATAGCCGAAGAAGGCCCGCCTTTAAAATCGGGTATTAAAAAAGTAAATGTTTCTCCAATACCATAACTCCATTGTGTAGCGTAGTCTTTATCTAAACCAGAGGTTATATTGTCTTTATTACTTTGTAAGTTTGAATTGATAGTTAATTCAGTTTTTCCGCGTGTTGTAGCTTTTCCATATTCGTAGGTAGCTAATAAATTACCTGCATTGGGTAAAAGTGCTATAAACGTGGCTCCTAAAAACAAAGCCACTGCTATAAAATAGGGTTTTAGTTGTTTTTGTTTTATAGCCATTACAAAATAGCTTACAAATACTAATGCAAACAGCATAAAACCATAATACGATATTTGAACGTGATTAGCATTTAGCTCAAGTGCCATAAATAGCGTAGTAAGTGCAAAACCAAGCCATTTTTTCCCTTTTAGTAATAAGATGATGCCTCCTAATAAGGGGGCTAAATAACCTATGGCATTTGCCTTGGAATTATGTCCCGCTTCAATAATAATAAAGAAATAAGACGAAAAACCGTAGGCCAATGCGCCAATAAGAGCTAACCAAGGATTAATTTCGAGGCATAGTAATAATATAAAAAAGCCAGCAAAACATAGGAAAATAAAGCCACTAGGGCGAGGCAAATACAAATGAAATACTTCATCTATTTTACTGAGCCAATTACCAGGGTATATCACCGAAACCTGATAAGCGGGCATGCCTCCAAACATAGAGTTAGTCCACAATGCTTCGCTATGAGTTTCGGCTCTAAAAGCCTGCACTTCTTTACTCATACCAATATACCTTACAATATCGCCTTGTTCGAGGGCTTTATTAGATAATAATGGGCTAAACTGAATTAAGGTAACAATTGCAAAAATGGCTACAGCGGCAATATGAGGTAAGTACTTCTTAAATGACATAAATAGATTTTTACACAAATATAATAAAGTGTTTAGGAATATAAATAGGTTTTATACAGGAAATTCAGTTGTTACAACATCTAAGAGAATGAAATTCTCTTTAAAAAGTAAGGCGATATTGCGGAATTACAAAAAATTTCAATTGATAATCTGTTTTTATGCTTTGTGTATTTAAGTCATACTGTTGCTGAAAAATATTATTATGCTTGGTTACATTTTGTATATCGACACTTAGTTCGTGTGTAAATCGTTTGGTGTTAAGTTTATACGATGGCTTTACGTCAATCCTAAAATACGGATCATATTGTGGTATGTATGCTTTTGTCCCATCTCTCACTTCATCATTAGCAGCAATAGATGCAGCTATATCAATAGGTACATAGCGTTTACCTCCGGCATAAGTTACCTTTATATCTACACCTAAAATGTGTTTTTCCTTAATTTTAAACTCTTTACCTGCCAAGGCATTAAAAACATAATTACCGTTAAAGGCTGTATTCCTATATACATTGTCGCTTCCACGGTATTTGCTTTCAAATAACGAGGCTGTTACTAAAAAATAATAACCTTTACTATAAAATTTTTCGATGGTAAGTTCAAGTCCGTAATTATCACCAGTGCCTTTGTTTACCAAGCTATCTACATTTGGACTATAAAAATCGGCACCTAAATTTATAGTACTAAAATAATCCGCACGTGATCGCACTGGAACATGATATAAATACTGATAATATAACTCGGTTTTTATGCGAACACTATTAAACAAGTTAACATCGTAGGCTAAAACAGCATGAGCCGCTTTTGTGAAATCTAACTGTGTATTGGTTTCTTTTACAGTTCCATTTCCTAAGTTAGCTGTAGCAAAATATACATACAAAGGTTGTAATTGACTATGTAAACCTGCTCCGAAACTAAGCGATTGTTTTTTATTGAACTCGTATTTTAAGCCTAAGCGCGGTTCAGGCGCTTGAGAATGACTTAAAAATAAATACTGATAACTAAATCCAGTATTCATATAAAACTTATCGCTAAACGCATGTTTCCATTGTATGAAACCTCGCGTTAATGCCGTTTGTCCATTGTAGTTTCTTAATGTGATAAATCCAGTACCATAACTATCAATACTATCAACAAAACTGGTGTTATACACATCAATATAAATACCACCATTGATAAAATTACGTGCATTAAATTTTTTATTGTAGGTAAAGTTTCCAGAATACCGAGTCGTATATGATTCATTTCTGTATTCTGGTCTTATCGTTTCTGGTATTGTACTTGTATCAATTCTATCAGTTCTAATACCGTTATATTGACCAGATATACCAATATTTGTTTTTAAATACGAACTACTATTTATTAAGTAAGTATGCGTAATGCCACCTGCACCTACATTTGAGCGAAAATAAGAATCTCTACCACTTAATCCATATAGATTGTTGTCTTTAGATTGTTCTTTTTGTAAGAGCGCTGCATAACTCAACCCTCCAATTCCCCAAACAGAAAACTTACCTGCTTTTTGAGTTGGTAAATCAACTTTAAAGGTTAAATCTTGATATTGTGGGACCGCCGAACCAGTACCGAAATCGAGCCCAAGTGCTTTAAATACAGAAAGGGTAGAGTAGCGGTAGTTCATCATAAACGAACCATTTTTTTTCTTTTTACTAAAAGGTCCTTCTGCGCCTAATTCAAAACCATTAAAACCTACCATTCCTAAAAATTCATATTTCTCATTGTTGCCTGTACGCATTTTTAAATCAAACACACCAGCAGTGGCATTGCCATAATCGGCTGGGAAAGCGCCCGTCATAAAATCAGAATTATCGAGTGTATTATTATTTAATATGCTTATGGGGCCACCCGTAGAACCAGCACTTCCAAAATGATTAGGATTTGGAATATCTAAGCCATTTAATCGCCATAAAATACCTATTGGCGAGTTTCCTCTGATAATAATATCATTTCTGCTATCATTAGCGCCACTTACACCAGCAAAGTTTGAAGCCATACGTGCCGGATCACCACGGCTACCAGCATACCGATTAGCTTCTTCGGTACTAAATATACGGGAGCTTACAGTGGCCATTTTATTATTGGTTTTAGTTTTATCTACCTCGGCTGTTACAACTACTTCTTCGCCCTGCACAGCACTCTCTTCTAGTTCAATATTTAATACCGTTTCTTTTCCTGTAGTTAACACCACGGTTTGAAACTTTTCTTTATAAGATAATAACGATATTTTTAATTGTTTTCGCCCCAGTGCTACTTTCTCAAATCTAAATTTACCTTGCTCATCAGTAGTGGTAGCTGTAAATGGTTCATGATTTAAAATGGTAATAACGGCGCCAGGCAAAGGACTTTGGGTTTGTTTGTCAATAATGGTTCCTCTAATGGTTTGAGTAAGTTCTTGTGAAAAACCAAAACTTATTGTAAAAAGTATTATTATTAAAAGTAGATGTTTCATTGTTGTTTAACCTGATTAGTAAGACAGGGATGTTTATCGGGGCACTCTAACAAAATAAGATTGTTGGCAATGGTTGTTGTTTTTTTACTCACTACAATTTTTAAATCTTCTTTACGCCATTCCTCATCAAGACACGTTTTATCATAGTTTTTTTCAAGTAAAGTAGGTGGTACTTGTTTGTAAAATTTCCATGGTTCAAATAAGTAATAAGTACCGTATTCCCAGTTGGTTTTTATATACCCGTTTTTATCGGTAGTAATGGTATCAATGTGGTTTTGAGAAACAACAATTAATTTTTTAAGTGCATAAGGTTTGGAGTGTTTCGGATTTTTATTAGCCTTTTTACTTGCTGGGTGTGGTTGACACTCAGGAATAAACTGCACCAGTTTATAGCGCACTGACTTGTGTTGTGCATGCACACTTATTGTAAAGAAAAAAACGAGTATAAAAAACCTAAAGCACATGTATTAAGGAGTAGTAGATGAAACGGGTAAAATTTTTCCATTAAAATATTTTGCGCCATGTAATGCAAAATCGTAAATGTAAGTAGCCATTTCGATAGGTGTTAATGGGGCTTTGTAATTTGGAAAAGCTTCGGCTAACATTTCGGTTTGAACAGCACCTAATGCTAAACAGTTTACCGAAATATTTTTTTCTTTAAGTTCTTCGGCTAATATTTCAGTAAGTCCTACCAAGGCTGATTTTGACGAACTATAGGCTGTAAGCCCCGGAAACTTAGCGGCGCCCTGAAAACCGCCCATGCTACTAATAGTTACAATATGTGTTTTTGATGCCTGACCTAATACCGGTAAAAGTTGTTGTGTTAAAAAATACGGAGCAAACACATTTATTTTATAAACCATTTCTAGTTCTTGATAACTGATGTTTTCAAATGGTTTATTAATTAAGCTACCTGCATTATGAATCACAATATCAATATGCGATACCTTTGCTAAAATTTGTGATACCGCTTGATGGATGCTATCGGTATTGCTTAAATCGGTTGCTATAACATGGATGTGTTGATGCTTTAAATCCTCTAAAGGTTTGGTGTGGCGGGTTAAGCAAAACACTTGATGATTTTGTTTTGCAAACAGTTGAGCGGTTTCAAAACCTATGCCTCTACTAGCACCCGTAATAACAATATTCATGATGTTGTATTAAAGAAAATGAAAACAATAATAAGCAATTAACTTGTAAAAAAGTTTGTTTTAGCCTCTAAATTAATGTTATTGAAATATGATTTTTGTTAATAATATAATGTGAAATTCCCAAAGCTATTAACTAAACTCCAAAAGCTTCATTCAACCTGCCAAAGGCAGACAAGTACAGGATTAAATCAAAGCAGAGCTTCGTTTAATCCCTATATGTTAGCAGTAGTGTTTATTCTTGTTCCGCCAATTCTTTTAGTTTTTTATTCATTTCTTCAAATCCTCTTTTTGTGTTGTTGTCTATTTGTTTTTTAAATAATGAGACAAGAATTCCTTTAAATTTTTCACTTTGTCTGAACGTTGTTATCCCGTTTCCGTTGTCAATAATTTCAAATTTATGTTCTCCGTCAAAAAGTCCTGCAAACATTAAATGACCAAGCCAACTTAATTCTTTGTTAGGTTCAAATGTGAGAACTTTTGGTTTGAAAGTCATTCCTTTTGATTCTGGTGGTTCTATCCTTACTGTAATTTTGTTTCCAACTTTTACTTCGCCCTTTATTGATTTTATAAATGGATTCCAATTTGGGTAATTGTTAAAGTTGGTAAGAATTGACCAGATTTTTTCAGGGGTTGAATGAATTAAAATTTCTGTTTTGATTTCTTTTGCCATTGCTGTTGAATTTAATAATGTGATTAAAATAATTGTTGTTAAATATTTCGTTTTATCTCATCTTGAGATACGCTACAAAGGTCTAACAGAACAATTATTTAGCTCTTGACAAAAATCAAGAAATTACGAAAGTTGTTTTTTTCTAATCCTGCTAAATGTTTCGGGGGTCATTCCAAGCATTGAAGCAATGTATTGTAATGGAACTTGATTGAAAAGTTCTTTATTGTTCTCGAAAAAGAAATTATATCTTTCTTCTGCTGTCATAGACAGATGACTAAATATTCTGTCTTCTAAAATTGTAAAGCATTTTGCAATAAACAATTTCTCAAGTTCGTGCCATTTGGGAACTAAATTTCCGATTTTTTTGTAATCCTCTCTGTTTATGGTGTAAAGAGTGGAGTCTGTCAAGGCTTGAATTGTCCAACGAGCTGGACTTTCAAATAGCAAACTTGAGAGGTCTGTTACAAAATATCCCTGTGTTGAAATCCATTGTGTTACTTCTTTGTCGTCAGTTAACGTATAAATTCTTAAAAGTCCCGATTCAATAAAGCTGAGTTTGTTGCAAGGTTCTCCTGTTTTTAAAAAATAGTCGCCCTTTTTAAGTATTGTACGGTGGAATAAAGAACTTATTGTTTGTAAATCGTCCTGTTGAATTATTCCAAAGTAAGATTTTATATTTTGTTCAAGTTCTGTCATAGGTTGTCGGTTCGGGTTTTTCGGAACATTACCGCTAACGTTTGCCTCGCTTGGCGAAGGTGGCGATTTTCACCACAAATGTTGATGCGGGGAACCAAACTTTGATTAACCACAAATGTGTCTGCGGAGCACTGAACCGCCACTTTTGCCAAACCCGTGTTATGCCTTCGTTGTTCATTCACGCTGTATATTTAGTCAGTTTTGTCAATATTTGTTCGGCTCGCTTTTCTGCAAATTCTTCAAATTTATCCTCTGTCCATAATGTCTCGTCTGTTGGTATTAAGTGTAGTTTTACAAATGCTGCTTTGTCTGTAACGTATGCAGGATTGTTAATCCAAACTGCAAATGCTTTTCCATTTTTTTCACCTCTGTTTGTTCCGTAGTCAATGAGTTGAAAGTTTTTTATGCTGTTGATTTTTGCCCAGTCGTATTTTAAACCTTCCAAAATTGATTTTGGCATTATATGGTCAATATCATTTGTCCTGATTGTTTTGGCTTGGTCATACATTAGATAATACACAAATGAACTGTCCAACTGGTCTAAATTATTTGTGTCGTATGATGTTGTAAATGTGATTGGGTGATTTGTATAAACTTGAAAAAGATTGTCAATTGGAAAATCTAAGTTTTTATGATTTTTAATTTCTTCAAGTAATTTTTTTATACCTGTCTTGTAAGGTATCCAACCAGCACCTTTACTTCTAAAAACCCCGTTTACTAATGAATGAAATAACTGTTCTAGCCCCCTAATCAACCATACACGTATTGACAAAGTTAAAATAATTAACTTTAAACAATATAACTATGAGTTCAAAAAGGCTAACATTAGAAGAGAAAGTAAAAATTGTTCAAGAAGCAGAGCAATTTGGTTTTAC
>CAUJCR010000022.1 GCA_963169355.1 Bacteroidota bacterium | reverse complement strand
GTGGTAGCTACCCCCGATATGCTTACTTGGCCAGCACATGGAAATGGTAACTATAGCCGAAATTTAGCACCATTTGTAGATCATAACGGTGATGGTATTTATAACCCTTATGATGGCGATTATCCTAAGATTAAAGGCGATCAAGCCTTGTATTATATTTTTAATGATAATTTAGCCAGTCATACTACTTCATTTACGCCTATGGGTGTAGAAATACAAGGCATGGCTTATGCCTACGGTTGCCCTAATACGGTGGCTAATCATAACGCCTTAGATTATACAACATTTTACGATTATAAAATTATTAATCGTTCCGCTAATAATTACCACAATGTATATGTTAGTATGTGGAGTGATGTAGATCTTGGGTACTATGCAGATGATTATATTGGTACCAATGTGAGTGATAATTACGCATACGCTTATAACGGAGATGGCTTCGATGAAAATGTAGGTCCAGTAGGATATGCTGCATATCCTCCCGCTCAAGGATTTAATATTTTAAAAGGACCTCGTGCACCACTGAATGATGGAATTGATAATAATAATAACGGGCTTATTGATGAGCTAGATGAAGATTGCAAATTAAATAAAATGACATATTTTAATAATGGCTTTGGTGCGCCTCCACCTCAAATGCTTGACCCTAATTACGCCAAAGAATTTTATCAATACATGACTGGGTTTTGGAAAGATAGTACGCACTTTACTTGTGGTGGAACTGGTTATGGTGGTACTGTTAATACCAACTGGGTGTACCCAGGCGACCCAGTAAATAGTGGTGTAAATACAGACCCAGCTAACACTTGTGGCTATTGGGTTGAAAATGGAACACCAGGTGATAGACGCTTAATTTTAAGTGCCGGACCTTTTAATCTTAATGCTGGGCAAATGCAAGAAATAGAATACGCCTTTGTTACTTCTTTCGATTCTTCGGTTACGGCTGGTAGTTTTTTGGTTTTAAATAAATTAAAATCCGATATCCAACAAATTAATGCTTTTTATAATTTAACTACAAAACCAATATGTACCTCAACTGTCAATATTGGTATAAATGAATTAAGCCTTAATACGCATTTTAGTTTGTTTCCTAATCCTACAACTGGTATCTTAAATCTTCAATTAACCGAAACACCATCATCAATGAAGATAAGTATTTATGATGTAATAGGAAAAGAAGTGTTGAGCACTCAAGAAATAAAAACTAAAAATGCTGCTCTCAACACTAGCATTGATGTATCTAGCCTTAGCAATGGGGTGTATTTTATTAAAGTTGGAAATAGCACCAAGAAGTTTATAAAGGAATAAAATTAGGCTTTTAGTGCTCATTTTTGTAACTTTGTCAGACTAAACTTAAGATTATGATTGCAGAAATGAATTTATCAGCCAAAGCCCAACATTTAATAGATTTAGAAGACAAACACGGAGCGCATAATTATCATCCTTTGCCCGTTGTATTAGAAAAAGGAGAAGGTGTATTTGTGTGGGATGTGGACGGTAAAAAATATTACGATTTTCTTTCTGCATACAGTGCGGTAAATCAGGGGCATTGCCATCCAAAAATTACACACACACTTATTGAACAATCTCAAAAATTGGCGCTTACCTCTCGAGCATTTTATAATAATGTGTTAGGCGAATACGAAAAGTTTATCACGTCGTTGTTTGGGTATGATAAAGTACTACCTATGAACACAGGAGCTGAGGCTGTAGAAACAGCTTTAAAAATTGCACGTAAGTGGGGTTATGAGAAAAAAGGAGTAGCAGAAAATAGTGCTAAGATAGTAGTGTGTAAAGGGAATTTTCATGGTCGTACTATTTCTATTATTTCAGCAAGTTCAGACCCCGATGCGCGTGGTGGTTTTGGACCTTACACACCAGGTATTATTTCAATACCTTACAACGATACTCATGCGCTTGCCGAAGCTTTAAAAGATAATACCATTGTAGGATTTTTAGTAGAACCTATACAAGGCGAGGCTGGCGTATTTGTACCTAACGAGGGCTATTTAAAAACAGCTTCTGAAATTTGTAAAGCCGCCAATGTATTATTTATAGCTGATGAAATCCAAACTGGAATTGCGCGCACTGGAAAAATGCTAGCTTGCGACCACGAACAAGTAAAAGCCGATATTTTAATTTTAGGAAAAGCTTTATCGGGTGGTATGTATCCGGTTTCGGCGGTACTAACAAACGATGATGTAATGATGTGCATTAAACCTGGGCAACATGGTTCTACCTACGGCGGTAATCCATTAGGTTGCAAAGTAGCAATAACAGCTATGCAGGTGGTGTTAGATGAAAAATTAGCAGAAAATGCACAAGAACTCGGAGAAATATTAAGAAATGAATTACGTCAAATACAATCCGATCGCATTACCACAGTAAGAGGTAAAGGCTTATTAAACGCCATTGTTATTAAAGAAAAAGATGGCATAAGCGCTTGGGAAGTATGTTTAAAATTAGCCGAGAATGGCTTATTAGCTAAACCTACACATGGCGATATTATTCGATTTGCACCTCCATTAGTGATTACAAAGGAGCAAATTTTAGAATGTGCTGCCATCATCAAAAAAACAATCGAGGCTTTGTAGTTTAGGTTATTGAACCACCAGTTTTTTAAAGTAACTGTTGTTATTAATTGAAAGATTAATAACGTAAACACCTGCGCTTAAGTTCTCTATTGGAATAGTAACTTCCTTACTATTAGGAGTTACTTTTGAAACACTCTTTCCAGTAATATCAGTAATAGTAATCAAAGTAGGGATTAATACACTATTAATTTTCACAATATCTTTTGCTGGATTAGGAGAAACAATAATTGAACTTTGAATTTCTAACTCATTTATTCCAACGTATTGATTGGTTCTGTAATTTGACATAATTAATGTATCTCCTGTAAGAGCATTATTGGTACAATTTGTTGGGGTTGGAATTGCAATCCTATAATAATTCAACCCAGGTGGTGGGTTTAAATCAGTATAAGCCGTTGTACTATTAGATACCGTGTTTATTAATTGCATATTCGCTAAACTAGTTCCTCTATAAATATATTGAGTGGTATAAGCAATGCCAGCATAGGTAACCCAAGATAAATTAACTTGGTTTCCAGTTCCTAAACTACTTTGTAAGAATATGGAACGATGTGCTGTTGTACTTATTTTATTGCGATTATCGCAGCTATCAATATATACAATCTTATATTGATAGGATTGCTGATTAGCATTGGTTATTGTATCTACAAATTTATCGGGCTGTCCATTTGGTATATACGCCACAGAATCATAAGTGCTTGACACATTTTGACGATATAAAATAGCGCCTTTATAAAACGAACTATTCACTGAATTAATATAAACAACTTGATTCATCAAAGTGTCTGGGCTTACATAACAAATAGATGATGAGGGCAAAGATTTTGAACACGCATTATAACATAATATTCCATTACCAGAAGATTGGCTTAAGGTGAAACTTGAAGTAACCATAGTATTGGTAGTAACTCCTATGATATAATATTTTCCCTTGGTAATATTAAAGGATATTGAATCTGTTAAACTAGGAGTAGATGAGCAGGCAAGAATATTATTTAATGGCATAGTACACAATTCATTAGTAGATTCATAAGGTCCCCACGAAATAATATCAAGATTACTAGAGCCAGTAGCTTTAATAGTAACACTACCTGAATTTTGAGCCTGTGAAATAAGAAATCTTGACCTATAAGCTGAAGAAATACAACCATAACTAATGCCAGCACCTGTACTTGTTCCAGCTATAAAAGTGGTATCGTTATACGTATTACCTGTGCAAAATGTAAGCGAATAAGTACATTGAACTTGCGACTTTAATACACTTACCAAAATTATTAAGCCAAAAATAAGTAATAATCGTTTCATAATTTTTAATTTTAAGGTTATACCAAGTTAGTATTTTTTTTCAAAAAAACAAGCGAATTATTTTTTTAAACTTTATTGGTTCTAAAAAATAAAAATGAGTATTTTAGATATTCTTAAACAACATTGTATGTCAAACGATTTTAATGAAGCAACAGCCGAAATAGGCAACTTCATCAAGTGTAAAGATTGCGGTTCTAATTTAAAATATTTACCAGGCACACCGTATTTAAACTGCGAGTATTGCGGTTCAAAGAATGAAATTGAATCATCTAAAGAACTCGAAATTATTGAAAATGATTACGAAACATTTTTAAACGACAAAGCAACTAAAGAAGATAAGCAAGAAATTAGCACTGTGAAATGCAGTAATTGTGCGGCTTCTACCACCTTGCCACCAAATGTTACTTCATCTAATTGCCCTTATTGCGATACGCCCTTAGTTATAAAAGACGCCTCTACCTCTACAATTATAAAACCATCTTACTTATTGCCTTTTAAAATAAATAATAAAGAAGCAACTCAAAAATTTGTAGCATGGGTAAGTGGTTTATGGTTTGCGCCTTCTAAATTAAAGCAATACGCTCAACACTCATCTGAAAAATTAAATGGAATGTATATGCCGTATTGGACTTACGATACCAATACAACATCTAATTACGCCGGTATGCGAGGCGATTATTATTACATTACCGAAACTTATACCGATAGTCAGGGAAAAACACAAACCCGACAAGTAAGGCGTACACGTTGGTCATCGGCAAGTGGTACGGTTTACAATGAATTTGATGATGTATTGATTATTGCTTCTCGTTCGTTACCCGAATCGTTAGTGAATGATTTAGAACCGTGGGATTTAAAAGACTTAGCTGCTTACAACGATAAATTTTTAAGTGGCTTTATTACCGAGAGCTATCAAACCGATTTAAAAACAGGATTTGACAAAGCTAAATCTAAAATGCGACCTGTTATTGAATCAACAGTAAGACAAGATATAGGAGGAGACGAACAACAAATTAATTCCTTAAACTCAGAATATAACGATATTACCTTTAAACACATTTTATTACCACTTTGGATAAGCTCTTATAAGTATAATGATAAGGTGTATCGTTTTTTAATTAATGCTCGCACAGGCGAAGTGCAAGGCGAAAGACCTTATTCGGCTATAAAAATTATCTTATTTATAGCAACTATTTTGTTGGTGATTGGTGCAGTGTTTTATTTCTCGAAAAACAATTAACTAAATAATTGATTAAGGAAAAATCACTTATTTTCTAATTCGAGCTTTAATGGCTACAGCTGCCATCATTGTGGTAATTAATCCTAATGAGATATTCTTAAAAATAATACCTGTACATTCTCTAAACAAAGTAACTTGTTCAATTTCTTTAGCAATAAGTGCAGGTATTTCAGCATCCGTAATTTTTAATTGACCTTTTCTAATTTGCTCTTTGGCAAGCTCAAAACCTTGAGTTTGCATAAAATTGATTTTATATTCTTTAAAATCAAGTGTAAAAAATACTGCCTGAAACGCAATTAAAATTAATGATGATAATACCACAAAGGATAAACCTGCTCTTACTAAATCTCTACCACTTATTTGATGATGATAGATAACACGCTTGCTGTATAGCATAGAGGCAACACAAAATGGCACAATTAAAAGCCAGCCTATGATGGTTACTTTATTAATGTTATCTGCATAGCCACCATAAAAGGTGATACAAGTAGCTATAATTACTAAAGCACTATAAATGATTGGAAATAAAAAACTTTTAGAACTCATTGTTAGCGATTCATGCTAATTAAAAACTCTTCGTTGGTTTGTGTTTTACTCATTTGATTTTGTAAAAACTCCATGGCTTCCACAGGATTCATATCGGCTAAGTGTTTACGTAAGACCCAAATACGAGAAATCATATCTTTAGATAGCAACAAATCATCACGTCTTGTAGATGATGCCATTAAATCTACCGCAGGGAAAATACGACGATTAGCAATTTTTCTATCTAATTGCAATTCCATATTACCCGTTCCTTTAAACTCTTCAAAAATCACCTCATCCATTTTTGAGCCTGTTTCGGTAAGTGCGGTGGCAATAATGGTAAGCGAACCTCCATTTTCTATTTTACGAGCTGCACCAAAAAAACGTTTAGGCTTTTGTAAGGCATTAGCCTCTACACCACCCGATAAAACTTTTCCACTCGATGGTGCTACCGTGTTATAAGCACGCGCCATACGCGTAATACTATCTAATAGAATTACCACATCGTGTCCGCACTCAACCATACGTTTTGCTTTTTCTAATACAATGTTGGCAATTTTTACATGTTTTTCGGCTGGTTCATCAAAGGTAGAAGATACCACTTCGGCTTTTACGCTTCTAGCCATATCTGTTACCTCCTCTGGTCGTTCATCAATTAATAAAATAATTAAATAAATTTCAGGATGATTGTAAGCAATGGCATTGGCAATATCTTTTAATAAAACCGTTTTACCCGTTTTAGGTTGAGCTACAATTAATCCTCTTTGTCCTTTTCCTATGGGTGCAAACATATCAATAATACGTGTGCTATAGTTTTGTTGAGGATGTCCTGTTAACTTTAATTTTTCGGTTGGAAATAATGGTGTTAAATAATCAAACGGCACTCTATCTCTAATATAGGCTGGTTCTCTACCATTAATTTCTTCAACTTTTACTAATGGAAAAAATTTCTCACCGTCTTTTGGCGGACGAATTCCACCTCTCACAATATCACCTGTTTTTAATCCAAATAATTTTACTTGTGCCTGCGAAACGTAAATATCATCGGGCGAACTTAAATAATTATAATCCGAACTTCTTAAAAAACCATAACCATCTGGCATCATCTCCAATACACCTTCGCCTATGGCAATGCCATCAAAATTATAATAAACTCTTTCGGGCTTAGCAGGTGCTTGTTTTTGTTCGTGTTCTGTTTTTTCTTTTACATCTCCTGTTTCCATTCCCTCTGGAGTCTGAGGTTTTTCAACAGGTTCTATATTAATTGCTAAATCATCATTTACTACAGGTTTAATTTCTGCAAAATTATCTTCTTGCTTTGTTTGCTCTGTTTTAGGAGCATGATGTTTTTGATGTGGATGATGTGTTTTTTTAGTAAATGGTTCTTTTGCCTCTGTTTTCACCACAGGTTCTGCTGGTGCTTCTTGCAAAGGCAATTCTAAACTAGGAGCAACACTCACATTTTCTGCTTTCGAAGGTTTTGCTTTTTTAGATTTTGCATCGGCGCCTTCCTTTGCTGTTGCCTTTTTAGGAAACTGACTTACAAGCTGCGCGGCCAAGTCGGCATTACTAGCTTGTGCTTCTACAATTTTCATAACCATATCAGGCTTAGCTAAACCTTTAATATCAATACCAAATTGCTTACAAATTTCTTTTAGCTGAGGCAAAGCTCTACTACTTAAATCTAATACTTCAAACATACGATGTTTTAATATGGGGAATTTTTTTAAAAATGTGAGTTATTATTTTTTGTGATTTAAAGTTGTAACAAGAAAAAAGCCACAACCTTATTTGATAATGCAATGATAAGCAATAATTTTATATTACAAAATAATTTCACACAAAATTTAATTGCTAAATTTCAAGAAGGTTTATTAATTTAAAATACATTTGCATAATGAGTAAATTTTTAATTATAGGACTTGGCAATATTGGCGACGAATATGCACACACACGCCATAATATTGGATTTGATGTACTTGATTATTTAGCTAAAGAACATGATTTAAAATTTAGATCGGATAGATTGGCTGATGTGGCCGAATTAAAATATAAAGGCAAACAACTTATTTTAATAAAGCCTACCACTTATATGAACCTCAGCGGAAAAGCCGTAAACTATTGGATGCAAGCCGAAAAAATTGCCTTGGAAAACACCATGGTAATTGTTGATGAATTAGCCTTACCCTTTGGCAAAATTCGTATTGGACCAAAGGGAAGTGATGGTGGGCACAATGGTTTAAAAAACATACAAGAAACCTTAGGTACGAATCAATATCCTCGATTACGTTTTGGCATAAGTAATGAGTTTAATAAAGGCGCGCAAGTAAATTACGTGTTAGGAAAATGGAATGAAGAAGAACAAAAAACCTTAGCTACTCGAATAAAAGTAGCTGCCGATGCTATTAAAGCATTTGCTTTTATTGGTTTGGCGAGATGCATGAATGAGTTTAATAATAAATAATACCAAATGTAATGCAAAGTTGTTTGGTATAAACCTTAAGCTTTGGTTGATTGATTGATTTCATACCTTGCAAGCGGTGTGATATCCAATCCACAAAATTCTTTTCTTAAATATTTATAGTAACCCGTAATCGCTATCATAGCGGCATTATCAGTACAGTATTCAAACTTAGGAATAAAAGTGTGCCAATGTTGTTTTTTTCCCACAACTTCTAACTGCTTTCTTAATTCAGAATTAGCCGAAACACCTCCTGCAATAGCTATTTGCTGAATGCGGGTTTGTTTACTTACTTCTTTTAAGTTTTTTAATAAATAACGTATTAAATGGCTTTGATAAGAGGCACAAATGTCGTGTATATTTTGCTCAATAAATTGTGGGTTTTTAGCAAGATTTTCTTGTATAAAATATAAAAAGGCAGTTTTAATACCACTAAAACTATAATTATTATTTTTTAAATGAGGCATCGGAAAAGTAAATTTTTGAGCATCGCCTTCTTTTGCTAATTTATCAATTAAAGGGCCGCCAGGGTAAGGCAATCCTAATATTTTAGCGGCTTTATCAAATGCCTCTCCCACGGCATCATCTTCCGTTTCGGCCAAAAGTTCAAAATCTAAATAATCGGTAATTTTTACAATTTGAGTGTGTCCTCCGCTTACGGTTAAACACAAAAATGGAAATGATGGTGCCGTGTATTTTTCTAACTCATCTCGTTCTTTTATAAAATGAGCTAAAATATGCCCTTGCATGTGGTTTACTTCAATTAATGGAATTTGAAGCGCTAATGACAACGATTTGGCAAAAGACAAACCCACTAATAAACTCCCACTTAAGCCAGGACCTCGTGTAACAGCAATGGCACTAAGGTCTTTTAAAGTTATTTGAGCCTTTTTTAGTGCCGCATCTATTACTGGTAAAATATGTTTTTGATGATCGCGACTAGCTAACTCAGGAATTACGCCACCGTATTGCTCATGTATGCTTTGGTTGGCTGTAACATTGGCTAGCACAATCCCGTCTTTTAAAACGGCACATGATGTATCATCACAACTCGACTCTATTCCTAAAATATATGTTTCAGCCATGTTTTTTTACCCTAACTTATTAATAATCGCCTATCTATATCTTATTGTTTATTAACATCATGTATTTGCGATTATTCCTTATTTTTATACACTATGAGCAATTCCACCAAAATTACAAAATTAATATCGAAAACCGTGTTGGTTTCCGTATTAGTTGTTTTTTCTTTGCTCATTGCTTTTACCATTTTACTCCAAACTGCAAGTTTTCAAACTTGGTTAGCGCACAAAGCTACTAATTACCTTAGTAAAGAACTAGGCGCAGATGTAAAAATTGAACGTGTAAAAATTTCATTTATTAAAAATGTGAGTTTGCAAGGTGTTTTTGTTGGCGATACACATCACGATACTTTAGTGTATGGCAAAGATATTACTGTAAACGTAAGCGGATTTGATTTTAATAAAAAACAACTGAGTATTGATGAAGTAAAACTAAATCAAGTAAAAATTAAACTCTTAAAATATGTGGGCGAACCCGATTGGAATTTTCAATTCTTAGCCGATTACTTTGACTCTAACGATTCACTTCCAAAAGACACCACACCATCGCCTTGGAAAATAAGATATGGCGCACTCAAATTAGCCGATGTAGATTTTACGTATCGTTTATTTAGAGATACCAACAAAGTAATTCGGAATATGAATTACAATCACATTCATGTAAGCAACATTTATGGCACATTTACACACATAAAATTACATGCAGATACCATAGCCGCCCAAATTACCAACCTTAGTGCTAAAGAACATTCGGGTATTGAGGTGAAAAATTTAACAACTCTAGCTCGGGTTTCCTCTACCGAATTACGTTGCGATAGTATGCGTTTAAAAACAGCCAATAGTTTTGTAAAGGGGCAATTGCAATTTCAGTATAGTACTTGGTCTGATTATATTGATTTTATTGAAAAAGTATATATGAAAGGAAACTTTAAAGATAGCACCTATGTGAACTTTAAAGACATTGCCTATTTTGCCGAAGACATTAATGGCATGAACGAAGTAGTGGTGCTAAAAGGTAAAGTGCAAGGTTATGTAAACGATTTACATGGTAGAGACATGATGCTCAGCTATCGAGAGAATACCCAATTTATAGGCGATGCCAGCATTACAGGTTTACCAGATTTTGAAAAATCATATATGCACTTTGACGCCAAAAAATTAACGACCACAAAATCTGATTTAGAAAAATTTCCATTACCACCTTTCACAAATCCCACTCATCTTAGTCTTCCAAGCGAAGTAGAGAAACTAGGCGTTATTACTTACAAAGGAAAATTTGACGGATTCATCAATAGTTTTATTACTTATGGCTCATTTAAAACCGATATTGGAAATGTAAAAGCCGATATGCAAATATCCAATGTTAGCAATGGCAAACTGATGGGTTATTCAGGTGCGTTTGAGACCTCAAACCTTAATTTATCAAAACTATTCCCAAATTTTAAACTCATTGGTCCTACCTCTATTTCAGCCAAGATACAAGGAAAAGGTTTAACACAAAAAGAATTAGATGCCAAATTTGATGGACAAATTTATTCAGCAACGTTCAATAATTATCAATACCAACAAGTAAAGATAAATGGCGAATTTCATAAACAAATATTCACTGGTAGTGTCATTAGTAAAGATACTAATGCTGTATTTGATTTTAATGGTGCTATAGATTTTAATAAAGAAATTACAAAAATGAATTTTAACTCTACGGTTCATCACCTAGATTTAGATAAAACAAATTTTGCCACACCACAACTCAAAGGAATTGTTTCTTCAAGAATATATATAAATTTAGATGGAAGCAATATTGATAATTTAACTGGAATTATTCATTTAGATAATACTAGCCTACTCACCGCTCAAAAGAAACATCACTTAAAACATTTTGATTTAGAGTTAAATCAATTTACCGATAAAAAAAATATAAAATTTGTTTCAGATGTAGCCGATGCCGAATTGGTTGGGAAGTTTAAACTAAGCACCTTACCTATTGCATTTAACCAATACCTCAATGAATACTTTCCAACCTTTTTTAAAAAGAAAGAAAATTATATTTATAGCGACAAAGCTGATTTGAAAGTACAGGTAAAAGATTTTAGTATTGTAAATGAACTTTTTATTAAAAATTTATTTATTAGTAAAAACTCCGAGCTTAACGCTTCATTTGATGCGTCTATTAATTTCTTATATGCCAAAGTAAATAGTTCATTAATTGATTTCGCAGATTTGAAATTTAAAAACAATGTTCTGCAAATGAACTCAATGCCTAAAGGAATTTCATTAAATTATAAAGCCAATGCCATTCACACCACCGATAGCTTTGCATTTAGAAACCCCAACCTTGTTTTAACTTCTGATAATACAAATTCCAACTTTAATTTAACTTGGGATAATTTTTTAAAACCAAATAACGCAGGTAATATAAAAGGCAGGGCTAACTTTGATAATAGCCGTGCCACTATTTTGTTTGACGAATTAAAACTGATGGTTGAAGATAGTTTGTGGCAAATGGTAAAATCTGTTCCAATTGTTATTGATACGGCATATCAAGTATCCATTGCATCATTAACTTTATATAATCAAAATCAGTTAATCACATTAGATGGCAAATTATCTAAGAGTGTAGATGAACGTTTCGACATCTCTATTCAAAATTTTCAGTTAGGGCAGTTTAATCCATTTATAAAAGAATCCAAAACAACAATAAGCGGTTCACTAACTGGTGATTGCAACATATATGGCATATTTGGCAACACCATATTATCTAGTAAAATTAATTTTAGAGATTTTAAATTTAATAATCGCCTGATTGGCTATGGTGAAATTATTAATGAATATAATAAGGAAGACGATATTGTTACACTATCTGGTTTTTCTGCCTTTATGAAAGACGCAGAAGGAAATAATTTAAAAAACATAGAGTTTAATGGCGCATATTATCCTAAGAAAGACACAAACAACATAGATGTACAATTTAAAGCCGAACCTTTTGATTTAGCACTATTACAGCCTTTTGTAAAAGATATTCTTACATTTAAAATGGGCTTTCTAGTGGGTAAAGGCACAGTAAAAGGGAATATTAAAGATCCTCAAGTAAATGCTAAGTTTAAATTTTTTAAATGCATCACTGTTGTAGATTATACAAATGTGAGTTATGCTATAAATGGAGAAGTAGAAATTTTACCAAATCAAATTCGGTTTGATAATGTTGAATTACGTGATGCACCCAATAAAGGCAGTGTATCTACTGGAAATGTAGGTTATGTGTATGGAAACATCTTTCATAAAAACTTTAAAGATATGCGTATTGACTTTGACATTAATACAGATAAGTTAATGATGCTAAATACCAACGAGGCACTCAATCCAACTTTTTACGGTACGGCTTATGCTGGAGGAAACATTGGTATTTATGGTTATTTAGAGGATATAAAAATGGAGTTAAATTTAAAAACCTATGGCGGTACTTATATTTATATTCCACTCGATGGACCATCTGAAATAAACGATAACGATTTTATAAAATTTGTAACTAAAGACACTATCAAAAAAATGGTTACTCCAGTTAGTTCAAACTTATCGCTCGACTTTAATCTTGAAGCCACAAAAGACGCCGAGATACAACTCATTTTTGATGAAAAATCGGGTGATATTATTAAAGCACGTGGCGATGGAAACTTAAATATGAAAATTGATACCAAAGGCAAATTTGATATGTTTGGAGATTATGTGCTTAATACAGGCGATTATTTATTTACCCTCGAAGATTTTGTTACTAAACGTTTTGAAATTGAGAAAGGCAGTTCTATTCACTGGAACGGAAACGTATATAAAGCCAATATTGATATTACCGCCAACTACAAACAACGTGCTTCTACTAAACCATTATTTCCTAATGACTCGTTAAATAACTACAACAAACGAGTACCTGTAGATTGTAAATTATTAATGAAAGGCAAATTAACTTCGCCTGACATTAACTTTGGTATCGAGCTTCCTACCATTGATGAAAATACACGTTCGGCAATTAAAAGTATCATGTCTGACGAAAATGAATTAAAACGTCAGGTATTTTCAATGTTGCTATTAAGAAGTTTTGTTACGCCTTTAGCTTATTCTGGCGGTGGCGGCATTAGCGCTGGAAATGCGGCTGCTGCAACTGGCTCAGAAATGTTAAGCAATAAAGTAAGTAGCTGGCTTAATGGTATTACTAAAGATATGGATATTGGAGTTAATTATCGCCCTGGAGGCGCACTCAGTAGTGATGAGTTAGACCTAGCCTTATCTAAGCAATTATTTAATAACCGATTAATTATTGATGGAAATTTTGGAGTTGCTAATAATAGTAATGCCACCAATAATTCAACTATTCAGCGTAACAACAACTCTAGTAATTTAATTGGTGATGTATCCATCGAATATAAGCTTTCTGAATCGGGGAAATACCGAGTTAAAGCCTTTAATCGTAGTAATGATAATACCCAATCTGCCACAACTGGTGGTCCCTTTACACAAGGCGTAGGTATTTTTTACAGAGAAGAGTTTGATACACTCAATCAATTATTTAATCGTTATTTAGATAAACTAAAAAAGAAAAAAAATAGTTAATTAAGGTTTTACCTCAATAACAAACTTCTTGGTATCTATCGTATCTTTATATTTTATAAGCGAAAATTGCAACGTATCTTTTCCTACATGTAAAGCTTCAAAATTAAAATCAACACCTTTTACACTACCTCTAAAAACCGAACCTTTATAATGTAATACTTCATTTTGATGAATGGGTTTGATTTGCCACACATAGCCAGTGCTATGATCTTCGGGTAATGTAATTCTAAATTTCTCATTTACCTTTACCTCATTCTCATTCGGAAACTCCGCACTCAACTGCTGATACGAACAAGCCGAAATAATGATTGATAAACACAGGGAAAAAGCAAGGTTTTTGTATCGTTTATTAGTCATAACGTTATATCTACAAAAATAATGGCTATTTTTAATGTAAATGCACTTTTACAAATTTTAACAAGCAAAAAACAATTACATTTACATTGGCACAGCTTTTGAATTATTGAGTGTAATAAACATTAGTAATATGAAACGCATTAGCATAATTATAGTAAGTTTTACAGCGGTAATAAGTCTATGTTCTGCAGGTTATTTTGTTTCATCATATCAAACATTAGAAGAAACAATGCCACAACCTGTAGTAAGCAAAGAACTACCTAAAGCCGAAAATGAAGCGTTTAAAGAAGGTGAGATTTTATCTTATCGTTTGCATTATGGCGTAATGGATGCTGGCGAAATTATTATGGAAGTAAAACCCGATGTAATGGAAGTAGCTGGAAGAAAAGTATATCATATTGTAGGAAATGGTTACTCAAAAGGCACATTCGATTGGTTTTTTAAAGTGCGCGACCGCTACGAAACTTTTATGGATAAAGATGCCATGTTACCTTGGATGTTTGTAAGACGTGTGTACGAAGGTGGTGTAACTATTAATCAAGATTATAAATTTAACCACTACACCAATAAGGTAGATGTTGGAAATGGTGAAAAAGTAGATATTCCTGCTGGTACACAAGATATGATTTCGGCATTTTATTCGGCACGTACTTTAGATTTAAGCAGCGCTAAAGATGGAGATGTATTTACCATTAATAGCATTGTAGATAAAGAAATTTGGCCTTTAAAAATTCGTTTTGTGGGTAGAGAAAAAATTAAGTGCGATATTGGTACTTTTAACTGTCTTAAATTTAGACCCATTGTGCAAAAAGGACGCATTTTTAAAAGTGAAGACGACTTAAATGTGTGGATTACAGACGATAAAAACCGTGTGCCATTGCGCGCTCAAGCCAAATTATTAGTTGGTTCTATTAAATTAGATATCACAGGTGTAAAAAACTTGGCTAATCCCACTTCAGAGATAAAATAGAACGGTCACCACTTAATTTTTAGCTAAGATAACGCAAAACACAATAATAATAAGTAATATTGCGTTATTTGAATATTGAAAAAAGGTTTTTTATATCTTTTAGTTTCCTGCGCCTTGGCTTCACAGGCACAAATAGGTGGTACAAAAACATTTAGTTTTTTAGACTTACCCGTACCAGCCCGTTCTAATGCCTTAGGTGGCGCAACTAATGCCATTTGGGATAAAGACATTAACCTTAGTTATAGTAATCCTGCTTTATTAAATCCAGGGTGTTCAAATCAACTATCGCTTAATTATGTAAACTTTGTAGCCGATGTAAGTTATGGCAACGTCATGTATGCTCGCCAATTTAAGCACTATGGCGTTTTTAGTGCAGGATTGCAATATTTTAATTACGGAAAATTTGAAGGAAGAGATGAATATGACGAGAAAACCAAAAATTTTTCGGCAGCTGATTACAATTTAAATTTTGCCTTTGCTAAAACAATCAATAAAGACAGTACCTTATCTCTTGGGGTTGGTTTAAAAACCATCTACTCTCATTACGACACCTACTATTCATTAGCCAACGCCATAGATGTAGGTTTAACTTACCACAATAAAAACCAACTTGCTATTTCATTAGTTGCTAAAAATTATGGCAAACAATGGAAAACATTTTCAGAAAATGGACCAAGAGAAACCCTACCCCAAAATGTACAACTTGGACTAAGTAAAAAAGTTGCCAAAGCACCTTTTAGAATTATAGTAGTTTATGATCAGTTACTAAAATGGGATTTAACCTACAACGACCCTCAAAATCAAGCATCCAATATTGACCCTTTTACCAACAAAGAAATCGTAAAAACCAAAAAACAATTACGTAACGAAAAAATAAAAGCAGGTTTAGATAAATTTGGACGACATTTAATTTTAGGTACCGAAATTTTATTTGGGAAAAACTTTACCATTAGAGTTGCTTATAATTATTGTAGAGGTAAGGAATTAGCGCTACCTGATGTAAAGAAAGTAAACGGCTTATCACTTGGCTTTGGTTTAAAGGTGTATAAATTTCATTTTGATTACGCTTACTCTAAATACGCCTTACGTGGAAATTCTCACACCATTGGGATAATGGTAAAACTTAATGACTTTGCTAAAAAGTAATTTAAACTAATTAATTTTTCAGAACATATATACCTTAACTTTGTGCTATGAAAAATTTTAACGTAAGAGTTTATGGTATTTTAATTCATCAAAATCAATTATTGGTTTCAGATGAATACATAAAAGGCATGAACATTACCAAACTACCTGGCGGTGGCTTAGAGTACGGCGAAGGAACTATTGAGTGTGTTATACGCGAATTTAAAGAAGAACTCAACTTAACTATTGACGTAGTATCTCATTTTTACACAACCGACATTTTTGTAAACTCTGCATTTAGCCAAAACAACCAAGTTATAAGTATTTACTATTTAGTGAAACCCAAACATATTGAGGATTTAAAAATCTTAGCACCACTGGTAAAAATTAAACCTTACGACTTTGATAAGAAAAAAGAAGGTGCACAAGCACTGCGTTGGCTTGCTTTAAATAACCTCTCCGAGAACGATTTTACCTTTATTATTGATAAACGAGTAGCCGATATGTTAAAGTTAAATTCATAGTTTATTGAGTTTACACTTTTTTGATTTTGGTTTCAGTTTATTATGATTCTGTATCGAATAAATTAACTAATCTATAATTCATATTTTATTCGTATATTTATTTCATAAATAACAAACAGCTTGTGTTAATTACATTGAGTTTTTTTACAGGCAGCCGTTAGTGCCCAATACTTAAAGTTAGACGAAAAACTTGACCTCACAAACAGAAAAATATAACGACAGACAAAAGAAACAAAAGTATCTCGACTTTCTTTTGCACTTACATAGGTTAATTCCCGCAGACCAGTTTATCCCTTTATCAACACAGACAGAACTTGATAAATATAACATTGACAATATATTAATGGCAGTAATTCAGCAAAAGAAAATTATTACTATAAACTCGGACGGTCCCGAACCATTATACAAATGGGACACAATCCGACCAAACATACATATGGTGGACGCTTTACTTAAAGCAGAAAAAACCTATGTGTCGCCCCCTATGATTACGATAAAAAAAGAAGCTAATACAGATGTTCCTGAAAGAATAAAAAAGACAGAGTTAATAGAACAGCCGACAATAAAAGAGTCCGAAAAAATCGTTCCTGAAATATTAAGACCTTATCAAATAACAGGAATTAAAAACATTTTTAATAAATGGCGCGAAGGCAAGCGCAGTATTCTGTTTCAAATGCCTACTGGTACTGGCAAAACAGTATTATTCAACGAAATTGTAAAAGCTGGATTTGAAAAAAAACGAAAAGTTTTAATAGTCGTTCATAGAATTGAACTTGTAGAACAAATCACAAATAAATTAATAACTAAAGGAATTAATGTTGGGCAAATAATCGCTGGTATCCCCCTCGATTATTCTAAGATTGTTCAAGTTGCAAGTATTCAAACTTTATCTCGCAGAGAATATCCAGAAGCCAACCTAATTATTATTGACGAATGCCATCATGCTAAGGCAAGTTCCTATAAATTGCTTTGGGATATTTATCCTGACGCAAAATTCTTAGGAGTGACGGCTACTCCTTGCAGATTAAGTGGTGAAGGTTTTGACGACTTATTTGATGAATTAATTGTTTCAATGTCAGTAAGTGAATTTATTAATAATGGTTTTCTCGCTCCTGTAACGCACTTTGCTTGTTCAACACCTGATTTATCACAAGTAAAAACAAGTAAAGGTGAATATTCAAATGAAATGCTTTCAAATGTTATGTCTGATAATTCTATTATGAAAGACGTAGTTGAAAGTTATAAAGAAAAATGTTTCGGTAAATCCGCTATTGTTTTTGCTGTAAATATTGAGCATAGCAAGGAAATTATCCAAAAATTTAAGAGTGAAAAAATAAGTGCGGAACACATTGACGCAAAAACTCCCAAGGAGGAACGAGAAAGAATTTTAAGAAACTTTAAAAATAAAATAATTCAGGTAGTAAGCAACGTTGAGATTATTACTGAGGGCTTTGACTTTCCTGAATGCGAAGCTGTAATTCTTGCACGTCCCACAAAATCACTTTCATTATATCTACAAATGGTCGGTCGTGTAATGCGACCCGCTCCTGGAAAAGCTGAGGGTTTAATTTTGGACAACGCTGGTCTTTGGAAAGAGCACGGTCTATCAATCATTGACAGAGAATGGTCGCTTGAAGGTATCAAGAAGAAGAAAAAAATTTCGTCAGCATCTGAAATTGCGCTTGACAAAGACGGGATAATCAAAGAAATAAATCGAAATAAGCCCAATGAAATAAAAGGTTTGAAACTTGTACCGTTAACATTTGACTTAAAAAGATTACTTTTATTTGAAGAATACGCTATTAATGCAAAGTTCAAAGGGCATAAAATTCTCTCAGCTTACTACAGGTATTTAGAATATGTAACAGAAGGAGGTAAACAAATTACTCGTGGTGAATTTGAATATTGTAAAAAACGACTTAATTATTTAAACAATTTGGTGGACAGTTCTCTAAAATTCAATCCTAACTTTTGGCGCAAACAAGAATATGACCTTTTTGGTAATGTGCTGAAAAAATGATGTTCTTCTCCTCTAATAAATTAAATATTGATAAAATAATTAACCCTTAATATCAATATACATATTTCTATCAACTTGTAGTTGTTTTATAGGCGTACTTAACAAAAGTGTTTGCCATTGGGTGGTTGGCGTAATAATTCTTTCTTTATCTGCCGTAATTTTAAGAGGCATTGTAAAATCATTGACGCAATTGGAGAAACGATATTCTAATTTGTTTTTTGTTATTTTATATTCCAACTGAGGGATTTGTGTAGTGCGTAAATATTGAGTAAAAAAGGATTGTAAATTGATGTTGATATATTTTGAAATAAACTCTTCTAGTTCTGCACTCGAAACAGTTTGGTGATAGTAGGTTTTGTTAATGGCTTTTAACAAGCTTCTAAATTTATCATCATCATTTATTATATGGCGAATCATATTTACAATCTGACTGCCTTTATAATACATATCGCCGCTTCCTTCATTTTTTACACCATAATTTCCAATGATGGGTATATCATTTAAGATAGATTTTCTAACACCTATACAGTAATCACTACCTGCTTCTTTCCCAAATTCACATTCGGTAAACAACACTTCCGAGTAGGAGGTAAAACTTTCATGTATCCAATTATCTGCCACATCGCGTGCTGTTACATTATTACCAAACCACTCATGTCCACTTTCGTGCACCACTATAAAATCCCATTTCATCCCCCAGCCCGTGTTAGATAAATCTCTTCCGGCATAGCCATTTAAAAAATAATTACCATAAGCCACATTGCTTTGATGTTCCATACCTAAATAAGGTGCTTCAACAATTTTATACGAATCGTTATAAAACGGATAAGGGCCAAACCAATATTCAAAGCACTTCAACATCTTTGTAACATTAGGCTTTAAATGCGATTCTACTTTGTTTTTATGATAATCTAACACCCAGTAATCTGTAATTAGCTTTCCATTCTCTCCTTGTACACTATCATGAATTAATACATAATTTCCAATATAAGGCACTATGTTATAATTATTAATGGGGTTTGTTACCGTCCACTTATAACTCGTTAATCCATTACTTGATTGTTTTTGTAACTTACCATTTCCAATACCTACTAACGAATCTGGCAATAAGATATGAAGTGATGCGGTTGCCTCATCACACTGAATATCTTTGCATGGGAACCACACACTAGCACCAATTCCCTGACATGCCACACTAACCCAAGGACGACCAAGACTATCTTTTGTCCACACCCAACCACCGTCCCATGGTGGATGCTTTGCTTGATGGGGCTTACCCGAAAAATAAGCCGATAAACTAAAGGTTTCGCCTTTTTTTGAATTTGGCAATGATAATAAATAACGGTTGTGTTCTTTTGTAAATGGAACTACATATTTATCTTTAGAAAGAAAAGAAATAATGCTGTCTATTTGCATGGGTTCTTGCAAATCTAATTGTAAGATAAAAGGCAGGGAATCGGAAAGTACCCGATACTGCATGGTATTACAACCCGTAATTATTTTATTTGTTACATCAGGTTTTACAGTAATATCATAATTAAGCATATCTACCCACACACGATAAGCATGATTGCTACCTAGTAAGGTATCTTCTTTGGTGAAAGAAGTGGATTGAGAAAACACATGAAGAATGAAGCCACAAAATAAAACTGTTATCTTAAGGTGTAATTTCATTATTTCTTTTACTTCCCTTTTTTAGCTTTTTGCATAGGATTACCTCCTGTGCTTTGTCCTCTAGTTGCCGCTGATTTTTCTTTAAACACATCAAAACGGCTAGGAGCAGTCTTTACATTCCAAGTATTATTTTTCTCATCAATATCACAAGTTTCTTTGTAAGGGTCTAATACTATAGAGGCAACTTCTTTATCTTTTAAATAAGTTTTAATACAATTATTTTCATTCTTTCTCCATATATAGGCATGCACTCTGTCAATTTCGGAGCTACCATCTTTAAAATTCCATTGTATAATAAGTGGCATCACACAACCGCCTTTATTGCTAAAATGTAGCTCATAACCATATTTTCCTTTTATTTTCTGATAAGATGAATCTGTAATGGGTTCATCGTTCTCATATCTATCAATTACTTTCACTTCTGTTTTAGTTTCGGGTTTATAATGGTAATAAAAATCGCGCATGGTAGTATCTACATCTACTAAAAATTTCATTCCTTCTTGTCTATTTCTAATCTGCGAAATATGTTCATAAGGCTTTGGTTTTGGATATGTTTTAATTGTATCCATTTTTACAGGCACTTTTTTATTATGCTGAAATGTAAAAGCCTTTACCGTATCAATAGAAATATCTACAGGTTCAATATCATAAAACCATGCTCTCCAAAACCAATCTAAATCAACGGCACTTGCATCTTCCATGGTTCTAAAAAAATCGGCAGGTGTTGGATGTTTAAATGCCCAACGGGTACAATATTGCTTAAAGGCAAAATCAAATAATTCGCGCCCCATAACAGTTTCACGTAAAATATTTAAAGCAGTACAAGGTTTGCCATAAGCATTAGCTCCAAAACTGATGATATTCTCACTATTAGTCATTATGGGTTCTAATTCATTTTTAGATAACCTCATATAATCAACTAACTTGTATGCAGGTCCTCTACCCGATGGATAATTATTATCAAATTCTTGTTCGGTTAAAAACTGAACAAAGGTGTTTAATCCTTCATCTAACCAACTCCACTGACGTTCGTCGCTATTAATAATCATCGGAAAAAAATTATGACCTACCTCATGTATAATAACACCAAGCATACCATATTTAGTACCTTCGGTATAGGTGCCATCTTTTTCAGTTCTTCCGAAATTAAAACAAATCATAGGATATTCCATACCATTAGAGGCCTCTACACTTTGTGCCACAGGATACGGATAGGGAATAGTAAATTTAGAATAAGTCTTAATGGTGTGAGCTACCGTTTTAGTTGAATATTTTCGATATAAACCCGCCGCTTCTTTACCATAAAAACTCATACACAATACTTTTTTTCCTTCTACTTTAATAGGCATTACATCCCACATAAATTTTCTGGAAGAACCCCAAGCAAAATCTCTTACACTATCTGCTTTAAATATCCAAGTTTTGGTAGTGGTTGCTTTCGTTTTTTCGGCATTTGTACACTCATCAAGTGTTACAACTTCTGATAATTTATCGAATTGAGTACTTGCTTTATTGTATCTTTCTAATTGAGTAGGTGTTAATACCTGCGCATAGTTTTGACACTCACCAGTGGCACACACAATATGGTCAGCAGGTACTGTTACTTTTACATTATAATCACCAAAGGCCAGTGCAAACTCGCCACGCCCCGTAAACTGTTTGTTCTGCCAACCTTGAAAATCACTATACACACACATACGTGGATACCATTGTGTCATCGTAAATAAGTAATTGCCGTCTTCTTTAAAGTATTCATATCCGCCGCGCCCACCTACAGTCATCCTATTACATAATTTATATTGCCATTTTACAATAAACTTCACTTTTGATTGTGGTTTTAGAGACGAAGGCAAATCCACTCTCATCATAGTTTGGTTAATGGTAAATTTTAATGCTTTCCCAAATTCATCGGTAACTGATAAAATTTGATCGCCTAATTCTTTGTATCTTTCATTTGCATCCATTGCATTGATAGCACCTTCATTGGTTGGTGAACCCATTGTGTTGCTATCAAAAAAATTGGCATCTGAGTTTGGAGCATGTTGATTTTCATCAAGCTGTAACCATAAATAATCTAACTTATCAGGCGAGTTATTATGATAGGTAATTGTTTCTTTACCCATTAACATTAATTTTTTTTCATCTAATGTAGCCTCTATTTGATAATCGGCTTTTTGTTGCCAGTATTTATTACCTGGAGCTCCAGAGGCAGTACGTTGTTCATTAGGTGTTGGCAAAATTGAGCCCAATTGTTCAAATTTATTTCCATGATTAGATGTTGGATTATTTTTAATGTTTTGAGCTATGGAAATAGAGCTAAACAATAAAGCTGACACTATAACTTTAATATGTACTTTCATTTTATAATTCATTTAGTCGTTGCATAAATAATACAAAGGCAATTCCAAAAACTGCCGATGATACAAAAAACACAACGTCTTGTTTTTTAACGCGCGTAAATTTACCAATAAATATAGATATTATTAGCATAAAAACAACGATAAACAGTTGCCCGAATTCTAATCCTAAATTAAATGATAGCAAGGGAAAAATTAAATTTTCTTCTTTACCAAGCATCGATCGAAGAAGATAGGAAAAACCAAGCCCGTGAATAAAACCAAAGAATAAAGCCATAAGGTAATTGAGTTTAAAATTGATATTTCTTTGCTGTGTTAATTTATTCCTATACATCAAATTAATGACGCAGGTAATTAGGATAGTTAGCGGAATTAAAACCTCAATATAGGATTGCTTAACCTGAAAAATATTTAGAACACTAGCTGCTAAGGTTAATGAATGACCAATTGTAAATGCTGTAACCAATACTAAAAGTCTTTTCCAATCTGAAATAGAAAACAAAACACATAATGAAATTACATATAAGATATGGTCATAGCCATTCCAATCTAAAATATGTTCGGTACCAGTGTTAAACCATAAGTAAAATTCACTCATAAATAGTACATTTGTTTTTATTTAAAGTAGGTAAGGTAAAAAAAGAATTTTATAAATGCGAAAATTTCTAATAAAATATAGTTTTTATGGTTTAGTACTCATTCTTTGTTTATCCTTTTCAACAGTTAAACACCCTTATTATATTGGATTAACCGAACTAAACTACAAAACAGTAAACAAAGAATTACAAATAAGTGTTCGGTTATTTTCGCACGACTTAGAAGAAGCGATGGGCAAATACACTCAACAAAAAATTGATTTATTAAATCCAAAAGACAAAGCTAAAGCCGACTCCCTACTCTTACATTACATCAATGAGAACCTAGGCATTATATACAACCAAAAAAAGATACATGCTACATACTTAGGATATGAAAAAGAAGAAGAATCTATTTGGGCTTATTTTGAACTAAAGAATTTATCTGCACCAAAACAGGTACGTGTTACTAATACATTATTATACAATGCTTTTCCAAATCAAACACACATCATAAGAGTGAAACGTGATGAAGATTCGGAAAGTAAAAAAATAACTAATCCAGAAAAAATAGCAGAATTTATTTTTTAGTTTGAAACCCATTTTAATAGTTATTGCAGGCCCTACTGCTGTTGGAAAAACAGCTTTATCAATTGAATTAGCTAAATTTTATCAATGCCCCATTGTGTCTGCCGACTCACGACAATTTTTTAAAGAAATGAGTATTGGCACAGCAAAACCAACTGAGTTGGAAATGAGCAATGTGCCACATTATTTCATAAATAATAAAAGCATACATGAAACATATAATGTTGGGCAGTATGAAAAGGAAGCTATTAACCTATTAGACACTTTGTTTAAAGAACACAACATTGTTATTTTGGTGGGTGGTTCTGGCTTATACATTAATGCGATACTAAATGGCGTGGATGAATTTGAAGAAATTCCGCCACACATTAGAGCAGAAATTAATGAGGCTTATAAAGAAAAAGGGATTCATTATTTACAAGAGCAATTAAAATTAAAAGACGAAGCATATTATCATCAAGTGGATTTACAAAATCCACAACGGTTAATAAGAGCATTAGAAGTGTGTACACACACTGGAAAACCATTTTCAACATTTAGAAACAAAGAGAAGAAAATAAGAAACTTTGAAAGCATTCAGTTATTAATTAACTCGCAACGAGAAATTTTATATGATCGCATTAATCATCGAGTAGATGTGATGATGCAACAAGGATTATTAGACGAAGTAAAAAATCTATATCCTTACAAACATCTTAATGCTTTAAATACAGTAGGCTACAAAGAGTTATTTGATTATTTAGATGGAAAACTAACATTAGAAAGAGCCGTTGAATTAATTAAACAAAACACTAGGCATTTTGCCAAACGCCAATTGACTTGGTTTAAACATCAAGGCGATTTTGAAAATTTTGAACCTACTGACCTAGAAAAAATAAAAGCTTATATTGATATATTAAAAAATTACTTATAACAACAAGCTAACGATATACAACCGCGCTTCACAGTTAAAATAAAAAAACGAACAAACGTAAATTTCACCTTTATTAACACAACGAGAGTAATTTTTTTGTATTTTTTCTCGTATTAGCAACAAGAGTAAAACTTACACTTGAATGAAATGAGCAAATTTGATAAAAACATCTCAGAAATGCGCCTTTCGGCTGGTTTAGGTTTTAACATCAATGCTCTAAAAGCAAAATAATAACATCTAAGTAACAACCAAATTCCCCCTCCAACCGAACAGCCGCAAAAATTTTAGGTTATTAACCCCAAATATTTTTATTCATTTTTTATTCGTATATTTATTTCATAAATAACTCGTGTTAATGATAGCGAGTTTTTTCACAGGCTGACGTTGGCGGAAAGGCTTTTAAAACGCTGCACAACAATAATTTCGACAGTTAAAGGAGGATATTTTCCACTCAACAAATTGATTTCCAACCCGAAAAATTATATCTTTGCAACATGGTTTACAACCTGACATATTCAACAAGTATTTTGGAATCTCTTGGAGTTCTTTCAAGTTTCAATATTGCTGAAACTATTTGGGAGAAATACGAGAAATTCGCTATACCTAAAATCAAAGAATCTACTGTTAAGTTAAGGGGTTCGTTGTATTACCTCAAGGACCTGACACCAAGTCAAGCGGCTAAGGAGGCAAATTCAATTAGTTCATTAATACCAGTTTTGGCAAAACTCAGAACTGTAATCGAACCTATTGACGATAGAGAGTTTAAAGAGTTCAAAAATGCAGCATTGGACTTTTTTGACACGGTTGACTTTCTATACTCTAATCTTCAAGACATAGCAGACATTCATAGCTCTTATGAACTCTCTAAGTCAGTTTTAGCAACTGACTGGGATAGCAACGAAGATGAACATTGGAATAATTACTAAGAGATATGAAATATAACCAAGGCGACATCATTCTACTACCATATCCATATACCGACTTATCAAACACTAAGCAACGACCGGCAGTTATTATCTCGAAAGACTCTGTTAACAAACAGAATTACATTGTAGCGAAGATTACATCAGTGATAAGAGGAGATAAATTTTCATTTCCCATCGCTTCAACAGACATTGACAGAGAACTTAAATACGAGAGTGAAGTTCGTACAAACGAAGTATTTACAGTTAGTCCTACTATCATAATCAAGAAGTTTGCTTCCTTCAAAAAAGAGCCACTAAAACGGTTGACCGAGAATATCAAGGACAACATTTCTGTAGAGTGACAGACAGTAGCCCATCCGCCAACATATAGGGATTAACCCTAATATTTTTATTCATTTTTTATTCGTATATTTATTTCATAAATAACAAACAGCGTGTGTTAATTACATTGAGTTTTTTCATGGGCTGGTGTTATGCGGCATTTTAAGACGGACAAGTAATTGAAAAAAGTAATTATCATATTGACAATAATGTTCTAGCCCCCTAATCAACCATACACGTATTGACAAAGTTAAAATAATTAACTTTAAACAATATAACTATGAGTTCAAAAAGGCTAACATTAGAAGAGAAAGTAAAAATTGTTCAAGAAGCAGAGCAATTTGGTTTTAC
>CAUJCR010000021.1 GCA_963169355.1 Bacteroidota bacterium | reverse complement strand
TGAGAGTTAAAAGCCCAATAAAATATGAACTTTTACGAATGAAGCGTAGCCACTGCTACGGTGAAAGAGAAAAAGTTGCGAAGCTTCATATTTTGCAGGGATTTTAGTTCGTAATAAAATTGCTAATGCATAATCTGGGTTTAATAGCTTCATAGGCAAAGTTCTGTAATGATTTTTTCATTGTCTTTATAAAAAATCACAAAACATATTTAACGTAAATCATCATTTCATCTATGTTTAATTAAAATAGATTAACTTTGAGTATGCGCTTTTTTCTTTTTATGCTGATATTAAATGTGTGCTTTAAGATGGCAGTTGCGCAAGATAGCCTTTCTGTTGCCACCACTACCACGGGTATTGCTAGTTTTTATGCTAAAAAATTTAATGGACGAAGAACCGCATCGGGGCAAAAATTTAATCAAGATAGTTTAACAGCAGCGCATAAAACACTTACCTTTGGAACCTATGTGCTTGTTAGAAATTTAAAAAATGATTCAACGGTTATTGTACGCATTAATGATAGATTACCTAAAAAATCAAAACGTAGTATTGATTTATCGTACAAGGCTGCTCAACAATTAAATTTTATAAAAGCAGGATTAACAAAAGTAGAAATAACACCCTTAGACTCTTTAAAAAGATAATATGAAAAAACTCATTATAAAAAATGCCACGCTTGTAAATGAAGATGAAATTTATGTATCGGATGTATTAATAGAAGGCTCATTCATTAGCCAAATAGATAAAGACATCAGCGATAAATCGGCAAGCATTATTGATGCCGAAGGCTTAGTGTTATTGCCAGGTGCCATAGATGATCAAGTGCATTTTAGAGAGCCAGGTTTAACTCATAAAGGCGAAATTTATACCGAAGCAAAAGCAGCGGTAGCAGGTGGTGTAACCTCGTTTATGGAAATGCCAAACACTAATCCGCAAACGGTTACTTTAGCTGAATTAGAAAAAAAATATGACCGTGCAAAAGCTTGTTCGTTAGCCAACTACTCGTTTTACATGGGAGGCACAAATACCAATTTAGAGGAAACTTTAAAAGTAGATTATAATCAGGTGTGTGGATTAAAACTTTTTATGGGTTCAAGCACGGGCGATATGTTGGTAGATAACGAAAAAACTTTAGAGGGATTTTTTTCAAAATCAAATGCGCTTATTGCTACTCATTGTGAGTTCGATCCTTTGGTTAAAGATAACCAAAAACGAATTGTAGAAACTTATGGCGAAGATATTCCAGCCTATTTTCATCCTATTATTCGTAGTGCTGAGGCTTGTTATAAATCTTCATCATTTGCCGTGCAGTTGGCTAAGCAATACAATACCCGATTACATATTTTGCATATATCTACGGCTAAAGAGTTAGAGTTATTTACGAATACCATTCCATTAACTCAAAAACGCATAACAGCCGAGGCTTGTATTCATCATTTATGGTTTAATGATGATGATTATAAAACAAAAGGAAATTGGATAAAATGGAATCCAGCTGTGAAAACAGAATATGATAGAGCACATGTTTTTGAAGCGGTGTTAGATGGTAGAATAGATGTGATAGCAACCGACCATGCGCCACATACAATTGATGAGAAAACACAATCGTATTTAAAAGCACCCAGTGGTGGGCCATTGGTACAACACTCGGTTTTAGCGATGTTAGAGTTTTACAAACAAGGTAAAATTTCTTTAGAAAAAATAGTAAGATTAATGTCGCACAATGTGGCTGATATTTTTAAAATTGAGAAACGTGGTTACATACGCGAAGGTTATTTTGCCGATTTGGTTTTAGTAGATTTGAATAAACCTACTACCGTTACTAAAGACCAACTTTTATATAAATGCCAATGGAGCCCATTTGAAGGTAATACCTTTGCTTCATCTATTCATAAAACCATTGTAAATGGTCATGTGGTGTATGATAACGGTAAGTTTAACGAAGAAGTAAAAGGGCAACGATTAAGTTTTAATCATCACTAAGTTTTTACTTTATACGACTCAATGTGTATTACTTTATCGCAAAAGTGATACTCGTCTTTTATTGAATTAGAGCAAACAATAATGGTTTTATGAAAAGCGTATTGTTGTATCATCTCTTTGTACCATTCAATCACTTTAGCATCTAAATTAGTAGTTGGCTCATCTAGAAACAATACGGGTGCATCGGCTAATATGGCTAATACTAATTTTAAACGTTGCCTCATACCACTCGAAAACTGTTTAATGTATTTATGCTGATGTGCCTTTAAACCCGATAACTCAATGATAGATTGAATAGTTAGAGAGGGTAAAAAGGCTTTAAATTTTTCGGCATGTATGAGTTGTTCTTTTAATGTAAAATCTTCAACCAATTCTAAATAAGGCGATGCCAAACTGATATATTGATAAGGTTTATCTGCCTCAATAGTTTGGTTATTCACTTGATAATCTATACTACCTTCGTTAATGGCTAAGTAGCCAGTTAATGCTTGTAAAAGCGTAGATTTTCCAGAACCATTTAAACCTAAAATAGCCAGCTTATCGCCTTGTTGTATGCTCAAATCAACATGCCTAAAAATCCATTCTTTGCCAAATTTTTTTCCGACATTATTAGCAATAATATGTACTGTTTTACTCAATAGTGCTTGATTTTAGGTATCAAATGTAATGTTTTAGGAGTGATTGTGCTAATACAATAATAAAAAATCATTCGTATCTTTGCAGTCTTGAAAATGTTGAAGCGCATATTTGCTCCCATTTGGAAAGCTTGGTTTTTTATAAACTTTGCCATTACGTTTATTATTTTGTATCCATTCTTTTTTATTACTATAAAGTTGCAATGGTTAAATCTTACCTTTAAAATAAAACGAGTTTGGTCTTTTTGTATTGCTTATTTCTCTGGAGTTATACCCACTTTAATTTACGAATCTAAATCAAAAAAAATGCCTAGGCCAGCTGTGTTTGTTGGTAATCATACTTCGTATTTAGATATTGTGTTAAGCACTTTTTATATTGATCATTTAGCCCTTTACATGGGGAAAGCAGAGCTATTAAAAGCACCATTATTTAAAACATTTTTTAAGGGAATGGATATTGCCGTGAACAGAAAAAGCATTAAAGATTCGCATAGAGCTTTTACGAGAGCAGGGGAGGAGATAGACAAAGGCAGAAGCATGGTTATTTATCCTGAGGGTACTATATCGAGTAATGGTGTTTTAAAACCCTTTAAAAATGGCCCTTTTAAATTAGCCATTGAAAAACAAGTGCCTATTGTGCCCGTTGTAAACCTTAATAACTGGGAGTTATTACAAAACGGTGGTTTTTTTAAAAGTAATGGCCGACCCGGAATTGCTAAAACAGTGGTGTTAGAGCCAATAGAAACAACTGGATTAACCGAAGAAAATTTAGTAGATTTACGAGATAAAGTGTATCATTTAATAAACGACACCTTAATTAAATACAATGGCACAAAAAATTGATATAAAAACAGTAGATGAAGTGGCTCACTTGGCACGCTTAGAATTTAATGATGAAAGTAAAGCCGAGATTTTAAATGACATGAACCGCATGTTGCAGTTTGTAGATAAGTTAAACGAAATGGATACCGATGGTGTAGAGCCATTGATATATATGACCGATGAAAAAAATGTGATGCGTACCGATGAACCCGTGCAAACCATTACACAAAAAGAAGCCTTAAAAAATGCACCTAAAAAAGATTCGGATTACTTTAAAGTGCCTAAAGTTATTTCGAATAAGTAGGGTTTTGTAACCTCTATTTCATCTACCACAAAATAGTTGTGAATTAACTTCATTTAAAAGATGAAATTAAGTAGTTGCATTAGCTTTAAAAAGCTAATCATATCTTGCAGAATTAACTAAATAAGATTACTTTTAGTAATCTTATATTGGAGTTAGCACGCATAAGACGGACAAGCATTTCGGTAGATAAAAACATTTTTATAATGACAACAGACAATTTATATAACATTATTTCCGCAGACAAATTGTTTGACTTCATTGACAACGGCTCTGCGGACTACAACATTAAAACTTCAAGATGACTACAAAACGACAAGTTCCTATTTTGACAATCGTAATTTCAGTTTTGCTTGTTTCATCAGTGACAAGTTGTAAAAAATACACTTGTGAATGCACTGCGTATAATCATTATAACCCTGAATCGGGTGGACACTCGAACTTCACTGTTAAAAAAAAGGACAAGGCTAAATTGTGCACCGACAAATCAACTCAGCCAGACAATTTCGGCAACTATACAACTTGTGTAATAAAATAATATGCATTCCTTTTCTTAATGACATTGTAAGCTTCCCGAAATTCTACTACTAATTTTTCTACGGCTTTTCCTCGTACCACTCGGCACGGGTTGGTTTTAAAGCGTCACGTACTTTGTTAAGTTCGTCTTGCTCTATTACCATATAGGCAATAGAATATAAATCATTAATTTTCTCAACCCCTAAAATGTGGTTTTTAAGTTGTGCCGCCTCTATATATTCTTCTAAATGGTGCTCGTAATGAACCGCTGTTTGATGTCCATCATCACCTCTGTATTCCCAAATGAGTTTTATTTTTTTATCCATGTATCTTAATGTGTTGTTGATAGCGTTAATAAAAATACGCTTTCTTCATGAGCTTCTATACTATGTGTTATATTTGGTTGTAGCGCAATCATTTGCGATTTATGTAACACAACCGTTTTTTCATCGGTTATAAATTTAATACTTCCTTCTAAAACTTGCACACTAATGGTGGCATTTGTTGCATGAGGTTTTAATAAAGCATTTTTATGTAAGGCAATTAATACAACACGCATCGCATCAGACTTAAAAATGGTGATGGTATTATGTGTATTGTTTTTCCAATTAGGCTCGTTTTTTATTTGTTCTATAAATTTAGTTAAGTCCATCTCAACTAATGATGAATTAAGAACGCGATCGCCTTGTGGTCGTTGAGGCGTAGCCTCGTTGCTTTTTTCTTTCATACACTTAATGTTAATTATTCTTTTACTTTTATAACTCTTACTTTCCAATCATCGGGTCCTTTTTCAAGATATTCCCACTTAAAAGGTTCTTTACTTTCTGCTTCCATTTGATAGTATAAAGGCTTTGGATCGTGGTCGTTTATAAACTCAAAGGCCTCGCCAGGTTTAATATCTGCAAATGCTTTATAAAACATCTCATGTCTTTCGGTAGGAGGAAAAGGACGAATATCAAATGTATTTACAACAGAATAGCCATCATCGCCTAAGCCGCTATTATCCTTTTTGGTGATATGAATAACGTATTCATCTGGTGATTTAGATTTATATATCCAAGCATGTTTTCCTTCAAATTTATTAACGAAAATGCCATGAATTTCGCTAGGGTCTTCTTTAGCAATTAATTCCATGGTGGTATTTTCTTCCATCATGCCATAGCGATGAAACACAACTTGTTTCCATTCTTTTTTGTCTATTTTTCTTAAATCTAAAAGTGTGGAAATGTCTGTAAACTCACGTCCTTTCGATTCCTCGGTACGAGTTACTTTTACTTTCCATTCTCTACCACCTTTATTCAGATATTCCCAGCCAACTACATCGCCGTATATAGAACGAAATTCGTAGTAAAGCGGAATAGGATCGTGGTCATTAATAAAAATAAAATGTTCGGATGCTGGTAACTCTTTAAATAAGCGAATTAGTAATTCGTGACGTTGAATAGGAACTAATACTCTAACATCGAGTTCTCCATGTGTATTTTTTTCTAAAGTAATCATTGTTATATAATTTGGTGTTATTAATCTATTAAAAAAGCTAAACCATTGTTTACGGTATCACACAGGTCTTTTACTTTTTTTTCTTTAAATATTTTTTCTATCAGTTCTCTTGCAACCTTGTATTCGTTGTGAATAGGGCAGGGGCGAGATTCCGAACATTTATGCAAACCTAGTCCACATTCTTTAAAAGTGCCTTTTCCTTCAATGGTTTCTACAATGTTAAACAATGGCAAATTTTGTTGTTGATTTGTTAAATAAAAACCGCCCGTTGGTCCTTTTAAACTATTAATGATTTTTTGTTTCACTAACGATTGCAAGGTTTTTCCAATGGTGTGTTCACTGGCATTAATATGTTCGGCAATTTCTTTAATACCTGCTTTTTCGCCTTGGCTACTCTTGCAAGAAAGATACACTACCGATTTTATGGCTATTTTACATGTATGACTTATCATATTTTATCTTCCTAAAAATTCGTTACCTTCTGGCGATATTTTGGTGTAATCCCAAGGTGGTTCAAATGTAAGGTTTACGTTAATTGTCCATTCTGGGAATGAGTTTGTTAATGATTGTGTTGTGTCTCCAGTAATAGCTTCGCCCATTGGGCAGAACTGTGTTGTAAGCGTCATCTCACAATTTACTGTTTTGGTGTCATCGTCAAAATTAAGTTCATACACCAAGCCAAGGTCAATAATGTTTAAACCAATTTCTGGATCATACACATTGTAAAGCCCAATGAGAGCTTGATTACACTTGGCTATATCGTTTGTAATAATATTCTTTACCATATTAAATTGTTTTTTGAGGTTTATGAAAAATAACTTTGCTAGTGTTATAAACATATAACATAGCTGATATAAATAAGACAATAGCTCCTATTTTTAAAATCACATCTATTAAACTAATAATTCCAATAATGAAAACGATGAAACCTAATAGATAACTATATAACATAAATTGATAAACTGTTTCGTTAAACAATTCTTTTGGGGCAGGGGTTTTAGCATTTTGTGCTTTGGTATGATATACTTTATTCCAAACAATAAAAGGAAGTGTTTTAAATGTCATACCTAAAATAATGGCAGTAAGCCAACCAAAGAAAATACAAAACCCATATAGCAATATCATATTCGGAAATTTATTTGTTGGTAAAAAACATAGTGTTATAATAAGTGCCACAATTGGTAAAAGCATTTGAGCTACTGATATTAAAGAGGTTTTCATTTGTTCATCTACATTTCTTCTAATTCTTACTGCATAAGCTCTCTTGCAATGAATACCAAATATGCAGATGGCAATTAAAATGCTTGCCACTGAAAAATAAAACGCATGATTATTCAGCCCGAAAAATTTAATAAGTAAAAAACTTATTAAGCCAAGATTTATTAGCCAAAACACAATCCATAAATTTCTATCATTTGTATATTTTGAAATTAAAAACATAGGTATTAAGCGAGAACCAACGCCAATAACTAATAATAAAAACCAGCCTACAATTCCTAAATGAGCATGAATACTTAAATATGACAAGGAATCTTTAGGTAATAATAAATAACTGAAATTAAAAACTAATAACAGTCCTAAAAATACGGTACTAAACAACCAAATAGAGGCAGTAATTATAAACCAAGCATGTACATTGCGTTTAGGTGTGCTAAACGAACTACTAAAAACATTTAACACATAACATATTACACCAATATTAATAAATACAGCACCTATTTGCATGGACCATCCTGTATAAAATGTATAAAATGCATATACTAAAATAGGAATTCCAATGGCTGTGAAAATAAATGTGAGATGTGCTAAAACATCGCTATTTAATTTTCCATCAACTAAAACAGGTAATAATTGGTGCGATGCTCCTAAAATAATCATGGTTCCCCAGCCTAGAGCTAAGATGTGTGTAATGGCTAATGTGTGAGGATTAAAATGATGTGCCTTTGTAATATTGGTATGCACTAATAATAAAGCGGTGGCAACAATAAATGATATTGATGCGTACAAGTAAAAAGGGAGTACAACTTTATAATTAGTGGTTTTTTGTAAACCACTAGGTAGTGGCGTTATCATATTATGATGTATGTTTAAATATCAGTAAATATACTTCTCCTTCTTGTATTTCTTTAATTCGATATTCAAAATTTCTTTCTTTTAATTCGGTGAGTAAAAATACAGGAATTCGTTTGTGATGTACATATAATGCTTTTTGTTCGGGAAGTGTTTCTAGTGTTTCTAATATCGTCATCATGGGCATAGGCATCTCTAAATGACGCACATCTATTTCAACCAGTTGATTTTTGAAATGGTTTAAAATCTCCTCCCAGTCTCCAGAGGTTTTAACTTCAGCGTCTAATTCAGGCGCATTAACGTGTAGATTATTAGTTGATGATTTAAAGAAATAGGTTTTTATAGTGTCCGCATTTTCATACTCAACATAAGCTTCAAAACCTTGTTTTTCTAGTAATTTAATGAGCGGTACTGGTTCAAAATTATTGATGATTAAAAGAACCTCGCCTTGTTTTAAGGCCTTTACTTTTTGTTGAATAGCTTTTAAAGGGTCGTTGCCTTCTGCTAACATGGCTCTTACATCAAAGTTTACTATTTTATCCGAACTCACCGATTGTAAATAAGCTGGCTTAGGTGTATTTTTTATTTCTTCTTTTTCTACTGGTTTCGAGCTATCTACTTTAAAACCTAATGGAGCTAGGACTTTAAAAAAATCTTCGGGTGTGCAACCTCCTATTTTTGAAGCCATTGCAATACTTGCTCTTCCGGCCATTAATTTTCTTAAAATAGGATTCCTTAATTTTTTAAAATCAGGACTTAAGCTTATAATCGTTTCTAAAGCATCGGGATGATGCTTTAGAAGTGCAGCTATTTTTGTTTGTTCGTTAATTAACATCTTGTTTTGTTTTATTATTTGTTTAATGGCATACACTTGCGTGTATGTTGCACAAGTTTGTTATAATGACTTACATAAGGCGCTTGCTTTTGTAAACAAAATATTATTTTCTAAATGAATATGTGTAAACAAATCATTTTCAAATTCTTCTAACATCTTATATAATAATTTATAACTAGTACAAGCATCTTCCGGAATGGCGTAGTTATTATTTAAGCTTCTAATTTTTTCTAACGCTCTTCCTACACTATCATGTTCTTTTTCTGTTTCGGTAATAAGCGTATCAAAATTTTTAAAAGCTTCTACATCTGTTTTTGAAGAACTATTTTTGGCATTTACGATTTGCTTAATGAGTGGAAAAAGTTTTGTTTCTTCTTCTTTCATGTGAGCCGTTAATTCATTATTTATTTTTTCAACTAATTCTTTAATCTCCAACAGTTCTGGATGATGATTGCCATGTACCTTGGCTACCTTGTTGGCATAAGTTGTAATTTCTGGTAAATATTTTTTAACGTAGTTGTGATGAGTGTTTACAATATAATCCGCTAGAAAATCAAGTGTCCACTCATCGTAGTTTAAATTACTTTGCTGAGTTGCATTATGTATAGGTTGTTGTAGTTCTTTTTCAATTTGTGTAGGATCAATTCCTTTTTCTGCACATACCTGTCTCACTGTTTTTTTGCCACCACAACAAAAATCAATGCCATATTTTTTAAACACTTCGGCTTTTCGTAAATCTTTTGCAACAATTTCGCCAATGGTTTCGCTACTTTCCATTCCTTTTCTTGTTACTCTAACATCCCACCATTGCGGACCTTGTTGTAAGTATTCCCATGTAAACACATCTCCTTTTTCGCTTAATAATTGATAATAAACGGGCTTTGGATCGTGGTCGTTATGTATAATGAAACTATCACCAGCTTTTAGTGAATCGAAAGTTTTAAAAATAGTAGGATGTTTTAATTTTGGTTCTAATGAAGGCACATTAATCACTAAGTCATTTGGATACTCTGATTTTTTAATTTCTTTTATGCCAACTTTTATGTCCCACCATTGTGGACCTTGCTGCAAATACTCCCAAGTAAAGGTGTCGCCAAACATATTTTGTAATTGAAAATATACAGGCTTTGGATCATGATTATTGTGAATGATAAAAGAACCACCAGTCGAGGTGTTTTTAAACACATGAAAAATAGTAGCGTGTTTTTGTTGAGGCTCAATTACAGGAATGTTTAAAATAAAGTCTTTGTCTTCTGTTGGAATAATTGGCACATCTCTACGTACTCTAATATCCCACCATTCAGGGCCTTTTTGTAGATAATCCCATGTAAAAATATTACCACGCATTTCTGTTAGTTGGTAATAAACTGGCATTGGGTCGTGGTTGTTATGAATAATAAAACTTTCTCCTTCCATTAATGAATTAAAGGTATCAAAGATGGTTTGATGTCTTAATCTTGGTTCTAGCTCTTGTACATTAATGATAATTTCGTTTGTTGTTTCCATGGTATATGTTTTTAATGTTTAACTTCTATTTTTTGTACAAAAATACTAAATAAAAGTATTAAAGTACTTTTATACTGCAAATATTTTTGAATTTATTTAAAGAAAAATGTAATTGTTTGATAGACAAGAATGTAGTTTTATTCTACTCTAATCGAAATACGAGAAGGAACTTCCATACAACCTGTATCAGTGGTTTCTATAACTTCAAGAGTGCCTCCCATTTCATCCACCTGAATGGAAATGGAATTACCATGTTGTTCTCCTTGAATCCACATACCTGCAGGTGTATTCCACTGGTAAGATGAGTTGTTATGGTGCGGAATACTAAATGAATTATTAATTGAATTTGGCTTTAAGACAGTATTTCCTTGTATGGAATAAGGAGGAATTAAAATTCCAAAATAATCAGCTATCCAAAAAGTACTATGAAAATTAATATCTCTAGCAAATATTCCTGTTTTTCCTCCCTGTGATGAACATTGTCCTGTGTCAATAGGTAAGGTGTGGCCAATGTCTTTTATATGATAATACCTTACAACTTCCTCCTTATTCTGATTTTTATAAATGGAAAGTTCAATGTTTTCATAATTTTTAAATTGAGCAAAATATTCATCTTCTATATAATCAGTTTGATGAATATTTACCCATTGTTTTATTAATTGATTAGCGTTATTTGGATTTACAATAATATCCTTATTGCCATGTACTACGGCTAGTTTAGGGTAATTGCCTTTAAACATTGGGTTTTGTTTTCGGATTAAATCTCCCCAATTTTCTGGAGACTTTGAAATTAACCCAAGCATGGCGCTTCCTGAGTTAAGTACCGATTCGGTTGCTTTATAAGGACCACCAGCTAAAACACCACCTTTATTAAATACTTCGGGATATACAGATAACATAATGGTACTCATAGCTGCCCCAGCAGATAAACCTACTATAAAAATACGTGTTGTATCAATTTGTTTTGTTTTTACCATGTAGTCAATCATTTGTTTAATAGACCCTGGTTCTCCTTTATCTCTTTCTTGATCGTTTGAACGAAACCAGTTAAAACAATTTTCAGGATTGTTTACAATAATTTGTTCTGGATATAAAACATAAAAATGATGTAATAAGGCTAATTTATTCCAACCCGATTGTTTTGCACACATCTCGGCTGTTTGGGTACAGCCATGTAAAACAACTACTAATGGTTCTTTTTCAGTAATGTTTCCAGGATCGTAAAACATTAATTTTAAATTCCCAGGATTAGTGCCAAATGGTTTAATTTGAGTTAATTCGGATTGAGCAATTAAATTTACAAATTGTAATACGAGTAATGAAAATAGTAAAAACTTAATTTTATCTATATAAAGAAACATGTCCGTTTTTTATAATTTTTTTATCATTACCTTTTTGTATAGCTTCTATTTTATAAATATAAACATCGTCGGGGCAGGGAATACCTTTAAAATTTCCATTCCATCTTGAGTTCATGTTTTTTGAGGTAAATACTACATTACCCCAACGGTCATAAATAGTTATTAAAAAATAGCTGTATTCGCATTGAAACGACAATGCAAACTCATCGTTTTTATCATCATCATTTGGCGAAAAACTATTAGGAATATAAATATCACAATCACAGTTTTTATATTTAATAGTTACAGAATCTGTTCTAGTACCACAGTTTTTAGAACTACTTTTTACCCAATATATTCCTTCTTTTGCCACATTAATACTCGATGCGGTGCTTCCTGTGTTCCAATAAAATTTTACATCGGCACTTGCTTTTACCGAAAGCGTTTTAGGAGGATCGGTTTCACACATTAAAATTTCTTTACCAAAATTGGGTGTAATAGCACCTGCTGTACTTACTTTAAAAGTATCTACTATAATACATCCTTTGTGATTAATTTTCACCCAGTATTTACCAGCTTTATCTATTTGTGTTTTATTGCCTATATCTCCATTGCTCCAAGTGTATTTGTATTCTTTGGAAGCTAAGGTTATATCAATTGGATTTCCACAAAATGTAGTATCTCTAATTCTTAAATGTTTTGGTTTGTCAATTATTCTCACATAGGTGGTATCTGCCCAATATTTTTTACCATCATTAATCTTTACAATATATAAGCCTTTGTGTTTTACAAACAATTGTTTGGCATGTACAATAATGGCATTGGGTGTTTGCCAAGTATAAGTTGCATTTTTGCTAATTAATTCTTCCGAAAATTTTAATAAAACGGAATCTCCTAGGCAAATATTTGTGGTATCAGCTAAAGTTTTTAAAGGTAATATTTGAGCATTAATGACTTGCGAAGTCATTAAGAAAATGAGTGGTATTAAATATTTTATTTTAAAGAATGTCAATGATTAGATTTGTAATGAAATAATAATTTTTGTTCCTTGTTCTGTATCCGAATAATCTGATTTATCAATAATCTCAACGCTTTGTTTTTTATTAGTTAACTTAGTATTAAGTTCAAGTATTTTGTTAATGGTTTTAGTACCTAATGATTTATGTCCTGCCTTAGCGTGTTCTTTGGCTTTATTATAACCTATACCATCATCCTCAATTATAATTTGAAGTGTTTGTTCATTTTCTTGTTTAAATCGAATATAAAGATTACCATGTTCGTGTTTTGGCAAAATGCCATGTATAATAGAATTTTCGGCATAAGGCTGAATAATCATATTGGGGATTTTTAAATCATTGGTACGAATATGCTCATCAACTTCTATATGAAAATCAAATTTGCCTTTAAAACGTTCTCTTTCTAAATCTAGATAGTAATTTAAGCGAGTTAATTCTTCATTTAATGGAATTTCACTTTGTGATGCTTTTTCGATAATCATACGAATAAGGCGAGAGAATTTTGCTAAATATTCACTTGCTTTTAATGAATCATTACTATTAATGTAGTTTTGAATAGAAGTTAATGAATTGAAAATAAAATGTGGACTCATTAATGAATTCATTGCTTGGTGTTTTAAAAGATTTACCTGCCTTTCATCCTGTACTCGTTTAGATGCTTTTAATCTTATTTGTTTAATTGTAATTAATGTAATTACTAAAAATAAAATAATAACACCAGCTATAATTAATAAGATAAACCATATTGTTTGTCTGAATGGAATTTCTTTTTTTATGGTTATGGCAATTGGTTCACTCCAATTTATGCCATCATAAGAGCAAATAATTTCTAAATGGTGTTTTCCACCTTCTATAGAAGTAAGATGTACTTGACGGTTTTCGATACTAAAATTTCCTTTGTCGTATTTGTAGCGATAATACTGTTTGTTTGGCTTTACGTATAACGGACTTGAGAAACCAATCATAATGTCTGTTTGGTTGCTTTTAAGGTAAATGGTATTATTTTCAAGCTCTAAAAATTCACCTTCTGCATCAATACTAGTTATAAATAATTTATTTGGAACTCTTGGTAGTTTTAATAAATCATCAATGGTGCAGGTGGTAATTCCTTTATCAGTACAAATACAACAATTATTACCATTAAAAACAATATCATTAATGGTATTAGATAATAAACCATTGGTTTTATTATAAATTACTATGGGATTAAATTGAGTGTCGCAAATGTAAAGCCCATCAAGTGTGGCAATCCATATTCGATTTTGGTAGAATTTAATTTTTTTAATGGAGGTTAGTTGATGTTCACCTATTTGTTGAATTAACGTTGTGTCCTCAAAAACAGTTAAACCATTTTCGTGTGCTATATATGTTTTGTTTTGAAATCGAGATAAATAATTAATGCCAAATTTAAAATAAGGGTGCGATAAATTTTTAAATGTTTTTGAATTATAATTGTAAATCGTTAATCCATCCGATGTTCCAACTAATAAATCGTTTTGATGTTCTATTACCGATGTAATTTTTGTTCTATAATCATCAAATGATATTAAAGTATCAATTACGGTATATTTTTCATTAGTGTAATCTTTAATTAAATAAAGACTAGCGGTATTATCGGCTAAATAAGCAGTGTTTTTATCTTTATTTGAAATACTAAATAAACGAGAGGCTAGGGGATTGAATGAATATGATTTTCCATTTATAAGAAACGGACGTTTTAAATTACTAGCCGAGTTTGTTTTTGAATAGATAACGTTATTACCTATGTTAAATATACCGTAAACCGATTCATTAAATAATTCATCGGGGGCAATTACTGTTTGCGTGTTATTATTGGTTTTATCAAATATAAATAACCCATTGTTGGTCCCCACCACCATGCTGTTATCAATAAATGACGCACTACTTACTGGTAACATGCGTCTTTCAGAGGTAAATGAGAAATTTTGAAATTGAGGGTTTTGGATAAAATATACTCCATCATTAAATGTACCAAGCCAGATGTGATCATCTGTATCTTTATAAATACAATTAATAAGTACTTTGTCAATACCTAATAAATCAAAAACATCATAGGTAAAGTTATTTTCAATAAGATAAAGATTATCGTCGGGTGTATTAGTAAACCAAATGCGTTGGTACTTATCAATAACAATATTACTTACATGTGCTGTATTATTAAAGGCAAAAAAGCTACTTACCTTTTTGGGTTTTACAGGAATTGTTTTAATAATTTTATAATTATTAAGCACATAGATGGCATTATCGCTTCCGATGTATAAATTACCTTGATTATCTTCTGTAATGGCATATACATTTATTGTTTTTCCGATATCTACTTTTACTTGACTGCCATCTACATATTTATATAAACCATTTGTACGCCCTACTAAAACGTCTTTTTTTTGAGTTTGATACAATGCAAATGCCTGATTTTCGTTGTCTAGCGCTTTGATGTTATCATCAAAAGATTTCCCACTTTTTAAATGAATAGCTGAAACAGTAATTTGATCAGTAAGTGCATAAGCATATTCGCCTACGACCAATAATTCATCCACTAAATTTTGAAACTTGAAAGTAGAATTTAAAGTGGCTTCATTTTTTTTGGTATTGTACTCATACACGCCTTCTTTGCGATTGATGATTAAAAGCTCGTTGTTTTCATTAAAATCAATATTTCTAATGAAATTAGATTTTAAGGTATTTTTAGGTTTTATCTTTTCAAATTTATAACCGTCAAAATGATACACTCCATTTTCGGTTGCTAAGTATATAATGTGTGTTTTATTTTGTTTAATTGAAAAAACATTAGAATTGCTGAGCCCGTCTTCTGGACCATAATGTTGGAATGAAAAATTACGATTTTGTGCATTTATTAAAGATGCAATTAAACAATAAAATACAATAAATAGATGTGTGTGTTTTAGCAACATACGTTAAGTATATAAAAATACAAAAAATTAACTTTCAAGTATATAAAAATTAAATGTTGCTCGTAATATCACCATAACTGAATTGCCGAGTGTATTGTTTTAAGTAAATGAAACTAATAATAAAACTTTACTTACTTAGGCGCAACAGCTTTGTTTTTTAAAAATTCAGTAAATTCTTGTGAACGTGCTTTTGACACCTGAATAGATGTGCCATCAGCCATAATAATTGTACCGCCTTCGGCATTAGAGTATTCTTTTATGTAATCAATATTAATTAAAGAGGAACGATGAATCCTAAAAAATACATTAGCTGGTAAAATTGCTTCAAATTCTTTGAGGGTTTTAGAGGCAATAATTTTTTTAGAATTCTTCATATAGATGTTAGTGTAGTTATCCGAAGCTTCTAGCCAAATAATATCTTTATAATCAATTAATGTAAAACCCTTGCTATGATTGATTAATACTAAGTTCTTATCATTGTTTGCCGTAGAGCCAGTATTACCCTTTTGTTCATAGTGTTTTACTACTTTTTTAACAGCGCCTTGTAATTCACTTAACAATAAAGGTTTTAATAAATAATCAATAGCACCAGCCTTTACAGCGTTAATACCATGTTCGCTATAGGCTGTTAAGAAAATTAAGCAAAAATCGCGATGAACTAGGCCGTCAATCATTTCTAAGCCAGTCATGCCTGGCATATTAATATCGCAAAATACAACTTGAGGGTTTAATTCTTGAATTAATTTTTTACCCTCCATACCTGTTGATGCCTCAGCAATTACTTCAATCTCCGGACAATAGGTCGCTAACATGTTTTTAGTGTTATTCCGGCTGTTTTCTTCATCGTCAATAATGATTGTTTTAAAAGTTTGCATAATTCAAGTAATTAAGGGTTTTATTACGCTAATCTACTAAAAATATATCTAATATTTTTAGATATTTATTTAACAGTATAAAATTGTGAGTAAAATACTGTTTTTTTATAGGGAGTATAGTTGTATATTCAAACCAAAATTGAATATTATGAAACAGTTTATTTTCACCCTTGTAGCTTCTTTGTTTTTTATATCGGGTATTAATGCCCAAAACCGTATAACCGTAGAGGATATATGGAGTAAATATGCTTTTTATCCGCAAGCTGCAGGTGGTTTTAATGTGATGAAAGATGGGATGCATTATACAGATTTAGAAACTGATGGAAATTTCCAAAATTTGGTAAAATACGATTTAAAAACAGGGAAGAAGATCGCTACTTTGGTAAACGGTGCCGATGTAAAAGTAGGTGATAAAATAATTGATATCAGCGGATATGCTTTTAGCCCTGATGAGTCGAAATTATTGTTATCTGTTGATGCCGAGGCTATTTATCGCCGTTCATCAGTAGAGGCAAATTACGTGTATGACATGAAAACTAAAACAACAACTGAGGTGTCGAGTAATGGAAATCAAATGTTTGCGACCTTTTCGCCTAATAGTAGTAAAATTGCCTTTGTAAGAGCTAATAATTTATTTATTAAAGATTTAACCACAAAGCAAGAAATACAAGTAACAACCGATGGTAAAATGAATGAGATAAAAAATGGTTGGGCTGATTGGGTGTATGAAGAAGAATTTAGTAAAGCCAATTATTTTGAATGGAATGCCGATGGTAGCAAATTAGCCTTTGTAAGATTTGATGAAACGCATGTAAAAGAGTACACCTTTGATGCTTATAATAATAATTTATATCCTGATAAAATAACGTTTAAATATCCTAAAGCTGGCGAAGACAATTCTATTCTATCTGTATTTGTGTATGATGTTGCTACAACTAAAACCACAAAAGTTGATATAGGAACAGAAACGGATATTTATATCCCTCGCATAAAATGGACTACTGATAAAAATATTTTATCGTTACAACGTATGAACCGCTTGCAAAATAAGTTAGAGTTAATGTACGCCAATGCAAATGATGGTACGACTAAAGTTATTTTAACAGAGGAAGCAAAAACGTATATCGACATTACCGATGATTTAACGTTTCTGTCGAACAACAAAGGATTTATTTGGAGTAGTGAAAATGATAATTTTAATCACTTGTACTACTATGACAATAATGGAAAGTTAATGAATCAAATTACCAAGGGTAATTGGGATGTGATTGAATTTAATGGCTATGATGAAAAAACGAAAACGCTGTTTTACACTTCTACTGAGCAAGGTCAAATAAATAGAGATATTTATAGTGTTAAATTAGATGGTAGTTCTAAAAAAAGATTATCAACTGCAGAAGGTACAACTCATGCCGAATTTAGTAACGGTATGAAGTTTTATGTGAGTAGTTATTCTAATGCAAATACGCCTCCAGTATATGAATTACATAGTGCAGATGGGAAGTTGATTAAAGTATTGGAAGATAACGCCGACCTAAGGACTAAAATGAAGGACTATAATTTATCTAAAAAAGAATTTTTTACATTTAAAAATACAGATGGAGTAGAGTTAAATGGTTGGATGATGAAACCTCAAAACTTTGATGCTAATAAAAAATATCCCGTTTATATGTTTGCATACAATGGTCCTGGTTCCAACGAATGTAATAATGCTTGGGAAACATTTGATTTTTGGTGGCATTCCTTATTAAATCAAGAAGGATATATGGTGGTGTGTGTTGATGGCAGAGGCACTTTAGGAAGAGGAAGAGAATTTAAACATAGTACATACATGCAGTTAGGAAAATTAGAAACGCTTGATCAAATAGATGTTGCAAAATATTTGGGCACTTTACCTTATGTAGATAAAACTCGTATTGGTTTCCAAGGTTGGAGCTTTGGTGGTTATATGGCTTCTTTATTAATTACCAAAGGTGCTGATTATTTTAAATCTACCATTGCTGTTGCTCCAGTTACTAATTGGAAATGGTACGATAATATTTACACTGAGCGTTTTTTACGTAAACCACAAGATAATAAAAGCGGATATGAAGATAACTCGCCTGTTAATTTTACAAAAAACATTAAAGGAAAATTCTTGTTAATTCATGGAAGTTCGGATGATAATGTACATCTTCAAAACTCTATGGAATTAGCCGAAGCATTGGTTAAAAATAACAAGCCATTTGATTTTATGATTTATCCTAATAAAAACCATGGCATCTTTGGAGGCTATACTCGCACTCATTTGTATAATAAGATGTTGAAGTTTGTAAAAGAAAATTTATAAGTATTCTTATTGTAATTCTAGCATCTTGCTATAAATACCATCTACTTTTTGGCGCAAGGTATTAGCATCGTCATATTCAATAATTTGCCCTTTTTCCATCACCATAATTTTATTAACATGGCTAATGGTAGTTAAGCGATGCGCAATTATAATCGACGTTCTATTCTTAGCAAGTTCGATAGAGGCTTTCTGAATTAGTTTTTCTGTCTCAGGATCAATTGAAGAAGTGGCTTCGTCAAGAATAAAAATAGGAGGATTGTAAACATAAGCTCTTACAAACGCTATCAATTGTCGCTGACCTGCAGATAACATTGTACCACGTTCTTTTACTTGGTATTGGTAAGATTGCGGTAATGCTTCAATAAATTCATGTATGCCAATTTTTTTGGCGGCAGTAACAACATCTTCGTAACTAATGGCTGGATTATGAAGGGTAATATTATTAAGAATGGTATCGTTAAACAAAAACACATCTTGTAAAACTACACCTACTGATTTTCGAAGATCTTGTAAAGGATATGACTTTATGTCTTTATCATCAATTAAAATTTGTCCTTTGTTTATTTCATAAAACCTACTCAGTAAATTTATGATACTTGATTTTCCAGCGCCGGTAGCTCCAATAATAGCAATGGTTTCACCTTTTTGCACTTTAAACGAAATGTCGCGTAAAACATAATTGTCGTCTTTATATGCAAACCACACTTGTTTAAATTCAATTTCACCATTTATGTCTTTTATTGGACTTGTTCCTTTATCTTCAATAATTTCAGTGGTATCTAAAATTTTAAATACTCGTTCAGAAGATACAATGCCCATTTGTAATGTGTTTAATCGGTCGGCTAACATACGTATTGGGCGAAACATCATATTAATCATCATGATAAAAAAAGTAAGATCTCCCAATTTTATGTGGTAAGTATTTGATTTAATACCTGCAAACCAAATGAGTAAGGCTATTGAAACGGCTGATAAAATATCAACAACTGGGAAAAAGATAGAGTAATACCAAATAGAACGGATGTTAGCCATTTTATGTTTTTGGTTTATTTCTTTAAATTTTTCGTACTCTACTTTCTCGCGATTAAATAATTGCACAATTCTCATGCCTGTAAGATGTTCGTTGGTAAATGTATTAAGAGCTGATACGGCATTTCTAACGTCAGTAAACGTTTTCTTAATTCCATTTTTAAATAAGTTAGTTGCAATGAGTAGTAATGGAATTGTGATAAAAGTAACTAATGCTAAAGCCCAATTTTTAAAAAGCATAACAGAAATAAATACTAATAGCATGAGTAAATCACCACAAATAACAATAAAGCCTTGCGAGAACACATCGCTTAAACTCTCAATATCTGAGATAGCTCTAGTAACTAACATACCTACAGGTGTATTGTCGAAATATGTGTTCTTTAATTTTAAAATATGCGCATAAACTTGCATTCTTAAATCTTTAACAATGTTTTGTCCTAATAAATTGGTAACATAAATGTTTGAAAACTGTAAGATAGATTCAAGTAGCAATACAGCAATTAAGATAAGCCCCATTTGATTGATGTAACCCATTTTTTCAATATCAGGAATATAATCGCTGTCATTAATATCCGTTACCCCCACACAATTCAGCATCTTATTTATTAATAAAGGTCTAATAATAGCTGTTGTGGCCAATATAAGTGTAAGACTAATTGCCAAAACAAATAATAACTTATAGGGTTTGCTATAAGATAAAATACGTTTAAGTAAATTAAAATCTATTGTATTATTCTTTTTAGGCTCAGTCATTAAATAAGTGCTCAGGATATAAAATATTGGTTAAAAAAAGCGCATGTGCTGGTACCGACATGCCCGCCTCCGAACGATTTTTTTGCTCAATAATTGTTTTAAATTCTTCGAGGCTTATTTTGTGTTTACCAACATCAAGTAGTGTGCCTACAATTGCTCTTACCATGTTTCTTAAAAAACGATTAGCTGAAATTTTAAAAACATATTCATGCTCATTAATACAATGCCATTGTGCGTATGTAACCTTACAATTATTAGTATATGTTTGCGTATTTACTTTACTAAAACTTGTAAATTCAGTAACGTTTAGTAAATAAGAGGCTGCTAGATTCATCGCTTCAAAATCTATTGCTCCAAATACATAAAGAGATTGCTGGGTAAGAAATGGATTTTTACTTTGATGTAAATAATATTCGTAACTTCTTTCAATAGCATCAAAGCGAGCATTGGCATTGTCTGTAACCTTTCTTATAGATTTAATGGCAATATCATGTGGTAAAATTTTATTGAGTTTGTAAACACTATTGCTCTCTGGTAAATGTAGATGAGGCTTAGTAGAATCAAAATGAGCTATGTAATCTTTTGCATGAACCCCAGTGTCAGTTCTCCCACATCCCACTACATCTATAGTTTCCGAAAAAACAAGAGATAATTTATTTTGCAACACCTCTTGTATGGTGTTTGGGGTGTTTTCCTGAATTTGCCAACCATTATAATTGGCACCATTATATGCTAATTGAACAAAATAGCGAGGCATTTGGCAAAGATACTAATAGTTTTATAATCATGATAGGGGTGATTAACAAATTAGACGATAGAATAACTGCTTACAATCGCTAAGGTTTCGACGCTTTACGGGTCGCGCAAAATGAAGTTTATATTGCACGGAATCATCTGTTAGGTTGTAAAATAATATGGGAAGGCTTTCAACCCAACTGAATAGCTTTTGCTTGTTTTTCATTTTTTATTCGTACATTTATTTTATAAATAGCAAACAGCTTGTGTTAATTAAATTGAGTTTTTTCACTGGCTGGCGTTATATCCAAGTTGTCGAGACCTAAAACATAACACAATAATTATAAAGTCAAATGAAGGAATATAGAAAATTATTTGGATTATTTATTCTGTTATTAATTTCAAACCTTGGATTAGCTCAAAAGACTACCAATACAAAAAAAAGAGAGAAAACTTGGATTTATGACGTAAACATTATAAAAGATGGAACTGGAAAGATATATCTAGAAAAGGTGGTTTTTGGTAAGGGGACTCCTGGCGGACCAATACAAATAAGATATTTTGAAACTAAGGAACAAATTGGGCCGGGCGGTTATGTTATCTATTCAACAAGAGAAAGAGTTGGAGAAAATAATGTTGACCCAAATATTATAAAACAAGCTGAAACGCTTCCTGTGACTGACAAAAATAAAAAGAAAAAATAATTTCCCCTATGAATCAGACCATCACGAAAAACTTTGTACACCTCTCAACTACAAACATATAAAAGCTATCAAAGTCCCACTTCAACCTAATAATTTGTTGAATGAAGTAACTGGCTTATAATTCATTTTTTATTTGTACATTTATTTTATAAATCTAAGCCCCCCAAAAAAAATCATAACTATTTGTTAGTAGAAAAAACTAATCAAATAACTTCAACAACTAAGAGATTTGAATTAATAGTTGATAGTTTGTTCCTGAATGTTTACAGGCAACTCTCTTTCTCCATATTGTTGGTTTCGGAGCTGAGGAATAAAGCCAGCTTCTTTAATAGCATCTTGAATGGTTTTATAAGTAAAACGATGCGGTGCACCAGCTGCACTCACTACATTTTCTTCTATCATAATACTTCCAAAATCATTAGCGCCACCATGTAAACATATTTGTGCGGTTTGTTTTCCTACGGTTAACCACGATGCTTGTATATTTTCAATATTTGGTAACATAATGCGGCTAAGCGCTAACATACGAATGTATTCGTCGGCACTTACATTGTTAGAGATGCCTTTTACTCTTTTTAATAAGGTGCCGTCATCTTGAAAAGGCCAAGGAATAAAGGCTAAAAATCCTTTTGCATCTTTTGGCTTTTCGCTTTGCACCTCTCGCAACCACACTAAATGTTCAAAGCGTTCGTAAATGGTTTCTACATGGCCAAACATCATTGTAGCCGATGTGGTGATATTTAATTGGTGGCAAGCACGCATAATATCTAACCACTCTCTTCCTGTGCATTTTCCTTTTGAGATAAGGCGACGTACTCTATCGTTTAAAATTTCTGCTCCTGCGCCAGGTAAACTATCTAGGCCAGCTTCTTTTAATGCTTTTAAAACCTCAGTATGGGTTGATTTTTCGAGCTTGGTAATATGTGCCACCTCGGGCGGGCCTAGAGCGTGTAATTTTATTTGCGGAAACAATGATTTTAATTCTTTAAAAAGATTAACATAAAAACTCAAACCTAAATCGGGATGATGTCCGCCTTGTAATAATAATTGATCGCCACCGTATTTAATGGTTTCTTCTATTTTTTGCTTGTAAGTTTCAATGTCGGTAATGTAACTTTCGGCATGACCTGGAATGCGATAAAAATTACAAAACTTACAATTGGCAATACACACATTGGTGGTGTTTAAGTTTCTATCTATTTGCCAAGTAACTTTAGGCGAATTATTTTTTTTAATATTTCTAATATGATTGGCCACAAACATTAGTGCCGAAGTAGAGGCGTGTTGGTACAAAAACATTCCTTCTTCAATGGATAAAAATTCTAAATTTTCGGCACGCTTTAAAAGTGAATCAACGGTCATTTATTATAAATTTAATAAATGGTAAAGGTACGCTTTAAGTATCAATAATCAATTATTTCTTAGCTTAAAAATCGGATGTCTTTTACATCAAATTCCTTAATCACATCATGTTCTAATTCAAGCACCAAATGCCCTTTAGGTGTAATTGTTTTTATTTTTCCCATAAATCGTTTTTCATTAGCATCGGCAAACATGGCAACTTGTTGCATTAAGTATAAGTTTTTAAAATAATATTCATCAATTAGGGCTTGTTTGCCTTCTTTTAATTTTAAATACCACTTTTCTAAATTTATACAGAGTTTTTGTAATAATTCATCTCTCTCAAAATCTTGATTTAATAAAAGTTTGATAGAGGTGGCTTGTCGGTTGTAGTTATCAAAATCAGTTTGATTAACATTAATACCAAAGCCTAACACCGAACTTTGTATGTTGGTGTGTGAGAAATTATTTTCAATTAAGATACCTGCAATTTTTTGTTTATCAATCAAAATGTCATTTGGCCATTTTATTTTAATGTCATAATGGCGATTAGCAAAAATTTCAGTCAATACGTCATGCACCGCTAACGCACTTATTTTGCTTAAATAAAATGAGGCGTTGATGCTTAAAAAGTGTGGTTTTAAAATAATGGAGGTTGTGAGGTTTTGCGCTATATTGCTATTCCACAGGCTACCTCTTTGTCCTTTTCCCTTTGTTTGATGATCGGTAATAATAGTAGTTCCCTCAATGGTATTAACATTCCTTAACAGGTTCATGGCATAAGTATTGGTACTTTCCACCTCAGGTAAAAAAAGCGTATTCTTTCCGATAAACAGTGTTTCCATTCGGGTAAAAAGGTTAAATTTGTTCTTTGCAGAATAGGAAACAAAAATATAAAACGGAAAATTATTCGCAACTATAAAATATGATAAAAAAAACGGTAAAAAAATCAGTTGTAAAAAAGTCGGCAGCCAAAAAAGCAGCACCGTCTAAAAAAGCAAGTCCTAAAAAAGCTGCTACCAAAAAGCAATCTAAAAGTACGGCTACTGAAAAAGAAAAAGCCCAAAAAGAAGCCAATCGTTTAATTAATAGTGCGAGTAAGAAAAAAAATACTCTTGGCTCTAAACGTCCAAAGAAAACAAGTACTAAATCTCAAACCACTAGTTTATTAGAAGCAGTGGTGCTAGGTATGCAAGAAAAGAAGGCAAAAAACATAACGATATTAAACTTAACAAAATTAGAAAATAGAGTAGCCGATTATTTTGTGTTATGCGATGCCGATAGTAACACACACGTTCAGTCAATTGCAGATGCGATGGTAGATGTAGTTACTAAAAAAACAGGAGAGAAACCATATCATAGCGAAGGATTTCAAAATGCCGAATGGATTTTAGTAGATTATATCAATATTGTGGCACATGTGTTATTAAGAGATACACGCGATTATTATAATTTAGAGGCATTGTGGGCAGATGCAGAAATTACACATATCAACTAACTATTTATTTAAGTTAAACTAAGAACTCTTTTTAGAAAATTTATATGAGCGATCAACAACAAAATACTTCTAACAATAAGCCTTCGGCTGACGAGGAAAGAAAAAAGCAATTTGAGAAAATGAAGGAAAAGTTTGGGAAAAAATCTTCCAATCCATTTGGAGGGAGTGGCAATAATAATGGAGGAAATACATTTTATTGGATTTACGGTTTAGTTATATTAGCACTTCTCACCTTTGTATTTTTTGGTCAAGATTTTGAAGGTAGAACCCATGAGGTGGATCAAATAAAATTTGAGCAAGACATGTTGGCTAAAGGCGATGTGCAGTCAATAGTTATAGTTAATAACAAGGTGGCTGAAATTACTATCAAAACAGATAGCCTTTCATTACCGCGTTATGCGTATGTTGATTCTAAAACAGGCAAGGTAGTTCCACTTTTCCCAAATCCAAAGGCCATCAAAGGACCTCATTTTAGAATGTCAATTCCTGATGTCAAAGATTTCTTAGAGCAAGTACGTTCTGTTCAAACTAATGCGAATATTCCCGAGACATTGAGGGTGGCACCGTCTAGCGAAGAACGTACTAATTGGTCTGATCACATGGGGTGGTTATTACCAATTGCTATTATGATTGTTTTTTGGATTATTATGATGCGTCGTATGGGTGGCGGTGGAGCAGGTGGACCTGGACAAATATTTAATATCGGAAAATCTAAGGCTGTATTGTTTGATAAAGACTCTAACGTAAACGTAACCTTTAATGATGTAGCAGGCTTAGACGGTGCAAAAATTGAAGTAATGGAGATTGTGGACTTCTTGAAAAATCCAAAAAAATATACCGACTTAGGTGCTAAAATTCCTAAAGGCGCTTTGTTGGTAGGTCCTCCAGGAACTGGTAAAACTTTATTAGCTAAAGCAGTGGCTGGCGAAGCTAAAGTGCCTTTCTTCTCATTGTCAGGTTCTGATTTTGTGGAAATGTTTGTTGGGGTAGGTGCTTCAAGGGTTAGAGATTTATTTAAGCAAGCGAAAGAAAAATCGCCTTGTATTATTTTTATTGATGAAATTGATGCAATAGGTAGAGCTCGTGGTAAAAATGCAGCTACTGGCGGTAATGATGAAAGAGAAAATACATTAAATCAGTTGTTAACCGAAATGGATGGTTTTGGTACCAACAGCGGTGTTATTTTATTAGCTGCTACCAATCGTGCCGATATTTTAGATAGAGCGTTAATGCGTGCTGGTCGTTTTGATAGACAGATATATGTAGATATGCCAGATGTAGTAGAACGTCAAGAAATTTTTAAAGTGCATTTGAAAAAAATTAAGATTGATGATTCGGTAAATGTGGAGTTTTTAGCCAAACAAACCCCTGGATTTAGCGGTGCTGATATTGCCAATATTTGTAACGAAGCAGCCTTAATTGCAGCTCGTTCTAATAAAAAACAAGTTAATAAGCAAGACTTTTTAGATGCCGTAGATAGAGTAATTGCAGGTTTAGAAAAGAAAAATAAAATTATTACTCCTGCCGAAAAACGTACCATTGCTTTTCATGAGGCAGGTCATGCAACGGTGAGTTGGATGTGCGAACATGCTTCGCCATTGATTAAAGTTACCATTGTGCCTCGTGGTCGTTCATTAGGCGCGGCTTGGTATTTACCCGAAGAACGCCAAATTACAACTACCGAACAAATTATTGACGAAATGTGTGCAGCTTTAGGTGGAAGAGCAGCCGAGGAAGTTATTTTTGGTAAAATTTCAACTGGGGCATTAAGCGATTTAGAGAAAGTAACTCGTCAAGCTTATGCCAGTGTAGTATATTATGGCTTAAACGAAAAAATAGGTAATATAAGTTATTACGATAGTTCAGGACAAAGTGAATATAGTTTTAGCAAACCATATAGCGAAAGTACTGCTAAAACGATAGATGAAGAGGTTAAGAAAATGGTTGATATTGCCTATGCAAGAACCAAAGCTATTTTATTAGCTAATAAAGAAAAGTTAACACAATTAGCCGAAAAATTATTAGAAAAAGAGGTGATTTTTAAAGAAGACTTAGAAGCTATTTTTGGGAAACGCCCTTTTGATAAAGAACCTGAGGTGGAAACTAAAGTAAACGAAACAATCGAAACAAATATCGTTCCTCCTACAACTGATAATACAGAAAATATGGTTTAAAACTTGCTATTGTTTCTGACTAAATATTATTGTAACTTAGGTTTTAATTAATATTTAGAATATGAAAAAACTAAGACTGTTTTTATTTGTTTTCTTACCAACTGGATTGTTTGCACAAATACCTAATGCAAGCTTCGAAAATTGGACAGCTGTTTCTACTTATAGTGTACCAAATAGTTGGGGAACTTTAAATAATACTTATACAGTTCAAACCGTAACTAAGGGAACACCAGGAAATCCAGGTAATTCATATTTAAAATTAACTTCAAAAACGTATGGTTCATCTGTAATTAATGCAATAGCAGTAAGTGGCGTTTTAGATTCAGTAACTAAATTACCAAAATCGGGTTTCCCGTTTTCTCAAAAACCATTGAACTTAACTGGAAAATGGCAACACATGATTTTTGATACCAGTCAAGGCTCTGTAAAAGTTTATTTAACACGTTGGGATAATGTTAATCAAGTACGTGTGCCAGTGGCTAATGGTAATTTAAAATTACAGGGTATGGCAATGAGTTGGCAAAACTTTAGTGTTCCATTAAGTTATGTAGATACTAATGCACCTGATTCGTGTATCATTTATTTTGAAGCAAGCGGACTTTTTCCAGCCAATAATGATTATTTATGGATTGATGATTTATCCTTTAGTGGTGTTTATACAGGGTTATCAGAAACAAATCTTGATAATTTGATTAAGATATTACCTAATCCTACTACTGATAATTTAAGAATTTCGTTTGTAAGAGAGTTAGGTTCGTCGTTATTAATTAAACTGTATGATGTTTCGGGAAAGATAGTATATGAAGATAAAATTAAAAATGCTTCACCTACTTTAAATTATCAAATAGATGTAAAATCATTTTCAAAAGGATTTTATACAATCGAAATAATTAACGAAAAGCAAGTTGTTTCAAGAAAATTAGTACTAGATTAGATGAACTAGAAGTACTTTGAAATTTTTAACAAAATAGATATAATTGAATAATTAAACAGCGTATCTTTGTGAAAGTGAAATGAAAGCCTTATTCCTTAAAATATTTTATATTTCCTTAGTAAGTGTGTATTTATTTACTACGGTTGGAGTGTGTGTAATTGCTCATTATTGTGGCGGTGAATTAGAAGAAATTTCCTTAATTACTGATACTTCCTCTTGTTGTGACGGAGAAGAAAGTACAGACGACTGTTGTGAAAATGATAGTAAGCATGTGTCGTTTCAGGCAAGCTTTTTTATTGATAAAGCAGTTTCTGAAATTAAAACGAGTATTACCAAGTTATTTATCATTGTTCCTACTTCAATTTATTATGCTTTCCAATCTTTAGGAGAAGATGTTGCTTTAAATAATTTAAGTACACATCCGCCTAATTTAATCCAAAGTCATATTGTTGATATAAGTGTTTTAAGAATTTGATTTGTTGATTGATACCGCTCAAACAACTTATTAAATATTTAACTTAAAATACTAATCAATATGAAAACAATCATTTTATTATTTGGATTATTTGTATCCATTCAATTAACAGCCCAATCTACTATTCAAACATCTACCATTGCTGTAAAAGGAAATTGCGATGAATGTAAAGAACGCATTGAAAATTCAGTTGATATAAAAGGCGTGAAAGATGCTACTTGGAATGAAGAAACTCAGGCCATTACTATTACTTTTGATACTAAAAAAGTAAGTTTAGAACAAATAGAAACAGCTATTGCTAAATCAGGTCATAAAACAGCTAACAAAGAGGCTGATTTAAAGGCTTATAATGGTTTGCCTGATTGTTGCAAATACGAAAGTAAACACTGCGAGAAAAAATAATAACTCTATAATTTAAATTATAATGAGAACGTTATTATTATTCCTCTTGGGGGTATTTTTTGCTACGCCTCATTGGGCACAAGTAAAAGGTAGGGTTCAAGAAATTTCTGTAGATAAAAAGGACACCAGCGATTTACCTGGTGTAACTATATTTTGGTTAAATACCGCTATAGGTACAACAACTGATGCTAATGGGCGATTTAAAATTCCAACATCGACAGAGAGTAAGCAATTAATTGTTACGGCTTTAGGATATCAAAGTGATACATTAATGGTAAAAGACACCACTAAATTTATTACAATTCGACTTAAAGGTGGCGTTGCTTTAAATGAGGTAGAAGTGGTGTATGAAAGTACTGGAACGGAGTTATCGTACTTGAACCCAATTAAAGTTGAAACACTTAACGAACGCTCACTCATGAAAGCGGCTTGTTGTAATTTGTCGGAGAGTTTTGAAACAAACCCAAGTGTAGATGTGAATTTTTCGGATGCAGTAACTGGAAGTAAGCAAATACAAATGTTAGGCTTGTCAGGTCAATATGCTCAAATCACAAAAGAAAATATGCCTTATATGAGAGGTTTAGCCAATGGTTATGGCTTAAGTTTTATTCCTGGTACTTGGATTCAATCAATTCAGTTGAGTAAGGGCGCTGGTTCGGTAGTAAATGGTTATGAAAGTTTTACTGGACAAATTAATACAGAACTTCAAAACCCTGAAACTTCAGATAGATTACATTTTAATACGTATGTTAATCAAAATGCTCGAAACGAATACAACTTAAATTTAAAACATCGGTTTAACGAAAAATTTTCTGTGGGATTGCTAACGCATTCGAGTTTCAACCCGATGAAAGAAGACTTAAATGCAGATGGCTTTATGGATATTCCAGTTGGAAAACAATATAATATATTAAATAAATATGCTTATAACTCAAGTAATGGCTTTGAAGCGCAATTTGGTGGCGGTTATATGATTGATGATAGAATAGGAGGGCAGTATCTTAATGTGATGGATTCTGCAAATCTCGAAGGTCATAAAATGGGAGGTATTATGGCCGACACAGCTTTATTGTATAAAATAGGCATTAAAAATACCAAATGGGAATTGTATAGTAAAACAGGCTATGTGTTTAGAAAAAAGCCAGGAACTAGTATGGGGCTACAACTCTCGTATTTGAATCATGAACAAAACAATTATTATGGTTTAAACTCATATAATGGCTTGCAAAAAACCTTCTATGCCAATTATATCTATCAAGGAATTATTGGAACCACTGCAAACACGTATAAAATTGGAGCTAGTTATTTGAATGATTTTGTAGATGAGCAATATCGATTGTTCAAATTTATACGAGAGGAGAGAGTAGGCGGGGCATTTATAGAAATGGCACATAACAAAGGCGAAAAATTGAATGTTGTGGCTGGTTTAAGAGCCGATTATCATAATTACTATGGCTTGTTTTTTACGCCAAGGTTACATCTTAGATATGCTTTAAATGAGAGTAAAACAGTATTTCGGGTAAGTGGTGGCAGAGCCTTAAAAACAGCTAATGTATTTGCAGAAAATACGGCCTTAATGGCATCATCAAGAGATTGGATCATTCAATCCTCTGATTTAAAAATGCCTTATGGCTTAAATCCTGAAACTGGATGGAATTACGGATTTAATTTTACTCAAAAAATGAAATTAAATTATAAGGAAGCATACATTACTATTGATTTATATCGAACTGATTTTACACAACAAGTGGTAGTAGATGTGGATTATAATACACAACAAGTTTGGTTGTATAATCTGCAAGGTCCTTCATATTCTAATACAGCACAAGCCGAATTTGGCTGGGAAATTCGTAAACGACTGAATGTGAAAACGGCGTATCGTTATGTAGATACTAAAGTGAATTACAAAACAGGATTAATGCAAAAGGCCTTAGTGTCTAACCATCGCGCTTTTATAAATTTGTCGTATGAAACTAAAAACAAACATTGGTTATTTGATGCCACTTTACAGTATAATGGAAAAAAACGACTGCCACAAACACTCAATAATCCTAGCGAGTATCAACGCGCATCCTATTCTCCAGATTTTTATAATGTGTTGTCGCAAGTAACATATATGACTAAAATTAAACGAGCCGATTTTCATGTGTATGTAGGAGTTGAAAATGCCTTAGATTATAAACAACAAAATCCAATTGTGGCAAGTGATGCACCATACAACAAATATTTTGATGCCAGTATGGTGTGGGGACCAATTTATGGTAGAATGTTTTATGTTGGCTTAAGATTTAAAATTAAGTAGAATGATAAACTAAAAAGGGCTTTTTTAATCTATATGTATATCAGCCACTAATTTATTGTTCTAGTTCAATCAGTTAAATGGTATATTCACTCAAAAGGCTGTAACTTAATTTATAATATTTCGTAATATATTATAGAACCTCAAAAATTAGTAGCCATGAGACAGTTAAAAATAACCAAGCAAATCACAAACCGTGAAACAGCTTCCTTAGACATGTATTTACAAGATATAGGTCGTGTAGAATTAATTTCCGCAGAAGAAGAGGTAATACTGGCTCAAAAAATTAAAGCAGGCGATCAAAAAGCATTAGATAAATTGGTAAAAGCAAATTTGCGTTTTGTGGTTTCTGTATCTAAACAATACCAAAACCAAGGGTTAAGTTTACCCGACTTAATTAACGAAGGCAATATGGGTTTAATAAAATCGGCGCAACGCTTTGATGAAACACGTGGTTTTAAGTTTATTTCTTATGCTGTTTGGTGGATTCGTCAATCAATTTTGCAAGCATTGGCCGAACAATCTCGTATTGTACGCTTGCCTTTAAATAAAATAGGCGCTATTAATAAAATTAATAAAGTGTATGCTAAGTTAGAGCAAGACTTGGAGCGTGAACCAACTGCCGAGGAAGTATCTGAAGCAATAGATATTTTACCAGATGATATTAGAGATATTATGCGAAATCAAGGGCGACACATGAGCATGGATGCGCCATTAAATATTAATGAAGACGGCGGAAGTATGTACGAATTAATTGAAAATAAGCATGAGGAAGCGCCTGATAATTCGTTAATGATTGAGAGTTTAAGAAATGAAATTGAACGTGCTTTATCTTCTTTAACAATGCGTGAGGCAGATGTTATTAGGCTTTATTATGGCTTAAGCGGTTCTCATGCTCATTCATTAGAAGAAATAGGTGAGAAATTTGAATTAACCAGAGAAAGAGTTCGGCAAATAAAAGAAAAAGCAGTACGACGCTTAAAACGCACCTCTCACAGTAAAATGTTGGTTGGCTATTTAGGCTAATGATATAAAAATTTTGTGCTTGTTCTGTTTAGTTTAGTGAAAAGTGGGAGGCGAAAGCCTCCTTCTTTTTTTAGTATAATAAAATTTGTATTTTTAAAAACAGATTATACCAAATATAATTGTAGGTAAAAAAAATATGGTTTCGCAAACTAAATTACAAATTATATCTCATCAAGATTTTTCGAGTAAAAAAATGGAACTTGATGAATACACAAACTATGAATTTGAAAACTGTGTATTTACCGATATTTCAAATATAGGTTTTAGCCAATGCGTGTTTACCTCCTGCAACTTTAGTAATTGTAAGCTACGCAACTCTAAATTACAAAATGTAACTTTTAAAAACTGCAAGCTCATTGGTGTAAATTTTTATCAAGCAAAAGATTTTGCTTTTGAAATTCATCTTGAGAATTGTTTATGCGATTATGCCTCGTTTGATAGTAAAAAATTAAATTCGAGCACGTTTAAACATTGTAAGATGCACGAAGTAAACTTTACGAGTAGCGATTTATCAAAATGTCGTTTTTTAGAATGTGATGTACAAGAGGCTATTTTTAATAACACTAATTTATCAGGTGTTGATTTAACTTCTTTGCAAAACTTTTCAATAGATCCTGAAGTAAATACTATTAAATTTGCTAAAATTAATGCTTACGATTTGGAACGCTTGTTAATCAAATATCAATTAAACATTCAATAAATATCCCATGAATAAAATCTTAAAAATTGCATTTACACTTTTTATAGCCACCGTGGCTATTGCCCAAGATAAGGGTATTCGTTTTGACCATTCGTCGTTTGCTGAGCTAAAAGAAAAAGCATTATCAGCTAATAAATTAATTTTTATTGATGCCTACACAACGTGGTGTGGTCCTTGTAAATTTATGGCAGCTAAAATTTTTACAGATAAAGCGGTAGCTGATTTTTATAACGCTAATTTTATTAATGCAAAAATTGATATGGAAAAAGGGGAGGGGATTAAACTTGCTGAACAGTATGAGGTGTTGTGTTATCCTAACCTTTTATTTATTGATGGAAATGGCAAACTAATTCATCGTGTGGCTGGATCTATGGATGCTCAAAACTTTATTAATTTGGGTAAAAAAGCCATGCAGACTGATTCTACATTTTCATTTTTTGTAGATAAATACGAAGCCAATAAAAATAATCCAGAGTTTATGTTAAAGTATATTGAAGCACGAGATAATACCTGCTTGTACTCTGACGATATTGCAAAAACATATCTTGAAGCACAAAAAGAAGACGCCTTGTTTTCCAAACCAAATTGGCAAATTATACTAAATCATGTAAATGACATGAACGATAAAACGTTTAAGTTTGTAGTTGAACACAAGGATAAGTATGTGGAATTATATACTAAAGAAGATGTAGATCCAAAGATAGATTATGTTCTGAAATCGGCACTCATGGGAATGATTCGTTCAAAAACCTTTAATGAAAAAGAGTACGAACAATTAAAATTAAAAATTAAAACATTCAATTCTCCCAATACCGAGCGCATCTTCTTTGAATCAGACTTAGCTCTTTATGAACGCCAAGCAAAATGGGATAACTACGCCGATTTAGCTATTAAACATACAGACTCCTATTATTTGAATAATCCAGAAGCATTAAACTCAGTTGCTTGGAATTTTTATGAAAACATTACCGATACAAAAGCTTTAGAAAAAGCTGAACAATGGATAAAGAAAGCTTGTGAAACAACTCATCTTTATGCTTTTTTAGATACTTATGCCGCTGTTTTGTATAAACTAAAAAAGAAAGATTTAGCCCTTGCTAAAGCTAACGAGGCTATTAAAAAGGCACAAGACGACAAGTATTCGGCTGAGGATTATAAAGGAACCGTTGAACTAATTGAAAAAATTAAGGCTCTGTAAAAGATAGCATCTAAGTTTTACTATCACTTAGTTGCCATCACCCATAATTTTTACGGTGATGTTATCCATTGCCTCATTTAATTTTAATTGGCAAGATAAGCGCGAAGTATCTGTAATGTTAGGTAATGTATCTAACATGGCATATTCATCGTTACTAATTTCAGGTAAATTATCAAATCCATTAACAACCTCTACATGGCAAGTAGCGCAAAGTGCCATACCACCACAAGTAGCTAAAATATCATATTCATTGCCCTTTAAAAATTCCATTAAACTTAAGCCCATGTCTGTTGGAGCCTCTAATGTTGTAATGCTATTGTCGCTATTTTGAATATGTATTTTAATATCTGCCATAGTTGGTTATTCTAAAATTCGTTTACGCCTTGCACGGTTGTATATTTCATCGTGTATTTAACGCCTGGATTGATGTATTTATAGGCACTATGGCTCATTAATGCAGCTTCATGAAAACCACATAAAATGAGTTTTAGTTTATTAGTGTATGTATTAATGTCGCCTATTGCATATACACCTTCAATGTTAGTTGAGTAATCATCAGTATTAACCTCAATGGCATTTTTATCGATATTTAAACCAAATGTTTCAATAGGTCCTAACTTAGGACTTAAACCAAATAATGGAATTAAATGATCTGTTTTAATGGTTGTTTCTTCCTTAGTTTTAGCGTTCACCATCGATACAGATTCTAATTGATTGTCGCCATCTACACGACTTAAATTGGTGTTAAGCATTAATTTTATTTTCCCATCTTCTGCCAACTTCATTACTTTATTTACGCTATCAGGTGCGCCTCTAAAACTTTCGCTTCTATGAACTAGGGTAAGCTCCGAACAAACCTCACTTAAAAAGATGGTCCAATCTAGCGCGCTATCGCCTCCACCAGCAATAACCATTCGTTGTCCTCGGTACTTGTCAGGGTCAATAATCATATAGTTTATGCCCTTTCCGTTTTCAAACTTAGCTAAACCTTCTACTTCGGGTTTGCGAGGCTCAAAACAGCCAAGACCGCCAGCAATAACAACTACCTTAGCAAAAATTTCGGTACCTAAGTTGGTTACTAATCTAAAATCTCTTTCGCCTCGTTTTTCAAGAGTTTCAATTCTTTCGCCAAAAGTAAATGTAGGATGAAAAGGCTCCGCTTGTATTAATAAATTATCTATTAGTTCTTGAGCTAACACGCTTGGATAGCCTGGAATATCATAAATTGGTTTTTTAGGGTAAATTTCGGATAGCTGCCCTCCTGCTTGTGGGAGATAATCAATTAAATGGCAACGCATTTTTAAAAGCCCAGCTTCAAAAATAGCAAACAATCCCACGGGTCCTGCGCCTATAATGGCTATATCTGTTGTAATCATCGTTTCTGTTAAAATTGGCGCAAATTTACAAAAATTCGGGTTGTTTTTTGCAATATTCTACTAAATCATCAAAAAACGCAAAAAACTCAGATTCAATCTCCTCGTATTGCTCTTTAAATAATGGCATAGCCTGTTGTAACTCCACTCTATTTCTAATGCGATGACTTAAATGAGTTAATACAGTTTCAATGTGGTTGGTATTTGAGTAATGAAATAAAATATGATGCTTGGTCATGTATTCATAAAAACGCTTAGCATGTTCGGGCATTATTGGTAAATAGTGAGCTAAATCTGAATACACGGATTGACTATAAGTTTCTAACGACTGAGGGGAATATAAATGAAAATTTTTGGCCAAAAAGTGATCATAAAAAATATCCATTAAAACACCGCTGTATTTATCAAATTGAGCGCTAAAACGATGTTTGCTACTCAAGTAAATAGGATGTTGGTCGGTGTAGGCATCTATTTTGCGGTGCAACTTTATACCTTGAATAATAGGCTGGGTAAAGTGTTCAAAATGATTTCCAGGAACAGAGTCGGCAATAAAATTCCCAACCATTATTTCGGTATGATTAAACGATAAGAAACTATGTGCTAAATAATTCAACGTTTTAAAAAGTTAAATCATTAAATGTTTTTTTTCCTTTAATAAAATGTTCAAATACTATGTTTTTATTAAATACTTGAGTTTTAGATGGATGGTAGTTAGGATGTTTCTTTAGCTGTTTTCTTTTATGAAGTGTAGATGGTAAATAAGCATAAAATGAAAAATGCGCTTTTATAACAGCCATGAAATGTTGAAAACTACCTTCAACTAAAAATTTAATGGCGGCAACCCCATCTAAAACCATACGATAAAACACTTTAAAAAATAAAAAAGAAGAGGCGGAGTTTTTGGTAAGAGTAATTAAATTATTTCTAAAATTTAAAAAAGTTTTTTTAGGGCTTAATTTATGTAGAGTGCCACCGCCTACATGATATACTATTGATTGTGGTTGCACATAATTTTTATAACCTATATTTTTCATTCGCCAACATAAATCTATTTCTTCCATGTGTGCAAAATAATCACTATCAAAACCATTAACACTCCAAAAAGCTTCAGCTCTTACAAACATGCAGGCACCAGTTGCCCAAAATACTTCTTTTAACTCATCGTATTGATGTTTGTCTTCTTCTAATACATTAAAAATTCTACCTCTACAAAATGGGTAGGCGTATTTGTCAATATATCCACCACTTGCTCCTGCGTACTCAAATAGATGAGGTGAGTTGTAGTCTAATATTTTTGGTTGACAGGCGGCAATATCTTTATCTTTGTCCATTAACTGAATGATTGGATTTATCCAGTTTTCTGTTACCTCTACATCAGAATTAAGCAAAATATAATATTCAGCTTCAATTTGTTTTAGCGCTAAGTTATATCCTTGAGCAAACCCGTCATTACTGGTGTTTTTTATAATTTGAACATTGGGATACTGTGTAGATACAAACTCAATACTATCATCTGTTGAGCAATTGTCGGCAACTACTATTTGTGCATTAAGAGAGTAGCTAATCACTTTTGGCAAAAATTTTTCAAGAAAAAATTTTCCATTCCAGTTTAAAATAACAACCGCTACTTTGTGTTTCATAAATTAGCGAGGGTTATTGAAGTTATCATCTATGTTATTTCCAAAAGTTCCAGTAGGTTTTGTATCATCAATATTACTGGATTGTTGAGACCTATTAACAAGCCTAAAGCGCCAACGTTCATCATATAATTCGCCTTTTACTTCGCTATGAATTAATTTATAGCAATTATCGGCAATTTCAAAATTAGCAAATACAAATTTTTTGTTACTGTAAAAACGGTTAGTAGCTCTGTCGTAAATGCGATTATATTGCCATATCTCGTAAGGATATGTATTGGGCTCGCTGTTGTATTGGCTCCTTTGGTCAGGTTTGCCATACTGCAAATAAACTCGTCCTCTGTCTGTGTAATATCCTTTTTGTTTACCACATTTTAATAGTGTAAGTGTTTCTAAAACTTCTTTGTAATAACTGATCCAAATTTTATAAGGATCTAAGGTGTCGCCAGAACGGTCGTGCCAATAATTAACTAGATAGCTACGCATTAATCCAGCATCTTTTTTTGATATTTGCGTAAGTTGTCGTTCTCTTTCTACTGTTCCTGATATGGGCCACAAGCACTCTACAAAGCTTTTTAAAGAATCGGCATCTTGATATAGGTTAAAAAACTCTTCAACACTACTTATGTTTTTAACTTCAGTTTCTAATGTTGCTTTGGCATCGCTTTGTCTTTGAAAAAACCATTTTTTTTGTGCTTGTAACTGGCTGGTTGAGTCTCTAATTTCAATTACAAGATTGTAGTTTCCTGTAGGTAATTGGCTAATGTCGAACTGCGCTAATAATGGATTAACCTTAGCTGCATTTTGTTTTTGAAATGCACTTAAGCCTATTTGTTTAGTATTCGTTTCACTATTCTCAATATAATAAGAATACACAAATTTTGCTTGATTGCCCAATGTTGTATCAATATTATAAGCCTCTATGTAAAATTTTAATGTGTTTTGTGCTTTAGGATAATAATTGATGTTATACGGAATTAAATCATATCCACTTTTTGTTAGTATCGATTTTTCATTGGATTTCTTAAAAGATTCAAGAGCCTGCACATCAGATGTGTAAACTTTTTTTGTGCGTGCAAAGTAAATAGTAATTTTTTCGGTATGTGTTGATTTTTGTTCTGGAAAAGCATTATCAATAACGGCTAATTCAATAGTATATTCTCCATTATCTAATGCAAACCTTTGAGCATCAATAAAAGAGGGGAGTTGCAGTGTATCCGTAACTAATGGGCTTAATAGATTGTATTGTGTTGTTTTAATAATTTCTTTCCCTTTTTTTATTTTCCACGTTACATTTACACTGGCTTTATAACCATTGTTGGTAGGTGAAAACTTTACACTATTACCTGTAATGGTTAAATAGGTTTCAACATAAGGTTTTGCGTTAGGTGTATTGAAAATGCCATAGTTAAAATACACGGTTACAGCCGATTGGGCAAAGATGGAAGAGCAAATTAAGCTGAGAAAGAATATGAGTTTCATGCAAATTATTTACAAATTAGCGGGAATGTGAAAGCATAAAGTTACTAAGAAAAAATATTTTAAAAAAATTACTTGTAGAATGAAAAAAAGTAGTAATTTCGCCCCCGGAGAAATGGCAGAGTGGTCGATTGCGGCAGTCTTGAAAACTGTTGTACCGCGAGGTACCGGGGGTTCGAATCCCTCTTTCTCCGCCACCTAAAGCCGAAACTATTGATTTATCAAGTGTTTCGGCTTTTTAATTTTGTATTTAGTACAATTACTTTTTCTATTCGATTTTTTGACTCGGTGCTTACCCCACACTGATCAGCATATATTTTCCAATTGAAAACAACAGCCTGCACTTCATCAATAATTTTGTTTGCGTTTTTTATTTTAAAATAATCCCCCAACTCCATTAAATGTTTTTTTGTAGGATTTTTACTTTCTCTTGCAACTGTTGTGCTATGCATGCCGTGCCCTGAAGTCGAAAAAGTTAAATCGTAGGCAGGCGCTACTTTCCACGTTCCAGTAGCATCCATTAAAAAAGCAAAGTTTTTACTATGATCATCTCGGTTATGTGCAAAAACATTAAAGGCTGCTAGGCGCAATATTTTTTCGTATGCACGCACATCTTTTTCAAGCCTGAAAGCACAATCCATTAAATCGCCATAATCTATATTACTTAATCTAAAATTATCATGCATTATTCCTGCCGCTGAATGCAAATGCAATCGCTTATTTCCATTTCTGTCAAATCGTTTGGTACCAAAATAAACTTGACCCGATAGTCCTTTAAAAAGTTTGGACTCACTCATTTCAATACCAGCATCTAAAGCCATTTTATAATACGCATATTCAATGTTGGCTATATCTGGTCGATCTGATGATGATGGAAACTTAATTAGCCAATGCTCGTAATCATTCGGTAATGTTTTATCGGTGCCAATTAAATGTTGTGTAATGGGATTATATCCTACTAATATTTTTGGACGAGCCCCACCAGATGAACCACCAAGTTTAAAAAGTTCATCCAACACATTGGTAGCTACACCAGCAATTATTTGATTGGTTGCTTTTGCAATTTCATCTAATTTAACTTCAAATTCTGCTTGTCCTTCTTCTTTTATTTCAGGCTTGTAAGTTAATGCTCCCATACCATTGCTTCCAACATAAGCTAAACGGTCAAGAACTGAAATGTCATCAACTGCAATGCCTCTAGCAGCTAAAGCTCTATCTAATAATAATTTTCCCCAGCCATCTGGTAATGAGTCTGCAAAAACACCAAACAATCCCTCAAAAGGAGTTGGGTCTGCTTTATTTATTATGTTATTTAATTTTAACTTAATCGGAGATATTTCTAAGCCTCTTTTAATAAAATCTGTATAATATTTAAAGTAAATGTTTTTAGCATCACTAGCTAATTCTCCTACTTCAATTTCTTCTTCATTTAGTTGAATTGAAACAATTATTTTTTCAATGTGTTCCATTATATTCTTGTTTTATCACTAAATAATTTATCTATTTCTTTTAAATTTTCAGTAGGTTTAAAGATTAATTCAAAGTCGTTTAGTCGGTTTAAAATTTGAGCGAGTTTTAATAATGATTCTAATGAAATTTGTCCTGATAATTCAAATCGTTTAATACTGCCCAAAGAAACGCCTGAGCGTTTGGCTAACTCCCCTTGAGTTAATCCTGTTTGTTTCCTTAAAGTTTTATGCCTTAATGCAAGATCTTCTAAAATATCAGATGGATTCTTATCAATTCCAAATTTTCCCATAATAGCTAATATATTAAACAAATGTAGTAATAAATACCTAAAATAGCTAATATATTAGCTATTTATTTAGTCTAATTATTTTATAAGAAAATAGGATAATATAATGTTTTATTGATTTGAAAAATAGATATGCAAATTTCTAGTCTGTGTTTAATTTTTTTAATACGGAAGATAAGTAATCATATAATGCTCTGTTTCATTTTATCAGTTGGTAATAAAAAAGTTATAATTTGATATAACTAATTCTCAGAATATTCAATAATATCTTGTATTTGAATTACATTGAAGAAATCTTATGAGTTCTATAAGCTAGTTGTTTTGTTTAGATTTTATTATCTCAATTTTGGAGTTGAAAATATTAGCCATTAAAGCGCCACGATATTTGGCTTCATCAGCAATAGGACCAGAAAATAAATCATCAACTGTATTATTAAAAATACCAACCCAAATATCAAAATGACTTCTATCAATAGGTAATTTAGCATGTGGCGGAAATGGAGCACCGTGATAAGAATATCCATTTAATAAAATAGATTCCCAAAAACGATACATTTTAGCTAAATGTTCTGGCCATCTATCCTGAATGGTATTATTAAAAATTGGACCTAATATTTCGTTTTCTCTAATTCTACCATAAAAGGTGTTAACCATTAGCTGTATGTCTTCTATTTTAGATATGTCTTGCTTCATGATACTTTTTTTATTTAATAAATTAGGCAGTTGTGCTAAATACATTTCCTTCAGGCACCTTTAACCAATAGCGTTTGTCGTAGGCTAAGCAAATATTTCTTAAAAATAATTTTCCTAACTCTGTAATTTGAAGTTGCTCATTAGTTATCTTAATTAAGTTGTCTTTAATGAGCTCACTAAATCTATCTGCAGCATTATAATAATGATTATCTAACGGTGTACTGTGCTTGCACATTAAATTTAGAATGTGTTGTCGTATTTCTAAATCTTCTTTATTCAGAATATGTCCCTTTAAAATAGGGAAATGTCCTTCATCTACTTTCTTTTGGTAATCTTCTACAACTTTTACATTTTGAGAAAATGCTCTCCAGCTATCACTTATAGATGAACATCCAAGGCTAATCATTAGTTTAGTAGTATTGGTTGTGTAGCCCATAAAATTCCGATGTAATCTCCCTTGTTGAAAGGCTGTAAATAAACTATCATCAGGTAATGCAAAATGATCCATCCCTACATCAAGGTAACTTGCCTCAATAAAGAGGTTTTTACCTGTTTCATATAAATTTCTTTTATAAACATCTGTAGGAAGGTCTTTATCTGTATATTTTCTTTGCCCTGGTTTTAACCATGGAACATGGGCATAACTATAAAAAGCAATTCGTTCTGGTTTTAATGATATAACCTTTGAGATGGTATCTGCTACCGTTTGAATGGTTTGATAGGGTAGGCCATACACAATATCAATGTTTACAGATGTGTAGCCTATTTCTCTTGCGGTATCAATTACATATTTAACTTGTTCGTAGGATTGATAACGATTAATCGTGTCTTGCACTTTTTCGTCAAAATCTTGCACGCCGTAGCTTACCCGTTTAAATCCTAAATTAAAAAGCGTTTGTAAATGTTCTTTAGTGGTATTAGCAGGGTGTCCTTCAAAGCTAAAATCATGTTCTGGAGCTATATCTACACTTTGTAAAATTGTATTTAATAAAAAATGAAGATTCTCGGGTGAGAAGAATGTGGGAGTTCCGCCACCAAGATGTATTTCTTTAATAAGTGGTTTTTCGTTAAATTGCTGTAAGTATAAATTCCATTCTTTTAATACACTTTCAATATAAGGCATTTCAACTTTATGATTTACTGTAATACGGGTATTGCAAGCACAGTAAGTACAAAGTTTTTCGCAATAAGGTAAATGAATATATAGGCTAATGCCATCTTTATTGTAATTTATAATAGCATGTTTTAATTGTTCAATCCATTTTTCTTCGTCTAAATTATTATCCCAATACGGAACAGTAGGATAACTTGTATAGCGAGGAGCGGGAATATTATATTTAGTAACTAAATCCATCTTGATGGAGCAAAGTTACTTTAAATTAAAGTGAATAACAAACGAGGATAATAAAATAACAATGTGACTGTTTATATAAGATTAGTTCCTATACTCTTATCCCTATTACGCTTACATCATCTATTTGATCGTATTTTCCCCTCCAATCTAAAAACAATTTCTCTAAGAGTTGTTTTTGTTGAGGCATATCCTGATGATTGATTTTTAATAAATGTTCAATGAGTGGTTTATACTTTAATTTTTTTCCTTTCTCGCCACCAAATTGGTCGGCATAGCCATCGGTTGTTAAATAAAGTGTATCGCCTTTTTGTAAATTAATAGTAACCGAGGTAAACGGTTTATTATCTTCAGTGTACGTGCCAATAGGCATTTTATTGGCTTTATATTCTATTAACTCATTATTTCTTACAAGCCACAATGGATTATTAGCTCCCGCAAATTCGAGAGTATTATCTAATTTATTCCACACACAAAGTGCCATATCCATTCCATCTTTTTGTTCAGTGGCTCCTTTTTGTTCAAGGGCTGATATAATTTTGGCACGTAATTTATTTAATATTTCATCGGCTTTAAAAATTTTGCCTTCTACAATTATTTCGTTTAAAAAACTGTTACCGAGCATACTCATAAAACCACCTGGCACACCATGACCTGTACAATCGGCTAATACAAAAATTGAACGGTTATTAGGTGTGTGATAAGCCCAATAAAAATCGCCACTCACAATGTCTTTAGGCATAAATAAAATAAAATGTTCGGGCGATATTTTATTCCACACTTCTTCGCCAGTTAATACAGCTTGCTGAATACGTTTAGCATAATTAATACTATCAATAATTTCTTTTTGTTTAACGGCCAACTCAGTGGCTTTTTCATCTACAAGTTCTTTTTGATGAACAATTTCTTCGTTTTTTAATTCAACTTGTTGTTTTTGATTTTCAATAATTAAGTTTTGTTTTTTTGTTTTTTGAAAATTTCTATAAGCTATATAAGCAAGAAAAACCGTAATAAAAAGGGCAACAGCGCCTATTATGATTATATAATTTTTTTGTTGGTTTTGTTTCTCTTTCGATTCAATTTCTAATGCTTGATTTTTAATTTGTAGTTCTTTTTTATCGGATTGATATTGAGTTTCCATCTCTAATACTTTTTCCATGGACTCTGTTTTATAAAGAGTATCTTTCACCCTGTCATATAATACTCTCATTTCAAGTGCTTCTTTATATTTCTGTACAGATTCATAGGTAGCGGATAAGGAAATGTATAAATCACTTAATGCGTAATAATCGGTATTGATATTGGCAATTTCTATACCTCTCAAGTAATATTCAATTGCCTTATCTGTTTGTTTTATGTCCTTATAACAGCCAGCAATATTATTATACGAAGTGGCTAATCCTTTATAATCTTTTAATCTTTCATTTATTTCAATACTTTTTAAGTTATAATCAATTGCTTTTTGATATTCATTTAAATCACTATAAGCTATGGCAATACCATTATAGCTAGTTGCAATACCAGAACTATCTTTTATTTCTTCTCTAATCTGTAAAGCTAAAAGATGATATTCGAGACTTTTTAATACATCTTTCTGTTCTGAATAAATCGTGGCTAAATTATTATATATTCCTGCTTCTCCTTTTTTATGCTTTAATTTCTTATATATTTCGGCAGCTTGTAAGGCATATTTTGTTGCTAATTTTAAGTTTCCTTGATATTGATACAGTATTCCAATATTCTGATAAGTAGGGGCTATACCTTTCAGATAATTATGTGATTCAAATATTTTAAGGGCATTTAAGTAATGAGTAGTGGCTTTTTCATATTTGGCTTTAAGGTGATATTGTACACCTATATTACTTTCCGCATCTCCTTGTTCAACAAAATCATTATTTTTTTTAGCAATTTGTAAGGCTTTTTCTGCATAATACATAGCAGAATCTCCATTAGTAAATCGATATTTTTGTGAAATATAATTTAAAATTTCAGCAGAATCTTTGCTTGAACATGTTTTTAATTTTAAAAACAGTTCTCCTAGTTGTGCTTTTATATTAGTTGTATATGAAATACTACATATAATAAAGATATATAATTTTAAAAATCTCATTAACCGAAACTAAGTTACAAAATTATCTTATCCAAACAGCTTAACAAACACATCTTCCATTTTAGATACAGCAATAATTTCAATTTTAAAGTGTTGAATGTTTAAGCCTTTTAGATTATATGAAGATATAAATATTTTTTCAAATCCAAGTTTTTGTGCTTCAGAAATTCGTTGTTCAATTCGGTTCACAGGCCTTATTTCGCCTGTTAAACCCACCTCAGCGGCAAAGCATATATTTTGAGGAATGGCTAAGTCCTCGTTACTTGAGAGTACAGCGCAAAGTAGTGCCAAATCAATACCTGGGTCTTCTACTTTAATACCTCCAGCAATATTTATAAATACATCTTTAGCGCCTAA
>CAUJCR010000020.1 GCA_963169355.1 Bacteroidota bacterium | reverse complement strand
TCTTTAAAAATTGAATCTCTTAAATCATAGTATTTATCGTAAAGTTTATTTATTGTAGGGTTAGCTGCTTCAGCATGAGACATTGCTGTTAATCGAGTTACATATAACAAACCCTGTTTATTTTTTAAGAATGAATATATTCTCTCTACTCTATCAAAATGCTTAATCGCTTCTTTGTAATTTTTGGTAACGTAGTTGTACAAGCCTTGTTTTATAAGCGCAAATGCAAAAGCCGCCGAGTCGTTTGACAATAAAGCATATTGCATGGCATTCTTAATAAACACAACCGAACGATGTACTGCTTTTGGATTATTTAAATACATCTCTGCTATTACTGCACTTGCTCGTGATGCTTGTGCGTAATTCTTTTTTTGTAAAAATATTTGTAACGATTTCCCCATGTATTTTTCAGCCGAATCACCTTGGCTGTGTTCTACATACATCGAGCCTATATTATGATACAAAATGGGTAGTAAAGAATCTGCTTGTAAATACTCAGCCAACACAAGCGACTTATAAAAATATTTTAAAATAGTTGGTTTATTAGCTTGGTTGATATAATAATGTGCTACACCTACTTGTAAATTAGCATGCATTAATTCTTTCGGAATATTTGATTTCTCTGCTAGCTCAAGCGCTTTAAGTGCTGATGCTAATCCTTGCTGAAAATCACCAGATTTAAACTGTTCATTTGATGTTTTGATATTTGAAAATACTGGATTAGTAGCAAGGGATTGAATACTAATAAAAACACTCAAAATCAGTAAAAGATATTGAACTTTGCTTGCCCTCATGTCATTAAGATTTATAACATTGTCTTAAAAACTTCCTAAGAGCTTTATTACTTTGTTTTGGATTTTCTAAAAAGCCCATATGCCCATCATGTTCCAAATAAAGAACATGCTTATGTTTAATTAATTCTGCTTGTTCCAATAATTGTGATACAGGCAAAACATTGTCTAACTCACCAATAACCATCATAATTGGATAATGCGCCATACCCAATATGATATCTCTATTTGGTCTATCTTTCATACCTTCTAATGCCGCAATTATAGATTGTTTAGAGGTTTTAGATGCGATTTTTTGCGCAAAGGCAATTTCATGTTTCAAATATTTAATATTCTTAGTGGCAAATAAGTTCTTAATAACTTCAGAGGTAAATATTTGATGATTAGCTTTTACAACTTTTATTGAACGTGTTCTATCTCGCTTCTTCTCCTCACTATCCGCAAAGGCCGTTGAATGATATAAACACAATCCTCGTAAATTATCAGGATACAATTCTGCAAAAGCCAAGGCTGCATAACCTCCCATACTATGACCAACAATAACGTATTTTTTTAACCTCAAACTATCCATCACTGCTTTCACACATTTAGCATTAAGCTCTGAAGTGTGCACATACCCAAAACAATCTGTTCCACCATGCCCTGGTAAATCAATTGCTATAACTCTGTATGACTTAGACAAATCATCTATGGCGCTTTGCCAAATTTGACAAGAACCTAAAAAACCATGTAATAGCACCACCACTCTACCCTTTCCAGTATCTGAAAATTGAACTTTGCCATTTCTAAAAACAATTGATTTGAGCATAAGTTATTTCGTTTGTGTTGTATCTATTGAATCTAAACTAAGTCTTGTAATTACAACCTTTGGCTCTTGCTTTGTAACAGGTGGTTGCGGTGTTGGATTTAAAACTGAGACTATTAACATAAGCAACCCTACCGCTATAGGCGTTGCAAATAAAATATATTTATAATCACTATACTTTTGAGTAGGCGGTGGTGGTGCTGTTTTTTGTTTTGCTTGATAATGATTTCGATAATATTCCCGCCGTTTAAGCTCTTGTTCTGTAACCTCCTTATCCTTTCCTGATCGCCTACGATGGTATTGTTGTTTTTGATGATGAGATGTATCTGGTTGCGAATGCGATAAATCATATCGTCTTCTCGAATTTGGGTTACTTAAAACATGATATGCTTTTAAGATAGTTTGAAAAAACTGTTTTGCATTTGGATTTGTAGGATTTTTATCAGGATGATAAATCTTTGCTAACTTTCTAAATGCCGCTTTTATTTCAAGGTCTGTGGCAGTTTTGGGTACGCCTAATATAGTATAGTAATCTGCCATTTACTAAGAACCAAAAGTTAAATTACAAATTGCTTATTTTGATTTATTTGTTTTTGTAAAATCATAATAACGCATGGCATTTAAATTTAACTTATTAATTTTTCCTGATAACAATCGATAAGAACCTTCATACCACAATGGGATAATTACCGCATCATTCATTAATAATTGTTCTGCTTTCATAAAATAAGCATAACTACTGTCTTTATTATCAAAATTTTTAGCTGTATTAAAGTAATTATCAAACTCTGTGTTTCTATACCTTGAGGTGTTTGGAAAACTAGGCTCGTTATTATCTATTGGCACACCATTACTACTAAATAAACTTAAAAAAGATTCTGGACTAGGGTAATCGGCCACCCATGCATCTCTAAACACATCGCCTTTTCCATGCATTTGTAAATCATATTTTTGAGAATTTGGCAACGACTCAAAATTCACATTTATATTCAAATTCTCTTTTAATTGTTTTTGTATCTCCACAGCCACCGAACTGTTTCTTGAGTTGCCTGAGTTAACTAATACTCTCATTTCAGGAAAACCTTGACCATTAGGGTACCCAGCTTCTGCCAATAGTTTTTTAGCTTTTTCAATATCCAAATTATAACCCTTTATTTGATTTATATTATACCCTATAAAAGTACCTGGAGTAATACCATGATAAGCTGGTGCAATAGCCTGACCACGCAATATGTTCTCAACAATCTTCGCTCTATCTACTGCATAATTAATAGCCTGACGTACTTTTACATCATCAAATGGTTTTTGAGTAATATTAAATACATAATATTGACTTATCATTTCGGGCTCATGTTGTATTATAGCTTTGGGTGGTGTACCTTTAAACTCGCTAATATTTTTCTCTATTATTTCTTTTACACGAAGCGATGGTAATGTATTTATTAAATCAATTTGTCCTTTCTCAAATTTATTTAAACCATCTTCTATTGATGTATTGGTAAGCATCATAAGAGTATCCAAGTATGGCAAAGAATTTCCTGCGCTATCTTTTAAATAATAATTAGGGTTTTTTACTAATACAATTTTATCTATCCCAGATAATGAAGAATACATAAATGGTCCTGCCCCCGTTTTAAGGTTTTTACCATAGTTCTTAAATGCCACTTCATTTATTACCGAAAACGCTGGTCCGCTCAATACCTTTAAGAATGCAAATGCTGGACAAGTTAATTCAATAGAAAATGTATAATCATCAATAATTTTAAATCCTGCAATAGATGTTGCTTTTTGATTATAGTAATCATCAACACCTAGTATTCTTCCTTGCAAGAATGTAGTGTACTGATAATTATATTCCGATTTAGTTGCTAAATTGTTAAAAGTAAACAGCACGTCTTTAACAGTAATTTCAGGACCTTTACCATTTGGATAGCATTTATCATCTTGAAAATGTGCACCCTTGCGTAAATGAAAAACCATTATATTACTATTAGGCTGTTTTTCCCATTTTTCAACTAATCCTGGGATAACTTCTAGAGTTTTAGAATCCAAACGCACCAAAGGCTCATGAAATTGAGATACCACAATAGCTTCGGCTTGTGATGTAACCGAAAGTGGAAAAAGCGTCACAATCTGATTATTCTCAGCCATTACAAATGTTCCTCCTGAGGTAGCCGAATTTCCTGCTGCTGTAGAGTTTCCTTCACTAGTACATGCAGTACTAATGAGTATGATTATTGGTAGTAAAACAACTAAATTTAATCGTAGCATAAATTAATGAAAAACTGCTTAAATATACGATATTATCGACAATTTTGAAAAAATTACAGACAATTTTCATTTTTGGGATAAAAAAATTAAATTTTATTTTGTTTTTCTCAATTATCGTATTAATATTGCATAACTTTTTTGCAGACGTGCTTAAAAATACTATTTATGAAAAAAATTTATTCTATACTTTTTCTTCCTTTATTGCTCTCTACCAATAATGGTATAGCGCAAGGAGGTGTTATTATTTTGGAGGGAAATTACCAAGGTAAAAATTTATATGTACAAAATCCGTTTGGTAGCGGAGGTGTTGGTTTTTGTGTAACTGAAGTATTAGTTAATGGCAACATTACTACTGATGAAACTAACTCAAGTGCTTTTGAAGTTGATTTTAAACCTCACAAATTAGCCATTGGCGATAAAGTTGAAATAAAAATTAAGCACAAAGAAGATTGCAAACCTAAAGTTCTAAATCCTGAAGTTCTAAAACCTAAGAGTACTTTTGAAGTGATATCAATGACGGTTGATAAAGATGGTACTTTAAAATGGTCAACTAAATCTGAAACTGGAAAATTAGCTTATGCTGTAGAGCAATTCCGCTGGAATAAATGGGTAAAAGTAGGTGAAGTAGATGGTGATGGTACTCCAAAAACTAATAACTACACTTACAAAGTTGAGCCTCATTCTGGTAAAAATCAATTAAGAGTTCGTCAAACTGATTATAGTGGACAACCTCGTTTATCTAAACCAGTTGAATTCACATCGGGTGTACCAGATATTACTTTTGCGCCAGTTAAAGTATCTAAAGAAATTAATTTCGTTACAGGCGATAAACCAATTGAAACCATGTACGAAATTTATGATCAATACGGAAATGTTGTGAAAAGAGGATTTGGTTCTAAAGTAGATGCCTCTAACTTAGCTAAAGGCGGATATTTCTTAAACTACGATAATAAAATGGGAGAATTCATTAAAAAATAATTAACCCATGAGGAACGTTAAAATGCCCTAATTTTTTAATTAGGGCATTTTTATTTATATGAATATAAGTTAAATTTGCTGTATGTACACAATAAAAATAAACGGAGATAAAGAGTTTAAAACAGATATATCTTCATCATCTAACCAATTAACTGGAACCTTAAATAATACCGAATTCAAAGCTGATATTATTAAAATCAGAGAGGGCGTTTATCATTTACTAAAAGATAATGTATCTTATAATCTTGAGGTCGTAAAGTATATAGCAGAAGACAAAAAATTATTTGTAAAAATAAATAACACGCCCTATACGCTTGATATAAAAGATAAATACGACGAACTACTGCACAACTTAGGTTTGGATAACTTAGCTTCTAAAAAGGTAAATGATATTAAAGCGCCAATGCCAGGCATGGTACTAAACATCTTAGTAGCAGAAGGACAAGAAGTAAAAAAAGGCGATGCGCTTATTGTGTTAGAAGCTATGAAGATGGAAAATATTTTAAAATCTCCTACTGATGGCACAATCAAAAAAATAGCCATTAATAAAGGTGTAGCCGTAGAAAAAAATCAAATACTCATTCAATTTTAAGAACTTATGGAAAATAGAAGAGATTTTTTTAAAAAGCTTGGCGTAATTGGGGTTTCAGCTATTGCCACAAAATTAGTTGGCGAAACTCAATTACACGCTTTAGATGAAATAGCAACTGCCGCACAAACAAGTACTCACTTTACTCTTGCGCCTTTACCTTATGCTTACGATGCTCTAGAGCCATTTATTGATAAGGAAACGATGGAAATTCATTACACGAAGCACCATCAAGGTTATGTAAATAACTTAAATAAAGCTATAGAAAATTCATCTGTTGTTGATTTTAAACTATCAGCTCTTCAAAACTGCCAACATATAGATGTCTCAACTCCTTTAGCTATTAGAAACAACTTAGGCGGACATGTAAACCACACTTTATTTTGGTCATTATTAAAACCAAATAAAGAAGCAAAGCCAAATATGCCAGTAGGAAAACTAGCAGATGCCATAAAAAAAGATTTTAACTCATTCGATGAGTTTAAAAAACAATTTGCCGAAAAAGCCACCAAACAATTTGGAAGCGGCTGGTGTTGGTTAATTGAACAAAATGGCAAACTTGTTATTACCTCTACTCCCAACCAAGATAACCCTGCTATGAAAGTAGCTGAACAACAAGGAAAAATATTACTTGGTATAGATGTGTGGGAACATGCATATTACCTAAAATACCAAAACAAACGTGGTGATTACATTGCCAATTGGTGGAATGTAGTTAACTGGGAAAAAGCCGAGGAATTATACTCAACTAAATAAGATTTACTTAAATGTAAATTTTTTAATTGCCAATAAGTTAAGTAATTTAGTTGCCTAATTTATTGAAGCTATGTTACGTACACACACTTGCGGAGAGTTAAGATTATCAGATATAAACAAAGAAATTACTTTATCTGGTTGGGTTCAAAAGTCGCGCGACTTAGGAGGAATGACATTTATTGATTTGCGCGACAGATACGGTATTACACAATTAGTTTTTAATGAAGATTGGGACAAGGCACTTTGTGCTGAAGCTCGCCAATTATCCAGAGAATTTGTTTTGCAAGTTACCGGAACGGTTATTGAACGTGAAAGCAAAAACAAAAACAATCCAACAGGCGAAATAGAAATTAAAGTAACTCAACTTAAAGTATTAAATGATGCGGTTACTCCTCCTTTTACAATAGAAGATGATACTGACGGAGGCGATGAATTGCGAATGAAATACCGCTATTTAGATTTAAGAAGAAATGCCGTACGTAAGAACTTAGAGTTACGTCATCGCTTAGCTATTGAAACACGTAATTACCTAGACTCAAAAAGTTTTCTTGAAGTTGAAACTCCTGTTCTTATTAAATCAACGCCAGAAGGTGCAAGAGATTTTGTAGTGCCAAGCAGAATGAATCAAGGTGAATTTTATGCTCTACCACAAAGTCCCCAAACCTTTAAGCAACTATTAATGGTTGCAGGGTTTGATAGATACTATCAAATTGTAAAATGCTTTAGAGATGAAGACTTACGTGCAGATAGACAACCTGAATTCACACAGATAGATTGTGAAATGAGTTTTGTGGAGCAGCAAGATATTTTAGACACATTTGAAGGTTTAATAAAACATCTTTTTAAAACTGTAAAAGGCATTGATATACCTCATTTACCGCACATGACTTATGCTGATGCTATGAAATATTATGGCAACGATAAGCCCGACACAAGATTTGAAATGAAATTTGTAGAATTAAACGATATTGTAAAAGGAAAAGGATTTCCTGTATTTGATAATGCTGCATTTGTAGTAGGAATATGTGCTAAAGGTGCTGCTGAATACACCCGAAAACAATTAGATGAACTTACCGAATTTGTAAAACGACCTCAAATTGGAGCAACTGGTTTAGTTTATGCCCGATACAACTCAGATGGTACTTTAAAATCGAGTGTAGATAAGTTTTATAATGAAGAGGAATTGAAAAAATGGGCAAGCGCTTTTAATGCCGAAGCAGGAGACTTAATTTTAATATTAGCAGGAGAAAAAGAAAAAACCCAAAAAGCTTTAAGTGAACTTCGACTGGAGATGGGCTCACGACTTGGTTTAAGAGACAAAAACAAATTCTCGTGTTTATGGGTAGTTGATTTCCCTTTGCTTGAATGGAATGAGAACGATACGAACTTATTAGAATCGTATCGTGGTAGATGGGTAGCTAAACATCACCCGTTTACTTCGCCTAAACCAGAAGATATTGAGAAATTAAAATCAAATCCAGGTGAAGTAAGAGCCAATGCCTACGATATGGTTATAAATGGAGTAGAAGTAGGTGGTGGCAGTATTCGTATTTATAACCGAGAATTACAATCTCAGATGTTTGATTTATTAGGCTTTACCAAAGAAGAAGCTCAAAAACAATTTGGCTTTTTAATGAATGCTTTTGAGTATGGTGCGCCTCCACATGGCGGACTTGCTTTTGGATTCGATCGCTTATGCTCTTTATTTGGTGGTAGCGATTCCATTAGAGACTTTATCGCATTTCCTAAAAATAACTCTGGAAGAGATGTGATGATAGATGCGCCTAGTGCCATTAGCGACGAACAATTAAAAGAACTCAGTATTACGTCTAATGTTAAGTGATTTAATTACTAAATCAGGCTTAATCTTAACAATTTCGTAACATTAGATTGATGTTAAAACAACATCTCTCCAATTATTTTGTGTCAGTTAATCTTTACCTGACATGAAATTAAATTTTACTTTACTCATCAGCATTGTTTTCTTAACCTATACAGTATTTTCACAAGACAAAACATCAACATCCAATGATACTTTATTAGCCTATATTACTAAATTAAGTGAAGAGGTGAACGAGTTAAAAAAAACAAACACTAAGAAAACCCCAAAGTTCAATTATAAAACTGGGTTAGGTTTTTCAACACCTGATAGTTCCTACTCTGTAAACATTCGATTTAGAATGCAAAACCGTTTTTTAATGAACACAGCTGATGATATTCATTTAGAAACTGGTAGCTGGGAAGCACGTGTAAGAAGATGCCGTTTAAGTTTTGCGGGACATGTAGTAAATACCCAATGGAATTACTACTTACAATTAGCGTTCTCTCGAGGAGATATGGATTGGAATATGAACGAAACATCTACTCAAAACACAAGTCCAAATGTTGTTAGAGATGCTATGATTTATTATAAGCCAATAAAAAACCTACAATTTGCATTAGGACAAGGTAAGTTACCAGGAAACAGACAGCGTATCATCTCATCGGGGGCTCAACAATTTTACGACCGCTCTATTGTTAACTCTATATACACAACCGATCGTGATTTTGGATTTTTCGTCAATTACAATTCAACCTTAGGAAATACATTTACTATTATTACAAAACTAGCAGCTACCAGTGGCGAAGGTCGTAATTCAATGAAAAGCAATTGTGGCTTAGCTTATACTGGGCGAATTGAGTTATTACCTCTTGGCATGTTTACCAATGGAGGAGATTATTTTGAAGGAGATGTGGTTCGAGAACCTAAACCTAAAATTTCGTTAGCTGGCGGATACCATTTTAACGACTTAGCGGTTAGAACTGGGGGACAACTTGGAAATGACTTGTATGCAACCCGAAGTTACCATGCTTACTTTGCTGATGTAGTTTTTAAATATAAAGGAATAGCATTAAGCAGTGAATATATAAGACGAGACACTGATGGCTCACCAATTATTACGGGTAGCGACGGTGTAAATAGATATATTACCACTGGTGATGGCATCAATTCGCAATTAAGTTATTGTTTTAAAAACAACCTTGAAGTTGCTATCCGTCACTCTCTAACAAGCCCACATTCCGACCTTATTTCAAAGGTAAAAGAGCGCGAACAATATGGTGCAGGTATTACAAAATATTTATACCAACACAAATTAAAGGTACAAGGCAATCTATTTTATAATAGAGAAAGAGATTTGAATAAAAATGAGAATTTGAATAAATATTTCTTTGCAGTGCTTCAAATTGAATTAGGGATTTAAAAACAATTCATTAACACTTACATAACATTAACTAATCAACTATAAAATACATTTGTAAAAAAACTATGACAACAACACTTATCATCTTATTAATTATTTGCATTCTATTAGCTTGTACTTTTGAATTTGTAAATGGCTTTCACGACACAGCCAATGCTGTAGCAACTGTGATATATACTAATTCAATGAAGCCAACAACAGCTGTTGTTTATAGTGGGATTCTTAATTTTATTGGAGTGATGACAGGCGGTATAGGTGTAGCCATGGGCATCGTTAATTTATTACCTATGGAAGTGCTGGTAGATAGTAACGTTTATCATGGCATAGCCATGATATTGGCGCTCTTATTATCTGCTATTATTTGGAATGTTGGTACATGGTATTTTGGTTTACCAGCCTCTAGTTCTCATACCTTAATTGGTTCGATATTAGGCATTGGATTAGCATTCTATTTCTTACCCGAAAACATTGGTGGTAGTGCAGTAAACTGGACTAAAGCCAAAGAAACTGGTTGGGCACTCTTAATCTCTCCTTTTGGAGGTTTTGCTTTGGCTATTGTAGTTATGTTTATTTTTAAAAGGCTTGTAAAAAATAATTTATTTTACAAAGAACCCATACCTGGTAAAAAGCCGCCTATTTGGATTAGAATGTTATTGTGGGGAACTTGTGGTATGGTAAGTTTTTTTCATGGGCAAAATGATGGACAGAAAGGAGTTGGTTTAGTAATGATGATTTTAATAGCTATCATGCCTGCATATTATTCATTAGACAATGAAGTAAATTTACATAGCGTCTCTGCTAATTTATCTGTAATTGAAAAAACGTTAGCAAATACGGATACCACGCAATTTGGAAGGGAAGAGTTGATTAATTTAAATAACCTTAAAAAACACAGAGCCCATTTTATTCAACATACCGAAGGGCAAACACATGCTGATAACATCCCTCTAGAACATCGTTTTGAACTTAGAAAAGATGTTATCAAAATTACAAAAAGTGCCGAAAAACTAATTGCAAGTGACAATGTAGCGTTATCTAAAAACAATGAGAGTATTTTAAAGAAAGAAATTAAGTCTGCAAAAAAACTAGTAGAATTTGCTCCTAACTGGGTAATCATTATGATTGCAATTTGTTTAGGATTAGGTACTATGATAGGTTGGAAACGTATTGTGAAAACAATAGGTGAAAAAATTGGAAAACAACACATGAGTTATGCACAAGGAGCTTCGGCAGAAATTGTAGCTGCTATTGGAATAGGAGTTGCTACGGCTTATAAGGTTCCAGTAAGTACTACTCACATGTTAAGCTCTGGTATTATGGGAAGTATGGTTGCTAAGAAAGGTTTAAAAAACTTACAAAGAAAAACAATCTTAAACATTTTGTTAGCTTGGTTACTTACCTTGCCTGTAACAATTATTTTATCTGGTAGTTTGTTTTTACTGTTTAGAGCAATATTTTAATTAGCCCTGTTGCTTGTTCTTTTTAACAACATAAGCACTTACAAAAATACTTACCTCGTATAATAAATACATAGGAACCGCCACAACCATTTGTGAAGTAACATCTGGAGAAGGCGTGATAACAGCCGCCAGAATAAGAATAATAACTACCGCATATTTACGATAATTACGCATAAAAGCGGGTGTTAGTATTCCTAATCGAGTTAAGAAATAAACTAAAATTGGAAGTTCAAAAATAATCCCAGACACCAATGTCATAATAGATATCAAAGAGATATAATCATCTAAGGTATTATTAGTTTGAACTATACCGCTATCCGATAATTGGTAGTTTATTAAGAAATTGTATGACATTGGAAATAATAAGAAGTAACCAAAAAAAATTCCTATTAAGAATAAAAAAGAAGCAGTAAAAACAAACCATTTAGCAGGGCGAGATTCAGAATCCTTAAGTGCAGGTTTAATAAATTTCCACAACTCATATAACACATAAGGGAAGGCACAAATCATTCCAGACAATAGGGCAATCCACATGTGAGTAAAAAACTGCTCTGATGCCGATAAAGTTTGAAGATGTGGAGTTTTAACAGTCATACACATAACATCACCTACGCCTATTTTGTGACCAAATGCACATAATACGCGATAAGAAATAAAATCTTGTTTAAGAGGCCCAAATATTACGGTATCAAACAAAAAGTTATTATAAAAGAACAAGATTATTGCTAGCATAAAAATAGCAACAGCACTTCGTACCAAATGCCATCTCAATGCCTCAAGGTGTTGCATGAAAGTCATCTGGGCTGAGGGATTATCTTGTGCGTTTTGCATAATGAGTTGCCAAAGTTAAGGAATAAAATTGAGCTGTGTAATCTTTATAATAACCTCATTAATATCTCTCCAAAACGATAAATATCTTCAAAAGAATTATACATTGGTACTGGTGCACAACGTATTACATTTGGTTCACGCCAGTCTGGTATCACTCCATTTTCAATTAGTTTATCGTACAAGGCTCTTCCTTGTCCATGTGCCACAATACTTAATTGACATCCTCTATTTTGTTTTGGAGTAATAATCTCTAAGCAATTACCTTTTTGTTTATTTATTTCTTCTACAATAAACTCAAGATATGAGGTAAGTTCTTTACTTTTTGCAATTAACTTATCCATTCCTACTTCGTCAAAAATATCTAGCGATGCTTTGTAGGCTGCCATAGAGAAAATAGGCGCATTGCTTAATTGCCAGCGTTCAACACTTTGAATCGGAATAAAAGTTTTATCCATCTTAAATCTTGAAGCCTTATCATGTCCCCACCACCCAGCAAATAATGGCAAATTCGTATTCTGATGGTGACGCTCATGAACAAATGCACCAGCAACACTACCAGGACCTGCATTAAGGTATTTATAAGAACACCAAGCTGCAAAATCCACATTCCAGTCGTGTAACTGAAGTTTTAAATTACCTGCACCATGTGCTAAATCAAATCCTACAATAGCTCCTGCTTTGTGTCCTGCCTCCACAATAGCTTTCATATCAAACACCTGACCACTAAAATAATTTACTCCACCAATCATTATTAAAGCTAAACTATCTTTATGTTCATCAATTGCTTTATAAATATCATCATGCCTAACCTCGTATTCTCCATCTCGTGGTGCTATTTCAATTAATGCATCGCTAATTTCAAAGCCATGAAATTTAACCTGAGACTGAAGCGCATACTGATCGCTTGGAAATGCCTTAGCTTCACATAATATTTTATATCTTTGTTTTGTTGGTCTATAAAATGAAACCATTAATAAATGCAAGTTCACTGTTAATTGGTTCATCATAACCACCTCACTTGGCAAAGCTCCAACTATTTTAGCGGTTTTATCTGTTAAAATCTCATGATAACTCATCCATGGATTCTTAGCAAGAAAATGGCCTTCCACACCAAACTTTGCCCAATCATCTAACTCTTGTTGCAAATAACTTTTGGTAGCCTTTGGTTGTAAGCCCAAAGAATTACCAGTAAAGTAAACAACATCTTTACCGTTATGTTGCGGAAAATAAAACTTATCACGATAAGAATTTAGAATATCTTTTTGATCTAATTGTTTAGCAAACTCCAATGAGTTGATATAGTTTATCATACCTTCTATAATTTTCAGGTTTTAAATTTAATAAATTATCTCGTCAAACTACTTTATAAAATATCTGTATCTTTGAAGTAGTGTCTTTTCAAAGCAACATACAAATTATAAAAAAAATCACCTTAAAAAAAATCACCAATGTTTTTAAGGTTTGGATAAGTTATCATATCTCGAAGTATCGAAAAAAACCGTGGGTAATTGGCTTACCTATCAGTATTGCTATCGAACCTACCACAAGCTGCAATTTACGTTGCCCTGAGTGCCCAAGTGGCTTACGCCAATTCACAAGACCTATCGGCATGTTAGAGCCAAGTTTTTTTAAACAAACAATTGATGAAATTTACAATCACATTAATTACTTAACGTTTTATTTTCAAGGCGAACCCTACTTAAATCCAAATTTTTTAGAAATGGTGCAATATGCGTCTGAAAAGGGCATTTACACTTCTACTTCTACTAACGCTCACTATTTAAATACCGAAATGGCAGAAAAAACGGTTAAAAGTAAATTAGATAGAATCATCATTTCTATTGATGGAACAACTCAAGAAACATATCAGCAGTACAGAGTTGGGGGACAACTTAAAAAAGTAATAGAAGGCACCAAAAATATTATACAGGCAAAAAAACAATTAAAGAGCAAAACTCCACATGTTGTATTTCAGTTTCTTGTTGTTAAACCCAACGAACATCAAATAGATGACATTAAACAATTAGCTAACGAGTTAGGTGTTGATGAATTAGTTTTTAAATCTGCCCAAGTTTACCAATTTGAAAATGGTAATCCATTAATACCTGAAAATATAAAATATAGTCGCTATCATAAAAATGCAGATGGCACATATTCCATTAAAAACAAATTATTAAATCAATGTTGGCGAATGTGGAGTAGTTGTGTAATTACATGGGATGGCTTGGTTGTGCCTTGTTGTTTTGATAAGGATGCAAAACATCAATTAGGTGATTTAAAACATCAGAACTTTTTTGAACTTTGGTTTTCAAATAAATACCAAACGTTTAGAGCCACTTTGTTAAAATCTAGAAAAGATATAGATATTTGCCGAAATTGTACGGAAGGACTTAAAGCCTTTGATATCTAGTCTTATAATCATATTCAAATCTTGAAAAACTAAATTTTTTAGAAATCTTTAGTTCTTAATATCTATAGATATATCAGATAGGAATATGATTATACTAAAATTTTTAATATATTTATTCCTTTAACAAATGAAAAACATTTCGAATACCATGCGAAACTTGAACAAAAAAATCACAACATTATTAGCGAGCTTACTTTTCGTAGGCACAAGTTTACTTCACGCACAACACAATCGTTTACACGATGATGCTCATTTACATCATAAAAATGCAGATATCTTTTCCTTACCATTAGATTTTGATAAAGATTCTTTACAGGGTTTTAATGAAACAGCTGCGTGGCAACAAGCTAAAATGAGCACTGATCAGGAATGGCAACAAAAACGTATTGTAGCTGTTTTAAAAAGAAGCTATATTGATTACAAATACGGTTTTAAGGCTGCAGTTCCTCCTCCTACTGTTCAAGGTCCTTGTACAAATCCTGATTTTGAAACTGGAACACTTGCTGGATGGACAACTGAGCAATCGCCTAATAACAACTCTCAAACCATGTTACCATGGACTAGTTCCGCTACATCAGTGATAAGCGTCATTTCGGCTACAGGTAACGATCCAAATATGGGAGCCTTATTACCCCTTAATCCAGCAGGTGTGGGTAACTTTATTTGTCGTTTAGGAAACAGTACAACAACTGGTGGTGGTTATTCATTTAGAGCATCTCAAATATTTACAGTAACACCTGCTAACTCTGTATTCATCTATAGATATGCTGTAGCCTTAGAAAAAACATCACCTCACTCATGTTCAGAACAGCCATTCTTTAATGTGTCTTTTAGAGATTGTAACAACAACCCTATTACTTGTGGTCAATATTCTGTAACCGCAATTGGTTCTGGTTGTTCAAGTGGAGATCCTTCTTTTAATACAACCTCTAATGCTACTTGGGCATTTAAGCCATGGACAACCGCAGCATTTGATTTAACTTCTTACATTGGACAGTGTGTTAAATTAGAATTTACGGTTGGAGGTTGTGTCATCTCACAAGCGGGTCATAGAGGTTATGCCTATATTGATGCAAGTTGTAAACCAATGACATTAAATCTTAACGGAACTGATATACCAGTAGGACAAACCAATGCTTCTATTTGTGGTGCTTCTACATCTAATACAATATGTGCGCCGCCAGGTTTCTCTTATAACTGGACAGGACCAGGTGTAACAGGTCAAACAGGACAGTGTGTCAATACCAATTCTACGGGTACATTCTCTGTAACGTTGGGTGTTCCGGGTTCTGCTTGTTCATTTAATCCAGTACTATATACTACATTTACTGTAGCTCCTAATCCTACAGTAACCTCAACAGTAACACAGCCAGTATGTGCATTACCTGTTGGTTCAGCAACAATTAATGCAACCGGAGGTTCAGGTGCTTATACTTATTCGTGGACACCAGCTGCCCCATCTGCATCTGTTAATTCAAATTTACCAGTAAGTACTGCTTATACTGTAACAGCTACAGATGCTAATGGATGCTCAGGAACAACGACTTTCTCAGTAGATCCATATCCACCTGCTCCACAGTTTTCATTAAATGTATCTCCTAGTTATTCTTTAACTTGTTTATCTCCTACAGCAACTATCACTTTTGTTATGGGGGCTAATACAACAGGTACATGGCTTGATCCATTAGGCACTCCAATAACAAACACAACAGTAGTAGTAAACACCCCTGGTGTTTATACATATACTACTATAAATACAGTAAGTACATGCTCAACTACTGGCAACATAAATATTACTAGCTCAATTGTAAACCCTACACTTACTGCTAGTGTTGTTCAACCTACTTGTACTATACCATTAGGTTCAGCAACTATAACTCCTAATGGCGGTACCGGCCCATACACATACTCTTGGACACCTGGCACTGTTACTGCGCCTACAAACGATTCTAATGGTAATTTACCTCCAGGTAGTTCTTATACTGTTGAAGTTACTGACGCATTAGGCTGTAAATCAACTCAAACATTAACCATAAATACCTTTGCTGGAGCGCCATTATATACAGTAACAGCTACCGGAACTCATATTGATTGTAATACCCCAACAGTAACACTTACATTTGCTCCTACTAATACTAATACAAGTACTTCTTGGTCTGGTCCAATGGGGGTAATAACACCAACTACTATTACAACAAATGCTGCAGGCGTTTATACAACGGTTGCTACTAATACTATTAGTAACTGTTTTATAACAAACACTTATACCCTAACCATTGATACAGTGAAACCTACATCAACATACACAGTGAGTTGTAATATCAATACAATTACAGTAAACGCCACTGCTACAAGCCCCAACACTACACTTAATTGGATAGCACCAACATCACCAACAACTAATATTGGTAATCCAGCTAGTTCAACTGCTACTGGAATATACACATTAGTAACTACAAATATTATTAATGGTTGTACTACAAGTTATACTACAAGTGCATCAGTTCCAAATATTAATGTAACAACTACATCTAACTCTATTACATGTAGTACACCAACAGTTCAAAGTACAATCACATCAACCGCTACAGGCTCTAATATCTTCTTATTAGATGGCACTTCAACAATTACTATTAATCCATATTCTATAACCAGCGCAGGAACTTATACTGCCGTTGTTCAAAGTGCAAGTGGCTGTATTAATTACTCCGTATTTACAATTGGTACAAATACCGTAAGTAATGTAGCAATTACACCAAGTTCAACTTTAATTACTTGTGCCTCTGGGTCTGTATCATTAACAGCTAGTAGCGCTTCAGGAGGTCCTTACACTTACTCATGGACACCAAGTTCAACTACAGGAAGTGTAATAACCGCTACAAGTGCGGGTGTATATACTGTTACAGCACTAAACACTACCAATGGTTGTACTGCAACAGCTGTACAATCGCTTAGTCAGGAATCTATTAATGCTTCATTTATTGCCGATCCATATTCTGGTGAGATGCCTTTACCTGTTAGTTTTACAAATACAAGTACTAACCCTGCAGGAACAAATTACTCTTGGAATTTTGGTGATGGAACAATCTTAGCGGATAACTCCATTAATCTAACTCATACATTTAATAGCGGAGGTGAATTCCCAGTAATATTAACTGCTCAAAATGGAACTTGTATGGATACAGCAGTTAGAATTATTACCGTAGATGCCACTTCTAAGTTTGAGGTTCCTAACGTGTTTACACCTAACGGAGATGGAGTAAACGATGTATTTACATTTAATGCCGTAAATATGGGAGAAATACATTTAATGATATACGACCGTTGGGGATTACTTATGTTCGACGGAACTGCAAGTGGAAATATTAAATGGGATGGAAAAAATAAATCAGGAAACATAGTAACTGATGGAACCTATTTCTACATCATCAAAGCAACAGGTTTAGATAAAAAAGAATACGACTTGAAAGGAAGTGTGAATGTGTTCCAAAATTAAGTTTAATAACTTGTAAAACAAGGAATAGGCTATCTTAAAAAAGGTAGCCTATTTTTATTAGTATTCAAATTTACCAAACTCTGATTCAATGGTTACTTTTTTACCATTATATGATTCAACTCTTCCTATAACCTGAGCATCAATATTAAAAGATTGTGCCGTATTAATTACTTCCTCGGCATATTGTTGTGGTAAATATACTTCTAAACGATGCCCCATATTAAAAACCTTGTACATTTCTTTGTAATCGGTTTTACTTTGTTGTTGTATTAATGTAAACAAAGGTGGCACTGGTAAAAGATTATTTTTAATTACGTGTAAGTTATCAATAAAGTGTAATACCTTAGTTTGTGCGCCACCACTGCAATGCACAATGCCATGTATTTTTCCACTTAATGATTGCAATAATTTTTTTACCACAGGCGCATAGGTTCTAGTAGGCGATAACACCAATTTACCAGCTGAGATGGATTCTGTTTTAATTTCGCCATTAGTATCTTTATAATTTACCTCTACTTTATCGGTTAAATTTAATTGACCACAATAAGTAACTTCTTTAGGTAAAGAAGTGTCGAATGTTTCCGGATATTTTTCAGCTACGGTTTTATTAAACACATCGTGCCGAGCACTTGTAAGGCCATTACTTCCCATTCCGCCATTATACTCGGTTTCATAAGTTGCTTTTCCATAAGAGGCTAAACCAACAATCACATCTCCGGCCTGAATATGATGGTTTGAAATCACATCCGATTTTTTCATTCTACACACCACTGTACTATCAACAATTACCGTTCTAACTAAGTCGCCCACATCAGCTGTTTCGCCACCTGTTGATTGAATATCAATACCGTTAGTTCTTAAATTAGCTAACACCTCTTCGGTGCCATTTATAATTGCTGAAATAACTTCTCCAGGTATTAATCCTTTGTTACGTCCAATTGTAGAAGACAACAAAATATGATCAGTAGCTCCAACACATATTAGATCGTCGATATTCATAATAACCGCATCTTGTGCAATGCCTTTCCACACCGATACATCACCAGTTTCTTTCCAATACGCATAGGCCAACGATGATTTGGTGCCAGCTCCATCAGCATGCATTACCACGCAATGCTCATTACTACCTGTTAAATAATCGGGTACAATTTTACAAAACGCTTGCGGAAATAATCCTTTATCAATATTAGAAATAGCGTTGTGAACATCTTCTTTAGATGCCGATACGCCACGTAAATTATATTTTAAATCAGACATGCAGTAATAAAAGCCAAAGATACTGAAAATATTATAAACATAATTTATGAATACGTTGAATACTTAAATTTGCAAGAACACTCAATTTTATATACCTTGAACCTTTAGAAATTATACTACAGATGAACAAAAACATCCTCATAATTATATTAATGTATTTAACCTCAACACTATTTTCTCAAATTAGTTTTGAGCTTGCTAATGAATTATCTAGTAAATGGTCAGACGCCGATAAGAAAAAATTAGAAACAGCCGATAAATATTTTAGTACGCAAGATTTTTTGTACGCCCGTCCTATTTACGATAGCTTATTAGCAAAACATCGTGGTAATCTCTATCTTGCTTATCTTGTTGGTTCTTGTAGTATCTTCGATTCTCGTTTTCAAGATAAAGCCGAAGGTTTAATTAAAGCTGCCGACACCTTAAAATCAAGATTATTAGATTATGATTATTACTTAGGGAGAGCCTACATGGCAAATGATAAATTTAACGAAGCCCTTGCCCAATTTGAGAAATATAAACTAACCCAAAAAGATAAGGTAGCACAAGAGGAAGTAGATCGTCAAATTCGAATTTGTAAAAGTGCTATTAATCTTGATAATAAATCGGCTGTAGCTAAAATTACCAATATTGGAAAACCTATAAATACTTCAGGTTCTGAATACACGCCTATTTTCCCATCAAATGAAAGTTTTATGGTTTACACCTACAGAGGGGAAAAATCCATGGGAGGGAAACAAATTTCGCCTAATAAAGTAGATGAAAAAAACGGGACATACTTTGAAGACATCATGATATCTGAAAAAGACGAAAATGGTAACTGGAAAGAACCCAAGCCAATTAGTTCGCTTAATACAAATGGACATGATGCAGCGGTTTATTTATCACACGACGGACAAACCTTATTTTTATATAAGAATACAGGTGCTGGAAATGGCGACATATATGAAAGCAAATTAGATGGTGCTAACTGGACAACGCCAACAAAAATAAAAGGCGTTAATTCAGCTTATTGGGAAGGAAGTATTTGTTTGTCGCCCGATGAAAAAACAATTTATTTTTCTTCTGAAAGACCTGGTGGCTTTGGTGGGAGAGATATTTATTATACACAACTACAAGAAAATGGCACTTGGGGAAAAGCTATCAACCTAGGTGCTGAAATTAACACTAAAGATGATGAAGATTCTCCGTTTATACACTCGGATGGTAAAACATTATTTTTCTCATCAACAGGTCATAATTCTATGGGGGGGTATGATATTTTTAGAAGCGATTTAAAACATGGGAAATGGTCAACGCCTTATAATGTTGGAAAACCAATTAATACCAAGCAAGATGATAAGTTTTATGTGGTGTCTTCTGATGGTAATAGAGGTTATTACTCATCAGAAAAAAAAGAAGGATTTGGGCAACAAGATATTTATGTGGTTGAGCCAGGTTTATTTGGTAAACCAACGGCTTTAGTAATGCTAACTGGAAAGGTTACTTACGATAATGCCCCTGTGAAAGCTGAAATTATTGTACGTTCTAAAATCAACAAGAAAGATTTTTCTGGAAAGTTTAACTCAAATGGCGCTAATGGAAAATACTTAGTGAATTTACCTTCGGGTAATGATTTTGAAATTCAGTTCAACTATTTGTCAAGTACAGTTACAAAAGACTTCTCGACGGCTAAAGTAGATTCTTTTATACAATTAGAATTAGATGCTGAGATATTCTCACCCGAGTATTTAAAACTTAATGCTTACAAAGTAGATTCATCGGCTATTATGGCAGAAAATTTTTCTAACCTCACCTTAACCTACCCTCAAATACTTGAAAAATTTGGCGATAAAATAATTGATAGTTTAAATTACACCATACAAATTGGCGCTTATAAAATGTATGAGAATTTTGATTACTCTAAACTAATTGGGTTACCAAAATCTAAACGTCAAACTTTCTCAGATAATATTACTCGCTTTACTATTGGCTCTTTTAAAACCTTAAAAGAAACCAACACGGTTTTAGAAAAAGCGAAAAAGAATGGAATTACCGATGCTTTTATTATTGCTATTTATAAAGGAGAACGCACTCACTTTACTGAACTTTTAAACCAAGGTGTTTTAAAATAATTTATTCTTCGAACAAAAGAAGTGCGTCAGCAACAGTAAATGTACTACCTCCTATAAATATGAGTTCGCCTGTTTTAGCGTTTTTCTTCGCAGATTTTAAAGCATCAGCTACAGTTTTAAAAGTCTCGCCTTTCAATTTTTGCTTCTGAGCTAATGCCGCTAACTCTGTTTCGGGAAGCGCACGTGGTATATTGGCTTTACAAAAATAATATGCCGCATCTTTTGGAAGTAACTTTAAAAGCTTTGTAATGTCTTTATCATTAACAAACCCTAATATAAAATGTAGTTTTTTATACGATTGCAGTTTTAAATTTTCCAAAACTTCCTTTATTCCATCTTCATTATGTCCTGTATCCGCAATTATGATGGGCTTGTTTTGTAAAATTTGCCATCTACCTTTCAATCCTGTTATCTGCTGTACTTGATTGAGTGCATTATAAACGACTTCATCTTCAATAATAAATCCACTATTCTTTAAAATCTCCAACGTATTTAAAACGCCCAATAAATTTTTGGTTTGATATTTTCCTAGTAAATCTAGATCAAACTTTAATGTGCGATTTTGTTTTTTATCAAGTACTTCTACATGCAAAAAACTATTCTGAACTAGCGAAGTAATTATTTTGTAGTTTTTATCTGCAAATTCTAAGGGTGCTTTTAATTCTTTGGCTCTATTGCTAAACACAGAAATTAATTCTAATTGTGTTTGACTAATCACAACGGGAATTCGTTGTTTAATAATGCCTGCTTTTTCTGTTCCTATTTGTTGTAATGTATCGCCCAATAAATTAGTATGATCGTATCCAATATTAGTAATTAAAGATACTACAGGTGTTATAACATTTGTAGAATCTAAACGACCACCTAGACCTACTTCTATAACCGCAACATCTACTTCTTGTTGGGCAAAGTATTCAAAAGCTAAACCTACAGTCCACTCAAAAAATGAAGGTTTTATATTTTCAAAGGTGGTTTGGTGTTTTTCTACAAATGAAACAACTTCTGCCTTCGGAATCATTTTACCATTAACCTTGATACGTTCTCTAAAATCAGTTAAATGTGGCGAGGTGTAAAGCCCTGTTTTATATCCTGCCTTTTGCAAAACAGCTGCCAACATATGCGACGAAGAACCTTTTCCGTTGGTACCAGCTACGTGTACACATTTTAATTTTTTCTCTGGATTACCCAATGCCTTACAAATTGCTATGGTATTATTCAAATCGGCTTTGTAGGCTGCTGCACCAACTCGTTGATACATGGGCAACTGAGAAAATAAATAATCTACTGTTTGCTGGTAAGTCATTTTTTATCAAAAAATTAAATGAATGATGACTTGAGGGTTGTTCATTTTAAAAACTAAAAATAATGGTAATAGTTCCTTTTTGTTCTTCAAATTCTCCGCTTACGTTAAACACGGTGTTTAAGGCTGCTTGTCTTGCTTTTGCTTTTAATATTGGGCTATTGGTATTTGTTCCACGACCAGAAGGATCCGCTTTAATAACCTTTCCATATTTATCCACTACAATTTCTACAACTACCTTTCCTTCTTCTTTTGTATCTTTAGATAATACAGGTGGTGTAACTACACTTCTACCCGTTAAACTAAAACCATATCCACCGTTGCCAGGTCCTTTACCATTTCCTTTTCCAGGTCCTTCACCGCCTCCATCGCCACCACCTGTGCCTCCTGTACCGTTTGTATTAGGATTTCCATCTGGTCGTCCATCATTTCCTTCTTGACCACTATTTCCATCTCCTCCACCATTCTTCCCTTTATTTTTTTCAAATTTTTCTTTTAATAATTCAGCGGCTGTTTTATCTTTTGGTTTTACAGGTATCACCACAACAGGATTAGGAGTAGTATTTGTATTTTTGGTTTCAGTAGATTGAATATCTACTCCATTTTCAGACGTTACTAATTCCTCTGTGTTATCTTGAGTGTTTGTTGGCGGTGTAGTTTCTGTGCTTTCCACTACCGAAACCGCTTCGCCAATACCATTATTCTCTACATTACCTGTTCCTTCTATTAAATTACCAATATTAAACTCAATACCACCACCACCGCCTGCTACCTCTGGAAATGGAGGATTAGGAGTAACTATCATATAGAAAATAAAAAATAAAATAAGCAAAGCAAAAACACTAAGCGATATGCCTAATGAAATTAGCCTGTTTTTATTTTCCTCCTCTCTGGTTAATATCATGGTTATTGTGCATTAGATGGTTTAGTTGCCCACACCATCTTACATTTTAACTTATCAATAATAATCATTACATCTACTGCATCTTGAATACTTAAATCTTTATCCATTTGCAATACCACTGTAGGCTCAGGGTTTGTACCAATTTCGCTTGAAAGTACCGTTTCTAAACTTGAAAAATCAACCTCTTTCCCTTCTACGTAATAATTCCGAGTATTTGATACATCTAAATGAATGGGCTTTTTATTATTATCAATAGGTTTTGTGGGTTTAGAACTTGGCAAGTTTACCTTAATAGCATTAGGACTTACCATAGTTGAAAGAATTAAAAAGAAAAGCAAAAGAAAGAACATGATGTCGTTTAACGATTCTGTACTTACTTCTGCATCTCTATGCGCTTTTTTTCTTAGTCCCATTTTGGTAAATATTTAATAATTAATACTATTTCAGAATTATTTACTTGGTTCGTTGAGTATATCTAAAAACGCAATTTGAGATTCTTCCATGTGATGCGCAATTTTATCAATTTGAGCGTTAAGCCAATGGTAAGCAATAAAAGCTACAACACCTACCACTAAACCGCCTCCCGAAGTAATCATTTTTTCGTATAAACCTGTTGAGATAACTTCAATTTCTACCGTTTTAGCTAATGATATATCATAAAAGATTTTAATAACCCCTATAATAGTTCCAATAAAACCAAACATGGGAGCAATACGCCCTGTTACATTCAAGATGCTCATGTTTTTCTCTAAACGAGATAACTCCACAGCTCCTGCTTTGTCCATTGCTTCTCTAATTTCAGTTGTGCTTTGCCCTATGCGAGAGATGCCTTGCTCCAACATAATTGAATCGGGCGTATTCACACTTTTACACATATTACGAGCATTAGCTAAGTTGCCGTTATTAATCATTTCTTTAATGCTTGATATTAATGTGGCGTTTTTCTTAGAGGCTTTTGATATAATTAAAAACCTTTCTACCATTACATAAATTGTAAGTAGTAATAATAAGGCTAACGGAATCATGATAATTCCACCTTTTAAAATAATACTAAACAACGAGATTTCATTAGGAGGCAAAGCTTCTGTAGCAGTTTGTATTCCTGTAACAGCGGGTTGAACCACACTATCAGCTACTGCTGCGGCAGCAGAGCCCGAAATTTGTAAAATGAAAGACAACATAATAGATATAATTTAATGAACGAAGGTACTTGATAAAGTAAAGGGTAAATTATACCATATTTGATGTTTTTAAACAGAAATGTGTTAGTATAATGCTTAATTTTAGAAAAAGTAACAGAAAAAAGGCACAAAAAAAAGGGTAAGCTACTTTCATCGCACCGCTCAACCATCTACCCTTGCTGTGTTCCCACCCTGGGGGATTTGACAGGAGCTGGTCGTGAAAGACTTACCCAGCGCAAAAGTAGATAAATTATTTTATTTTTAGCATAATTTTCGCAAAATTTGTGTGTTGGGTAATTAATACCGACTTTTGAAACAATTATGAATATTTCTATTGTTATTCCATTATTTAACGAAGAAGAATCTTTGCCTGAATTGCATGACCGTATTAAACAAGTTATGGATGCAAATGGCTATAGTTACGAAATTATTTTTGTAGATGATGGCAGTAAAGATGGCTCATGGAATGTGATAGAAAATTTAGCTTCAAAGAACCAATGCGTTAAAGCTATTAAGTTTCGTAGAAACTATGGTAAATCGCCTGGATTATATATAGGTTTTGAAGCAGCCCAAGGCGATGTGGTTATAACCATGGATGCTGATTTGCAGGATTCGCCAGATGAAATTCCAGAACTATATAGCATGATAAAATCTGGAAAATATGACCTTGTAAGTGGCTGGAAACAAAAACGATTTGACAATACCTTTACTAAAAATATACCATCTAAATTATACAATGGCACTACAAGATTGATGTCGGGTATTAAATTACACGATATGAATTGTGGCTTAAAAGCTTACCGTAAGGAGGTTATAAAAAGCATTGAAGTATATGGCGAGATGCACCGTTTTATTCCTGTACTTGCTAAAAACGCTGGATTTAATCGTATTGGAGAAAAAGTAGTACAGCATCAAGCCCGAAAATATGGCGTTAGTAAATTTGGTTGGGACAGATTCATAAATGGTTTCTTAGATTTAATGACAATTACTTTCTTATCAAAATTTGGGAAAAGGCCTATGCACTTTTTTGGTTTAGTAGGTACTTTAATGTTTGTGATAGGATTTGGAGCGGTGATATATCTAGGTATTGATAAATTTTACCATGCCTTTATTATTCATAAAGCAGCGCGATTATTAACTGATCGCCCTTCGTTTTACATTGCCCTTACCACTATGGTGCTAGGCACCATGTTGTTTTTAGCAGGTTTTATAGCTGAATTAATTTTAAGAAACTCTCCCGATAGAAATAATTACTTATTAGAGAAGAAAATTAATTTATAACATACTCTATGCTAGATGAACAACCTCGAAGAAAGCAACGCATACCACTTACTGCCGAGGAATTGTTTTATGTAAAAAAAATTAAAGAATTAAAAGAGCAAGAACGCATCTTTAAGTTTAAAAGCACTAAGTTTTACAAAATATGTAATGGAGTAAACATTGTTTTGGTTGCCATTTTAAGTTATTGTTTGCTTAGTATTTGGATATGTACTTATTGGCAACAAGCCACAATTGCACATGTAACTTGTAACCATAGTAAATATAATAAAGAACTAAAGGCTGCTGAAATTACAAGCGTTGAAATTGAAACCACAAATGCTTTAAAACTAACCATTCTTACAAGCGAATTTTATAACACACCCGAAGCAGGACAGCATTTTTTTATTGGAAGAGATTTCATGTTTCACAAAATCCTTAAAGTAAAGTTTAATAGTAGCGAACATGTATTTTGGCATCAATTTACATATCCAAAACTAACTCTATTAATATTTGCAGCAGGTGTTGGATTCTTTATTTATAAAATGAACCGCCACTTAACGTTTAATGGCTTAATCATAAGTGTAGTGCTTAATTTAATTGCCGACTTATATTTTATCGCTTTTTAGATTTTAATACCAATAACTAACACGTCATCTACTTGTTGATGAAAACTCTTCCAAGTATCAAATGTATTCTCTAATACGTAATGTTGCTCTTGTGTATCTTTTGTGGCAATAGACACAAATAAATCTTCGAGTGGTTTATATTTAAACTTCTTGCCTTTTTCTCCTCCAAACTGATCGGCGTAACCATCACTTAACATAAAAATACAATCTCCTTTTTGCAAAGCAATTTCATGATTATTAAATGGTTTTGGCTTTCCAGTTAAACTTTCTCCTATAGGTTGTTTATCTCCTTTGTATATCTGTATTTTATTTTCTCTTACGATATAAATGTTGCTATTTGCACCTGCAAACTGTAAAGTTAAGGTGTCATAATCTATATCACACATCGCCATCTCCATACCATCTTTAATACTTCCAGTACTACTTTTACTCTTTATAGTTTTAGGCAATTGTTCATTTATATAATCAAGTGCTTGAGCTGGATTAGCAACCAACGGATTATTAATTACCTGATTAAGTAAGGTATTACCAACCAAACTCATAAATGCACCTGGCACACCATGTCCTGTGCAATCTGCTAAAACAATTAATGAACGGTTTTTGGTGGCGGGTACTTTCTTTGCCCAATAAAAATCGCCACTTACAATATCACGCGGTTTAAACAATACAAAATGTTGAGGAAATAATTTTTTCAATTCATCATCATCTGGTATAATCCCTTGTTGAATTCTACTGGCATAAGTGATGCTATCGGTTATCTCATTATTTTTCTCTTCTATAATGTTTTTCTGCTCTACAATTTCAAGGTTACTAGCTTGTAACTGAGCATTTGATTTCTTTCTCTCAATATTAGATTTTATCGTAAAGCCTAGGAATACCAAAAGAATTACCCCTCCAATGACCCCAATCCAAATAATATATTTTTGTTGTTTAATTTTTTCTTGGGTTATTAAATCTTTGTTTTGTTGAATTAAATCTTTCTCCCTCTGTTCGGCTTTATACTTAAATTCAAGTTCCATGGCACTAATTTTTTTGGAGTTTTGATTATTATTTACCGAATCGTTCCATGTTTTATATAATTTAAAATAATGAAAGGCTTCTTTGTATTTACCCATATCTTCATATATCTTATACAATCCTTCATAATTGTATATATAATCTTCAGCCGAGTTTAATTGTTTAGTATAGATTAAGGCAGTGTCATAATATAAAATAGCTAGCTTATAATCTTTTTTAGCTCTGTAAATGTCAGCTAGCGATCCGTAACTCACCATTACTTCAGTAATAATATTCGTTTGTTTATAATGGTGTAATGTTTGACGTGTATAATCCAGTGCTTTATCATAATTTTCAAGTTCAAGCTCTAAATTACCTAAATTACCTATTGCCGAATAATACGTTCTAAGATCATTGCTTCGTTCTGAAAACTCTTTTGAAAGGAGATAATAATGCCTTGAACTATCTAAATTTCCAATGTTCATATAAGAATTACCCAACATTAAATAACAAACAGCCAAATCATTGATATGATCTTTATTCTTCTGAGATTCTAAAAGATACCTAGCTTTTAATCCATACTCTAATGAGAGTTTAAAATTTTCCTCTTTATAAATAGTTGCTAGATTAATGTATATATCTGTAATACGTGAAACATCTTTTGTTTTTAAGGCAAAATCCAATCCTTCAAAAGTATATTTCAATCCTTTTTCCCTATTACCTATATAATCATACGCTCTACCAACATATTGTAGAATTTCGGATATAAGAGAAATAGGCGCTTTATTTCTATAACTATCACAAAAAGTTTCTCCTATCTTTATTACTGTATCAAATTTACCCACTAATGATAAAGATTTAACTAAAGCACTTGTAGCCTCTGCATACATCGTCATATTTGAATTTAGTAGAGGTATGGCTTTCATTAATAAAGGCGCTGCCGAATCAAAACTATGTTGGTGATTTAAAATAGTCGCTTTATAAAATAACACAAGCCCCTTCTTAAAATCTACTGATTCTTTTTCTACTTGTAATTGTTCAATCTCTCTTAGTAATTGTTTTGATTTATGGAGAGAGTCGTGGGCTAAGAAATAACGGAAATAGCTGGGTGATTTAGCTAATTTTTCAGTAGATGACGGAATAGTTTGAAACTGTGTATAATAATAGTTTATCGAATCTTTTTGAGCTTTTGTGTCAAAAAAACAAATAACTACAGTTAATACAATATATAAATTCCTAAAATTCATTATGTAAAAATAACACTTATTATGAGAGTTATTTAGATTTATTTTAAATACAAGTTTATGACAATTCTATGACATTTAAAAACGAAGTGTTTACGACCTTTATAGCTGATTTATGGATAATTTTAAAATTATATCTATTACTCACAAATCTGCTCCTTTAGAGTTAATTGGTAAATTACATTTAGATGAGGTTCATCAAGAACTCCGTTTACCTCATATTAAATCAACTCATCAAATTCAAGAGTTCATGTTTTTAAGCACTTGCAATAGAGTTGAACTTATTTTAGTAACAGAACAAAGCATACGAACAAATTTTTTAGAGTCTATATTTCTTTCCATTAATCCAGAATTAAGTCGTACCGAATTATGCAAATTAGTTGAAAGTAGTGTTGTGTACGAGAATTTAAGCGCAATAAGCCATTTATTTGAAGTGTCTTCGTCGTTAGATTCTTTAGTGGTAGGCGAAAGAGAAATAATCACACAAGTTCGAAAGGCATACGACCAATGCCACCAAATTGGTTTAACTGGAGATGTGATTCGCTTAGTCATAAAACAAACTATTGAAACGGCTAAACGGGTTTTTACAGAAACCAACATTGCACGCAATCCAGTTTCAGTAGTTTCATTAGCCTATCGCCAGTTAAGAGATTTAGGCATTAAAAATAATGCACGTTTAGTTTTTATTGGTGCTGGCGAAACAAATGCGAACATGGCAAAGTACTTAAAGAAACACGAGTTCGCAAACTTAACGGTATTTAATAGAACCCTAGCCAATGCCCAAAAATTAGCTACCGAGTTAAACGGTACAGCCAAAGAGTTATCACAAATAAATCAATTTAACGAAGGTTTTGATGTACTTATTACTTGTACTGCCTCTCAAGACCACATTATTACAAATACAATTTATCAATCATTAATTGGTAATGATACTACTAAAAAAGTAATTATAGATTTAGCACTACCAGCCGATGTAGCACCAGAAGTTATAAAACAAAACGATGTAGTGTATATTGATATAGCTTCATTAAAACAACAAGCTGCCGAAAATTTACAAAAACGTGAAGGAGAAATGGCTACATGCCGTAAGATAATTTTTGAAAAAGTAGAAGAGTTTAAACATATTTTTAACGAACGAAAAATAGAACGCGCCTTCTCTCAAGTTCCTATCGAAATAAGATCTATTAAAGAATTAGCACTTAACGAAGTGTTTGCTAAAGATATCCAAAACCTTGACCATCAAAGTAAAGAAGTGCTTGAAAAGGTACTAAATTATATGGAAAAGAAATACAATGCACTTGCTATAAAAACTGCCAAGAAAGCCTTTTTGGTAGAAGAAATCTAAGCCTTATTTCTCCTTTTTTTCTTTGTGATTTGTTGAAATAAATTGCAATTTTACTATTTCTAACAAAATCAAAAGATGAACTTAAAATCATTACTTTTTGCTACAACCATTTTATGCGTAGTAGCTTGCGCAACTAAAAAGAAAACGACGCAACAAACTTCTGCTTCGGTAAATGATGAGCCCGCTATTCAATTGGATACTATAAAAGTAGTAGCTGAACCAAAACCAGAAAAAGTAATTTATCAGGCTGCTAAAACCAAAAGCACAGATATTATTCACACAAAACTGTGGGTGAATTTTGACTGGGAAAACTCTAGAATGAATGGTAAAGCCGAAATTACAGCGAAGCCTTATTTCTACCCATCAGATATGTTATATCTAAATGCAAGGGGTATGGATATAAAAAGTGTGAAAGGAACTTATCAAGTAGCAAAAGCTATTATTGTTAAACCTGGGCAAAAAGTAAAAGAAAGCGACAACTACACTCAAGTGCCCCTAGCTCTTTCATATAACTACAAAAACGACTCCTTAATTATCAACTTAGGAAAAGTTTTTACAAAAGCTGAAACTTATAAAATAGAGATTGAATATGTTGCAAAACCTGAAGAATTAAAAACAGGGGGTAGTTCTGCTATTTCGAGCGATAAAGGCTTGTATTTTATTAATCCAAAAGGCACCGACCCAAACAAAATGCCTCAAATTTGGACAAAAGGCGAAACACAATCTAACTCGGTGTGGTTCCCTACCATTGATAGCCCTAACGAAAAAATGACTAATGAAATTTACATGACCGTAGATAATAAATACACAACCTTATCTAACGGTTTGCTTACTGACTCAAAGAAAAATGCAGATGGCACAAGAACCGATCATTGGGTAATGGATTTACCTCATTCACCTTATTTAGTATTTATGGGAGTAGGCGAATTTGTAAAGGTAACTGATGAACCTTGGAATGGCAAAGAAGTGTCGTACTATGTAGAAAAAGAATATGAACCACATGCCAAAGCCATTTTTGGGAAAACAAAAAAGATGATTGAGTTTTACTCTAATAAATTAGGCGTGCCTTATCCTTGGCAAAAATATGCACAAATAACGGTAAGAGATTATGTAAGCGGCTCTATGGAAAATACCAGCTCTACCTTGCATGGCGATTTTATGGTATATCAAACTACTCGCGAAACTATTGATGGTGTGAAAGGCGAAGCTGTGATTGCCCATGAACTATTTCATCAATGGTTTGGAGATTTAGCAACTTGCGAAAGTTGGAGTAACTTACCGCTTAATGAATCGTTTGCTACTTATGGTGAATATTTATGGGAAGAATTTGAACATGGCAGAGATGCCGCCGATGAACATCATGCAGCATCTCGATTTGGTTATTTTGCACAATCTGGACAAAAACAAGTGGACTTAGTGCGTTTTGATTATGAGGAACGCGAAGAAATGTTTGATGCCTTTAGCTATAACAAAGGTGGGCAAGTATTACACATGCTAAGAAAATATGTTGGCGATGATGCGTTTTTTGCTTCACTTAAATTATACCTAGAAACTAATAAGTTCAAATCGGCAGAGGTACAAAACTTACGTTTAGCTTTTGAGGAAATAACTGGCGAAGACTTAAACTGGTTTTTTAATGAGTGGTTTTATGCGAAAGGACATCCTGAATTAACAATAGAGAAAAATTACATTGATTCAACAAAACAAGTTGTGCTAACTGTAAAACAAACACAAGATTTTTCTACTTGCCCACTTTATAAATTACCAATTGATATTGACATTTATACTGATGGAAAAAAAGAAAGAAAACGTGTTTGGTTAGATGATGTAACCAATACATTTAGCTTTAAAATCTCTGCTAAACCCGATTTGGTAAATTTTGATGCGGAAAATCAACTATTAGCAAAAATTGAATACACTAAAAGCAAACAAGAATTAATTTATCAATATCAACATGCTGGATTGTGGGGAGACAGAAACGAGGCAATTGAGTATTTTAAAAATAACCTAGATGATAAAGAAATTTTTGACTTAGTAAAAACAATCGCACAAAACGACAAATGGTATAAATTTAGAATAGATGCCATACAAGCATTGAGTACAAAAGCAAGCGGAAAAGAAACAGAATTAAAGCCCTTCTTTTTATCAATTTACGAGCATGATAAAAACACCAATGTAAGAGCTGCTGCCCTAAAAGCCTTAGCCGACAACTACAAAGGTGCTGATTTAGAAGCTTTATACGAAAAAGCACTACAAGAACAATCTTATGCTATAGTTGCCGAAGCGTTTAATGGCATTGCAAATAACAATACAACGTTAGCTCTTAAAAAAGCTAAAGCATTAGAAAACGAGCCAGCAAAGAAAATTATTTATGCTATTGCCGATTTATATGCAACTAGTGGAACAGACGAAAATCATGCTTACTTTAAATCTATTAAAAAATATTTTAATGGATTTGAAATGATGGCCTACGCCAACATTTATGGTAAGTTCTTAAAACGTTGCGAAAAACCAGAAACCGCTATTGATGGTGCAAAAGAAATTGCACAGTTTGGCAACACAGACAGTAGATTTGTGAAATACGCTGCACAAAAAACAATGAAAGATTTACTTAAAACTTGGGAAGGAAAAGAAAGTAAACTATCATCAACTGTTGAAAAATCAAAAACTGATAAATCAATTGGTGATACCGCACAACTAGAAAATGAATTAAAAATAGTTGCTGACACCAAAAAACAAATTTCAGAATTATATAACTCTATAAAAAAATAACATGAAAAACGGCATTCTACTCATTAGTTCTGTTTTATTAATTACAACATCAACAGCACAAGAAAAACTACTCACTATTCAAGATGCAGTTTTAAAAGGAAGAACAAGCCTTGCTCCTACTCGTTTAAGTAGCGTTGAGTTTATAGATGACAAGTCGCAATTCTCCTACATTACTAATAACACTGTTTTCATTGGAGAAAACAGTAATGGTAAAACTACTAAACTTGTATCTATGACTGAGTTGAATCAGCTATTAAAAAAAGAAAACAAAGACACTTTATCATCATTACACACTATTACTTGGAAAGATGGCGAAGGCTTTTACTTTAAATCAAAACAAGGCGAATGGCTTTACAAAACAACTACTAAACAAATAGAAACTTCTACTAAAAAAACTGAAGGCGCTGAACTAGAAGCTTATTTAAAAGAACCCGTTACAGGAAATTATTCGTATTGCAAAGACAATAACTTATATGTAAACATTAAAGGAAAAGAAATTCAATTAACCAATGATGGTTCTTATGAAATTGTGTATAATGGGCACAACATCCATCAAAATGAATTTGGAATTGACGGTAGAAATTTTTGGAGTCCGAAAGGAAATTATTTAGCTTTTTATCGCATGGATCAATCTATGGTTACTGATTATCCAATTATTGATTGGACAAGCAGACCTGCCAAAAACGTAAATATTAAATATCCAATGGCAGGCAACAAAAGCCATCATGTTACATTAGGTATTTATAATGTAAAAAACAACTCGCTATTGTATATAAAAACAGAAGGCGATAAAGAACAATACCTTACTAATATTGCTTGGAGTCCTGACGAGAAATACGTTTACATTGCTGTATTAAGTCGTACACAAAACGATATGAAACTTAACGAATATGATGTTACCTCAGGTAAATTTGTTCGCACTTTGTTTGAAGAACATGACGACAAATATGTAGAACCACTCAATCCTATGTTGTTTGTGAAAAACAATCCATCACAATTTATTTGGCAAAGTCGTAAAGATGGATTTAATCATTTATACCTCTACAACATTAATGGTACATTAATTAAACAACTCACTAAAGGTAATTGGGAGGTAAAACAACAAAATGGTTTTGATGAAAAAGGAGAACGCCTTTTCTTTCATGCCAACGAGCAAAGTCCCGTTAATCAAGATTTTTACTCTGTTAATTTAAAAACAGCCGAAGTTAAAAGGCTAACCACTGGTAATGGTTATCACTTTTGTGTGCTTGACAAAAAAGGAAATTATGTAATAGATAACTTCACAAGTTGTTATACGCCGCGAGAATATAATATCATCAGCACAAAAGGGTCTAAACCAAAAAATTTCTATAAAGCAGATAATCCGATTAAAGATTATCAATTAGGAAAATGGAATTTATTTACCATTAAAAACAGCGAAGGTGCCGATTTGTATTGTAGAATGTTTAAACCCGTGAATTTTGATTCTACCAAAAAATATCCTGTATTAGTGTATTTATATAATGGACCTCATTCACAAATGGTAACCAATACTTGGATGGCAGGTGGAGAGTTATGGTATCAATACATGGCTCAAAAAGGATTTATTGTATTTACACTTGATGGCAGAGGAACTTCGTACAGAGGAAAAGCATTTGAGCAGGCAGTACACAGACAGTTAGGAACAAAAGAAATGGAAGATCAACTTAAAGGTGTTGAGTATTTAAAATCTTTACCTTACGTAGATGGAACTCGAATAGGCGTACACGGCTGGAGTTTTGGTGGCTTTATGACAACAACCTTAATGACTCGTTCGCCAGAAACATTTAAAGTAGGCGCTGCTGGAGGCCCTGTTATTGATTGGACATATTATGAAATTATGTACACCGAACGCTATATGGATTCGCCACAAGATAATAAAGAAGGCTACGATAAAAACAATCTTTTGAATTATGTAGATAAACTAAAAGGAAAACTATTAATGATACATGGCGCACAGGATCCAGTAGTTGTGTGGCAACATAGCATCTTATATCAAAAGAAAGCCGTAGATAAAGGCATTCAGTTAGATTATTATGTTTACCCAGGACACGAACACAATGTGCTTGGAAAAGATAGGGCACATCTAATGGAAAAAATAACCGATTATTTTATTAATAATCTTTAGTCATTTCATTTATCAATTACACTATCACATACTATTAATATTAGTTAAAAGAAATATGAACTTTACAAATTACAAACATACTGTTACAGAGCGTTTCATTCGTTACGCTAAGATTGATACACAATCCGATCCAAACTCTCCAACTTGCCCAAGTACAATGAAACAAAAAAACTTAGGACACTTATTGGTTCAAGAGTTAATTGAAATGGGTATTACCGATGCCGAAATGGACGAATACGGTTACGTATATGCTACCATTCCTGCAAACACCACGAAACAAGTACCTGTTATTTGTTTTTGTTCGCACATGGACACTTCACCTGATTGTAGTGGACTCAACGTAAATCCTATTATTCACACAAAATATGATGGCAAAGATATAGTGTTACCCAACGACGTTTCGCAAATTATTAGATTTGCTGAACATCCTGCTTTAGCTGAACAAATAGGCAACGATATTATTACCACAGATGGCACAACCTTGTTGGGAGCCGATAATAAAGCTGGCTTAGCAGAAATAATGGATGCCGCTCATTTTTTAATGAAACATCCCGAAATAAAACATGGAAAAATCAGATTGCTATTTACACCTGATGAAGAAATTGGTAGAGGAGCGGATAAAGTAAATATTAAAAAATTAGCAGCCGATTTTGGTTACACTATGGATGGCGAAACTTTGGGACATATTGAAAACGAAACATTTAGTGCTGACGGTGTTAGTATTAAAATTTTTGGTTTCCCAACACACCCAGGTTTTGCGAAAGATAAAATGCAACATGCTATCAAAATTGCATCAGAAATTATCTCGCTAATACCACCAAACAAAACACCCGAAACCACAGAAAAAAAAGAGCCATTCATGCATCCAACGGCTATTAATGGTGGACTTGAAATGGTAGAAATAAAATGGATTATAAGAGCATTTGACACGCCTACATTAAAAGAATTAGAGGAAGAATTAGAAGCTATTACCAAAAAAGTACTTATTAAATACCCTAAATGTAAGTATGAATTTACAGTATCCGAGCAATATCGAAACATGAAAGAAATATTGGATACTTGCCCACATGTTGTTGATTATGCTGTTGAAGCTATCAAACGCACAGGGGTAAATCCAGTATTATCCAGTATAAGAGGTGGAACTGATGGTTCTCGATTATCGTTTATGGGATTACCTTGCCCAAATATATATGCAGGAGAACACGCTTTTCATAGCAAGCAAGAATGGGTAAGTGTACAAGATATGGAAAAAGCCACACAAACTATAGTACACCTAGCAATGATTTGGGAAGAACACGGTAAATAAATAAAGATAATCATTAATTGAAATTTTATAAATCTTTTTGATATACTTTAAATACAATCATATAAAATAATTTACAGATAAGAGCTAATAAAGAAATTTAAGGATGCTGTGTTTCATTTGCTTAGATGCGTCTTTTATTGGTTCTTATTCTCTCATTACTAATACTTAACACATATCTAGGTTGAATTATTAAAAATGAAAATCGTAATTTCATTAAAATAATCTATTTAACCCAAATTATGCATTAGCAATTCTATTACGAGCTAAAATCCCTGCAAAATATGAAGCTTCGCAACTTTTTCTCAATCATCGTAGCAGTGGCTACGCTTCATTCATAAAAGTTCATATTTTATTGGGCTTTTAACTCTCATTACTAATTTCTAATGCACAATCTGGGTTTAATATACAGTCCGATATTCTAAATAGTTTAGTTCATTTTTTGACATAGGTCAAAAAATGCAAATAGAATTCATAGTAATTTTCCTTTATTAAAAAACATTGTCACATTAATTTCTCAAACCATGAAAAAAATCATTTTTATTATTTTTTCATTTATCACTATTTGTAGTAATGCTCAAAACATTGGATATTTTAATTATGGGCAATCAGGAAATTATTCTTGGTCAAATCACCTTGTAGTGAATGCAAAAGGCGAACTTGTAATGGCAGGTTTATTAAATGATAAACCTTGTTTTGTAGTAGCTAATACAACAGGTGCCTATTCTACTAACAGAGTTGTTGCTAGCTCAGGTGAACTATTTTCTGCTTCTATTGATGCCTCAGATAATATTTTTGTTGCAGGACACAACGGAGCAATTGGCTCTCAAAATAAACTCATTGTGAAATATGATGCAACAATGGTAAAACAATTTTCCAAAAATTATGGCGCAGGAACTTTAAGATATATAATAAATGATGGTACAGATGTGGTAGTTGCTGGTTTCAATAACAAACCTTGTATAATTAAAACAGATGCAAGTGGAAACTTAATTTGGTATAAAGAATACACTATTAATGGAAATAATGCAGATGCTTACGTGATTCATAAATCAGGTTCCAATTATTACATGGCAGGAAGTTTTGATATTGGAGGCACAGCCGAATCATACGTATTAAGTGTAGATGCTTCTACTGGAAATGTAAATTGGTGTAAGACTTATGTTGGTGCTTCATTAAGACCTCATTTTACGGGCATGGATGTATCCGCTAGTGGAATCGTATTATGTGGTGCCACTGCACAATCAAGTTCCGGTAACCCAGGCGATCTTATAGTAGTAAAGATTGATTTCTCGGGTAATGTGTTATGGACTCGCCAAATTAATGGTCAATATAGTTGGTATCTCCGAAATCCAACTACTATGGGAAATTCATGGGGTATTAATTGTGCGTTCGACCAATACGGTGCTGTAGTTGTGGCTGGTGAAACAGAAAATAATTATGCAATGATGGCAAAACTAAATGGCAATACAGGAACTGTTATTTGGACAAAAAGATATGGAAACGGTGGTGGACCAAGTGTTAATGATGATGGTTTTCATGGTATCACTATCTCTGGTTGTACTTATTTGGCTAGCGGATGGATGGGACCTACAGTAGGAGGGAACTGGGATTTCGGTTTAGTAGTTACGGACACAAGTGGTTTTGCTGGTTCATCTGCAACATGTGGCACCAGTATTACAAAAGTAAATTCATCTCCTGTCTTAACAGTACTTAATGGTACAGTAACTAATGTTAATTTATCTACAGCAACAAATTATGCAGGAACAAACACAACGGCAGGTATGAGCAGTAATGCCATTTGTGCCAGTGCTTCTGCTTATACAATATCTGCTAATTCTGCTACTATTTGTGCAGGAAGTTCAACGACATTAAGTGTAAACTCTGGTGCTTTATCCTATTCGTGGACTGCATCTAATCCAGGTACTTTTGTTGGTTCTAATACCACACACTCTGTTGTAGTAAATCCTACTGTAACCACCACGTATAGCTGTTATGTTGGAGGCACTTCGGGATGTTTAGCTATGCTTAAATCTACTGTTTACGTTACCTCAGGAGCTGGTCCAACAGTAACAGTAAATTCTGCTAGTTTAAATTGTACAAATACCACTGCAACACTCACAGCCACAGGAGGCGGAACTTACACTTGGAGTGGACCAGGTATTGTAAGTGGTAGTTTAACAGCAAATCCTGTTATCAATCAAGGAGGCACATATACTGTAATTGTAACTGGCAGTAATGGTTGCTCTACTACTACAACAACAGCGGTTTCTCAAAACACTACCGCACCAACAGCGGGTGCTAGCAATAGTTCTACTTTAACCTGTACAACACGTACCATTGGCATTACTGGTACTGGTGGAGGTGCTTATGCTTGGAGTGGACCAGGTATTGTGAGTGGTGGTTCTACTGCTACTCCTTCCGTAAATTTACCAGGTACTTATGTAGTAACTGTTACAGCTGCCAATGGCTGTACTGCAACTGCTAATACATCTGTTACACAAAACACTACTGCACCAACAGCGGGCGCTAGCAATAGTTCTACTTTAACCTGTACTACACGTACCATTGGCATTACTGGTACTGGTGGAGGAACCTATGCTTGGAGTGGGCCAGGTATTGTAAGTGGTGGTTCTACTGCTACTCCTTCCGTGAATTTACCAGGTACTTATGTAGTAACTGTTACAGCTGCTAATGGTTGTACTGCTACTGCTAATACATCTGTTACACAAAATACTACCGCTCCAACAGCAGGTGCTGTAAATTCTGGTTCATTAAATTGTACCAATACTACTGTTACCTTAACAGCTAGTGGTGGTGGAACTTATGCTTGGACTGGCGGTGCTATCACAGGCAACACTTCTGCAAACCCAACCGTTAATGCGGGTGGCACTTATTCTGTTTTAGTTACAGCTGCCAATGGTTGTACTGCTACTGCTAATACGTCTGTTACACAAAATACAACAGCTCCAACAGCAGGCGCTAGCAATAGTGGTTCATTAACCTGTACTGTTAATAGCATTAATCTAACCGCTACTGGTGGTGGTACTTATGCATGGTCTGGTCCTGGTATTACAGGAGCTACTAACACTGCGACTACTACCGCTAATACTCCAGGTTCTTACGTTGTTGTAGTAACAGCCGCTAATGGTTGTACCGCTACTGCTAATACCACTATTAATCAAAACACCACCACACCAACAGCGAATGCTGGTCCGTCTCAAACCCTTACCTGCGGAAGCCCTTCTGTTACCTTAACAGGCTCAGCAAGTCCAGCAGGTGCTACAACTAACTGGTTAGGCGGTGTTTGTGGCTCATCTAGTAGTTTTACAACAGCAGCTTGTGCTCCTGGTACCTATACTTTAGTTGCTACCATACCAGCCTCTGGCTGTACTCATACTTCAGTGGTAACCGTAAGTTCTTCTACGAATGTTCCGC
>CAUJCR010000019.1 GCA_963169355.1 Bacteroidota bacterium | reverse complement strand
GAACTTTATTTTTTGAAACAAAAATGGCAGCCTAAAAATTTGCTATCGTTATAAGGCAATTATGCAAGTCTAAGTTTTTTTACAAGCCAATTTTTTTAGTAATAAATTAAATTGCTAGTTTTTTCACAACCTGACGTTTTCCGGCTTGGCTTCAGTGCGGCTTTTGGAACCTTCCTGTGACTATACCGAAAATGGTTATATAAAGATACTAAACTTTCTGTTACCTCGTCTGCCCGCATTGAGCCAAGGTGGTGTTATAACCCAGTGGCGGCCACACAGAAGTTTCCCCATGTGTCTATGAAACACGTCCGCTTATTACTTAGGAAAAATGGTTGTTTATAGCTGTCAATTGTCCCGTTACGAAAGTCAAACCGTAAATTCTTTTCCGGCCTTTGTCCACCCATGTTTGTTTATTGCACTTGTACTTGTTATTGCGTGCGATGGCAAAAAGCGGTTTTGTCAAACCGCCCGTTCTTTAGCACCTCACGCATGGGGCAGGAAAAAATGCAAGCTTATGTGACGCCAACTAAAATTTCTACCATTAAAAAACAAGCGGCACATGTGCTTGCATTTTGTGCAAGGGCTTACACACAGCATACAGGTGTCTGCATACATTGTACTTTAGCACCCTAACGCAATGGCGCCAATTTAAACTAATTGGCGTCCGTTTAAAAAAAGTCCGCCGAAGGCGTATCGTTATAAGTGCGTCGGAAAACACGTTGTACACAAACAAGAATACTCCGAGCAGTTAGTAGAATACTCTGTACATAAAGAAAAACACTCAGCGCACAAACAAAAACACTACTTGCATTCGAGAGTTTACTGCGTGCATAAAGGAAAATACACGGTGCATAAGAAAAAACACTGCGTGCAGTTGAAAGAATACTGCGTACATAAAGCAAAACACTCCGTACATAAGAAAAAACACTCGGTGAAGTTACAAGAACACTGTTTGCACTTGCATTTTTACCGAAACAACTTAAAATATTACTGCACGCTAATATGATTTAGATAACCACTTATTAGAAAACACCCCGTGTTTAACGTTCATTCACAAAGTGAATGTATACTTCGGCATGAGATGTGCGTTATAGTTAGTAATTACAAAAAGAAAGGAAGTTAAAAATGGAGCCTCAACAAAACATAGGTATATTTCTATAAGCCACCAACACTTGGCCGCTTATAGTGGGGTTTTTCTTTTCCGATACTATTCCTCATGCAAAAGTTCCGATGATAATCGGGATTTAGAATCGGGCAAAATCAAAAAATGAACAATCAAAAAATATAATTATGGCATCAATTAGTGAAATTGGCCATGCTAAGAATGTAGCCAATTTTGAAGATCTTATAAGCTTTTGCGTCGGATACGGCGTAACTTATAATCCAATTCTTAACGCAATTAAGGTAGCGAACATGAATACCTTAAAAACAAACGCTAGCAACTCGTTAACGTCAGCAATAACAGCGCACACCGCTTTTAAAAATGCGACTAATAATAGGGAGCTTGCATTTGAACCAGTGAAAAAGTTAATCACAAAAGTTATGGCCGCTTTAAAAGCCAGTGGCGCAAGCGACCTGACTGTAAGTGATGCGTTAACCATAAATCACAAAATACAAGGTAAGCGCGGTAAACTTACCAAAGCAGATGCGGGAAAAAATGCGAACAAAATTGCTCCACAAGACCCACCTGTTGAAGTACCAGAAGAACCAAAACAAATAAGCGTGTCTCAACAAAGTTATGACAGCATGATTGAACACTTAGAAAAGCTCATCAATCTTTTAAGTTCAATACCTGCATATAACCCAAATGAGAACGAACTGAAAGTTTCTTCACTGAATACTTTACTTACAAGTTTAAAAGCAGCGAATACCGCAGTGATTAATACTTACACAACATGGAGCAATTCAAGAATTGTGAGAAATGATTTGTTGTACAAGAAAACCACCGGACTGATTGACGTTGCTTTAGAATGCAAAAACTATGTGAAGTCAATTTACGGAGCAACAAGTTCACAATACAAACAAGTGAGCAAATTAAAGTTCAGAAAAATGAAGTAAACAAGAGGGGCGGGGTAACCCACTCCTTTTTAAAAACCAAAAAAGATGAAAGCAAATGAAATAATTAAAATACTCATTATTGATACAATATCAACCATGAGTAAAAAAGATAAAGTTGCATTAATAGATGCGATTGCAGCAAGCGCGAAACTTTCAAAAGCAGATGCAGGAAGTATTGCAAAAGGATTTACAGATGAAGAACTGATAAATATTTTCTACTGCATGAGTAAAACAAAAGTAATAGATGCAATTGCAAGTGGTGCAAAACTCACAAAAGCTGATGCCGGACGTGTTGTTGCAGTAATTGTTGAATTACTTAATAGCAGATTGAAAGGCGCTATTGACGAGAGTGCATAATCAATCAACTTTCGTTTGATTATAATTTAATCAAAAAAGGGATTAACTTAGTTAATCCCTTTTTTGCTATACATTTAGCTTGGGCAATTTAATGAACCACCAAACGGCAACCGAGTGCATTTGTTGTTCATTGCGCCATAAATAAGTAACACAACGGTTACTCCTAAAAGTACTCCTACTATGACATTTTCTGTTTTCATAATATAAAAATATACTGATATTTCGTAATACTTGCTAATAAATAGTGAACGAATCTAAATTAGTGAGGGAATAGTGCTTTCTGTCGAGGGAATAAAATAATTTTTTGATAAGAAATTTTATTTTGTAATTGATTGGAGATTAAAAAGCATTATGTTTGTAAATAATAATGAGGTTCGTAATAATAATCTTGGCTCTGGCTGTATTGTCTTGTAGTGAAAGCAATGAAATCGCTTATGAAGAGGATCAATTAAAGAGTCTTACTGAAATCAATCAATTTATTTTACCTGATTCGCTTAAAAATTTAGATACTAATTTACTGATTGCTGCATTTTATGAAGTACATCCAAAGAAGGCTTGTGTAGTTCTTTTATACACAGACTCTTTAGAAATAGAGGCAAAGAAAATCAGTTATTTTAATGATTCAATTTTTAACATTGATTACCTTGTTAAAGAAAACTATAACACGTTTGCCTTTAAAGACGATAGAAAACAAACATATGTGGTCAGTAATGACAAAGTATCTTGGATATATTATAATGGTAATTCAGCAATGACAGCGGACTATAATCGTGTAGATGTAAGGAACCGTTAGGGATTGAACGGAAATCCTTTTGCCTGATTCTTGCAAAAGATTGGAGAGAAAGCCCGACCCGTAGGGTAACGGCAAATTTATTTTACTGAAGAACACACCGGAAACTTCCGTCTGTATTTTTAAGTTCGTTTTCAATTTCTTTACACCTTTCTTTTGCTTGCTTTTTTGTCTCTTTTATGGAACTAGATGTTTCTTTTAAAGGAGTTGAACAAACACAATTGTATTCTTTTTTACAACTTGGTGTAATAAAGAAAAATAATATGAATAACACTTGTATTGTTTTTTTAATTAATTTCATTTTATTAAGAAAAGTAGAAAACTTACATTTATCACAAAAAGTTAACCGCAATACGGTTTATTTAGCTTTTTTCAAACTTCCGATTGATGTTTCGAAGTCTTTTTTACATATAACAGGTTCTTGTCCGCATTTGGCAGGAGTATATTTTGGTAATAAACCAACTACACGTCTTGCTTCTGCTTCAATTTCTTTGTCATTTGCAGGGAAGGCTAACTTAAAAAATTCGCATTTACCATCTTTAGTAATGAGCCAAATGAATTTTATTTTAAGTTTGTCATCATAATTTTTCTTTGGGACTTCAAAAGTTGAAGTAAAAAAGTTTATATCATTGAAGTTTGTGTCTAATGGCTCAGGATAGCTGGTTATGTTAATGTATAAATCCATGCCAGTATCGGTGTCGTAAACTAACTTGCACTTAATTTTTTCTTCAGATTTGCTTTTTTGTCCGCAGGCGTTTGAGATGTTTAATGCTGCCAAGATTAAAAATAGAAAGCGAAATGTTTTTGTCATATGATATTTACTGTATGTGCATTAAAAGTGGGAGAACAATTATTTATTTTAATTAAATTTATTTGGCTATTGTTAATGTTTGTTGTAAACCTTGTTTGTTTTGAATAAGTATTTTATAATTCTTCTTAGGAATTAATGCAAGTGCTATAGAATCATTTGTACTTTTTATTTCTATTACATCTATCGGAGTGGTAATTTCGACGTTTTCCTCTAATAAAAAGGCTTTTGCTATTACAGGATAAGAAATTTCAATTTTATTATTTATAAATTCTGACTTATACTTTGTAAAAAGCCATTCTGGTCTACCATATTTTAAACTTGTCCTTGGGTGAAATACATAAACATCAGCTAGCTGCTTATCTATCATGATCGAAGAGGAAGCTAATTTTGGTTTAACAACCATAGATTTATTAGCTTTTATTGCTTTAAATAAAGGATTTTCGTTTTTGTGATAGAAAGTTTCTGTTAATGATACTTGATTTACAGTTAACGGATCAATGCCTGTAATTTCTTTTAATCTACCAGCCATTGCTTTACCCCACGTGCCAATATTTTCACCCTCAAGAATATGTGAATATCCACAATGTATAACAATTCTCGCTTTTGGATTTTCTTTAAGAATTTTAGCAATATTATTTGCTTGATCAACTTCACGTTGTGCATCATTTGCAACAATGTTTGGTTCGTATGGGAATACTTTATATCCATTACTTAGGGCTTGTCGAATCATGTTGGAATATTGTGGCTCAACACTGTAATATCCTGAATTAATTAATGGATATCCTCGTGAATTTATGTTACTGTCAGCTAAAGTCAAAGTTTCAGCACCGAAATAATTAAAGCCGATCTTGTACAATTTTTCTATTAGTAACATTGTAAAAAATCGGTGGTACGAAACATGATGCGCCTCATTAATAATGATCACCTGTCGGTTTTCAGCCTCTTTTGTAATATAGTCTAAAGCAGGAATTAGTATTAAATTGGAAGTATCAATATTAGGCGGATTGACGGCTGATTTGTTATTGTTTTTTTCATAAAACTCCAAGGCTTTAAAATATTGACCAATGTTAGAGTATAGATATGAAACTATCTCTTTATCACCAGTACTGTCATATAATGCTTGGATTTCATCTGAAAAAGCATATTGCAACCATTGTAAATGTGAATTGTGAGTTTCTACATTTTGAACAATAGATCCTATATTTTCTTTTTTAGATTCATTCGAACAAGAATTGAAAAAGAAAATAGATATCACAATTAAAAGTTGAAATTTCATGATTTATGACAGATTATGGAATGAAGGTGAGTATGGATCGTAGCTACATTTAAAGGGTTTCTCGTAAACGTCATTAAGAAAAGCTCTACAATCACTACAGATGTATCTAAACTCACATACTTTACAGATGTTTATATCGTCTTTTTTAATAGACCATAATTCTTTAAAGCCAATGGTATTTAAAGCCTGTTCAAGTGATAGATTAATTACACTACCAAACGTTTTTTCTAAGCTAGGACAGTTTGTTATATCACCATTTGCCTTTATAGATATTTTTCTATATAAACAGGTATTGTTTTTTAGACCATGTAGATAGAAAGGAAGATTTATTTTAAAGTCCTCTTTAGATATATTGCCGCAGCAAGAAGATGATGTGATTTTTTGAGTTGTAAATATTAAATTGGATGCACCAATCGTTTTACAGCTGTCAATATCGGCCGAGTGTATAACGAGAGTTTCTATAATTGGATATTTTTTCAAAATTGCCTCAAATGCGTTTAATGATTCTAATTCTGAATGGCAGACAATTAATTCGACATTCCTAATTCTAGTTAAATGGAGCTTACTTAAAAATATTTCCATTTTTTCGATTGAAAAGTGAGAGTAAGTTCGGAATTCAATTGTTTGGCATCCCAATATAGTTAGAGATTCAAATATATTGTCGATGTATTTTAAATTACAATCTGATAATTCAATAATACAATCAAGAATTTCATAAGGTGAATTAAATTGTGTGTTTATCTTTGGAAATCTATCAGGATTTTCACAATAGTGGCCAAGGTTGTGTTCTATTAGCTGGTTGAATAATATTTCTAATTCGACTTCATTTATATTGCGGTAATAATCTAGTATCTTAAAAATAGGCATAGTTTGACATGAGGTCAGAACATCAAAAATGTCATTTGATATAAATAAATAGGATCCTCTTTGTAAATCACATATTATAGATCGTACTGCGCCTTTTACAGGGATGCAATTAGAAAATAGTGTAAAATAAAAGTTTATGTTCATTTACGATCAATTATTTTACTAGTTTTTCTAAAGTTAGATATGCAAATAAATTCAGAACTTTTATAAAATTCGTTATTTGTAATTCTTGCTTTTATGTGATTGCTATTATCTGATAAATCAACTTTAGTTAATTTTTGCCACCTTAATGGCAGTTGTAATTTTGCATTTTTAGGTATTAGTTCGTCTTTCATGAGCAAAGAAATTGTGCAATTTCATAATTAATATTATAGTTACAGCATTCCGCAACCATGCCAAATTGGCCATCAGAATTTATTTCCAGAAAGTAGTATTTTTTATCCAAGCCCTTGATAAGGTCAACAGAACCGGAAGATAATTTTAAATCGGAGAAAAGATTTATCAATTGTTCTTCAATCACTAAAGGCAGAGAGTATGGTACGGTACGGTTTGGGTTTTGAAAATTATATTTACGGTTATCTACTTTTGTTTTATCATCCATTTGAGAAAAAATAGCCATGCTATAAACCTTGGTTTCTATAATAAAACAACGTATTTCATATTCTTTTTCTATATATTTTTGAAAGAAAGACATATAGAATTTATTAGGGAAATTGCTAATATCTTCTTCAGTTATTAACTCTGTATATGTTGTATATAAAATAGAACCTAATTCATAGTTAAAAGTTGTACTTAAATCTTTAAGAATAATTTTTTTATTGTGCTTCTCAAAGAATTGATTTAAAGATGTTTTTTCAGTAGTTAGTATAAATTCAGGTATTTCTAAATTGTGTTTTTTTGCTAATAAAAGATTATTAAGTTTATTCCCGTGTTTCTTATTATCTGAGCCTAAAAATTTCACACAACGAATATTGGAAAGTATAAAATTTTCAATAACAGTAAGATCACGAGTTAATTGTGATATAATATGTGCGACTAAGTCAGAGCTTACAGAGTTATCGAAAGATCTTTTTGTTTCAATGAGCGAAGAATAATCAGACCACCTTCTTAACCAGATTGCATAAAACGAACCAGTCATGCCAGTGTTACTGATTAATTCTCCGACATCGTTTATAGAGAAAGTAATACTATGCGACTTAAAATCCTCAATTGAATCACCATTTAATCTTTCAGGCCTATTTCCAAATAGTATCAGCCAATCAATAACATCTTCTGTCGAAATATCAGCCGTGCTTTTACTGATAATTAAAATTCTCTTATGATTTTTCATCACCAGTAATATATTTTAGATTTAACAAGCCAAATAAAGTAATTAGTTCCGTTAACTATTAATTTAATATGTTGGCGCAGCTAAAAGACCTCCGCCACCTGAAGGTTCAGAATAATCGTTTGTGCATTTAAGAGAATAAACTGTTTGACCACCCACAACTTGAGTTACAATAGAGTGAGTACAAGTATATTTTTCTTTACCAAGAGGGCCAGGCGTAGACCCATCACCTAATGGAGATGGTGTAATCATTGAAATTCCTAAAAATGAAATACCATTAGAGTTTAGAATTAAACTCTGAAATCTTATGTCTCTATTATTTTTCATAAATATATATTTTTTTATTTCTAAATTATTTTAAACATTTCTCCAATCCGAACCCTCTGCAACTAAATCAAACGTGTCTGCTCTTTCAGTTGAAGCTAAAATGCTTGAACCTGTGGGAATACACAGACCTCCTTGCGCAAGTATTTGAAATGAGAATGATTGAGAAGTAGCATTTTGTACTTTTGGTGGAATAAAAAGTTCGTAGAAAAGTACTGGAGGAGAACCAGCCATACCACTAAAAAAAAGCCTAACAATTCCCGAGTTGACAGTTTGCTGAGCTTTAATAGTAAGAGAAGAGATGAGACTGCCATTGAAAGATGAGGAAGCACCGGTATAAACTTCTCTTAAAGCACCTGTCCCATCTATATTAGGATTTGCTGTATTAATTGTACCAGAACCAGAGCGAGCTATGTACTCTACAGAATTACCAATAAAAGTTGTTGTAGTTGATAAACTGATATCGAACGCCTCAGCAATAATATTAAATGTATTAGCTCTTTCTGTTGATACTTGAAGTGTTTCACCTGATTCAAGTGTATAATTCAAGTGAATAATGTTACTGTAACTTAAATCTCTTCCTGACCTTCTAGTTGCAGGAATTGTAGTTTCAAATAATAGTGAAATAGACCCAGATGGTCGCAAAACAAAGAACCGAAGCATGCCATGAGCAGTATCGGTTTGTGCTTTAATAAATAAAGACTTGATATAAGTTCCATTAGATGATCCTGTAATAACACTACCAAGAGCACCGGTACCATTTAAATTGGGATTTGCCGTTGAAATAGTGGTCATGCCCAATTTTGCCGTGTAAAGATATTCTACTGACGAAGCCATAAAAAAAATTTTTGTGCCTACTCTTTGATAAAGCTTTTCGGCTACCGCTTATTAGAAAAAATTAAAGAAGAGCTGAAGAAAAATTAGAAAGGAATTCCTAAACAAATATAATTCAAATTTTTAGATGACAATGAAAAAATTAATTTTTGAACGAAAATTATATTAAAAATGCGCTAACAAGTTTTGAACACAAAAATAAAAATACCGCAAGCGCACTTTATGGGCGGAGCCACGTGCACAAAAGCGGGGCTGTCGCCCCGCACCATATTTTGTGTGGTTGCGCGAGGTGATTTGGAATTTTGGAGCACAGCGGAAAAATTACAAATGACCGCAGCTTGAGTTAGCCAAAATGGTTTTGAAAAAACCACAAAAGTGCGTTGGGATGACGCGATAGCTGCACTAGCGGGCGTGTCCGCCCGAAGAGCGAAAGAAAAGCAATAACAAGTACACCTGTCTATTTACCTCAAATGTGTATATGGAACATTAAAGCTGTCCTTAAAGGCCGGACGAAAAGTTTTTTGTCTACCGAAAAGTTGTCTGCCGAAGCGAGAGTCCGCCGCCATTGGTTATAACGTCAGGTTGTGAAAAAACTAGCAATTTAATTTATTACTAAAAAAATTGGCTTGTAAAAAAACTTAGACTTGCATAATTGCCTTATAACGATAGCAAATTTTTAGGCTGCCATTTTTGTTTCAAAAAATAAAGTT
>CAUJCR010000018.1 GCA_963169355.1 Bacteroidota bacterium | reverse complement strand
TTAATGAAGTGATATTAGGGGGGAAAACAAAATTAGAAAATTTAAATAAAATATCCGAACTTTGTCATACCGTGTACGATTTATAAGGGGCTAGAACAAAAAAATATTTTGACCACATGACTGGCACAAAAGGACTTTATGAGATCCGTGTTGAAGTTGGCAGTAATATTTTTCGCATTTTCTCCTTCTTCGACAAGGGGAATTTAATTGTACTTGGCAATGGCTTTCAAAAGAAAACACAAAAGACGCCTAAGCAAGAAATTGAAAAAGCATTAAAAATAATGGAGGAATACAAAAATGAAAAAAGCAAGTAAAAATATCACGACTCTTGACGAAATCCTCGACAAGAAATACGGCAAACGCGGTTCTAAAAAACGCGAAAAATGGGAGCAAGACTTTGAAGCCTTCAGGCTTGGTGTTATGCTTGAAGAAGCTCGTACAAAACTTGGCATGACACAAGAGGAACTCGCAAACAAATGCGGAACAAATAAATCTTATATTTCTCGCATCGAAAATAATGCTTCAGACATTCGCTTATCAACCTTAATGAAAATTATACAACAAGGGTTTGGCGGACATCTCAAGCTGACCTTGCAATTATAAGGCACGACCCGCTAACATATAGAAATTAAACGAAGCTTTGCTTCGATTTAATCCTGTGCTTGTCTGCCTTTGGCAGGTTGAATGAAGCTTCTGGAGCTCAGTTGCAAGTAAATTATATTATGGGGTTTTAAAATCGGGCGAAAAAAGCATTTATGAATATTCGGGCATTTAGCGACAATCAAAAACGTGAAGCATACGAGCGACAAAAAGGAATTTGCCCTATTTGCACTGAACATTACGAAATTGAACCCAGATTGTGCATTAGAAATTAGTAGTGAGAGTTAAATGCCCAATAAAATATGAACTTTTACGAATGAAGCGTAGCCACTGCTACGGTGAGAGAGAAAAAGTTGCGAAGCTTCATATTTTGCAGGGATTTTAGCTCGTAATAAAATTTCTAATGCATAATTTGGGTTGAACAAATGGAAGGCGACCACATCACACCTTGGCACGAAGGCGGTAAAACTTCTGCTGACAATTGCCAAATGCTGTGTAAAGAAGATAATCGCAGAAAATCGGGTAAATAAGCCAAAAAACAAACGAGAGTAAATTTTACCTCTATTGATACAACGAGAGTAAATTTTTAGTATTTTTGCCCTCGTATTAGCAACAAGAGTAAAACTTACACTTGAACGCAATGAGCAAATTTGATAAAAACATACCGTACAACGACCTGCCTTTATTGCCGCCAAACGCAGATATAGAAACAAAAAAAATATTGCGTAAAACGATTTTGGCAGGTAGAGCATTGGCTCAACTGAACGGAACTTTGAAAAACTTACCAAACCCAACTTTGTTTTTAGACACCATTTATTTACAAGAAGCAAAAGCGAGTTCAGAAGTAGAAAACATCATCACAACCAATGATGAACTTTACCAATCATTGGTAGCTGATAAAAAAGTGGAAAATTCAGCTACAAAAGAAGTTTTGAGTTATAAAGAAGCTCTTTGGTTAGGTTTGGAGCAGTTGAAAAAAAAGCCATTTATTACGACCAATCTTTGTATAAACATTGTTCAATGTATCAAACAAAATACTGCTTCTATTCGAGTTACGCCCGGAACAACTTTAAGTAACACAAAAGGCGAAGTGATTTACACACCGCCAAGTGGCGAAGCTGTTATCCGTGAAAAATTGGCAAACTTGGAAAAGTTTATTAACGAAGATGAAAGTATTGACCCACTTATCAAAATGGCATTAATACACTATCAATTTGAAGCAATCCACCCTTTTGCAGACGGTAACGGAAGAACAGGAAGAATTTTATTGTTGCTGTATCTCAAACTTTCGGGATTGCTTGATACACCAGCCATTTATTTGAGCGAATACATCATCAAAAACAAAACAGATTATTACAAAAGTTTGCGAAGTGTAACCGAAAACAACGATTGGGAAAATTACATTTTGTATATGTTAGATATGATTGAGGAAACTTCTATAAGAGGCTTGGAACGACTAAACAAAATCACAAAAGCCATAGACGAAACCGCAGAAGAAATAAAAAAGAAATTGCCCAAAATTTATTCCAAAGATTTGGTTGAAATTTTATTTCGTTTGCCATACACCAAACGCCAACATTTAATTGATGAAAATATCGGAAACTTAAAAACAGTTGGAAATTATTTAATGGCGTTGGAAGAAAACGGTTTTTTAAAATCGGTAAAAGTCGGCAAAGAGAAATTGTATTTGAATGAGCAATTATTAAAAATTTTAGAGGGCTAGAACAGTAATTAATTCTACGGACAAGAAAAGCAGCACCTAACAGCAAAGCTTAGCACCAGCGAGCAGACTCCGTCATCGTTCGCGCGCAAAAATAAGGCCACTTCGTGAAAGACAATTTTTTTAGTTTTTTTATTTGAACCAAGATGAAGCGTTTGAAATTGTAACAAAAATGTTAATTGAAAAAATGTAAAAATATGGCACTTGACAATTTACAAATAGTAGATATAATAGAAGCATTGGAAAATTTCGTTGAACGAAAAAGACCGCCCGAACACATCAGAACAAAGTTAGACATTGGTTACAAAATTGAAGGCCAAGACGTTTTTATTTTTGAAATCAGACCGCAATGGAACAAGCCCGAAATAATACGAGAATACTCTGTTGCCAAAGCAACTTTTGTTAAAACAAAAAATCATTGGAAAGTTTTTTGGATGAGAGCTGACTTAAAATGGCACAGTTACAAACCTATGCCAACAGTTAAAACAATTCGTGAATTTGGAAAAATCGTTGAAGCAGATATACATCATTGTTTCTTCGGATAAGCCAAGGCTAAATCAAGCACATTTGTTTGAGTGGTTTGAAAAAAAGGGAAACTTACAGCATAATACTACGACACTTTTTTGTTCCCTTGCTTTTTTATTGTTTCCATTTCTACTTGTAAGCTACGCAGCATATTCATAATACTACCTACATTTAATTCTTCTTCTTTATAATCGCTCATATTAATACAGCAAGTGTATTCCCATATTTCTAAAATATCGCGTAGCTGCACGGTAAATGGCGGATACATTTTATTATCCGAATGACATTCTAAAAAACCTTTCTTCGTATTTAAGTTAAAAATACGCTTGTAAGAAATGCCATCGTCTTTGGTTACAACAATATAAGTTTGTCCATTTTTAATATCTTCAAATCTATCTAGGTATTTAGCTACTACAAACGAGCCTTCTTTAATTGGAGGCATACTATCACCTTTAATTGGAAAAGCACGGTGCTTGCCAGTTGGTAAAAAAGGTAATTTCATACGAGGTAAACGTTCCATATACTCAGGATCGGCATAACCACGTAAATAACCAGCACTTGCTTTTAGTGGCACTAACTCCACAGCATCTCTACCATCTTCATCAATAACTACTGGAAATAACATACGGTTTTTACCCACTTTCATTAAACCATCAAGATTAGTTTTGGTTAAATCACCCCTTACAAGGGCATCTACGGCAATATGAAAGAAATCGGAAATTTTTATAAGTAAATCAATAGAAGGTTCATTACGATTTTCTTCATACGCACCTAAACGCGAACGAGTAATGCCTAAATTATCGGCTAATTGCTCTTGAGATAAGCCTTTTTGAAGGCGTAAATACTTTAGATTACTGAAAATTTTACTCATAATATTAAATTGCTATAATTTATAGCACAAATATACTACATAAAATAGTAATTTTGAAAAAGATTTTGTGATTTTTTTTGTTATACCAAATGTAATTATGATTTAGTCCGAAGATGGTTAGTAATTTTTCATCAAGACAATGAAAAAAATCGTTGCATAGCTTTACCCATGGAACTATTTTTTTGAAGAAGTATTGATGAAAAAGAACAAGCAGATTGGGCTAAATTATTGTTATATTTGGTATTATGCCAAATGATTTAAACATTTGGAAATCGTAAAAAGGCTTTAGGGTGTCTTATTATGGTTTAGTGTAAGGTTTTGGTCATAACTATACATTATGGTCAGAACCTTTTTTTAACCTAGATTGTGCATTAGAAATTAGTAGTGAGTATTTAAAAGCCCAATAAAATTACTAATGCATAATTTGGGTTTAAGTTATTTATTTGATAAAATATTAACCCCAACAGGAGAATTTAATGCCATTTTTAAAATTTAAAATCGTACTTTTAAGCAATAAAAATAACAAATGTCGTTGCTTAAACTTTATATTGTTGATGATCACCAGATGCTTATTGATGGTTTAAAAGCCTTATTAGGCGATGAAACACATCTTTCGATAGTTGGAGAAAGCACATTACCAAGAGTGGCTATTGAACAAATAAAAACATATAAACCCGACATTGTACTTACCGATATTAATATGCCTGAAATTGATGGCATAGAGCTTACCAAGCAAGTTAAGAAACATTTACCCGAAACTAAAGTAATTGCTTTATCCATGTTTGGTGAAAGAGAAACCATAAGCGATATGCTAAAAGCAGGCGTAAGCGCGTATATACTTAAAAATACGGGCAAACAAGAACTACTTACCGCTATAGACAAGGTTGCTAACGGTGGTACATTTTTTAGTAACGATGTAAGTGCTGAATTAGAAAGAGACCATCAAAATAATGAACGCAAGGAAATTAATCTTTCGGCACGAGAAATAGAGGTTATTGAACTCATTGCTAAAGAATATAATAATGCACAAATAGCCGAAGCCCTTTTTATTAGCGAAAGAACGGTGGAAACACACCGTAAGAATATTTTTAGAAAAACAGACACCAAAGGCGTTTTGGGTTTACTTAAATATTGCATCGAACACCGCATTATTAAAGCAATAAAGTAAAAATTGCTATGGTACAAGAACAGTTAAAGAAAATTTTATCCGAGATACCTAAAGAAGTTACACTAGTAGCTGTTTCAAAAACAAAGCCCAGCCAGCTCATTTTAGAAGCGTACAATGCAGGGCAAAGAGATTTTGGAGAGAACTACGTGCAAGAACTAGTTGACAAAGCGACTCAACTCCCTAAAGATATTCGTTGGCATTTTATTGGTCACTTACAAAGCAATAAAGTAAAATATATAGCACCATTTGTTTACCTAATTCATGGAGTAGATAGTTTTAATTTATTAAAAGAAATAAATAAACAAGCCCATAAACAAAATCGTGTAATTAATTGTTTACTTCAACTATACATTGCTAAAGAAGAAACAAAGTTTGGATTAAGTTTTAACGAAGCCACAGAAATACTACAATCTAATGCTTTAAAGGAGTTAAACCATATTTGTATTAAAGGCTTTATGGCAATGGCTAGTAACACCGACAATTCAAGTCAAATTATTCAAGAGTTTAAATCATTAAAGCAATTTAGCTTACAATTTCCAGAATTATCAATTTTAAGTTTTGGTATGAGTAGCGATTATACACTAGCTATCCAAGAAGGCTCCACTATGATTAGGATTGGGAGTCATATTTTTGGCACAAGAAACTACACGAAATAGTTACTCCATTTCTTTCAGTGATTTGGCATAAAGCCCAACAAACACAACATCTATAGCTACCATCATCACTAAAGTAATCATAGCAAAGGAAGCATTGCTAGCACCACTTACCATGCTTAATGAATTTTTTCCTAAGATGAGAAAACTAGTATAAGGTAATATTTCGGCAATGGCATAAATATAAAATCCATTTTTCTTTCTATTCCACATCATTAAAACTCCTAAGAAAGATAATAAGGTATATACAATGGACAAATAAGGCATGATAGCCGAAAAAGGATTACTCTGCATTTCAATCCAATTATTCTCAAGTTCATCAGCCATTACTGGATTTACCGCTCTTAAATTCTCAATATTTTGCTGCATATTTTCTGGAGTAGATTGTATGATATTCCACACACCAGAAAGAATAGTAATGCCACACATAATAAAAGACAACACACACAGTGTTACCAAAAACTGTGATCGTTTTTTAGGTTCTTGAAATTCTTGAGTATCAGGAGAAAAAGAAGATTCCATGTAATCAGTTATCTAAACAATTTATTTTAAATGTTTAAAATTAACTGCATAAAGCACTATCCACACAATAGCAAACAATAACCCGAATACAGCGCCGGCACTACCAATTAAACCGCCACCGCCAAGTAAAAAACCAGCAATAGCAGGTGTAATTTCACCAACAGAATACATAAAAAAACCTACTTTTTTTAGCTTCCACATTTCAATAACACCATATAAGCAGATTAATGCTGACACAACACCAATTATTAAATTAGGAATAGCATTTTCGAGTGCTTTTTTCATTGTATCTTGCATACCACTTACAATACCATAAGTATCACCCTCCATATTAGCCATATTTTCGAGCACAGGAGCCGAAGCCTTAATAGAGTAAAAACCCCAAATAGCCCCAAAAAAGGCAAGAGCACAACCTATAAAACTTAGGATACAAAGTACTGTTAAAAATTGTGGTCTTTGCGGCTCTGGATTAAAAGATGAATTGCTGTCTGATAAGATTGTATTTTCTTCCATAATATATTTAATTTGAAAAACAAAAATATCAATAATTGCCTTTCAGCAAAACTATTCCGTAAGATTTATTTCAATAGTTATTAAAATATTAATGAGGTGGCGGTAGCATTCCTCCAGGTGGTGGCATTCCCCCAGGTGGCGGTGGCATCATTCTATGTCTATCAGAATCCTCATCTTGAGGCGTAGTAGTAGTGCCCGATTTAAATTTCTTAAACGTATAAGTTAAAGTTAGCATAAAATAACGTTGCAAAACTTGGGTATAACTATCCTCGGTATAAGAATCGGTAAAACTACGGCTCACACTTCTATTTTGGCTTAATAAATCATAAACTGAGACTTTTGCTTCGAGTGATTGGTTCTTTAAGAATTTGTAACCAATATAGGCATTCCATAATACAAAATTTTGATTAAAACTTTGAGATAAACCCATATAAGACATTTGATTAACATCGGTATTTATAACCAAGCGTTTCATGATAATATAATTAAGGCGTAAGGAAGCTGTATGATTGTAATAAGTATTATTAGACTGAGATTGAATCGTATTAACAAGTGTATTATAACTTCCATTATAGGAAATTGAAAAGTCTAAATCCTCACTAATATTGCTACTTAAATTAAACCCACCCGAATAAGCATTATTATCCGAATAATTAATCACTCTATTTATCAATGCAGGTGTATGCGTATAAGCATATCCAAAATTTAAACTCATATTACTTTTAATAGAAGTAACCGGAAAGGAATACACCCCGAAACTTCTGAGTTGATAATAATTATCTAAATTAACTGGTTGAATGAATTGACTTCCTCTTCTTAAAGTATATTGCTGAATGGTAGTATCGTTATTTAAAATGTAAGTAGCATTAGAGATGTAATTAAATGTTTGAGTTCCCATTAAAAACACAAAGAAACTCTTGGTTTTAGCAGCATTAGCAAAGCCCATTCTAAGGCGAAGATTATTATCAAAAGTTTGTTTTAATTGTAAGTTACCCGATTTTACAATTAATGGATTAGAAACATCTAAGATGTCTTGCAATTGAGAAACAGAAGGTGATTGTGTTTGAGACCAATATCTTAAATTAATGCTATTTCCTTTAGATAATTTATAACTAAACATAGCACTTGGCATCACACTATTAAATGTTCTGTAAACATTGGCTTGATATGGGAAGGTTTGATGACCATTCAATTCAGCATTTTGAAAATCGGCTCCTACATTAAATTTTATTTTGTTATAATTTAATTGGTATGATGCTCCTCCTCTTTGAGTAACATACGTATTTTGGTATTTGTTAGAAAGCCCTGTATCTAAATCATTGATAAAAGTATTTTGGTTTAATTGAAAAGTTTCCTTATCAGTATTATTAAAAGTTTTCGAAGGTTTATAACTAATACTTAACTGGGCATTTTTTCCTAATGGCTCAGTATAAGTAATATTACCACCATACGTATTACCATTGGTATTACTCACATAATTTTGGTTTAATGGTGAAACTACAGTGCCAGATGTATCATTAAAAATACTTGTGGAGTTATACGTTCCATTGGCATCTTTATTATTTAGTTGTGTATTAACATTAATTGATACTGTTCTTCCTTTTTTACTAAACTTATGTTGCCATAATAAATCGTTTTGAAAATTATATCCAAAATTCGATGCCTGATTAAAATTATTTGTACTGTTTAAAAACTCATCATTTGCATTTGTTTGATTATTACTCCTCAGGTTGTTTTTGTATTCTTGGTAGGTAATACGAGGCGTGATAATAAAAGTATTAGTAGAATCCAATTCATACTCAAATTTTAAATTAATTCGATGATTCAGGTTATTTGTTTTAGAAACACTAACGTTATCGTAGATGAGATGATCGCTTGTATAATAATGTCTTACACTACGAGAAGAGTTAATATTATCAGACTGATTAAAGAAATAGCTACCAGAAAACTTTGCTTTCTTTCCCCACTCATCCGAAAAATTTAATCCCAAGGCAGTAGTTGTTGAATTACCAGTTTGCTGACCACTTAAAAAATTACTCATCCCTCCCCTACCAGGTCCACCTCCCGAAGTTCCCATTACGCCCATTATATCAGCTGCATTAAAATTTTGAATATTAATATTATTTGACATGCCTAATAATGATAAGCGTTGTTTTCCATTAAAATAATTATAAGCTAAGCCCGTATTATAATAGTTTTTAGTTAAACTATCATTAGTGCCATAACCCGCATATAACTTACCAAACTGCCCTTGTTTTTTATTACCTTTTGTGATAATATTAATGGCTTTTTGCTCGTCGCCATCCTTAAAACCAGTAAATTGAGCTTGATCAGAAGATTTATCAAATACCTGAATTTTATCTACCATATCGGCTGGTAAATTTTTTAAAGTAGTCATTGGATCATCACCAAAAAAAGGTTTACCATCTACTAATACCTTTTTCACCTCTTCGCCATTTACTTTAATGGTGCTACCATCAGACGTTACACCAGGCATTTTTTTCACTAAATCTTCGGTAGTAGCATCTGGATTTGTTTTATATGCGGCTGCGTTAAATTGAGTGGTATCTCCTTTTTGTTCAGCTCTTACTTGTGTTTCGGTAACAACTACTTCTTTTAATTGCTTGGCGTTTTGTGATAATTTAATTACTGGAAATTGTATATCTGAATTCTCTACAACTAATAATTTACGCAAAGGGTTGTAACCAATGTATGAAACTAAGAGTTTATACGTAGCAGGACTTAAATCCTTAAACTCAAATAATCCATCTATATTTGTTTGCGCACCAAATGATTTCGTTGTATCTGTTGCATTTTTAAGAACAATAACAGCCCCAGGTATAGGAGAATTATCTTGTTCATCTATAACCTTACCTTTTACAGAAAATGATTGAGCATATAATGATGCTTGTAACCCAAAAGCACAGAAGATTATAAAAGCAATTGATTGATATTTAGAAAAAAATATGTTCATTATTTTCAAAGATAGCTTTACCTTAAAAAATAACGACTAATAAATATTATAAAATATGTGAATATTAGTAAAATGGAGGTTAAACCCCAAATTGTATCGGCTAAGATTAATTAAATTTCTCTACAATCTTAAATTCAGTACGGCGATTCAGAGCATGTTCTTCTTCGGTACATTCCACACCATTTTTACATTGATTTAATAATTTAGTTTCACCATAACCAATGGCTCTTAATCTATCTTTTTGAATACCTCTGGCAATAAGGTAATTTACTACCTCTTTAGCACGTTTTTGAGATAAATTTAGGTTAAAGGCATCTGAACTTCTTGAATCGGTGTGCGAACTAATTTCTATTTTTAGTTTAGTATCCGAATTTAAAATCATATACACTTTATCCATTATGTTTTTACCAGCGGCATCTATCTTGTAATCTCCAAAAGCATAATATAAATTTTCGATAATGGTAATAGCTTCTTTCATTTGTTTAGTTTTTAGGGTTAAAACCTCTAACCAAGGATCGTTAACCGAATAATCACCTAAAGCTGCTTTATCAACTTCCAATAAGTTAAACTGAAACTTACCATCTGTATTCCTTAAAATTTCTCGATATATTCTTCCTTTTGAGTCAGCAATATAGATTTTAGTTATACTTTGAAAACGATTTTCAGAATCTTCAATAGTGAAAAGATAATTCTTATCAGCTCCTAAATTCTTAAATTGAAACTTACCTTGTTCATCTGTGATAATATTTTCAATTACTTCGTTCTTATTAAAAATAACCACCTTAGCATTTGGTATCGCTTTTTTATCTTGGTCGTATAAATATCCCACCATAGCCATAATTAAATCTTTATCATCTACACTTAAATCATCAAAAGCAGATTTATCAACCCCTAAAATCGAGAACTTGAATTTACCTTTCCCATCTGATTTAACCACCTTTACTTCTTTCCCTTTTTTATTCGTTAATATCACTTTCACATCTGCAGGTAAATCACTTTCTTCAACATAAATGGAGTAATCTTGATTTACTGGTAAGTTTCTAAAAGCAAAAGCTCCAAACTCATTGGTGGTGGTTGATTCTAAAACATCGCCATAGGCATTTTTAATCACAATTTTTTTATTTGCAATTGGTTTACTTGGGCTATCACCATACAATAAATTACCTGCTAAGCTTAAATCATCTTCGTCATATAAATCAGGTAATCCATTTGCTTGAATAGGTAAATTTCTAAAATACATCTTGTTCGTTCTTTCGTCTTTATGCGTCATACGCACAATGTTTTTGTTTTTATCTGCTAAATAATAACGGGCTTTATTTTTTAATGCAATATCATCACTTTCTACTTCGGCCATATACACTTTATCAGCATCTAAGTCTCTAAATACAAAATAGCCTTTATCATCTGTTAATGTTGAGTCTATTCGTTTTCCTAGGCTATCTAATAAAAATACTTTTACTTGTTTTGCTGGATTATTTGAGTCTTCAGTTAATAAAACCGTTCCGTCAACTACAATATACTTATTGGTGTATTTAAAAGCATAAATATCATCTCCTCCTTTTCCACCTAATCTATTTGAAGAAAAATAACCTGTACTATCACTGGTAAAAAACACGCCAAAATCATCTCCACTGCTGTTTAAGTGCATACTCTCATTTCTATTTAGTAACCATTTTCCATCTTTTTGTTTTGCAGAAAAAATATCTAATCCTCCAAACCCAGGCAATCCATTTGACGAATAAAATAACATACCGTCTTTTCTCATAGATGGAAACATTTCATCTCCAGAAGTATTAATGTCAAATCCTAAATTAATAGGTTTATCCCAGGAGTCTCCATTTTTTTTACACATCCAAATATCTTGTCCACCAAATCCACCAGGCATATCCGACACAAAATATAACACTGTACCATCAGCATTTAAAGATGGGTGTGCGCAAGAATAGGCATCGCTGTTATAAATAAACGGTACAGGTTTTGAAAAGGAACGCCCCTTTATTGAGGAAAAATAGATTTTTGCTCTATTTACAAAGTCTTTATCTTTTTTATTTACTTTATAATTTACTCTTGTAAAAACCGCCGTTTTTCCATCATTAGAAAATGAAATGGGGCCATCGTAATAATGTGTGTTTAATTTTTTAGAAAATATTTCCTTATTCTGAATTTTTTCTCCTTTTATATCGGCCGAATAAATATCTAAATAAGGCTGATTATTAAATGTTGATTTATCAAAATCAACTAAATCATTTAACTTTTCTGTCACAAAGATTAATTTTTTATCGTACACAACTGGCGAGAATTCGGCACGATTGGTATTTATCTCTTCAATGTTTTTTATTTCATATTCCTTAGGTTTCGATTGCCAGTATTTTATTTCTTGACATGATTTAATGGCATTTTTAGCTAAATCATTTTTTTCGTTTTCTTCCAAAAACGCATAATACTGATTAAGTGCTTCTGAATACTTATTATTTGATTTTAAAACATTACCGTAGTTATAGTAAAACTCTGTGGGTACTTTTCCTAGTTTTAAGGCTTGCTCATAATAGGTTTCAGATTTTGTATAATCATTCAATAACCGATAACAATCACCTAAACGAATTGTTGCCTTTTGTTTGTCGGCTGATTTTCCCTTAGCTATTTTTTGATAAATAGGAATAGCTTTATGTAAATTATTTTTAGAAAATAACTGCTCGGCCTTCTTAATCTGAGCCATTACAGAAAGAGAACTTAATAGAAAAAGTACAATGTATAAATTAATTTTCTTCACAATTTTTTTAATTAGATTACAAATAACGAGGTGATAAAATTTTAGACTTAAATGTATTAAAGTCAAAACCAATCATAATTTCATGACCATTTCCTAAATTCTTTTGAATAGGTGCAATCGTTCTATCATAAGAATAACCTATTCTAATATTTTCGGTAACTAAAACTTGAGTTAATATTCCTATCGACCCACTCGATCTCATAAATGCACCTAACCATAAACGTTGTTTAATAAGGAAGTTTAAATTCAAATCAGCATTTAAGGTTGCTGAAGCCGACTTAACCATAATGGTTGGGTTTATTACTAAGTTATCGCCCATCGAAAATCCTTTGCTTACTATAAAAAATAAATGTGTATTTAATCTATAAGTTAAGTCGTACTCTATTTGACTCCCTGTAACTTGAATCTTGTCATTATAAACATAAGCAGCATTAAGGTGTGTAGCACTAAAACCAGCATAAAAAGAGTTAGATTTTAAAAACAATCCTGCGTCAAAATCTGGTTTTATTTTATTAGTGGGAATAGTATGATAAGCTACCGATTCGGATTGGTCTTTATAATTTAATTTATTAAAATCAAACACATAATTAACAACACCTGCTCTTAATCCAAACGATAACTTTAATTTATTATTAATAGGTAAGATGTATGAAAAATTACCATACGCTGCCGTTATTCTTTTAGGCCCTATCATATCATTATAGGCTGTGAGGCCTAAGCCAATGCGTTTATTTTTTAATGGCGAATGGAAACTCAATGCCTGCGTTCGAGGTGCGCCGCTAAAACCCGCCCATTGGTTACGAACATCTAATACCACACTCATAGCATCTTTGGTTCCAGCGTAAGCAGGATTAATAACCATTTGATTAAACTGATATTGGCTATATTGCGGATCTTGTTGAGCAACCAACAAGTTGTTTAATAATAATATAACCAAACTTATAATAATATTTTTTTTCATTTCTTATTTTCCTGTTAATTCAACCCAACCTTTTTTAATACCTTTTCCATTATCTAATTCAATTACAAAAAAGTAGGTACCACTTACCAAATCAGCTCCGGCATTTGTTTTACCTGTCCACACGTTAGAGGTATTATCATATTTTTTAGTATGCCACACTTGGTTTCCCCATCTATTAAAAATAGTAACTGTATTATTTGGAAAGTTCTCAATATTATCAATTATCCAAGTGTCATTGATGCCATCTCCATTAGGTGTAAAACCATTATAAGCTATTATTTGGCAAGGCTCTGTACTTGCTATAACATCATAAGAAAACGACACCGAATCAATTGCTACACTTGAAGTGTTGATTGCCAATATAGTTACACTATATGAACCTGGTGCTAAGCTATCAACTGAAGAACAAGTTTGACTTGGGCACACAGAAGCTGGTTGCCAAATATATAACAATTGAATAGCACTACTCGGTGATGAGTTAAGCTGTAACGAAAT
>CAUJCR010000017.1 GCA_963169355.1 Bacteroidota bacterium | reverse complement strand
TCACAGGTCGTCAAAACCATCCAAAATAAATTGATTTTGACGAACCATAGAAGTTATCAGGAGTCTCAGATAATTTTTTGCTAAAATAGAACGAAAGGTTTATGTTAAATAAAATCTATTATTCAGCAGACCCTAAGTATTATTTTTGTAAACTGGAAGTCAGCAATAAAAGTTTTGAAAAAATCCATATAATGCTGATAATGAGAGTAACACCATGTTGCGAATTGTTTCAATTGTTTGGTTATGACATTGATTATTAATCGTATATCTCTATTGTATTTTCTAATGTTGCTTTGGTGTTAATAGAAAGATATGAAAAGAATATTGAAATGAATTTTAAAATATTTGGACATATTTATAAAGGTTGTATTAATTCATCAATTACAGGATGAATTGAATATTTTAACCTCTCAATAAGTAGGAATTTATTTTTCCAATTCATTTATTCTTTTCATTACAGCTTCTACCATTGCGTCGCAATAAATTAAATTAAACTCATACAACTCACACTTGGAATAATTGTTTTCTATTTCTAAACGAAGCATCGCTTTTGCTCTATTGAGCATAACTTTGACATTTGATTCCGTAGTTTGAAGAATTTCAGCCGTTTCTGAGATATTTAAGAAATTTATTTCTCTTAAAGAAAATACTATTCTATACTTTTCTGGTAATTTTTCTAATGATTTTTCAATAATATGGCTCAATTCATGATTTTGTGCCATTTTCTCGGTATTTACATCCGGATTTGAAAATAAAGGGACAGATTGATCATTGATATCTTTCACGACTTCATATTTAAAGCTTGATTTTTCCTTTTTTCTGTAACAATTGTTCATCATGATACGAATTATCCAAGTCATCAATTGAGAATTCCCTTTAAATTGGTTTAGGTTTTTATAAGCATCAATGAAACTGTCTTGCATCAAATCCTGTGTATCCTCATGATTATAATTATATGACCTTCCTATTTTGTATAAAATAGGGTTATATTTCCTGACGATTACCTTAAAAAGATCCTTTTCTCCTTGTATGATTCTTTGAATTATATCTTTCTCATCAATATGGACTTTAATTGCCATATCCTCTCTAAATACTTTCATACTATTTTTGATAATTTTGCCATTGAATAGGCCGCAATTGCCATTACTAAATCTCTTACAGCCACATCAACATAAATCCATCCGGCAAGTAAATTGAGTGCAATTGCTGTTAACCATGCTGCCACCACATATCCACCAATATGCGGACGAACCAAAACTAAGATACCTGCGATGATTTCCACAATACCACATGCCATCATAAAGGCAGCACCAGAAAACGGAAGTATATTGTCAAAAGAAGGATTGATGTATTGCTCCCAATTTGTCAGTATGTTGGTAAATTTATCAATGCCAGCAACTATAGGTACAATGACAAAGACATATTTTAAAAGCAAATAAACTTGGTTTAATTGGTTGTTGTTTTTTGTATTTTCCATTTTTTTATTATTTGTTTATATCTCGTTAGAGTATATGAATAACAAATAGGTTACAAAATTTTTGAATAAAAGTATTTTCTAATGAAATTTATATGAAATTCGCTGACTTATTATTCCCATATTTATGGCCTTACTAACAAAAGTTAAGCTGACAAAAAACATTCCTATTTACATCCTAAGTGCCTTCAACAATACAACAGCTTGATTGTGTTGTTGGTCTTTAGCTGAATACAATAATGTTATGGTCTTTTGTTGAGCTATGGTTTTTAAATGATCCGTCAACGTTGATTTTTCCTTTAATTCATCTAAATATTTTTGTTCAAATTCCGGGAAACGTTCCGGTATATGTCCAAACCATTTTCTTAACTCATTGGATGGACCGATGTCTTTTAGCCATTCATCTAAAGCAGCTTCTTCTTTACTTATACCACGTGGCCACAATCTATCTACCAATACACGGTATCCGTCTTCAGATTGAGGTTGGTCATATATCCTTTTAATTTTTACCATAATGATTCATTTATGTTATCTTATTTTATTGTATTGGAGGGATTTGATGATAGATCAAAAGGCTGAAATACACATATTTATTAGTTTAATTGATGAGATCAATAAATGTTTAAAATTTTGGTGTATTTCTATTATATAAATGGTTGTAGTCAGCAAATAACAATGGTTGATTGTATATGGTGCGTATAAATCGAGGTTGGTTATGATTATACCTGATATTCATTTCGAATTCAGCAGTTTAGGTCTTGAGGAGTCGTATGGTGCTGACTAGGAGGGATATCTCAACGTATGAATCTTATCAATAGTTTTATTAAGCCATTGAATATTTGGGTTTAAAAAAAAGTCCATACAACTTGACATTGTATGGACTTCGATATATTTCTATAAAAAATATATTATTCTACGATAAATTTACCTTTCATAGTAGCGTGGTGACCAGGGAAAGAGCACAAGAAATCGTATGTTCCTTTAGCAGGAGCAGTGAATTCGATATCTGTAGTTTCTCCACCACCGATGGTTTTTGTGTGCGCAATAACATCACCTTCCATATCTTTAGGGATGTAGTCATTGTCCTTAGCATTAATAGCAGCAGTAGCAAATTTTTCCATATCAGTACCTTGCTTCAACAAAACCCAGTTGTGACCCATAGCAGCTACAGGTGCTTTTCCTGAGTGGATAAGAGTTAAGCTTACAGTTTGACCTTCTTTAACTTTGATTTCAGTCAAGTCAAATTTCATGGCATCATCACCTTTGATGGTAATTGTTGCTTCGTCTTCAGAGG
>CAUJCR010000016.1 GCA_963169355.1 Bacteroidota bacterium | reverse complement strand
CTACTTATCGTTCTATCGTATAATCATCCACTTTATCGCTGGTAGGTTGCTCTCCAGCAGAGCCTACTTCCTGTTCAAATGGATAGCTAAATTTAATACCATTTTTTATCCCAAAAAAGCTCCATTTTTGACCACATTACCGTTTTAATAAAGAATCAAGTTAGAATTACAATAAAGCAATTCTAACTTGATTTATATTTTATTTTTCTCCAGCTTTTATTGATGCATTTGCCGTTTTATTATAGGCATATTCTACAATGTTTACAGTTTTACCATTACTCGAATAATTCAGCCTAACCCAACCATAATGTATTTTATTATCAGATAAAGTAAGTCTAATACCAATAAATTTATCACCTGTTCCGGGAGTTACATTTCCATCAATATTTCCACCCGACATTCTGTATCCCCATGTTATAATTCCAGAATTTCCATCATCCCAAGTGTTTGCAGAACTTATAACTTCATCTGTTGCATACACTTTTAAGATTCTTTCTGCATTAGTTCCTGCTGTATAAGCAAGCTCTTGACTGAATGTGCCTGTTAAATAAAAAGAATTTGTAACTAAATATAAATATATTTTATCAGATGCAGCAAGTGTTGTGTCATCTAACAGAGAGAATCCGTAAAGTTGCGTAGGTACTATTACTGTATAGGACAGATTAAGTTGTTTATTGTAAATTCCTCCTGTTGTATTGTTATCACTGCTTTTTGTACATGATGAAATTCCTAATGCTAAAATAGCAACTGTAATAATTAAAATTCTTTTCATTATTTATATATTTTTTATTTGATGCCTACTCTATAGCGTTTTCGGCTTTCCCGCTTACTTATGATTGCAAAATAAATTACTTTTAACTTGTTTATCATTATTGTTATATAGCATACAGGCAACTTACTGTAAGTACCCCGTTTTCCGAACTGGGTATAAATTGGATTTAAAGATGGTTATTTAATTCTAAATATTTCATAGGACTAAGATTATTTAATGATTGATGTGGATGATTAAGGTTGTAATCTTCCATCCAGTTCCAGGACAGCTCTCTGAGTTCACTGATACTGTCAAACAGATAAGCATCCAGAATATCCTCTCAGTAGCTTCTGTTAAATCGTTCTATATAAGCATTCTGGGTTGGCTTTCCTGGTTGTATGTATTTTATGTTGATATGCTTATGTTTGCAGTAATCTGTGAGCGCATGGGATGTAAATTCAGGACCATTGTCACATCGCACTTCCTGAGGTTTTCCATACTGTTCTATTAGCCTGTCCAAAGCTCTGCTGACGCTTATTCCGGAATGAGAATAATCTACCTCTATGCAGAGAGCCTGACGGTTGTAATCATCCAATACATTCAATATCCTGACCTTTCTGCCATTGGTTAAGGTATCGTGCATAAAATCCATACTCCAGGTGCAATTGCTGGATAGTGGAACTTGCAGCGGTTCTTTTATTCGGTCAGGTAATCTTCGCTTGTGTTTCCTTCGCTTATTGAGATTTAGCAGGTTATACACTCTCTTTACCCGCTTATGATTCCATGGAAACCCCTCATTTCGAAGTCGGTTAAAATAATAAGGAAAACCTCGCGTCGACTTCTTGTCCGCCAGTTTCTCGAGTTGGTCAATAACCATACTGTCATCTTTTACGGAAGTGTAGTAATATACAGATTTTGATAAGCCAATACTCTTACAGGCTCTGGTGATACTTATCTCATAGGCTTGCTGAAGATAAGCGACAACATGTTTACGATCACCAGGCTCTACCACTTTTTTGACAACACATCCTTTAGCATCTTGTTGTCCAGTGCCAGATCTGCGTACATGTGTTTTAGCTTACGGTTTTCTTCCTCCAGTTCCTTCAGGCGCTTAAGGTGTTCCCCATCCATACCTGAGTACTTCTTCTTCCAATTATAAAACGTTTGAGTGTGGATGCCCAACTCACGGCTGATCTCCACTGCGCTTCTTCCTGATTCAGCCTCTTTCAGGGCTTTTACAATTTGTGTTTCTGTGAATTTTGTCTTTTTCATACTGGTTAAATTTAGGCGTTTTTCCAAATTTTAACCAGTCCGGATTTTAGGGATACTTACATTACTTGCTCATAAATAATAGATATCCTGATGCGCTTTAAATAAATCTCTAATATAACAATTATTTTTATAATGAATTAAGAAGCGATATAATCTTTTGTAACTTTGGGTAAATTACATGAGTATGGAGTAATAGTTATATTCGGATAATTTGTCACTTAAATAGTCTTATTATACAATTCATTACATAAAATGATAGAAATATACTCTATCTATATAAATATAAAGAATTAAGATACTATATTAGCTTTCAATAAATCTAAAAATTATGAAATCAATTGCACTATTTTTCGCATCTTTTATTGTTCTTGTTTTAAATTCTTGCACTTCAAATTCAAATAATCAAAATGTACTTACCTCTGATTTTAATGCTAATCAAACTAACATAAACGTAGGCGATAGTGTTAATTTCACAGACCTTTCCACTGGTAGTCCAACAAGCTGGCTATGGACATTTAGTAATGCAACCCCTTCTACTTCAACTTTGCAAAACCCTGCAAATATTAAATATAGCGATACAGGTGCCTTCAATGTTACTCTAAAAGTAACAAATGCATCTGGAAACAATACAACAACCAAGACAGCATATATAGTAGTTAATAGTATTTTAAACCAATTACCTACGTTGTCTACAAGTACGGTGATTAGTATAACAAATAATACTGCTAAATCAGGTGGTAATATTACTAATCCAGGCAGTTCAAGTATTACTCAAAAAGGCGTTTGCTGGTCTACCGGTCATAATCCAACTACAACAAATTCCAAAACCACAGATGGAACCGGAACAGGTACATTTATTTCTAATTTAACAGGATTGTCAAGTAATACCACTTACTATATTCGTGCTTATGCAACTAATATTTACGGCACAACTTATGGTAATGAGTTATCGTTTACTACAACGTCCGGCGGTTTACCAAATTGTGGTACAGTAACTGATATAGATGGAAATGTATATCGTACAGTAACAATTGGAACTCAATGCTGGATGTTAGATAATTTAAAAACAACAAGATACAATGACGGTACAACTATTTTGACAAACTTAGCAGGTACAGATTGGCAAAATAATTACACAGGTGCATGTGCTTATTATAACATGGATACTGCTAATTTAAGATTGTTTGGTAGGGTTTACAATTGGTATGCAGTTAGTACAGGAAAATTAGCTCCAGCGGGTTGGCATGTACCAACATTAGCTGAGTGGACAACATTAGCTACTTATTTGGGCGGGGTAAGTGTTGCAGGGGGTAAAATGAGAAGTGTTGATGCATCATGGTATTCAACTGCAGGAGCTGATAATAGTAGTGGTTTTACAGCTTTAGGTGCTGGTCATAGATTAACATATGGTACTGCTTATTCAGATCTAACGATTAGGGCTTTCTTTTGGGCAATTGATGCAGCAAATGCTGGAAATGGAAATTTCGGTTATGTAAGTTACAATAATACTATATTAAACTTAGGAGCAACTGATAAACACTTTGGCATGTCAATTCGTTGTATTAAAAACTAATTAATCTAAACTTTGAATTTTCTAATATGAAAAAAATATTTTTCATGCTTTGCATGATTTACTCGATTATTGTATTTGGTCAGTTTGGTAATGACACTTATATTGATTTCGCAAAATCTCCAGCCGGCTTCCCTTTTATAATTCCAAACGAAATAAAATGCATTGCTGATTTTGATGGAGACAACAATAAAGATATTATTTACTGTCCGTTAGGATATTCTTCATTTTCAAAAATTATATTTATTAAAAATAACGCTGGTACATCTTTTGGAGAACCACAAATGATCTATAATTATAATTCAATGGATGGTCGTTATTATAATATATATCAAATAGCAGCAGCAGATATGAATAATGATGGTAAAATGGATTTTGTAGTATATTTTAATTCATCTGAAGTTCCAACTCAAAATGGAAAAATATCATGGTTTAAAAATTTAGGAAATAATACTTTTAAGGAAAATCCAATAAATGGTATATCGGGCAATGGAAGTACAATGAGCCTCGTGGACATGGATCATAATGGTTATAAAGATGTTGTTATTTCAACAACAGCATCAGGTATAGGTAAAATATATTTAGCAAAAAACACAAATGGTACATTTCAGGTTTCGACAGTACCGGCTACCGGTCAGTTTTTCAGAGTAGCTGCTGGTGATATGGATAATGATGGTTTTATTGATTTAGTAGGCGAAAGTGACCAGGGTATTTATTGGTTTAAAAATAATAATGACACCTCATTTACACAAAAACAAAATCTAAATTCTACTACTAATTCTTTGAAGATTATAGTAGCTGATATTGATAATGACGGATTAAAAGATATTGTTTATGCAGATCAAGCAAGCAATGTGCTTAATTTTTATAAAATTAAAAATTTGGGGAGCGGCATTTTTGGTTCAAGTGTTGTAGTAAGTCAGAATGTAGTGAATAGTGACGTTCAATATAACTGGCTTTTAGTAGATGTAGATGAAGATAACTTAATGGATATTTCTTTTATAAATTCTAATAGAAATACTTACTTGAAAAACCTTGGTGGTTTTACTTTTGCTAATGCGCTGTCAAAAGTTACTATACCTAATTCTCCTGGTCTTGATAGCTTGGGGCATTTTGGTTTCTACTTTCAGGATGATTTTACTAATGACAACATAAAAGAATTTGCTATTGTATCTTTTGATTCTTTAATTATGTGTGCAAAAACAGGTCCTGCAAAATATGCAACCTCTTTTTCTAAACCCGTAATACCTGCATTTTCAAGTGTCATATGCAGCTCAGATGTCAACAATGATGGATATACTGATATATTGGCAGTAGGTAAATACAATGGATCACGTATTCTAAAATATGCTCAAAATGCAAGCCACACTTTTACAACTCCAACGGTTATAATAGATTCGGCATATGATGCTACTATATTACAATCTGCAAAATTAAATAATGATAATCTTCCCGATGTTATTTATTACAGTCGCAGGAATAATGCAATTTATTACTCGCAAAATAATGGATCAACATTTGCAACTCCGCTAGTAATTGCTGCATCGATTTTGACAGACAGTTTATTTATAACAGATGTTGATGGTGATAACGATTTGGACATTATTGGTTATCATAACACAGAAGTATTTAGTTACTTAAATAATGGAAATGGTGGATTTTCTACTAAGAATGTGGTTTATACTTCGCCATATTCTATTTCATATTTACAAATTAATGATTTTGATAAAAATTCAAAAAATGATATAATATTTTCATCATTTAACAGCAATAAAATTGTATGGTTAAAAAATATGGGTTATCCCACGTTTACAGCTTTTGAAATAAATAACACATTCAATAAGCCGGCATCTTTTGCTATTGGTGATTTAGATGGTGATGGTGAGAAAGATTTGTTAGTACATGACTATGTAAACTACGCCAACCAATCTCAATTATATATTCTATACAATAATAATTTTAGTTTTACGGAAAAAGTAATAATTGACAATTACAACTTAACATCTGGCGACCTTACCCTTTTAAGATGTAGTAATTTTAGAATTGAAGATGTAGACAACGATAATGACAATGATATTCTATTAAGAGCTTCAGGTGCCTCAAATGATTTTCATTACACAGTTTTTACTAACGATAGCTATGGAAATTTTACTAAATTATATAATTCTACTGCAGCTCATTTTAATCTGATAGGTAAATACTATTTTGTCAAGGAAGGTGTAATTACAGTAGATATAGATAATGATGGCGACAAAGATTTTATTTCCCGCTCAGGTTATGACGATATAGTTTTAACAACTTCAAAACTAAAAAACAACGGAACTGTAAAAGCTTATGCTTATTGGGATGCCAATAATAACTTGAAATATGATGTGGGTGAAATTATATTACGTAATCAGAAATTTATTTTAAATCCTGCAGGTCATGAATAT
>CAUJCR010000015.1 GCA_963169355.1 Bacteroidota bacterium | reverse complement strand
TAACTTATTAATTGACGAAGTTAATCATTTTTAAATTCAAATACAAAAATCTCGATTTGACTAATAAAATAAACTATTTCAGACGATTTTTAATTGCGTATTTGTAATTGTCAAAAATTAACAGTACTTTCGTGTTAGATGACAACTATTGATTTATCTTGTTTTACTTTTTCCGATTCCAAATGATAAAAAATAAAAAACATCATTGCCCTAAATCATTATTACATTTGATATTACCTAAACAAACGGTAACATAAACCCGCTTCTATAGCCACACCCTTAATGGTGGTGTTGTAGGTTTTAGCTTCATTATTATCTTTAATGCCTTTTGGTGAGCCGCTAGCTAGGTAACTACTAATAATTCCTACAGCGCCTAAGCGTTTAAAGAAATAATAATGCACTTTGGTACCATATCTTAAAATAAGCCCGCTCGATTCGTGTTTATAAAATACATCTTGGTCGTTGCCTTGAATTTTAATAGAAAACACGCCCGATGAAGCAAACACCGACATATCCAAGCGCTTATTTACATACAAATGGTAATTTACATCAAATGTAAATTCGGAAGTGGTAGCTTTTACCGTATTGTTACTAGTTGAAAAACCATAATATTTACTAGGGTTTACATTAAACACATCGTTACCACTAGATAAGCCAATGCTCCATTTATTTGATACGCCATATTGTATAATTAAAGGATCTCTCACGCCAGGTTCAAAATTATCTCCAATTACTATTGGCGTATTGCCTCCTGCATCGGTAGTGCGATAATGCCCAAAGGTTGATCCTTCGGAAACGCTGATGGAAAACGAGCCCTTACGAAAGGCTTGCGCAAAAGTAACTTGATGAAGTACGATACTTATAAAACTAATAAATATGTAATGTGTTTTTTTCATGCTCATTGATTTTGCTTAATCAAATATATAAAATTAAGCAACATAAGCAAAATTGTAGTTAAGTTTGTGCCATGTTAATAAAAGACATTATTCTTGAAATTGAGAAAAATCAAAATGCCTCAATCCGAAAATCGGTGTTAGATATTCATCGTTTGCTAGAGGGTAATAGAAAAGAATTTTTAAACCATATTTCCGAAAATGATTACCACTATCTTTTAACCCATTTTGAGCAATTAGCCTCTACTCATCCTAAGGAGTACGAAACCGAATCATTTAAGCGAGAATACCAAACGCATTACAACTTGTTATGCTTTTATTTAAGCAAGGTTATTTAGTGATGTTAGTTTGTAAAGATTTTAACCACTCAAAAGCTTCTTCTTTAGTTGTAAAACTTTTTATAGGCACACTATTTTTGGTGTATTTGACGTAAAAATTAAATAATATTTTTTTTGCTAAATTGTCAATTAATACAGCATTTGCTAATGTGTGCAAATGAGCTTCCTCAGTAGTGGTGTAGGCTCTAGCTTCTTCAGTAACAGCCATAAAACTATAAATGTTTACAAAAACAGGCATCTTTTTTCCTCCACTTAACTCACCTATAATCTGAGTAGTTTGTTCGATATGATGCTTATCAATAGCCTCGATACTAGAATCCCATTCAATTTCAATAATGCCTTCGCTATTTAATTTTACCACAACCACGTGTGGTACAACCTTTTCGGCAATAATTGTTATTTGAGAAGAATGTCTCATGGTTTATATTGAACAATCGAATTTATATAAATTTTCGATAAAAACAAAAAAATATACGTTAAAAAAATATTTTTTATAGATGGACGTGAATATTTGTCAAACAATATGAAATCAATCAATAACCTAAAAATTCACTTACTAATTTTATATTACGTTTTACTCAATTAAAGCATGGTTTTACCTAATTATGTCGAGTTTTTAAAAAAGTAATACTGATTATTCTGTATTTTTGTTGAAAGTAGAAAGTAAAAAAGAGTTTTATGGAAAGATACACATTAGAAGCAAGCCTTAATACACCCGCTATTCAATTTGATTTTAAGAAAGGTGAATTAACTATTTCTGGTCGTTCTATTCCCGAGAATTCATTAGAGTTTTACTCGCCATTTTTTAAGGCACTTGATGAGTATCTAAAAAATCCAGTTGCTACAACTACAGTAAACGTTCAGTTAGAATATTATAATAGTAGCTCGTCGGCATGTTTACTAAGTGCATTCAAAAAATTAGAAGATTATCAACTAAAAAGCGGAAAATCGGTAATAATAAATTGGATGTATGAAGAGAATGATGAAGATATTTTAGCTGCAGGAAAAAACTTTGAAGGTATGGTTAAGTTACCTTTTTCGATGATTCCGTTAGCAGAGAATTAATGAATCATCTGCAAAAATTCATCTTCATTTATAATTTTCACTCCCAGCGATTCGGCTTTCTTTAATTTTTCTGGTCCCATATTATCTCCAGCCAAAACAAAGCTTGTTTTCTTAGAGATAGAGCCCGAGTTTTTTCCGCCATGTAGTTCAATTAAGTCTTTATATTGCTCTCTGCTATGTTTTGTAAAAACACCACTTATTACAATGGTTTGGTCCTTTAGTTTGTCGCTTCCGCTTTGTAACTGAGCTTCATTTATTTCAAATTGCAAACCGCTATTTTTAAGACGTTGTATAATCTGTTGATTATCTGTTTGACTAAAAAAAGCTAAAATACTATCCGCAATTATTTCTCCTACTTCATCTATTGATAGGAGTTCTTCTTTATTCATATTCAAAAGCTGCTCAAGATTTTTTACTTTCTTAGCAATTTTCTTAGCTGTGGTTTCTCCTACATGACGTATGCCGATGGCGTATAGCACTCGTTCAAAAGGCACTTGTTTACTTTTCTCAATACCTTCGATGAGGTTATTGGCCGATTTTTCAGCCATACGCTCCAGAGGTATTAGTTGTTCTTTTTTTAAATCATAAATATCGGCTATGTTTCTTACAAGACCTGCTTGGTAAAGTTGTACAATGGTTTCGCCACCCAAGCTATCAATATTCATAGCTTTTCTCGAAACAAAATGTTCCATTTTACCCATTACTTGTGGCGGACAAGATGTTTCGTTTGGGCAAAAATGATTGGCTTCGCCTTCATTTCTTTTTAGCTCGGTGTGGCACTCGGGGCAATGTGTAATATATTTTGTAGGGTAAGATTGTGCTTGTCGTTTAGACATATCTACACCAATAATTTTTGGAATAATTTCTCCACCCTTTTCTACAAATACAAAATCGCCTACGCGTACATCTAATTTTTCAATTATATCAGCATTATGAAGCGAGGCTCTCTTTACCGTAGTGCCACCAAGTGCTACGGGTTTTAAGTTGGCTACTGGTGTAATTGCACCTGTACGTCCTACTTGATAACTAATACTTTGTAATTCAGTACTTACTTGTTCGGCTTTAAATTTATAAGCAATAGCCCAGCGTGGCGATTTGGCAGTGAAGCCTAAGTTTTTTTGTTGTAAGTAGTTGTTTACTTTAATAACAACACCGTCTGTATCGTACGGTAAATCAAACCGTTTTTTATCCCAGTAATTAATAAAATTAATAACTTCATCTATGCCGTAACATACTTTAGCTTCTTTTGAAATTTTGAAACCCCACGTTTCGGCTGCTTGCACACTTTCAAAATGAGAAGCGAAGGGAATATCGTTACCTAACACATTATATAAAAAACAATCTAATTTGCGTTTTGCTACTTGAGTTGAGTCTTGCATTTTCATACTCCCCGAAGCTGCATTGCGTGGATTTGCCATTGGCGCATCGCCTATTTCCTCTCGTTCTTTATTAATGGCGTCAAATACAGGGCGTGGCATAAATATTTCACCACGTATTTCAAAATGAGCTGGATAATTTCCTTTTAATTTAAGTGGGAGTGATTTAATGGTTTTAGCATTGGTAGTTACATCATCACCTTGTACACCATCGCCTCGGGTAATTGCCTGAAATAATTGCCCTTCGTTATAAATTAAACTAATGGATAAGCCATCAAATTTTAATTCGCACACATATTCAATCGCTTCGTCAAATAATCCAGTGCTGGTTATTCCCAATCCTTCGCGTACTCTACGATCAAAATCATACATGTCTTCTTGGCTATAACTATTACTCAACGAAAGCATTGGGTATTGATGCTTAACGGATTGAAATGTTTTGGTTACTTGTCCGCCTACACGTTGGCTTGGCGAAGTAGGTAAAACGAGTTCAGGAAATTGTTGTTCCAGTGCAATGAGTTGTTCGAGCAGTTTATCAAAATCATAATCACTAATGGTAGGATTATCTAACACGTAGTAATTATAATTGTGTTGTTCGAGTTCTTGAGATAGCTGTTGTATTTTTTGTTGGGCTTCGTTAAAATTCATACGAATAATTTTACCATTACAATATGGCTATTTTTTAGCTATGTAATGTATTTTTTTGTCAGTAAAAATTAACAAAGTCATAAGTTTCGAGCGTACAGTTTTTAAAGGATGTATTCTTTTCAATGAGTTTGATGAGGTGTTGCTTTAATGTAAACATCTTCAATATAGATTAAATCTTGATACCGAAAGTGAGTGCTACTGTTACCTGTTTTGTCTTCATCTATCTTCATGAATTTGGCTTGCGGATATTTCCCGTTGGCATGTTTTTTAGAAATTGCTTTTGGTTTTAAAACATAGTTTTTAAACTCTGTTTGATTTTCATTTGTTTTTATGAGATAAACAACAACGTTGTCTGAGGTAAAATATTTACAAGTTATTTCAGCAATTAGTCCATCCTTTATCATGGTGTGTTTAGGTTCTAATGCTTGTATGTTTACCTGTTGATTCATGAATTTTAAAAAGTATATTTCTTGTTCATTTTCGCCTCTTATTTTAAATTTATATCCCATGATGTTAAAATCTTCATCATCATTTTTGGTTCTATAAATTGGGAATTGAATTTTTACAGGTATATATTTTCCTTTGTTTATACTTAATCTGCTGGCTCTTAAAGCTAGTGTTACGAGTACAAATCCTTCTTCGGAGATGTTTTTGACAATATCGTCAGTAGCATTAACCAATGATTGAAAGTAATATAAATATAAGCTGCTAATAATAAGTACAATAATATACCAACTAAAAATAGAACGGTAAATATGTCGTGAGTTACTAATTTTTACGTAATTAAAATAAGGAGAAAAATTAATGGCATTGCTTATCATTTGTAACCAAAAGTTGATACCGATTAAGTAGATAATTGTAGAGAATATAGGCGTGATATGCCCAAGAAATTGTTGACCTAAAAAGAAATCGAACATGCCGTGCGAAACTATAGCAATACTAATACCGATAAAACTGTTGATGAAAGGTGTTCCTTTTTTAAATAAATTAAACCTGTATATTCCGTAAATACAAATGCTAGTATTGATAATATGTACCAAGCTACTAATAATAGTTCTTCCGCTGGCTATTTGAGGGCCGTAGTTATTGTAATAAATAAAATTTTCTCTAAGCGAAAAACCCAATGCAACTAATCCACCGTAAATTAAATAATCAATAGGTTCGTTTAAATGTTTTTTTAGAATTTGAAAGGTAATAAGCACTCCTATTAATTTTGAGAGTTCCTCTACGGTACCTACACAGGCAACGGCATAAAATAAATCATTTAAAAATTCACCATTAAAATCTAATCCGTAATTACCAAGAAATGTGTAAGCCCATAAGGCAAGAGTAGGAGTTAAGTAACCAATAATTAATGCCTGAATAATATGAATCCAACGTTCTTTTTCTAATATGTCAATTTGCCTAAAATAATTAATCCAAAGTAAAGCACCCGCGATGGCACTAGCCGCTGAAAAAATGAGATACATTACTTTATTGGAATCCATGATTATTAGTTGGGAATATACTTTACGTTGAGGTTTATTCTATTAAAATCCATTTTAAGTGATAAACTTCATTATTAATAAAAAGTTTAATAAAATAAATACCTTTGTTTAATTGTTGAAAGGGTAAAATTAAATCATGGGCTCCTAGGTTGAACTCAGAATGCTGATAAGGCTCAGAAACAAGACTGCCTTTGGTGTCAAAAATTGACATACTCACTTCTGCTTCTTCCATTAAATTAAAATGTACCCAAGCTCCATTTTTTTCAGATGGATTAGGGTGTATATATACTTCATTGATACTAGGTGTTTCATTAATGGTATAAGTTGAATAATTTGGTCGGTAACAATTGCGATGAAGAATAATATCATTTGTATTCCAAGTACTTTGAGTGTAGTTTAGTAAGATTGAATCATTGTCGTAAATATAAATCTTCTGAAAATCTCTGCCATTATTAACTATAAATGATTGATGTTCATTCATATTATCTGCCTTTAATGAGAGGTAAATAAATAAGGTATCATTTAAAATACGAGTTTGAATATTGGTTGAGTCTCTGTTTTTCCAAAAATCACCATACTCTTCAAGATTTGTAATGATACAATTTTCAGGAAGTGATTGTATTAAAAGTTGTTCAGCATACAATTTATAATATCTAGTAGGATGAATGAGGAGCACTGTAGATAAATTATTTTGATGATTTTTATCAAAACTTGATTTCCATATTTGAACTTTATTCATGTAGTTTGTTTCATTAATTGGATCATCATGAAATACATCAGAAACAGTATTTGGAATTTCAAGTACTTGTGTTTCTTTGCCATACATATCTAAATTGGTATGAGCAAAAAATGGAACATTGCTCATTACGTCATTGGCACTATGGCAGCTGCTCATTTCATATTTTAGGCTATCTAAAACATTAAACAGATAATCAGGAATGGCTAAATAGCCAGGTCGGAATGCTTTGATTGGTTGCCCAATAATATTGGATAATAAATCTCTACTCACTTCTGCTTCGCCAAACACAGTAGTGTTAGTCGATTGGGTACCATTAAAGTAAGGAGTATAGGAGTAACGAGTATTTCCAGGCGAACCCATTGGTACTATTAATTCATTATCAAAATCAGGCATGTGGGATACACTGTGACTTTGTATATTATGCCCCATATTGTAAACTTTTAAAATATCATCTTCATATCCATCAAAAAAATTCTTAGCGAGTTTGTCGTGTACATAGTGAGTTGTAATTAGATAGGTAGAGCTAATTTGATTTGCGTTTTCATAACTCGCATAGTCATCAAAAAGTTCCATTGATGTAGTTGCATCTACATCATGAGTGATCACTAAGGTTGAATTAAAATTGCAATATGCAGTATGTTTATATACAATATGATTAAGATGTTTTTTTATAATACCAGAAAATAAGAACATATAAACATCTTGTGCTGGTTCAAACCCGTTCGAAAATTCTCTATTAGCGCCATAATCTTCTTTAACCTGTGGTCTTAAAATGATTTCTTTAAGTTGTGTGCCTAAAAGGTAATTATGTCCTAATCCAAAAGCATGATGGGTAATGGCTACCTCTCCTGTTTCATATAGGGCAAGCGTATCGGCGGTGCTTACAGTATATGAGCGTGTGCCAATGCAGGTGCTATATTCTGTTGTGTCGCCAAATCTAATTTGTAATTCGTAGGGTTCGTTAAAGAGATTGAAAATGGTAGAATCAAAATCTGGTTTAAAGTTTAGGTAAAAACGTTGTGTATTAAAATTTGTTTTGGTAATACCAAAACAAGAATTAAGGGAGGTGTCTTTGTTATTTGTAGCAATCCAAATTCCTCCATTTAATACAAAGTTTTTTAAAGAGTCGCGTTCGGCTTGGTTAAATGTATAAGACTCAATATTTGAACTTGATAATATGACTTTGGATTGTATGGCTAGGTTTACCGAGTCGCTTACAGAAAATGAAAAACCAGCTGATTTTAAGAGGTGCTTTGCCGAAAATAAATTACCCTGTGTTGTTTCGGCATTTTTTAAAGTTAAGTCGAGGATACAAATGGGCTGGTTTTGACAGAAAACATAAGAAATAGCATACAAGATTATTAAAATTGTTATTACTACTTTTTTATACATAAATAACAAGTTACCTAGTTAATGCCTATTCAGTATAAAAGTATATAAAAAGGAGCATTTATACAAAATGCTCCTTTGTTGGTGTAGATATATTTGGTATGACCTAAGATTTGGAAACGCTATTACTCTAAATGGCAATTTTCTAAATCATTTTCAAAAACATCATCGTTTGCTTCGCACGATTTCTCATATACTTTTTTTGAAAATGGTCCTGATTTAACATGGTCACCATAATTTTTTTCTCCTGTTGATCTTTCTGTACATACGCATACGTAATCTTTTTGGCAACTAGAAAATAGTAAAACAAGAAGAAATGATGATGCAATAGTTATTTTTTTCATAATGAGTTTATTATTCGATGATTATTTTTTGAGTGCTTGATTTTCCTTGATGAGTAATTGTTACAAAATATACGCCACCAATTAAATTTGTTGTATTAATGGTTAAGTTGTTTGATGTTGTTTTATCTACCAAAACAGTTTCTCCCAATATGTTTGTAAATACAACAGATACATCACCTATTGTTTTCGCCGAGTTTTGTATAACGATATAATCTTTAGCTGGATTTGGATATATAATGAAGTCCATAGTTTGAACTTTTGATTCAAAAATACCACTTGCACTCCCTTGTAAAGTTCTATCAAATTGAGCAATTGCAATGTCTTCTCCTACCGCATTATAAGGAGAATTATATCTGGTTGGAAATGAAGTGTTTTTGTCATTAGCTTTAAGAATGGTTCCATTAATATTAATTGTAGATTGTGTAGTAGCATACCAACCCAGACCAACTGCTACTTTATTCCCATAATTTGAAATAGGGTCTTTAGCTAATTGATTATTTTGATTATACAGAGGAGCTGCAACAAAATAGGAAGGAGTTAAATTCTGATCTAATTCAAACCAAGTAAAAAAGCCACCACTACTTACTGAGTATGTTTGCGTACCTGCGGTTAAAATATTACCGTTGGCATATTCTAAAGTTCCAATTAGCTGAAAATTACCTAAAGGAAGTATTGATTCGTATTGATATTGCAAGGAAGGTGTTTCTGTTGATTTTTTTATATAGGCTCCCAATGAATCAACTGCCATTATTCCACAATATACTTGAGAAAAAGTAAAAGTACCTGTATTTGTTGAAATCATATCCATTGGTGCAATATTATTTTGTCCTCCATATTGTTTCCAATAAAATAAAACATTGCCAGTTGTAGCTTCAACTGCTAAATCAACCATAGTACCTCTAAAACCTTTAAAATATTTCTTAGTCCCATCAGGTCTAAAAGCCAGCAAATAAGAAACAGCTGAATGGCCTGTGTTTGTTATCATAACACTATCTATTCGAGTTGAAACTGAATTAGTAACCGAACTTAATACCATTTTAGGTGTTGCAGACATATCTATAGTATTATAATATAAATAAAAATCTCCTGTATTATCAATAAAACAATTGTTTTTAGAAGTAGTAATTACTGGTATTGTAGACCCACTTCCACTTAATTGAAACTCTTTATATTGTAATTCATTACCATTAACATCTAATACAATATAAGCATATCTACCTGAAGTTTCCTTTAGAATAGCAATTATATTACCATTTGGTAAACATTGTAAACTCCATGGTTTTGTTGTGAAAGCACTCATATTTGGGTTTCCGAAATTGTACATTTTAGCCCATTGTGCAACGCCAGTACTATTGTATTTAGCTATTATATATCCTTTATTAGAAAGTGTTACGCCATTTCCAAAATCATGACCAGCAGATGTAGCCCCAACAACAATAATATTATCATTTGCGTCTAAATTAAAATCACTAAAGTTTGAATATACATTTGTTGCTCCGTTTCGACTTTGTAATAGAATCTGAGAGGTACCATTTGTATTTCTTTTTCCTATATAATAATTATTAGTGGGATAATTAGAATTAGGCAATGCAGTTACTATAGAGCCTCCAAAACTAGCGCTATCTGATGCGTGCGCCAATGCAAGTAAATTACCTTGTGAATCATAATGCAACGCATATAGCTTATTTCCGTTAGCACCTGGGTTCATTGCCCAATCAAAAGCTTGAGCATTGCTTTGAGCTGTTGTTTTTAAGCTAACAGCAATTGAAAGAATTAATAGAATTTTTTTCATAGATGTGTAATTATTTTTTTTCAAATTTAAATGATTAAAGAGCTTTTTACAATACCCACTAATACGGATTTTATATTAAATATATGGAGGTTTTATGTACGCTCAACCTAAACAAAAAATCCTCCATTGTTTGGAGGATTTTTTTATAGGTTCTCTATCGAGTTTGTTTAGTTATTAATACTAATCTTTTTATCTAATTCTTCAATATAGGCTTTAAAGCGTTTATCTGTATCCATTAGGTTGTTTACGGTACGACAAGCGTGTAAAACAGTGGCGTGGTCTTTTCCTCCACAGTGCATACCAATTGTTGCTAATGAAGATTTTGTCATTGATTTTGCAAAATACATAGCTATTTGACGAGCCTGAACAACTTCACGCTTACGAGTTTTCGATTTCATTAAATCAATGTTTAAGTCAAAATAATCGCAAACTACTTTTTGGATATAATCTATAGATACTTCGCGTGCAGTTGATTTCACAAATTTGTCAATCATCTGTTTGGCTAAATCTAATGTAATTACTTTTTTGTTTAACGAAGATTGTGCTAATAATGAAATTAAAGCACCTTCTAATTCACGCACGTTAGATGTAATACTATAGGCTAAATATTCGCAAACTTCTTTTGGTAATTGAATACCTTCGTTATATACTTTCTTTTCTAAAATTGCAATACGTGTTTCTAAACCTGGAGTTTGTAAATCAGCACTTAATCCCCATTTAAAGCGAGATAATAAGCGTTGCTCAATACCTTGCATTTCAACAGGAGCTCTATCTGATGTTAAGATAATTTGTTTACCCAATTGGTGTAAGTGATTAAATATATGGAAGAACACATCTTGTGTTTTTTCTTTTCCTGCTAAATATTGTATATCATCAATAATCAAAATGTCAATCATTTGATAGAAGTGTACAAAATCATTTTGATTATTGTTTTTGATAGCATCAATAAATTGAGCAATAAATTTCTCAGATTGAACGTAAAGAACAGTTTTATTTGGGAAGTTCTTTTTAATTTCAATACCAATGGCTTGTGCTAAGTGCGTTTTTCCTAAACCAACACCTCCATATAATAATAATGGGTTAAATGCTGTACCTCCTGGTTTTTGAGCAACAGCAAATCCAGCAGAGCGCGCTAAGCGGTTGCAATCACCTTCAACAAAATTTTCAAAGCTATAATTAGGATTTAATTGCGACTCTACCGATACTTTTTTAAGACCAGGGATGATAAATGGATTTCTGATAGCACCTCCGCTAACATCAATAGGCATATTAACAGGCGAATTTTTTAAGTTCGTATTAATATTAGGAACTTTTAGCATCACTGCTTTTTCAGTTTTGCCTGTTCCATTATCCATTACAATACTATATTCTATTTTCCCTTCAGCGCCTAATTCTTTTTTAATGACCTTTTTTAATATTCCAATATAGTGTTCTTCTAACCATTCGTAAAAGAATTGAGAAGGCACCTGAATATTTAAAATATTATCGTGTAGTTTTAATGCTTTTATAGGCTCGAACCATGTAGTGAAATTTTGAGGGCTAACGTTATCTTGAATTACCTTTAAGCAATTTTTCCACACGGTTTCAGCTGTCTTTTCCTTCATAATCTGGTTTAATGTTTAAATAAGTTATTAAATATGTAGTGTTTATCGTTATCAACAAGTATCAGTTTGTAAATATATATGGATTATTTAATCTTACAAGAAAAAAATGAATAAAAAATTCAAGAAAATTTTCATTTTGGACTTGCATTTTTAAATTTTTCTGTTATTTGAGTTATGAGCTATTTTTTTTGTATTGGCTGAAAAATACACATCAATTTTTCCTAACCATATACCAGCCCACCCAACTTGTGTTACATACACATCTTTATTAGCACGATTTTTTAGTTTAACTGGATGTTCTAAAAAGGTGTGTGAGTGTCCACCAATAATTAAATCTATATACTCGGTAAGTGGTGCCATGCTCATGTCACTTATTTTTTTTGTTGGATAAGAAAAACCTAAATGTGATAAAGCAATCACATAATCGCAACCCAAATCTTGTTTTAATAGTTTAGCAGTGGCATTGGCAATTGGTAAAGGGTTTTGATAAATGGTTTCTTTATACATTTTCTTATCTACTAATCCTTCTAGTTCAATGCCATATCCTAATACACCTATTTTAATACCTTGTTTCTCAAAAATTTTATAAGGAATAATTTTATCATGTAATGAGGTGTTGGAAAAATTATAATTACAATTAATAAAAGCAAAATTTGCATGAGGCATTTGTTTAGTAATATTATCAATACCTAAATCAAAATCATGATTGCCAATAGTAGTAGCATCATATTGCATCATACTCATAAGCTTGTATTCTAACTCGCCTCCAAATAAATTAAAGTAAGGTGTGCCCTGAAAAATATCACCTGCATCTAATAATAAAATGTTATCGTTTTCTTGTTTTATACGTTCTATTTCTGCTGCCCTTCTTGCAAAACCTCCTTTATTGGCGTACTTAGGATCGTTCTCTGGAAAAGGTTCAATACGACTGTGCACATCATTAGTATATAATATAGTAAGATGCGAAATTCCTTTTGATAACAATGTATTTTTAGATAATGCAGGAAAACCAGCTAATAGTGCCGAAGTTCCTACAAAGTATTTTAAAAAATCGCGTCTATTTTGATACTGAAATTCTGCCATCTAAAATTGGTTTAATCGTTTGATTGTTTTTAGTAAGTGTTTCGCAATAGTTTATAATAATGTTTCTTAGCAAAACATTCATCACTTTTTTTTCTTTAGGATTTTTAAAGAAAGTATAACTATCGCCGCCATTGGCTAAATAATCTGATGTTACCACCCAATAATCGTTGTTTATATCAAAGGCTTTCCCCTTAATGGTAATGTCGGTGGGAGTACTCCCTTTCATAACCATGCGCATACCTCCAATTGGTATTCCTCCTTTTTCTACAATTTTATAACACATCTCTTTAAAATTTTCTCCGCTTAGTTTTAATAAAATTAATTCATTGTCAAATGGCATAAGCTCAAAAATGTTTCCAATGGTTACTTGACCTTTTGGTATTGAATTTCTTAATCCTCCTTTATTAAAAATAGCCACATCTACCATTGCCGAATCCTTTCCTAATAGTTGCTTTGTTTGATAGATAACTGCATCACAAAAAAAGTTGCCTAATGTGCTTTCTACATCTGCTTTCACAAGTGCTTCATCGGCAGTAGCTATTACTGCGTGCATTTGTTCGTCATGCGCATTTTTGTATGGTGTAATTAATTTATATACCGCGCTATCAATTGCAGCTTGATTAATAATAATATGCGATTCGCTTGTTTTTTTTACTGCAACTTTAGAGGTGCAACTATATAAACTAATGAATGCTGAAAAAATAAGTATCTTTAAAGTTAATTGCATAAAACAAACAGTACTTTTATTGCTTTAAAGATAAGATAAATTTTGTATGATTAAAACAGAAACAACTTTAAGAGTTCGCTATGGCGAAACTGATCAAATGGGATTTGTTTACTATGGTGTGTACGCTCAGTATTACGAAGTAGGTAGAGTAGAGGCCATGCGAACCTTAGGCTTTAGTTATAAAGCCATGGAAGAAAGTGGCGTTTTAATGCCTGTTATTAACTTAACAATTAATTATAAAAAACCTGCAAAATATGATGATGAGGTACGCATTGTTACTAGTGTTAAACAAATGCCTGGTGTGCGTATCACTTTTGATTATGAATGTTTTAATCAAGAAAACGAACTCTTAAATACAGGTTCTGTAACACTCGTTTTTATTGATAAGGAAAAAAATAAACCAATGCAACCTCCTACTTGGTTCTTAGAGGCGTTTAAGAAAAAATTTAATGCCTAATTTCGCAACCTGGTAATAATGCCTTTAATTCTTCGATATATTCTTTACTAAAATTATTACCTCTCACATCAAGAATTACTAAATTTTCGAGTTGAGAAATTGTATCGGGTAATTTTGTGATTGGATTATTTTTTATAGACAAAATTCGAAGCTTCTCAGCTTTGTATATTTCAAACGGTAATTTTTTTAATTGGTTGGCATCTAATACTAAAACTTCTAAATTTTTTAATCGTTCAAAATGTTTCGATATATAAAAGGTGTTGGTATTCGTTAGGTTTAAAAATTCAAGATTAGGTATCTTAAAAATTTCTTTTGGAAAACTATCTAATACACAATTTTCAATAGATAATTCTTTCAAATTTTTTAAATAGCGTAATGTATTTGGTAAATGAAGCGTATCTTGAGTGGAAGATATTTTTAGAGTTTTAAGGCGACTGAGGTATGCAATCTCGCTAGGAACACTATCTATTTTACTTCCAAAAAATTCTATATAATTAAGGTTGCTTAGTTTTTTTAATTCTTCAGGAAAAGTTTTAAACTCATTATTGTAACTAGCAAAATAAATGAGATTGTATAAATCGCTAAAATTAGGAGGATAAGTAGTTACTTCATTACCACTTAATTTTAATGCTTGTAAATCTTTTAACTTAGCAAGTTTAGCATATAATTTTGGCTCAAGTTTTTGATAACTTAAATCCATTTTATAAACCTGCTTTTCTACATCTAAGGCTAGCTTTAAATCGGTATATACTTGTGAGCCAAATGGACCATATTTATCAAACTCATTTTGCTTTTGAGCAAAACCAGTCAATGTAATACATAAAAATATATATAAATAGTAATAGTTAGGCATAGTGGATAAAACGAATATACAAACATTTTTTATTAATGCCATACATCTTTAAAATTAATTACATTTGACCATGCATTCCATTCAACAGTTTATTCAGTTTTTTACTGATTCGTATCAAAACAACCTCTTTGTTAAACTTACTTTTTCAGTTTACCATGGTAAAGAAGAAGGATTGAAGAATTGTTTTGTTAAAAAAGTAACGATTAAAAACGAGGATAAACTTAGCTTTACTTACCGTTACAAAACAAGAGACATTGTTAAGAATTATCCTTTAAAAGAGGCCATTATTATTATAACAGATTTTTTATCGGGAGAAAATTTTAAGATGGCGAATCTGTTTACATTACAAGCCGATGTTGTGCTAGAAATTAAAAATAATCGTCAAGTGATGATTAAACAACTCAATCCTTCACATCAAGAATTGCCATCAACTGTACATAATAAAACTAAATCTAGATTAATTCAGCCACATCAAAATACATTTTTGAAAGCATTAAAAATTTGTGATGAACGTGGTGTAGTTTATCCACATGCACAAGACAAGTTTAAGCAAATAAATAGATACGTTGAGATTTTGAAACCATTGATTGAGAATCTACCTAAAAATAATGTGTTACAAGTTGCAGACATGGGAAGTGGTAAAGGTTATTTAACCTTTGCCTTATACGATTATTTATCTAATCATCTGCAATTTAAAACAAATATGATTGGTGTTGAGTTTAGAAAAGATATGGTAAACCTATGCAATAATATTGCAAGGCAAGCTAACTTTGAAAATTTAAAATTTGAAGAAGGAACCATCATTGATTTTAAGATTCATCCATTAGATGTTTTAATTGCCTTACATGCTTGCGATACAGCTACCGATGAGGCTATATGTAAAGGTATTCAGGCAAAGGCTAATTTAATAGTGGTGGCTCCATGTTGTCATAAACAAATTAGAAAAGAAATTGAAAAAACTACTATTAAAACATCACTCGATTTTTTATTAAAACATGGTGTTTTTATGGAGCGTCAGGCAGAGATGCTAACAGATGGATTGAGAGCAATGATTCTCGAATATTTTGATTATTCTACAAAGGTATTTGAATTTATATCAGATGCACATACTCCTAAAAATGTGATGATAGTAGCCGAACGAAAACCAAAAACTAAAGAACAAAAACAACAATTATTTGAAAAAATACAAGCCGCTAAAACATTTTTTGGAGTTAAGCAACATCATTTAGAAAAACTGATGGAGATGTAATTTTATTCCTTAACTTATTTCTCGGCTAAATAAATAGCGGCTAATCCTAATCCTACAGTGTGAAAATTAGCGTTTTTGTATCCTACTTTTTCTAAGATGCTTGTAAACCGTTCATTATCCGGAAATGCTTTAATAGATTCGGGTAAGTAACTATACGCTCTATCATCTTTCGAAAATAATTTGCCTAAAGTAGGTGTAATGTATTTAAAGTGGAAATTGTAAAATTGTTTTACTGGAAATTTTCTAGGCGTTGTAAATTCTAAAACACACAGTTGCCCACCTGGTTTTAAGATGCGCAACATGTTTTGCAAACCTTTTTCTAAATTTTCAAAATTTCTAACGCCAAAGCCTACCGTGATAGCATCCATTGAATTATCTGCTAAGTCGCAAGTTTCGGCATCGCCATATTGCAAAGTAATTTTTTGACTTAAATGTAATTGGTTGATTTTTTCTCTACCAAATTTCATCATGCCTTCGCTAATGTCTATCCCAATAATTTTTTCGGGGTTTAATTTCATAGCGGCAATGGCAAAATCGCCAGTGCCTGTCGCTACATCTAAAATGTTTTTTGGTTTTTTAGAGGCAATATAGCGAATACATTTTTTTCTCCAGCCTTTATGAATACCAAGTGATAATAAGGAGTTTAAAAAATCGTAACGAAAGGCAATGTTATCAAACATTTGCGCCACCTGTTCTTTTTTAGAGTCTTGATTTTTATAAGGAGTAACTTCGGCCATATTAAGTTATTTTACAAAATCTAACTTTAACGACTCTTCTAATAATTGCTCTTTATTAATAGGAACAACGCCAATTTTTTCGCACACAAGCCCACCCGCTAAATTAGCAATAGCTGCCATTACGATAGGATTAGCTCTTAGCGCCATAAACAACGATGCTACACTTATTACGGTATCGCCAGCGCCACTTACATCGGCTATGCTTCTTATATGTGCCGGAACATGTGCTTTTACCGAACGAGAGTTGATAACCACACCTTTTTCGGCTAAGGTTACAAGAGCGGTGTCAAATTTTTGTTTAACTCTAAAACTACTGATGACACGTTGCAATTCGTTGATATTATCAGCACTGATGTCAATTTTTAAACCTTCGCGCAGTTCTTTTAAATTGGGTTTAAATAAAGTAACGCCTTTGTATGAATTAAAATTTTTATGCTTAGGATCCACACAAGTTGGAATTCCTTTACTCTTAGCTAGTTCAACAACTTTTGAAATTAATTTAGGTGTAATTAATCCTTTGTTATAATCTTCAAATAAAATAACATCAATTTTATCGTGTTGTATAATATACGATATTAAGGTAATTAATTGTTGAGTTTCTGGAGCTGTAATGTCATCTTCAATTTCTTCATCTACCCTAAGTAGTTGCGCATTATTACCAATAATGCGTGTTTTTTCGGTAGTAATACGAGTGCGCGATTTTAAAATACCTTTTTGTGATAATTTTTGTTGTTTTAATAAGTCTAAAAATGTTTGTCCATCGGTATCAACGCCAATAACAGAACACAAAATAGGATTTGCGCCCATAGCTTGAATGTTTAAAGCTACATTAGCAGCCCCACCAAGTCTTTTTTCTTTTTTATGAACTGTTACAATAGGTACAGGTGCCTCTGGCGAAATACGATTTACCTTACCCCACATGTAGCTATCTATCATAACATCGCCAATAATTAATACGTTTAAGTTGCTAAACGACTTAAACATTTCTCTAATATGTTCTTTTTTTACACTTAGTTTTTTCATTTTATGAAGCGCAATATCATTGCGAATTTTTATAAAAATTATTTTATTAAAAAACGATTCAAATGTAGTAAAATTTGTGAAAACAAGCGGGTTATATTTATGATATAATTCTTTGGAAATGATTAAATTTGTTAGTGCTAAAAAAAATAGAACAACATATTAACCAGCGCCAACTCTTTAACAAAACCGATAAGTTATTATTGGCGTTTAGTGGCGGGGTAGATTCGATGGTATTAGCGCATATATTGCATCATTTAGGCTATCAATTTGAGTTAGCACACTGCAATTTTAAGTTAAGAGGACAAGAGTCGGAGGAGGATACCGCATTTTGCGAAGCCTTTGCAAAGGCAATATCTACCAATATTCATATTCAATATTTTGATACTAAAACCTTTGCTAAAGCGCATAAATTATCCACCCAAATGGCGGCTAGAACGTTAAGATACAATTGGTTCAATGAGTTACGAGAGCAATACCAATTTAAGTATATTCTTACCGCACACCATGCCAACGATACTATTGAAACTGTATTTGTAAATATTGTGCGAGGCACTGGTATTAATGGCTTGCAAGGCATACCAGAAAGTCAAGAATATTTAATTCGTCCAATGCTTTGTGCTACCAAGCAAGAAATTTTGACCTATGCTAAAACGCATCAAATTAATTATAGAGAGGATAGTAGCAATGTAGAGGTTAAGTACAAACGTAATTTTATTCGACATCAAATTGTTCCGCAATTAAAAGTTTTAAATCCAGCCATTGAAGAAACCTTGCTTACCTCGATACAGTTTTTTAAGCAATCGGCAGAAATTGTAAAATATGTTGCTCAAGAAAAATTTAAAGATATTTGTAAGCAAGAAGAACAAACCTTATTGATTCATATTCAAAAATTGTTGGATGAACCATTTAAAGAAACCTTGTTGTTTGAGTGGCTATTTAATAAAGGATTTAAAACACATCAAATTCAACAATTAATTCATTCATTGATACACCATCGCCTAAGCGGAAAACAATTCTCGTCGGCAACCCATTTATTGGTAATTGATAGAGAATACATGATTGTAAAACCAATGTTAAATACAGTTGAGCAAGAATATGTTATCAATTCAATAACCGATACTCAACATTTACCAATACCACTTAGCATCAATGAGAGTAATGACGTGGAAATTACCAATCATGCATTTCAAATAAAAGTAGATGCCGATAAAGTTCCATTTCCGCTCACGCTTCGACGTTGGAATACAGGAGATAAATTTCAACCGCTAGGCATGAAAGGTTTTAAAAAATTGAGTGATTTTTTTAAAGATCAAAAATTCTCGATGTTTGATAAACAAAACATTTATCTGCTATGCAGCCAACATCAAATAATTTGGATAATAGGGCATCGCATTGATAACCGTGTAAAGATTACCGAACAAACCAAAAGAGTTTTAGAGCTAAGTGTTAAATAACCTTGTAAGTTCCCCCGAAAGTAGGACTATTTGTTAGTAGAAAAAAAAGATGAGAAATGTGTTCCATCGTTTGAGAAAAATCTGCTACAACACACAGAAATAATATTAAAACCCCATAAGAAATTTTTACTCAAGGCTTCAGAAACTCCATTTTACCTGCCAAAGGTAGACAGGCACAGGATTAAATCGAAGTACAGTTGCGTTTAATCCCTATATGTTAGGTACAAGTTTTTCTTATTCGACTTCCTCAGAGTTCACTTCTTCGTCTAAGCCTATGTGATTATTTTTACTATAAAGTTTATAATAAAAAGTGCCAATAATTAGGATTATAATGCCAAAATATATCCAGTATTTTTCGAAAAACGATTCTTCAAATATTACGGGTTTGATTCTTTCATACAGTTTTCCGTCTTTTTCTAATACATAATATTTTTCTATTGCACCTGATTGAATACCTTCTGATAATTCTTTAGCTGTACCCTTATATGTTACATCGTATACAAGTTCATATATTGTGTCTTTACCATTATAATTTGCTTTTAATAATGTAGGTTCACTTCTGTCTTCCGAATTATAGTAAATAGTCAAATTTGCAACTTTGCTCGTGTTCGTTACATTGGTGTTGTTTATTTCGCCTATACGATAGGCAGAGTCGACTTGCCCTATTAAGATATTTGAACTAAGTATTATTTGGAGTAAGATATTTTTCATGTGTTTTTATTAAACTTGCCACTAACGCTTTGCAAGCATGCATAGAAGCGGCTTTTTAGCAAACAACTGTCGAGCTGTTTTTATGCTTGCTTGCTGTTATGGGTTGGTTTGTTTTATAGTCTGATGGATAGCTCTAAGTGTCCACCAAAACCAAGTTCAATTATTCTTTGCAATGTTGAAATTCGAACTTCTTTAATGTTATTTTCAATTTTGGAAATATACGATTTTGTTGTCCCAACTTTATCGGCAAGTTGTTCTTGTGTCATACCTTTTTCAAGCCTAGCTTGATGAAGTAAGACACCAACTTTAAAATTTTCGTAACCCGCTTCCAATTCATCACGTTTCTTAGTTCCACGCTTTCCGTAGTTCTTTTCTTTGAACTCTTCAAGACTCATTAGGTTTTTATTTTTCGTTTTACTCATATCTTTTATTGTTTGTTATTGTTATTCGCGATTTCCAATTCATACTCTGCTTTTATTTTAAGTGCTAATTCAATTTCTTGCTTGGGTGTTTTTTGTGTCTTTTTTTGAAATCCATTTGCTAAAACAACAAGCTGTCCTTTGTCAAAAAAACAGAAAATTCTAAATATGTTGCTCGCAAGCTGAATTCGAATTTCATATAAACCATTAGTATTTTCAATATGTTTTAAATAGGTTTCTGGAACACGTTGCAAATCCTCAATCAAATCAAAAGTCCAAACTATTTTTGCTTTTACTTTTTTATTCTGCTTTTCAAAAAAAGATTGAAAATAATTCTTATAGAAAATTATGGTTCGATGTTTCTGTTTATTAATCACTATACAAATATACAAAAGTTTCCCTAAAGTGAAACCGCTTTGAACAAAATTTAGTAAAAAAACAAATGGTGTGGGTGTAAACTCCCCAAAAAAATAGGACTATTTGTGAGTAGAAAATAACTAATCAATTAAACTAATCAAAATGGAGAAAAAACGATTCAACTCAAACAATTTACCATCCTTCAATAAATCCTTCTAAATTTATTTTTAAACATTAGCTCTAAAATTTGCATAATTTTTGTAACTTTATGCAAAACAGGTTTGTTTCATCGCTCTTTGATTTTAAAGGGAGGAAAGTCCGGGCAACGCAGGGTAATATGCCATTTGAAAAAATGGGTATATACTTAGAAATAAGTATATAACAGAAAGTGTCACAGAAACCAAGTAGCCAGCTTGCTGGTGATAGTGAAAATGTGAGGTAAGAGCTCACATGTATAAGTGGTAACATTTATATAGGATAAACCTCGTATGTTGTAAGGCCATGTAAACCTCAATTTTGTAACGACCCGTTGCAATAACTTTGTTATATTGAGGAGGGTAGGCTGCATAGATAAATGATGAAAATTCTGCTCGCAGAATACAGAACTCGGCTTATAGAACCTGTTTTTAAATTTTAAAATGATTATATGCGTAAATGCATACTATATTTATATATTCTACTGTTTGGCACTTTTATAATAAAAGCGCAGTGTCCGCAGATTTACGATTATTTAGGTAATCTATCTAATAATCCTCTTTTTATTAATTGCCAAGGTACTGGAACCTATAATATGAATATAGCGTCTAATACCAGTTGGGGTGCTTATACTATTGATTGGGGCGATGGTTCACCAGTTACCAATGGTGGAAGTTACACGGCTAATTCATTAATTAATCACACGTATAATTCTGCCTCACCCGATACTTTTGTTATTACTATTAATATTCCTTCTTTAGGTTGTACAATGACAGGCTTGGCAGTGATGGAAAAACCAGTAAATGCCTCTATTCAAATACCAATTGGAGGTGTTACAACGGCTTGTGCACCTAAAATTCTTCAGTTTATAAATTCTAGTACCGATGTTTCGGAAACTACCGTATTTACTTGGGATTTTGGAGATGGTTCGCCACCAGTTACATTTAATTACACCAATGCTGGTCAAACAATTTCACATCAATACAACAAAGGCACCGTAAATTGTCAAACTGCGGTTACGCTTACCGCAGAAAATTATTGTACACCAGTACCTACCATTGCTAATTTTAACCCTATTCAAATTTATGATATTGATGACGCTAATATCACGCCTTCGGCATTTATTAAGTGTTGGCCAGATAATGTATTTACTTACACCAACACAACCAATAGAAATTGTGTACCTCAAGGAAATACCTTTCAGCGTCAAGAAAAGTGGAATTTAGGCGATTACTGGGGCTTAGGCCATGACTCTATTATTGATTGGCGACCGTGGCCACCTACTTCCCCATTAACAGTGGCATATCCTTCTGTTGGAAATTACACGGTACAATTATTAGATAGTAATTTATGTGGAGTAGATACACAAATACAAACCGTAACTATTGTAAATCCACCAACAGCAGGAGTTACTGCACCAGCAGGTCCATTTTGTCAAGGAACTTCGGTAACATTTACAAACACAAGTGCTATGGGATTTTTATACAAATGGAATTTTGGAGATGGAGGAGGCTTTGTTTCAAAGCCATTTGGTCCGCAATCGCATACCTATAATTCATCAGGCACTTTTACCATTACGGTGGTAGCTTTAATTGGAGGCGGTGGAGCCTCTTGTACAGATACGGCTAAAGTAGTTGTAAATATTTTACCACGACCAACGGCTAATTTTACAGTATCGCCAAATGAAGGTTGTAATACCTTAAATAATGTTGTATTTACCGATTTATCAACCAGTGCTGTAAGTTGGGATTGGAATTTTGGGAATGGAAATACGTTTAATGGTCAAGTACCTCCTGCTCAAAATTATGTGGGCGTTAATAACTATGTGGCTTCATTAACGGTAACGGCTGCCAATACTTGCGAACATACGTTTACGGTGCCAATCACGGTTTATCAAATTCCAACCGCTGCTTTTACTACAACTAATGCCTGTATGTTTTCGTTGGCTAACTTTACAGATAATTCAACCAATGGCACTGGAGATCCTATTGTATCTTGGTTGTGGAATTTTGGCGATGCGTCGCCAACAGCAACTACAACCGTGCAAAACCCAAGTCATACTTACTCTGTACAAAATACATTTACAGTACAATTAATTGTGAATACGGCTCATTGTGCCGATACCATTGAGCAACCAATTACCATTAATGTTAAACCTACCGCTGATTTTACGTTATCGCCCATTAGTGGCTGTCCAACGCTTACGGTAAATTTTACAAATACATCTAGTAATGCCGATTCATATCATTGGGATTTTGGAAATACGGCTGTTTCAACAGCTACAAATGCTACTAATACATATAGCAATGCGGGTGTTACCAATGCGGTATATATTGTTACATTAACGGCTTCTACAGCAGCAGGTTGTAGTGATACAAAAACAACTAGCGTAACTGTTTTTCCAAAACCAACCGCTTCATTTACCGTGAGTGCACCTGCTGGTTGTTCTCCTATTGCGGCTACATTTACTAATAATTCAACAGGAGCTACATCCTTTAATTGGGATTTTGGAGATGCTTCTACTAGCACAGCTACAACTTCTGTTTTATCACATACTTATGTTAATGCTACTTTATTAATTCAAACCTATACAGTACAATTAACCGCAACAAGTAGTAATGGTTGTAAAGATAGTACAACACTTAGTGTTACAGCTTATCCAAAACCAATCTTTAACTTTACAATGGTTCCCAATAGTGGCTGTTCTCCATTAAGTATTAATTTCCCTCCTGTGTTAGGTGCAGTAACTTATCAATGGGATTTTGGAGATGGTAGCCCGCTTGATTTTTCGCCAAATCCTACCCATGTATTTACAAATACAACTTCTGTTAATCAAACTTATACAGTACAGTTAATTGCCTCAAATGCGTTTTCATGCGCCGATACAACTTATGGCTTTCCTGTTGTGTATGCAACACCGCAAGCTAATTTTGTAGCAACACCTACGGTTGGTTGTTCGCCTTTGTCGGTAACTTACACGAATACGAGCGTTTCTGGTAGTACGTATTTGTGGAAATTTGGAGATGGAAATACTTCTACTAACACCAATCCAAATCACACCTATGTAAATTCAAGTAGTACAACCCATCAAACATTTACTTGTACATTGGTAACAACAAGTACCAATGGTTGTAAAGATTCAGTTGATTTGCCTGTATTAGTTTATTATAAGCCCGATGCTTCATTTATAGCCGATACACCAAAATGTATATCAAAAACAATTACATTTACAAATACAACAGTAGGAGCAACCTCCAACACTTGGGACTTTGGAGATTTAAGTCCTACATCTAACTTAGCAAACCCAAGTCATACATACACCAACAATACCGCTAGTAATTTAACTTATACGGTACAACTCATTACAACTACTACCGAAGGTTGTAGAGACACCACTCAAAGCACCACCGAAATTTATGCGAAACCAATTGCTAATTTTAATGTGAGTCCTACAAGTGGCTGTTCGCCTTTAAACACATCGATGAATAATTCAAGCCAATTTGCCAATTCATACCTTTGGAAGTTTGGAGATGGAAATACAGATGTTATTTTTAATCCAGCACATTCTTATACGAATCCAAGTAATTCAGCAAACCAAACTTATACTTGTGTGTTAGTGGCTACCAATACAAATGGCTGTCAAGATTCAATTGCGCATACCGTTATTGTATTTAATACACCTAAATCAGATTTTACAGTTGATACACCGGCTTGTGCGCCTGCGCAATTAAATTTCTCAAATGCCTCGGTTGGTGCGAATACTTATCAATGGAATTTAGGCGTTTCAACATCAACTAATATTAATGTAAGTGCAACATATAACAATACCACTACTGCAAGTATTACTCAAACGGTGCAATTAATTACCACTTCGGCAGGTGGCTGTAAAGACACGCTTATAGTGCCTATTGCCATACATCCAAAGCCAGAATTTGCAATTATCGCTTCGCCTGATAGCGGTTGTAGTGCATTAAGTGTCAATTTCCCGCTTATCAATGGAGTTAGTAGTTATCAATGGAATTTTGGCGATGGCAATATTTCAACATCAGCCAATCCAGATAATATATTTTATAATAATTCGCAGCTTACTAAAACATTTACCGTTCAATTAGTAGCCTCTGATGTGTTTGGCTGCAAAGATACTTCCACCAAAGTAATTCAAGTTTTTGCTAAACCAATTGCTCTTTTTCAAGCAAATCCTACCTTGGTTTATGTGCCAACCACGCCTGTTACTTTAACTAATTTATCCTCGTATGCGAGCACGTATTATTGGAATTTTGGCGATGGAAATACCTCTACCGAAAACAGTCCTTCTTACACCTATCAAAATCCGGGTGAGTATCAAATTTATTTAGTAGCTACAAATAGTCATGGTTGTAGAGATACATTTAATTTACCTAATAAAATTGTAGCTGAAATTGAAAGCTCAATAGATGTACCAAATGCGTTTTCTCCAAACCCTAATGGTGGAAATGGCGGTGCTTTTCAAGCAAATGATTTGAATAATGATGTGTTTCATCCAGTTATTAAAGGTGTAGATAAATACGAGTTAAATATTTTCTCTCGTTGGGGCGAATTGTTATTTGTGTCTAAAGACATTAATATTGGCTGGGATGGTTATTATAAAGGTAAACTATGTACGCAAGATGTGTATATATGGAAAATAAAAGCCACCACAGTAGATGGAAAGAAGTTGGATAAAACAGGAGATGTATTATTGTTAAGATAAGAGACGTGAAAGGATTAGTAAGTATAATTTTAATTTTTGTATCGGCAACTTGTGTATTTGCTCAAAGTAAGATACGTCCAAAATTATATGCTAAAGAGGCTAAGGAGGCAAATTCTTATTTTGAAATGAATGATTATCTAAAGGCGTTAAACGCGTATAGAAAAGTAATTGCCATAGATGCGCAAAATGAAACAGCTCATTTGAATTCTTTAATTTGTAGAATAAATTTAGGACAACTAAAAGATTCATTAAAAATAAATGCACAACCTATTCTTAGCGCTGAAACACCTGAAGCTAAGTTTTATTTAGGCAGATTTGAACATCTTTCGTCAAATTTTGAGGCAGCTTTAAAATATTATAATGATTATAAAAATATTCCAGTAAAATATAGGTTAATTACCAACGAAGAAATTGATTATTTTATTTCTTGTACTAATAATGCGATAGAATTACAAAAACAACCACATCGTTCTGTGATTAAAAATGTGGGACCTTACATAAATTCACCTTATTCAGATTATGTGCCATTAATTACTCCAGATGAACGCATTATGTATTTTACTTCGAGAAGAGAAGGAAGTACGGGCAATTTAAAAGATGAATACGGACAATTTTATGAAGATGTGTATGTCGCTTCTCGCCCTGAAGATGCGGGCTGGGTAAGCGCAAGGAATGTTGGTGCTCCAATCAATACAAATACCAATGATGCTTGTGTGGCTTTAAGTTTTGATGGTAACCAAATGATTATTTTTAGAACATCGGAAGATAAAACCACAGGCGATTTATATTTATCGAGAATGGGACATGATGGCTGGACTAGTCCAGTGAAACTTGGTTCAGAAATTAATTCACCATATATTGAAACAAGTGCTTGTTTTAGCGTGGATACCAATGTTATTTATTTTAGTAGTAATAGACCTGGAGGATTTGGCGGCAAAGATATTTATCGCATAAAAAAATTACCTAATGGTAAATGGTCGCAACCGATGAATTTAGGTGCAACCATAAATACAAGTAGAGATGATGACGCTCCTTTTTTACATTCTAATGGAACTACTTTGTATTTTAGTTCTAAAGGACACAATAGCATGGGAGGCTTTGATGTTTTTAAAACAACCGTTGATCCTGAAACAAATGTGTTTTCAACGCCTGAAAATTTAGGTTATCCAATTAATACAGTTAATAATGATGTGTTTTTTGTGTTAAACGCCAATGGCACACATGGTTATTATTCTTCGATAAAAGAAGATACTTATGGCGAGTCGGATATATATGTTATTGATACCCGCTATGGAGATAATGATATTAAAGTAAAACAAGGAAAAGTGTTATTTGAAAACCAAATCAACAAAGCTAAAATAACTTTAATTGATATAGAGAGTAAACAAGTGGCGGGAATTTATAATGCGAATCCTACTACTGGAAAATTTATATTAGCAATGAATCCTTTAAAAGCTTATCGTGCGATTGTAGAAGAAGATGGTTTTGAAACTCTTATTTTAGATATTCCGCCAATGGTGGATGATACAGCCGAAAAAGAATTAATTATTAATCTTAAAAAGAAATAACACTATTAAACATCAACTTACATATTTAGCTTGCATCATCACAAGTTGTGTTTTTTTTAAACCATTAAAAGCGCAAGATCCTCAGTTTACTCAGTTTTATGCAGCGCCTATGTATCTTAATCCTGCATTTACGGGTTTAACGTATGAGCATCGCTTTGTGGCTAACTATCGCAATCAATGGCCAGGCGTAAGAAAAGCCTATCAAACCTATATGGCAAGTTATGATTATAACTTATCTGATTTGAATAGTGGCTTAGGACTTAATGTTATGCAAGATAAAGCGGGAACAGCAGGTTTAACACACACACAAGTTGGATTAAATTATTCCTATCGTTTTAATATTTCTAAGTTCTCAGAAATTCGAATGGGAGCTAATGTGAATTTCAATAATAAACGAATTGATTTTAATAAGTTGCGGTTTAACGATCAATTAGTTACTGGTTCAAGCATATCTAATGAAGCATCTAATTATGAACGCTTGAATTATGTTGATTTTGCAGCTGGGGCTTTATTAAATTCTAATGAATACTGGTTAGGATTTAGTGCCAAACATTTAACCCAACCCAACAGTAGTTTAATAGGGGATAGAGTACCATTGCCCCTTTCGTTGAGTTTACATGGCGGGTACCGTTACATTATTGAACAAAAAAGTAAAACAGATATAAGACGTTATTTATCGCCCGCAATTAATTATCGCCATGAACAACGATACGACCAATTAGACCTCGGTGTGTACTATTATCATGTGCCTTTAAATGTTGGTGTTTGGTACAGAGGATTGCCTCTTAAAAGATATGCTCCAACTTACACCAATATGGAATCTATAGCTTTGTTGGTTGGATTTGATTTAACTGAATATCATTTAAGAGTAGGGTATAGTTATGATATAACCATATCAAAATTAGGCATTACCAATTCTTGGGGTGCTCATGAAATTTCATTGGTTTATGAAATTTACAAAAAGAGAAAACGAACAAGAAAAGTATTAGTTACTTGTCCAAAGTTCTAAATTAAATAAACAGCCTCTTTCCCTTTTTTAGAAAAATCGGTATCAATGCGTTCTTGTAAGGTTGTTGATAATGAAAGGCCAACAAAATCAGCTTTTACAGGAAATCGTCTATGGCTTCTATCTACTAAAACTAATGTGTGAAGTTGTTTTACAGGTTTGGATAACAAGAGCTTTACTGCATAAATTAATGTTTTACCACTATTTAATACATCATCTACTAAAATGATGGATTTGTGCTCGAAATCTTTTTGGCTAAAATCAATTTTTGGTTCTTGTAACCATGGGTTCTCTTTATTCAGAGTAATTTTTCCAAGTTTAGTTTTAATAGATGATATAGAGCTTAGAACTGTTACTAATCTTTCTGCAACTTTATAGCCGTTACCTTCAATTCCTACAATTAATAGTTCTTTTTCTTTAAAGTTGTTCTCATAAATTTGATAAGCCATGCGGTTTATCTTTTGATTTATTTGAGAGGCGTCAAGTATTTTAGTTTTTTGCATATACAAATCTAATTAATTTTTTAAAAAATCGGTAATTGCTTGATTGACTTCTTTAGTATAGCTAAAATGCGCATCATGCTTAGCATTTGGATAGATGATGAGTTGTGTGGTTTTATTAAAGGCTTTATGCAAATTACGACCTACACTTGCTGGAACAACGCCATCTTTTTCACCCCAAATTAATAACGTAGGCGTTATATCCAAATTATAATTCAAATTTTGATATTTCGTTTGATGCGTAATCATATAATCAATTTGAGCATCACGTATAGCTTTATGCGGTTTAAAGAAATAATGAATCATTTTCTTTTTCATACTTTTCCCGATAAGAAAGGGCGAAGACATAACCGCCACTTGCATGGCATCAAATTCTTTTAAATTACTAGGCGCAATAATCTGTTTCATGCTTTCAACGCCCGCCACTCTTGCTAAGCTATCTGCCGAGTGTGATGAGAAATATTTAACAGGACCATCAATAATAATAATTTTAGAAATTTTGTGGTGGTATAATTCATTAAACATAGCCGTAGTTAAACCACCATAACTAAATCCTGCAACATTTATTTTTTGTTTAATCCCAATTTTTTCAATGGCTTCATTAATTTGTTGTGCTTGAAATTCAACCGAGTAATCTTTACTATCCGAAGTGCTTTCTCCGTAATAAATTAAATCAGGAATTATAAGATTAAATTTATCTGATAATGGTTTTATTTGATTGTACCAATTACTTCTACCATTGGCGCCCATTCCGTGAAGCAATAAAAGATAGGGCTTTAGTGAATCTTGATTATAAGATACATGAATGATGGCATTAGTTGTTTGAATTAAAGTGTCATTTTTTATATAATTGCGCAAGTGTTTAATGGATTGCTTGTCTTGTATCCGAAAAATAAATGGTGTTTTATTTTGCGAATAGCTTATGTTTACGGTAAGTGTCAGAAAAAGGAAAGGAATTAGTTTCATTCTACAAAAATGTTTTGAGTCAAACGATAGCATCTTCTTCATTTTTAAAAATTTGATAGGGCCTTTTTGGTTTGTTAACTTTTAGGTAAAAATTAGCAATTAATAGATAAGCTAAGTTATTTACAATAACTGCTGTACCATAACAAGGCGATATCTCCTCTATAGCTATCGCATTATCTCTCGCCTCTACTGTTACATTTAATCCATCGGAGGCAGTAATTAGAAAAGGTGATAGTTTTCTATCAGTTATCTCTTGGAAAATTTTAAGCATCTTCATCTGAAGAGGAACATCAAGCTCTGTGTTCTCATTATAATGTATATGCACAATGCCATCCTCTCTTAACGAGATAGATGCTTCTGGTAAGTTGACTTGTTTTATTATTTTTATGGTTTCTGCCAAGCAGTGTTTAATATTAAGTTTGGAGTACACCTACATTATAAGGCTTAGTGATAGGCGCATGATTAGCGGCTTCAATACCCATACTAATTACTTTTCTTGTTTCTAATGGGTCAATAATAGCATCTAACCATAAGCGAGATGCCGCATAATAAGGAGTGGTTTGGGTATCGTAACGATCTTTAATTTTATTAAATAATTCAGCTTCTCTTTCTGGGGTAATTTCTTCGCCTTTAGCTTTTAACGAAGCCACTTCTATTTGCACTAATACTTTAGCCGCTTGTGCGCCGCCCATTACTGCTACTTGTGCTGTTGGCCATCCTACAATTAATCGAGGATCGTAGGCTTTTCCACACATGGCGTAGTTAGCAGCGCCATAACTATTACCTGTTATAATAGTAAATTTTGGAACTACTGAATTAGCCATGGCATTTACTAATTTAGCACCATCTTTAATAATTCCACCATGTTCACTTCTCGACCCTACCATAAATCCAGTAGCATCTTGTAAAAATACAAGCGGTATTTTCTTTTGGTTACAATTCATAATAAAGCGAGCAGCTTTATCGGCACTATCGCTATAAATAACACCACCAAACTGCATTTCGCCTTTTTTGCTTTTTACCACTTTACGTTGATTAGCCACAATACCCACAGCCCATCCATCAATACGGGCATAAGCACACACAATGGATTGTCCGTATAACTCTTTGTATTCATCATACTCGCCACCATCTACAAGTCGTTCAATCACTTCTCTCACTTCGTATTGTTTATCACGGGTATCTGGAATAATGCCATAAATTTCTTTTGGATCTTTTTTTGGTAAAACAGGCTCTATTCTATTAAATCCTGCCTTTTCATAATCGCCAATTTTACTCATAATATTTCTAATACGAGTTAAGCAATCTTTGTCATCCTTACATTTGTAATCGGTTACACCACTTATTTCGCAATGCGTGGTTGCGCCACCTAAGGTTTCGTTATCAATATTTTCGCCAATAGCAGCTTTTACTAAGTAACTACCTGCCAAAAATATGGAACCTGTTTTATCAACTATCATGGCTTCATCACTCATAATAGGTAAGTAAGCACCGCCTGCTACGCAACTACCCATCACTGCCGATATTTGAGTAATGCCCATGCCGCTCATAATAGCGTTATTTCTAAAAATACGTCCAAAGTGTTCTTTGTCTGGAAATATTTCGTCTTGCATTGGTAAATACACACCAGCACTATCTACTAAATAAATAATTGGTAATTTATTTTCCATAGATATTTCTTGGGCACGTAAATTTTTCTTACCTGTAATAGGAAACCAAGCTCCTGCTTTTACAGTTGCATCATTGGCTACAACAATACATTGTTTACCGCTTACATATCCAATTACAATAACAACACCACCACCAGGACACCCACCATGTTCTTTGTACATCTCAAAACCCGCAAAGGCACCCATTTCAAAACGAGGCGTGTTTTTATCAAGTAAAAAATCAATTCGTTCGCGGGCACTCATCTTCCCTTGCTCGTGTAGCTTTTCAATTCGCCCTTTTCCACCACCTTCGTATATTTTTGATAAGCGTTGCTCCATTTGAGAAATGAGTAAACGCATTTTATCGTCGTTTTTGTTAAATTCCAAATTCATAATGTTCGTTCTAAAATCAATTAACAAATATAAATTTTATTACTCAAATACATAAGCCTAACGAAAAAATAGATATGATTTATTGTATGTAATAGTCGAAAAACCGTATATTCGTTGAACTTTATTTATAGTTAAATGAGAAAAATATTAGTTACTGGAGGAGCTGGGAACATTGGAGGCGCATTGGTTGAAAAACTTGTTTTAGATAAGTCAAACTTTGTGGTAGTGGTAGATAATTTATCGACTGGTTATTTATATAAATTACCTTCTCATGAACTTACAAATTGGAAATTTATTAAAGCTAATGTGAATGATTATAGAGAGATTTCTTCAATTATGTTAGCCCATCAATTTGATTATGTTTATCATTTTGCAGCGGTAGTTGGGGTTCAACGAACACAAGAAAACCCAGTTAGTGTACTAGAGGATATTACAGGTATTAAGCATATTTTAAATTTAAGTAAAAACACCTCCGTTAAACATATTTATTTTTCATCTTCTTCGGAGGTGTATGGAGAGCCAGTAGAGCTGCCACAACACGAACATACCACGCCTTTAAATTCTAGGGTGCCTTATGCTGTGGTGAAAAATGTGGGAGAAAGTTTTTTAAAGAGTTATCATCAGGAATATGGCTTAAATTATACCATCTTTAGGTTTTTTAATACTTATGGCCCAAATCAGAGTACAGATTTTGTGGTGCCACGTTTTTTATCGGCAGCTTTAAAAAACGAAGATATTACAATTTATGGCGATGGCTCACAAACTAGAACATTTACTTATATTGATGATAATATTGAAACTTTAGTTTCTATTTTAAATAAAGAATTAATAAAGAATGATGTCATTAATATTGGTAGTGATAAATTAATGACCGTGCTAGATTTAGCTAAGTTGATAATTGAAATCACAAAAAGTAAATCTCAAATTATTCATTTACCTGCTTTAAAAGAAGGTGATATGACCCGAAGACAGCCTAATAACCAAAAGATGAAAGAAATATTAGGAAGAGAGTTATTAAGCATAGAAGAAGGAATTAAAAAAATGATGGCGAGCGATAAGTTTTTACGTTCTATTGGTTTATAAGTATTTATGTGTGGAATTGCGGGTATAGTAACTCAAGAACCTAATCAAGAAGCTAAGTTTAAGCAAGCTATTCATCAAATGACCGATGCGATTAAGCATCGCGGACCAGATGCCGAAGGTATTTGGCACAACCAACATGTTTTTTTAGGACATCGTCGTTTATCAATTATTGATTTGTCAGAATCGGGCAATCAGCCATTTATTTCGCATGATGGACGTTATGTTTTAATATATAATGGCGAGTTATATAATTATAGAGAGTTAAAAATTGAGTTACAAGGAGCTCAACATGGCTCAAAACATCTGCCTTATTTTTTTAAAACCGATACTGATACAGAGGTTATTCTTGCTGCTTACATACGTTGGGGAAAAGAGTGTTTAAATTATTTTAATGGGATGTTTGCCTTTGCAATATGGGATAATGATGAACAAAAATTGTTGATAGCTCGCGATAGAATGGGCATAAAACCCTTGTATTATTATTTTAAAAACAACACTTTATTATTTGCCTCCGAAATTAGAGCATTAATGCAATCGGGGCTTATAGACAAAAGGTTAAATCAATCATCTGTAGCCGAATATATACAATACAGCACGGTTCATGCGCCAAATACCATCTTACAAGATGTGTTTATGCTTATGCCAGCTCATGCTATGGAGTGGCAACATCATAACTTAAACGTTTTTGAGTATTGGAATATAAATACGTATGCAAAATCGTTAAAAGATTTATCTTATAAAGAAACTTGTCAACGAGTTAATGAGCTTTTAACAGCCTCGGTGGAGCGCCGATTAGTAGCAGATGTTCCATTTGGTGCATTTTTATCTGGAGGCATTGATAGTAGTGCTATTGTTGGATTAATGAGTAAAGTGTCGCAAGAAAAGGTAAGAACCTTTAATGTGAGCTTTGATGAAGGAGAGTTCTCTGAAGCTAAGTATGCTAAGCAAATTGCTCAGCGATTTAATACAGAGCATCACGAAATAAGATTAACACCTGATGATTTTTTAAAACAATTACCCGAAGCATTATCAGTAATTGACCATCCAAGCGGAGATGGTGCTAATAGCTATATTGTATCTAAAGCCACTAAAGAGGCGGGGATAACAATGGCGCTTTCTGGTTTAGGTGGCGATGAGTTATTTGCAGGTTATGATATATTTAAGCGTTTTTATGAATTAGAAAAAAAAACGTGGTTAAATGTTATTCCTGCAAAAGGATTATTAGGTAAAGCACTGGCATTAAAAAAGAATTCTGTTCAAGGAGATAAAACATCAGAAATATTAAACCTATCTACTATTAATGGATTAAATGCTTATCCTGTAAATCGTAAATTGTTTAATCAAAAAACTTTTAAATCTATTTTAACGAATAAGGTTGACGATAATCAGTTCATTAAACAACTCATTAAAAATAGCCAAACAGACTCACAACATATACTAAGTAGAGTTTCATTGTATGAAATAAAAACATATATGCAAAATGTGTTGTTGCGAGATGCCGACCAAATGAGTATGGCAACGGCTCTTGAAGTGAGAGTTCCTTTTTTAGATTATCAATTAGTTCAGTTTGTTTTAAGTGTGCCTGATGAATATAAATATCCAAGTTCGCCAAAAAAATTATTAATTGATTCTTTAGGTGATTTATTACCATCAGAAGTTGTTAATCGCCCAAAAATGGGATTTGTTTTGCCTTGGAAAAATTGGTTGAAACATGAATTAAAACATTTTTGCGAGAAGAATATCGAAGAACTTTCGGAGAGGAGTTTTGTGAATAAACAGGCAGTTACTGATTTATGGACTCGCTTTTTAGCCAATGATTCAAAGGTAACATGGAGTAGGGTATGGCACTTAGTTGTGTTAAACAATTGGATCAATCAACATGGTGTAGAGGAGTAAGATTGTGAAGCTAATACTAGTAAGGTTTAACATTTTTCTTACATTTGTTTAATTTTTTTTTCTGACGTATATTGAAGATGAATTTTTGGCAACGCATTCGCTTTTTTTTAATAGGATTTATACCAGGATGTATTATTCTGATTTTTATTGTAACTAAAAAAGGTTGTACAAGTCCCAATGAATTAAAAATATTGGAATTAAAACACCAATATTTGGAACTTGGCGAAAAGGCATCATGTAAGATAAAGTGCTTGAACATGCCTGAAAAGGTTTTTCAAATTAATATACGAGATTTTAAAGTGAATTATGATTTGAGTGAAGTTCATAAAAAACCTTATGGAGTTTATTATCTGCAAGCTATTGATACAAAAAATGCAAAGTATGAAATGGCTGTTGAAGATAGAGATACAATTTCTTATATTAGTGATATTAAATTATTAGATACTACCATTCCTTGCCAATGTGATTCAATTAAATAATGGAAACACGACTAAAAACTGATTTATCAAAATACAATAATGATTGGTATAAAAAGGGCGGTAATCCTTTTAAAAGATTACTATGGTATATTATTAATGCCACTTTTTTTAATTCGCCATTTCCTATCATTTCGGTAAAATGTTTTTTATTAAAAATGTTTGGAGCAAGAATTGGAAAAAATGTGGTTATAAAACCTTATGTTAATATTAAATATCCTTGGAATTTAAGTGTTGGAAATTATGTTTGGATTGGGGAACGTGTATGGATTGATAATTTAGGATTTGTAGTTATACATGATAATTCTTGTATTTCTCAGGGAGCCATGTTGTTATGTGGTAATCATCATTATAAGAAATCGGCATTTGATTTAATAGTTGGCAATATTACCATTGAAGAAGGTGCTTGGGTAGGAGCACAAGCCGTAGTTTGCCCAGGAGTTAAAGTAGGAAGTCATGCAGTACTTACAGTAAATAGTGTTGCTACTTCGCATTTATTACCTTGGTCTATCTATCAAGGTAATCCAGCAGTTAAAATTAAAGACAGGATTATTAAGTCATAAAAAAAGAGGCATTGCCTCTTTTTTTTATTAGAATTTATAAGTAAATCCTACGCCTAATACTTGTTTAAACTGAACATCTGGTCCAACCGTGTTTTTCTTATCACCTGCAGTGCGTAATAATTTTATATCATCATCATAAATTAATTGGGTAGATAAAGTAGCTGATATAAATTTGTTTACTTTAAAAGTGGTTAATGTTGTCCAGTTCACATCAATATTTTGTGGATTATGAAGATAATTTGAGAAGAGTTCTAACATTGTTTGGAATGTAACATTATCCATAATTTTTGTTTGATATTGGGCTTTTAAGTAAGCACCAAATTCTTCGCGGTGAGTTTTGTAATACTGTGTAATTTTTCCCCCATCATTTGGGTCTCTTATTTCTTTTTGAACACCGTAAGCACCATTTCTAGCTAAGCTATCATCATTTACAATGGTAAATTTTCCAGTAACTGGAGATAGAAAAACAGAGAACTTATCATTTGGTTTATAATCAATACCAAGTGCAGCTATACCATATCCTGGCGCCATAAATTTAGATATGTAAACTGAATCGTTAGGGTAATTATAACCATTTGTAAATTGAGTTTTAAAATCGGCTAATGCTGTAAGGTACGTACTTTTAGCTATTTGATAACCATATTTTGAAGTTATCTGTATTTTATCATCTGTTTTCCACCAGTTTTTATTAAAGCCTTGTTTAATTACGCCATAACCTAAGTCCACATTATTATCCCAAGTAGATTTTCCTTTTTTATAACGTGCAAATACCGAGATAATACCGCCAAATGAGATAGAGTTGGAACCACCTGCCGACCAGTTTGTTAAACTTACTTGTTGCCCGTTAATTGAAACTACACCGCCAAGTGACCAGTGCTTGGAAGTATCAATCGCTACAGCTTTTAATTTATCTGATTCTGCTTGAATTTTTGCTGCATCATCTTTGGTAACATCTTGTGCAAAGATGGATGAATTAACAATCACTAAAATGGATATAAATAATTTCCTCATGTCTTAAAATTTAAGACTGCGAAATTAATAATTATTAAAGAAATCTAAACCGTAAAAGTGTTAAATAATTTAACACTAGTTGCCAAGTATTTTATTATACTTTGTTGAATTTGTAGGGTTAACGGTTGTAAGGGTTTCAACTGCCTTCGATTTTTCATCAGGAGTTCCTTTACTAAATACATTCACCATCTCATCTACTTTGGCGTTAAAAAATAACTCTATTGGAAATGAAGCTGGCCTGTTTTTGTAGGTAGATAAAATTAAGTCCATAGAATTTAAAATTTCTTTTCTACCCTCGTTTGGTTTATCAAACATAATATCTAAACCTAAACGATGAAATTTATACATGTATTCTCGTATAGATTGATAAACTGGTTGTAAAGCGTTTTCTGGTATCCAATAGCGGTTACGGTTACTTTCATTAGAACGCCACCCTTTTTCGTCAGCACTTTGAGCATTAGCGACTATTGTTTGCGCTTTTTGCCAATATTCTGTACCTCCTAAGTTTGAGAAAGTATCATAATCGTTTGCTAAGATAACATAAGCATAATATGCTAAAACAGATGTTAAGTTATTATTAAAGGTATTTAAATTAAATTCTAACTGTTGAAATTGTTGGTATCTAAACGTAAAATTTTCATCAATGTAATTAAATATGGGTGTATAATAAGAACTCTTAAATACAGGCCTACGACTTTGTATTTGAATAGTTGCAGAATATACATCGCTAGAGATTTGTGAGGTTACGTTTATAAGTATGGAACAGTCAATTCTTTCGGATGTTGTATAATTATCTTTCGTCCATTTTGTATTATTCATAAACTCAAAAATGGATTTTTTTAGTTGGTCAAAAATTTGAGTTTGCGTTGTTCCTTGAACTTGCACAGAAACTACTTCTACTTGACAATTTAATTCTTGCGCATGAATGACATTAAGTAAGAAGAAACTAATTGCTATATATAAATATTTAAGCATGATCTTTCAAGGTTTTATAAGTGAATTGTACAATATCTTTTGCCACGGCTTGTTTACTTTTTAACTCAAAATTATGTAAATTATTGTGTTTGTCAATAATAGTTATTTTATTGGTATCAACACCAAATCCACTCCCTTTTTCTGATGCAGAATTGGCGACAATAAAATCTAAATTTTTCTTTTTAATTTTTTCTTTGGCATATTCAAGAAGATTGTCTGTTTCTAATGCAAAGCCTACCAAAATTTGATGTTGTTTTTGTTTGCCAAGCGACTCTAAAATGTCGGTAGTTTTAATTAGGTTAAGTGTTAAAGCGCCATCTTGTTTTTTTATTTTAGAATTGTATATGGTTTCTGGTTTATAATCGGCTACAGCGGCTGATAAAACGGCAATATCTATGGTTCTAAATAGGGCGTTGCATTTTTCAAACATTTCATCTGCACTTTCTACCATAATGGTTTCTACTGTTTGTTCGGTAGGTTTAATGTGAGAAGGACCTAACACTAAAGTTACATCAGCTCCTTGTTTAGCAAACTCATCAGCAAGTGCTACACCCATTTTCCCTGAAGAACGGTTTCCTATAAATCTTACCGGATCTATGGCTTCATAAGTAGGGCCAGCATTTACTAATATCTTTTTTCCGCTAAATGGTAGATGCTGACTCATCGTTTTTTTCATGAAATCCACTATGTTTTCTGGTTCTGCCATTCTACCTTCTCCAACTAAACCACTAGCTAACTCACCGTGTTCGGCAGGAATGATGATATTTTTATTGGATTCTAACGTTTTTAAATTTTTAATTGTTGTGGGATGTTTATACATGTCTAAATCCATTGCTGGCGCAACAAATACAGGGCATTTTGCAGATAAGTAACATGCCGAAACCATATTGTCGCATAAGCCATTGGCAAATTTAGAAAGTGTATTAGCTGTAAGTGGTGCAACCAACATTATATCTGCCCACTCGGCAAGAGCTACATGATTGTTCCAATTATTATTTGAGTCGAAAAAATCAGTTACTACTTCGTTTTTACTAAGTACAGAAAGTGTTTTGGTGGTTACAAATTCTTGAGCTGATTTTGTAAGTACTACTTTTACGTGTGCGCCTTCTTTTACAAGTAATCGAACTAAATGCGCACATTTATAAGCAGCAATCCCTCCCGTTATAGCTAATAAAATATGTTTGTTTTTTAAAAGCATTTGTAAATTAAAAACCCATCTGCCAAATGCTTGGTGGATGGGTTTATTATGATTGTATTCACAAAAATTAGTTAGAGTCTTTTACAGAATTTCTGTAATATGTTTTATTTTCTAAAAACTCATTAACAGCAATTAAAGAAGGCTTAGGTAATCTTTCGTAAAATTTAGAAATTTCGATTTGTTCTCTATTTTCAAAAATCTCTTCTAGATTATCAGAATTGCTTGCAAACTCAGCTAATTTTGCTGATAATTCTTCTTTCATTTCAGAACTAATTTGATTAGCTCTTTTTGAAATAATCGCAATTGATTCATATAAATTACCTGTAGGTTCATCAAATTTTCTGATGTCTCTTGTTACAGTAGTTGAATCGGCGTTTGTTTTTTTAAAATCCATCGTTATTAATTTAGATTACTTTTCATTTTTTTACAACTCTCATACACAGATTCTGCTCGGCGTAGATAATTGCTTTTAGGGTACAAATCTAATAATTTTAAGTAATTTTCCATAGCTAAATTTAATCTTTCTAACTTCTTGTTTTTCACGCTGTTAATTGCTAAAAGGTAATATGAGTTGATGGAATAGTACAACATTTCGTCAATATAATTCGATTCTGGATACTCTTTTATGAAATTATTAACCGAAGTTATAGCTGCTTTATAGTTATCAGGCATATAATCACCTAAGTTATAATATTGAATAATAATGTCTCTTTCTTTTTTTTCTAATTTACCTCTTAGAGCATCATAAATCTTATTGCAAGAATCTATTCGTACACTTTGTGGGTATTGATCAATAAAATTTTGCAATTCATTCATGGCATTTTTAGTATCTGTTTGGTCTAATTTATAGTTTGGAGAGTTTAAGTAATAACAGTAAGCATTCATAAACAAGCATTCCTCGGCATGTTTTCCCATTGGAAAATTCCTGTAATAGTTTTTAAAATGGTACTGAGATAAAGCATAATCACTTTGGTAATAATTACAATAGGCATAGTAGTAATAAATCTCCTCGGCTCTATCGGTTCCTTTAAAAACTGGGATTAGTTCTTCAAATAAAGCAGTAGCTTTTACATAATTCCCTTTTTGATAATATTGATTGGCTTTTTCATATTTCAATTCGTAGTTATTACTTTTTAATAAACGATTATATCCATCACAACTGGTTAGCGTAATGAACAAGATAGTTGAAAAATATAGTAATAGCTTTTTCAAGTGGAGTGCAAATGTAATGTATTTTATTTTTTACCGAAGCTAATATTTCCTAAAAAGTCAAGTACTTTTTTAAACACATCAAAATATAAGGTAATCATCATTGAAATACTCATTAACCAAATAACCACAATATTGAACCAATATGTTGGAAACAACACTCCCATAAAACGTTTATTAGGAGCATAAAAATGAGCCGCTCCCAAGTTTGACTCGGTAGGATCTAAATAGATTGGGTCAATTCTTTGAATTAATCTACCATTATATTCTAAACATCTATCACCTAGTTCATTGCTATTTAACATAAATTGGTCTAGAGCTTCGTTGGTGTAATCGTCTTTTAATTTAATAAACTCATCGTTACCCATTGATTTAATTAATTTTTGACTTACCTCATCTTGGTGTTTTCGAGCTTTATTCTCAAAATTAATATAATGCTCGTTTATTTTTGATAGAAATTGTTTTAAAGATGATGCAACTTCTGGTGTGTAATCTTTATCATTTAATTTATCAAGATTTTCGAATTTATATTTATTCTTCAAATACGATTGCTCTTTAATAAGTTCATTCTTTAATAATGCAAAATCTTTTTGAATATCGGTCAGTTTGGTGTTTTTATCTTTTAAGGCGTTATCAATTTTTATCATTTTGTTTTGTAACTCAGGTATCCAATAAATCTTTTTATAGGAAGCTGTACTAATTGCTTTATCGTATTTATAGAAATTCTTTTCGTACTCATTGGCTTTAAATTGATTAACCGCTAATGCTTCAAATGCCCAACGACTAGCCATCATTTCGCCTACTACTGGCACACCACCTTGTTTGGCTAAAATTGGATTTAATTTATCAAACTTTACAACTACACCCGCCAATAATAATTGTGGTATAATTAAAAATGGAATTGAAATATAAATGGTAACTGCACTATTAAACGCACTCGAAATATTTAAACCAAGCATATTGGCAAAACACGATGCCGAGAAAAGAACTAACCAATAATCGGCAAACATACCTTTTACGCCTAGAATTAAATTACCTACCACTACAAATGTAAATGTTTGTAAAGCCGATAATGTAAACATGATGACGATTTTACTCCACAAATAACTGCCTTTACTTAAATTTAAAAACGACTCACGTTTTCTAATTTTTCTATCTCTAATAATTTCTTCGGCAGATACGGTTAAACCTATAAATAATGCAACTACTACCGCCATAAACATATAGGCAGGAATATTCTCATTTTCTCTAAAGAAATAACCTTTAGTGTTGTTTTCATCCGTGTTAAAGAATCGAATTAAAGCAGCTAATACAAAAGCTAACGCAGGAGCCTCGATTAAGTTAATTAATAAGTACTGCGTATTTGTTAATTTACTTTTTACATCACGAGTTATAAAAACCTTAAATTGTTTAATGGCATTTGGAATTTTAAAAATAGCCTCTGGAATCTCGTCTTGATGTTTAATGTCACCAATGGTTGATTCTATTTTTTCTACATAACTCTTATTCCATTCACTAGGACTAGTTTTACGATTATGTGTTAAATTTCCATATTCATCTAATACCTTACTTTCAATGATATTGAAAATCATTTCTGGATTAACATTACCACAGTTCCAACATTCACTCTCATCTGCGTTTACATGATTAACCAAAGATTTAAAATATGATACCGCATCAACAGGATTACCGTAATAAATTGGAAATCCACCAACATCTAAAATCATCAACTTATCAAACATTTTAAAGATGTCGGAAGAAGGTTGATGAATTACCACGAAAATTAATTTACCTTTTAAAGATAGTTCTTTTAAAAGGTCCATAATATTTTCGGAGTCTCTTGATGATAAACCAGATGTAGGCTCATCAACATATAATACAGAAGGCTCACGAATTAATTCTAAACCAATATTTAAACGCTTACGTTGCCCACCAGAAATTGTTTTTTCTAACGGCGATCCCACTTTTAAATCTCTCGTTTCTGATAAACCTAAATCGGCTAATAACTTAGTACATTTTTTTGCTATTTCATCGTCTGTTAAGTTTCCAAAACATAACTTGGCATTGTAAAATAAGTTTTGATAAACGGTGAGTTCTTCAATTAATAAGTCATCTTGTGTAACGTGGCCAATAACTCCATCAACTGATTTTTTATCATAATGAATGTTTTTTCCATTAATTAATACTTGTCCTGCGCTTGGAATTTCAACACCATTAAGCACATTGAGTAAAGTAGATTTACCAGCACCAGAGCCACCCATAATTCCAATGAGTTTTCCGCTTTCCTCACGAATGTTAATGTTGCGTAAACCTAATTTACCGCCTTTAAATTTATACTCAATATTTCTAGCTTCAAATGAGATGCGGGCTTGCGAACTATCTGCTAAAAAGCGACTAATGATATCGCTATAATAAATAGGTTTTATTTTCGAGCTTCTTAAAGAAGAACCTGGCGTAAGTACGTGTACTCTTTCCTTTGAAATGCCTTGCCCATTTAACTGTAGTTCTACATTACCATATATACGTAGCACATACATGCCCACGCTATTGATTTGTAAAACTCTTACATCAGAAGACAAAGTATCGCAAAAAATATGCTTACATTGATTATTATAACCGTTTTCTTTGTTATTGATAACCAAAATATCGCTACTATTTGGTGTTTTTTCGGTATTATCTTCTACAAATGAACGAAGTTGAAGATACTCTTCGGTGGATATATTAAAGGTTTCGGCAACTGTAGATACAAATTCATTCTCTTGTTCCGAAATCTCATCAGATGAATGAATAAACTCCAGCAAACGAATGAGAACGATAATCTTTTGTGGTTGTTCAAGTTCTTGATTTATTTGTGTACAAATTTTTAAAACCTTAACAGAATTAAGCGATGTTTTTTTGGCGGCACCATCTTTTTTCTTTGAGCCAGCTTGCTGTGCTTCAATGTATTCGTCAAAAATAACTAAGTATTTTTCTACTTGTTCCTTATTTAATTGTTGTTTTAAAAAAGCTTCAACAATAGCTCTTCCTGTATTTGTTACCCCATCTACTTTTGCAATGATGGCAAACATTTGCATTAAGGCTCTAAGTATTCGTTCACTCATAAGTTATAATTATAGTAGTTAAATTAAAAGTTAAGACAAAGTACGAAAGGTACTAAAAATTAGCAACTTAACAAATAAAAGTTAAAAAAATACTGCAATCAAAAATAAAGAAAGATTTAGGCTTTTTAATTCATTCCCTTATTTTTTATTTTGAGCATCAATAACGGCAATGGTTATCATGTTTACAATTTCACGTACAGAGCTACCTAGCTGTAATACATGTACTGGTTTTTTAAGGCCAATTAGAATTGGACCAATAGCCTCAGCACCACCTAATTGTTGTAAAATTTTATAAGCAATGTTACCAGATGCAAGATTTGGGAATATAAAAGTATTTACATCTTTATCTACTAGGGTACTAAATGGGAATTGTTCCTTTAATAACTCGTTATCTACAGCGAAATTGGCTTGTACATCGCCATCTACAATCAAGCCAGGATAATTACCGTGTAAAATTTTTACAGCTTCTTGTACTTTTTTAGGTATTTCGCCTTCGGCTGATCCAAAGTTAGAATAAGATAATAAAGCAATACGTGGTGTAATATTATATTGTTTTACGGTATTAGCAGTTAAAACCGCAATGTCGGCCAATTGTTGAGCATTAGGGTCGAGATTCATGGTTGTATCTGCAAAGAAATAAGGGCCACGTTTAGTAATCATCATGTATAAACCTGCCACACGGCTTACGCCTTCTTGCACCCCAATAATTTCTAGGGCAGGTTTAATAGGTGCTCCATATTTTCGGGTAAGCCCCGAAATCATAGCATCTGCCATGCCACGCTCTACCATCATTGCACCAAAGTAGTTACGGTCGCGCATTAATTTTCGGGCATCGTACTGTGTAATACCTTTGCGTTGCATTTTTGCCCATAATATATCACCAAATTCAATGCGCTTTGCTTCTTCTTCTGGCAACCAAGGGTCAATAATTGGCGCATCGCCCATATCTATTTGGTGTGTTTCGAGCAAGGATAATATCTTTTCTTTATTACCAAGTAATATAGGCTTAGCAATACCTTCGTCTTTTGCTAATTGAGCCGCTTTTAATATTTTGTAATTATCTGCTTCGGTAAATACAATACGCTTAGGATTTGATTTTGCTTTATTAGCAAGGCTTCTCATTAAGCGATTATCTTTTCCTAAACGATTATCAAGGTCGTTTTTATAAGTTTCCCAATCGGTAATAGTATGTTTGGCAACACCGCTATCAATAGCAGCTTTGGCTACTGCCGCACTTACTCTTGAGATTAAGCGGTTATCAATTGGTTTTGGAATAATATAATCGGTTCCAAAGGTGATGTTTTTAGAGCCATAAGCTAAGTTTACATAATCTGGAACGCTTTCTTTAGCCAAGGCTGCAATAGCTAAGGCAGCCGCTAGTTTCATTTCTTCGTTTATGCAAGTTGCTCGTACATCTAGCGCACCTCTAAAAATAAAAGGGAATCCAATAACATTATTAACTTGGTTAGGATGGTCGCTTCTACCAGTTGCAACAATGATATCAGGACGAGCGGCAATAGCCTCCTCATAAGAAATTTCGGGAGTAGGGTTGGCCAAGGCAAATACAATACAATTAGGAGCCATAGAGCGAACCATATCTTGAGTTAAGACATTACCTTTTGATAATCCAACAAATACATCGGCGCCTTTCACGGCTTCTTCGAGTGTATTAATTTTAGTGTTATTGGATGCAAAAAAGGATTTATATTGATCTAAGTCGGTTCTGTTTTTATGGATAACTCCTTTGCTATCTAGCATTAAGATATTTTCTTTTTTTACACCAACTGCAATATACATTTTAGCACAAGAGTTTGCCGAAGCACCAGCACCATTAATAACGAGTTTCACATCGCTCATTTTTTTACCCGATAATTCCACGGCATTAATTAAACCCGCCGATGAAATAATGGCTGTGCCATGTTGGTCGTCGTGCATTAATGGAATATCTAGCTCTTCTTTTAGTCGGCGTTCAATTTCAAAGCACTCGGGTGCTTTGATGTCTTCTAAATTAATACCTCCAAAAGTAGGTGCAATATTTTTTACAGTTTGAACAAACTCGTCAATATTTTTAGTGTTTACTTCAATATCAAACACATCAATATCAGCAAAAATCTTAAATAATAAGCCTTTACCTTCCATAACTGGTTTTGAGGCCAGTGCACCAATATCGCCCAATCCTAATACAGCAGTTCCATTAGAAATTACAGCTACTAAATTGCCTTTAGCCGTGTATTTATAGGCATCTTCGGGATTTTTTTCTATTTCCAAACATGGTTCTGCAACGCCAGGAGAGTAGGCGAGGGTTAAATCTCGTTGTGTACTATATGGTTTGGTAGGGATTACTTCAATTTTTCCAGGTCTGCCTTGCGAATGATAATCAAGAGCATCTTGCTTTTTAAATTTAGCCATAGATGTTGTATTTTGAGAAAACGAAAGTAAGGTTTTTAGCGCATAAATTGCTAATGATTTTTAACATTCTTCATTATAATAGGAACAATGTTGAAAATCGTAGATATTCTGTATAAAGTGTAAAAAAATCAATCTAAATCGATTGAGTTTCCTATTAAAGTGTTAATTTGACAACAATTGCAAATTTTTTATAGGTGAAAAACTAGATAAATACATACATTTGCGCCGCTAAAATTGATGATTAGGTTTCGGTATATTGCTATTGTTTTTATTCTGATGTTATTTAACGGAATCAGATGTCAAGTATTTTCTCAATCTATTGATTCGGTAGTTACTAAATACATTCAGCAATTAAATACAATATGGTTAAATCATAAAAATTCCACTTTTGATAATTTAATTATTGATTCGTCTGCTAAATTAATAAATGAACCCTTTAAAATATCAGATGATGAAAAGCAAAATAATTATAAGAATTTATTGTTAAAGTCTAATCAAGTACAACAACAAATTTATCAAAAAGAACATGGTGTACGCTTTACATTAGCTTATCAAGAGAACTTAAAAGCACCTTTAGTTGACCCAGAGGAAATAGTGGTTTTTAAAAGAAGAGCCATTGCCGGTATTGATTGGGACTTATTAAATAATGGCTTGTTTGAATATAAGCAAAAATTGAAATTATTAAAGCTTGAACGTGAGATGCTTTTAAAAAAACAAATGAGAGAAAATTTGGAAGCCTTTCAAGCATCTCAAACCGAAGAGATTATAAGATATTTTAATAATAAGAAGTTATTGATTTTAAATCATCGTCAAAACTTAAACACCGAGCAATCTCGGATTATAGAGCAATTATGGACAATTAAACACATTACAAAAGACAATTATTTAAAAGTAATTCAAAACACAACGGACATTAATGCTCAATATAATATTTATAAAAATTATAATGATGCTGGAACAAGACAAGGACATTTAAATGATGTTGATTTACCAATCCTTGATATTAATGTTCAAAAATTAATTCAACATTGTTTGTTACATGATAGCATTCAAAATGACACATTAAGTTATGCGAAAATTGCGAAATATCAAAGTTCTTATTTTAAAGAAATGAGTTTAAAGGCTTATACTAGATATAGTTATTATGATGTGTATAATCAGACTCTGCCCGATAGATCTTATGTTTCGGTTGGATTTAATTTATCGGCACCATTAACCTTAAATCAAAAGGATAAAAAAGAATATTATTTCCTACAGCAACAAATTAATAATTTTCAAGCCCCTAATCGAACAGTTAACTCGCAGAGCTTTCTGCTCAATTTATACTATGAATATCAGTATAAATTAAAACAATTTAAAAATTTATATCATAAACGCTTGGTGTATATAGAGTTACTAAGAACAGAAGACGTGAAACAAAAACTAGGAGATGTGGAATTTAATCCTAACACGGCATTATTTATATTAGATGATTTTTGGAGTAATGCCATAGAATTGTTGGATTTAAAACAAGAACTATATAAGGTATTGATTAATATAAAATCTAAGTTTCCTAACGTTAATATTATTGATTTTACACAGCCATTAAACTTAACAAACTTAGATATTGCTTCAACAAATCCACCCTTTAAGGCAATTTATATTTGGAGTGACGCTTTTAAGAATCATACTCAAACTGTTATTTCTGAATTTTGCAAGGTTAATGAGTTTAATCCTTTACTTATCTCATACCATCCTACAAAGAGTTATTTATTGCAATTAAATGAATTTATTCGTCAGCAATATACAAGCCCAATTCATTTAATGATTGGAAGTAATAAATTATTATTTAATGGAATAAAGGGATATTTAGATACACTTAAAATGAATACTGAATTAAAATTAGTAAAAGGAATTCATTTAGATATTGAACCTCATACACTAGAAGGATTTAAAGAGGATAAAGAAAAGCACTTTAACTTGTATCTACAATTATTAAAAGAGGCTAAGCAATTTACAGATGCTAATCATTTAGAGTTATCTGTTTCCATTCCTTTAAATTACCCAGAAAATGTACTAAAAGAAATTAATAGTGTTTGTAATTTGATTTATCTGATGGCTTATGAGAATGTAGATATAGAATTTTTAAATAAGAAATTGATTGAAGAAGTGCAATTGCTAGGTGATAAATGTGTTTTAGCATTTAGAACGAAAGACTTTAAGAATAGAACGGAGATGGAGACCATGTTTGAGAAAATAAAAATTACGAAGAAAGCTTATCATGATTTAGATGATCTTATTCAATTTGATAAGCAAAGTATTCAAATAAAAAATGAAGATGACAAATAAATGAAAAGTATAAATTTTCAAAGAAATAAATCATTAATTAGAGTTGTAAACGAGAAAGTTAAAAAAAAGAAACAACGTAACTGGGATAGAATTTTATATCTATGCTTATTAGGATTGTTCTTGCTATTTTTAGCATATTACTTTTTATTCAAATTTGCATATATAAATGCGTATGGGCATGTCATTATTGAAAGTACCAAAATTAGATTAACAGATGATGCTCGCATTATTAATTTTAAAGTTCATGAAGGAGATAGCATACAAGTTAATGATACTTTGTTTTCTTATGCTTTGGATAGAGATGATGATATTAATGGTAATAGTGCTTCGCAATCTATAAGTATTGGTTCAATAGTAGGAGACAAAAAAGACGATTGGTGGGTAAAAGAAATCTTTTCTATAAAGAAAAAAATCGCCTTAAATAATATAGATATTGCCGAAAACGAAGGCTTAATAACTACTTTTAAAAGTGAGATTAAACGATTGACAAATGAAGTTATACTAGATGTTTTGCCAAAAACAAGATTAGATTATGTTCAAAATGAAATTTTAAAATTAGAAACTCTCAATAAAAAATTACAGAAAGAAAATAACGAATTATATGGTTTAATTAAAACATTGGGTCCGCAAGTTAATTCGGCTACATATAAGTCGCCACGAATTTATTCATCAACAGGCGGAGGCGGTAGTAATATGGATGATTCTCAAAAACTATTGTTTAGCGAAGAGTTATTAACGGAACCAAAATATTTTAAATCACCTGTAAATGGAATTGCAACTAGAATTTATGCCCATGATTTTGAAACTGTTTTGAAAACAGAAGATATTATTTCCATACATCAATCTCATCCAGCTTATATCAAAGCTTTTTTTGAGCAAGAAGACTTAAGATATTTTAAAGTTGGCGATGAATTTAATGTAACTTTTCCTGATGGTACTACATCTGTAGGAGTTCTTAAACGATTTTATATTGCCACTTATACTTTACCTGAAGAATTTCAGAAAAAATATGAGCCTACCACCCGAAGTATAGCTGGTGATATTTATCCTAAAGATTCGGCAGAATTTGTGAAGTGGAAAACGTTTTATAAAATGAGTGTAGATATTTCTAAATTAAAATTCAATTAAAATATGATTAATAAAATAGCAAAAGACAAAATTGAATTTAAAGATAATGTGATTACATTTTTCAATAAATCATTTTATTTTATTGAATCATTTAGTTCGCTTATGATAGAGCAATATGAAAATTATGATGCTATCATATTAGATGCTAGAGACGTTGATTTTACACGAATTATTATTAAAAAATTTAGATCACACTCTAAAATTGAATTCTATTTAAAGCCTATTTTTTTAATTAATAATAGAGATAATGATGATCCATATATCAAGGAATTAACAGATGGTTCAGTCGTTTCATTTGAACAGATTCCAGAAACTATTAACGATATTAATCAAATTCAGATGCGTATAACGCAACTAGAACAATCGGCATCAAGTTCTATTGAGATTCAAATATTTAAAAAGGTTTTAAATTTTATGTTTACAAGAGGTGTAAACAATTTGAAACCACATGCTGATATGAATTCTTCAATTGGTTATAGTTACCCGATAGTTTCGGTTAATTATGATGCTTTTGAAGAAGCGAAAGTTTTAGAAATATTAGAATGGGCTGAAAAAGAAAATTTAATTTGGCCAGACTTTTACGACAGAGTTTATTTATGTAGTAATTGCAAAGGCGGACATTTATCTTATAGAGAAATTTGCCCTAATTGTAATTCGGCTAATATGCGTTCGGAGGATTTAGTTCATCACTTCCCTTGTGGATACATTGGTGCAATAAGTGATTTTAAAAATAATATAGATACTGTTTTAAATTGTCCAAAATGCACTAAGAATTTAAGACACATTGGTGTGGATTATGATAAACCTTCAATTATCAATCACTGTCAAAATTGCAATGAAGTGTTTCAAGATTATACAGTAAAGGCTAAATGTATTCAATGTGCAACTGATACAGATGTACAATTTTTAGTGTCGAAAAATATTAATGTATATAAATTAACTAAAAAAGGTAGAACTTCAGCCCTAAGCGGAATTGCTTCATCTGATTATGCTTTAAGTGATGAGGTTGTAGGGACATTAAATACCAAGATGTTTGCTACGATGATGCATTATGAACAGGAGCGTATGAAAGCTAATGCTAGTTTAAATTCAAATATAGTTGTGTTTTATTTTACTAATATCTTTGATTTATATCGTGCAATAGGGCGCTCAAAAGAAAAATCATTATTGTCGGAGTTTGTAGCGATGATTCGATCTAATATTACACCTGCTGATTTTATTTGCATCAATAATCCATCGGTTATTTCTGTGTGTATCAATGATGAAACATTAGAGAATTCTAATTTTATGGTTATGAAAATTACCGATATGATTGAAGAATTGGTTATGAATAATTTTGACCGTTTTCAACTTGAAATAGCAACTCATGTGGCATCTATTAGTAAGGAAGTAAGTTTCGACAAACAAATCCAAAATATTATTAAAGATTTGGTTGAAAAAGCATGATAGAAGCCTTAGATAATTTTTTTAATTATATAACTGAGGTTGGTCCTACAAAACTCATTCGAATTTTTTGGTTCTTTGTGTTTTTTGAATTTGCACGCTTCTTTATTTTTGAGTTAGCCGTTTTATTAGTTTGGAAATTACGTGAAAAAAAACGCAATGAATTGTATGCAAATGCTCGCAGAAGATTATTTATTGAAAGACCATTTGTTTCAATTATTGTTCCTGGAAAAAATGAGGGAAAGCACATCTTTAAACTGGTAAATTCCTTAAAGGAACAAACCTATCAAAATTTTGAATTTATTGTTATAGATGATGGTTCGGATGACGATACTGAACAAATTTGTAAAAGCTTACAAAGAAATGGATTAATTGATTTGTTTTTACGTAACGATGTTCGTGGAGGAAAAGCCTCTGCTGCCAACTTAGGTTATCGTTTTTCAAAAGGAAGTATTGTTGTTCATTTAGATGCTGATTGTAGTTATGATAATGATGCCATTGAAAAAATTATTATTCCTTTTTACTTAGAAGAAAATGTAGGCGCTGTGGGTGGGAATATTTTAGTAAGAAATTATAAAGAAAGTTTATGTGCTACTCTACAAGCTATTGAGTATTCTGATACCATTTCGGTAGGTCGTATTACTTCTAGTTCATTGGGTATTTATCGTTTAGTGTCTGGAGCATTTGGAGCTTTTAAAAGAGAGGCTTTAGATAGAGTAGGTGGTTGGGATATTGGACCTGGATTAGATGGCGATATAACCGTGAAATTAAGAAAGCTGGGCTATCTTATTAAATTTGAACCAGAGGCTGTATGTCAAACAAGTGTACCAAGTACCTTTAAAAAATTAGTTAAGCAAAGATTAAGATGGGATAAATCAATTATTCGATTTCGTGTAAGGAAACATAAAGATGTATTTTATCCCAATGCTACTTTTCGATTCTCAAATTTTGTATCGAGTGCAGAAAACATTACCTACAATATTATACTAAACATTAAATGGTGGATTTATTTATTTGATATGGTTATCAATTACACATCTTTGTTAGGATTTATATTCCCATTTAATATCTTACTTTATACTACCAACAACTTCCTTAAGTTCTTAATTTTCTCTTTGTTTAGAAATCGTAAAAATGCGCCAGTTTACTATTTCTTACCTTATTTACCTTGTATGGTTTTTTATTTTGGTTTTTATTTAAGATTTGTTCGCTCCATAGCTTATGTGCAAGAGTTCTTCTTTAAGAAATCTTATGAGGATAGTTGGAATCCAAGTAAATCTTCTCAGCAAGCTAAAGAACTTGGAATTTAGTTGCTTTAATAATTCAAGGCACTACTTAGCCAACGTTCCATTACATCAATATCCATTTGTTTACGTTTGGCGTAATCTTCTAATTGCTCTTTATTAATTTTTCCAACTCCAAAATAATGTGCATTAGGATGCGAGAAATATAAACCACTTACCGCTGCGGTAGGCACCATCGCTAAACCTTCGGTGAGTTGAATACCTGTATTTTCTTCTACCTTTAGTAAATTCCAAATGGTATTTTTCTCGGTGTGGTCGGGTTGCGCCGGATAACCAGGCGCTGGACGAATGCCAATGTATTCTTCTTTTATTAATTCATCATTGCTGAGGTTTTCATCTTTTGCAAATCCCCAAAATTCTTTACGAACACGTTTGTGCATTAATTCGGCAAATGCTTCGGCTAAGCGGTCGGCTAATGCTTTTAGCATAATCACACTGTAATCGTCAAAGTCTTTTCTAAATACTTCAATTTGCTCATCTATTCCAAAACCAGTGCTTACCGCAAATGCGCCAATGTAATCGCTTGGCAATTGATTGTCTTGAGATGGTTTGATGAAATCGGATAAGGCTACATTGTATTGCCCAGCTGGTTTTTTAGTTTGTTGGCGAATGGTGTGAAATGTATGAGTTTGTTTTCCTGTTTCGTTATACACTGCAATGTCATCGCCAATGCTATTAGCTGGATAAAAACCTATAACCGCTCTGGCACTTAACCATTTGTTTTTAATGATTTGTTGAAGCATGTGTTGGGCATCATCAAATAATTTTTTGGCCTCTTTGCCATGATTTTCGTTTTCAAAAATTTTAGGATAAGAACCTTTTAATTCCCAACTGTGAAAGAATGGTGTCCAGTCAATATATTGTGTTATTTCGCTAATATCGTAATCGGTAAAAACTTTGGTACCAATAAATGTAGGTTTGGTAATTGAGGTACGTTCCCAATCTATTGGGTATTTATTGGCTTGAGCTTCGGCTAGCGAAATAAATTTATTTTGTGATTGAGCATTTTTATTTTGTTCGCGAATGCGCTCATAATCTTTCTCAATTTCCAACATAAAACCTTTTCTCAGTTCGTTTGAAATTAAGTTGCTAGCAACGGGTACCGATTTACTAGCATCGTTTACATGAATAACTGGTCCCGAATAATTTTTATCAATCTTTACAGCGGTGTGAACTCTTGATGTAGTAGCGCCGCCAATTAATAAAGGCGTTTTAAAACCTAAGCGCTCCATTTCTTTAGCCACATGTACCATTTCATCTAATGATGGGGTAATTAATCCGCTTAATCCAATAATATCCACATTGTGATGACGAGCTTGTTCTAATATTTTATCGCAAGATACCATCACGCCTAAATCAATAATTTCGTAATTATTACAAGCCAACACCACTCCTACAATGTTTTTGCCAATATCATGTACATCGCCTTTTACAGTAGCCAACAATATTTTTCCGTTATTTTTTTGTGTAACGCCCGTTTTTGCTTTTTCTTCTTCTAAAAATGGTAATAAGTAGGCTACTGCTTTTTTCATTACTCGGGCACTTTTTACAACTTGTGGTAAAAACATTTTACCAGCGCCAAATAAATCGCCCACAACGTTCATTCCGTCCATTAATGGCCCTTCAATTACATCTAAAGTTTTTGCGGCTGTTTTACGACATTCCTCTACATCTTCTTCAATATACTCTACAATACCCTTTACTAAGGCGTGTGTTAATCGTTCGTTTACTGTGCCTTTTCTCCAGGCTTCGTCTTTTTCTGCTTTTTCGTTACTCGTGCCTTTTAGTTTTTCGGCTAGTGTAATTAATCGCTCGGTGGCATCATCACGGCGATTTAACAATACATCTTCTACATGTTCTAAAAGTTCTTTATCGATGCTGTCATAAACAACGAGTTGAGATGGATTAACGATACCCATATCCATGCCGTTTTTAATAGCATGAAATAAGAAAGCCGAATGTATGGCCTCGCGCACTACATCATTGCCTCTAAATGAAAACGATACATTACTTACACCGCCGCTTACTTTGGCATGTGGTAAGTTTTCTTTTATCCATTTGGTAGCATTAAAAAAATCGAGGGCATTTAAGCGATGTTCTTCCATACCCGTTGCTACCGGAAAAATATTTGGATCAAAGATGATGTCTTGTGGTGTAAAGTGTACTTTGTGAACTAAAATATCATAAGCACGCTTACATATATCTATTCTTCGTTGGTAAGTATCAGCTTGTCCTTCTTCGTCAAATGCCATTACAATAACAGCGGCGCCGTATTGTTTTATTTTAGCAGCATGTTCAATAAAGGCTGCTTCGCCTTCTTTTAATGAAATGGAATTAACAATGGCTTTGCCTTGCACACATTTTAATCCAGCTTCTATTACTTCCCATTTACTAGAATCTATCATAATGGGTACTTTCGAAATATCGGGCTCAGAAGCAATTAAATTAAGAAAGGTGGTCATGGTTTTAGCGCCATCTAACATTCCTTCGTCCATATTAACATCAATTACTTGTGCACCACCTTCTACTTGTTCGCGTGCTATAGAAAGTGCTTCTTCAAATTTTTGTTCATTGATAAGGCGTAAGAATTTTTTTGAACCCGTTACATTAGTACGTTCTCCCACATTCATAAAATTACTGTCGGGGCGTAGTGTTACAGGCTCTAAACCACTCAAGTGCATTAATGTATCTGGTTGAGGTTTTTGGCGTGGCTTAAAATTTTTTGCAATTTCGGCAATGCGTTTAATGTGTGCTGGCGAGGTTCCACAACAACCACCTACAATATTTATAAATCCTGCTTTTAAAAAATCTTCTATTTGATGCCCCATCTCGTGAGCATCTTGGTCGTATTCGCCAAACTGATTGGGTAAACCCGCATTAGGATAAGCACTAATAAAAAATGGGGCTTTGTTAGATAACTCCTCTAAATAAGGTCGCATATCTTTTGCACCTAAAGCACAATTTAAACCAATACTTAATAAATCAACATGCGACACTGAATTTAAAAAGGCCTCGGTTGTTTGCCCCGATAAGGTACGACCACTAGCATCGGTAATGGTACCAGATACCATTACAGGCATTTTGCGATTTATTTCTTTGCCATGTTCTTGTATGGCAAATAAGGCCGCTTTGGCATTTAGGGTATCAAAAATAGTTTCTATTAATAAAATATCAGCTCCGCCATCTATTAATCCTTTTACTTGTTCTTTGTAAGCAGCTACTAATTCATCAAAGGTAATGGCTCTAAAACCTGGGTCGTTTACATTGGGCGATAAAGATAAGGTTCGGTTAGTAGGACCAATGGCTCCAGCTACAAATTTTTTGGTAGTGGCTTGCTCCGGAAATTCTTTATAAAACTCAGCAATGGCTTCTTTGGCAATTTTAGCCGATTCATAGTTGAGTTCATACACCAAGTCCTGCATCTCATAATCGGCCATGGCAATGGTGGTGCCACTAAATGTGTTGGTTTCAATAATATCGGCTCCTGCTTTTAAATATTCTTTATGGATGGTTTTTATAATTTCTGGTTTTGTAATGGATAATAAATCATTATTTCCTTTTACATCTACAGGCCAGTTGGCAAAGCGTTTCCCTCTATAATCTTTTTCCTCGAGTTTATATTGTTGTATTTGAGTGCCCATGGCACCATCAATCACCAATATGCGTTTTTCTAATTCTTGTTGTATTGTGCTCATATATAAATAAAAAAATCCCTTCTGTGTTGTTTTGTCAGAAGGGATAACATATAAATTGTAATTTCTAAATATTATTCTGACTTATTTTTCCGATGTACTCGGAACGAATTCCCACCTTCTATAAAAAAATATTTATTTACTATAGGGTTGGTAAAGCTTCATTGGGCGTGTCCCTCGGCTTTTCTTAATAAGTAATTTTAAAGAACGGTCAACAAAGGTACTATATTTTTTTATCTTTATACAATAATATTTTTATGAAAAATATGAGCAAACTATATCTGTTTTTTACCCTATTATTAAGCTACTATACTGTGCAGGCTCAAAGCCCCGACCAGCAAAAGGTAGAAGCTCTTATGCACCAGCAAGAAGCCTGCTGGAACCGTGCCGATATTGATGGTTTTATGACTACCTATTGGAAAAGCGATAGCCTACAATTTATAGGTAGCAAAGGCATTACCTATGGTTGGCAAGCAACGCTTACTAATTATAAAAAAAGTTATCCTAATAAAGCCTCGATGGGCGAATTAAAATTTACAATTTTAAGCAATCAACAATTTTCTGAGAACGTTATTTATATTATTGGTAAGTGGGAGCTGAGTAGAGAAAAGCCAGTAGGAGGCTATTTTACACTACTTTGGAAAAAAATAAATAACCAATGGGTCATTGTTATCGATCATACAAGCTAATGGAATTAGGATTATATCAGCACTACAAAGGCAAGCATTACGAAGTAATAGGCGTAGCCAAGCACAGCGAAACATTAGAGGAAATGGTAGTTTACAAAGCACTCTATCAACCCGAAGGACAAAACCTGTGGGTGAGACCTAAACACATGTTTGAAGAAACCATCACAGTAAATGGAAAACCCATGAAGCGTTTTCAAAAAGTGTAAAACTATTACTACAATTTTTTAACTCAAAAAATTTTATATATTCGTTTAACTGTAATCATAATTGTATGAAAAGAATTAATTATCTTAATATAATAACGCTTTGCGTTATTATATTATTTTCAGGTTGTTCTAAAAAATGCAGAAAGGAAGCAGAGCCTCTTAAAGTTACTTTTACAGGTAGAATTATGGAAACTTGTAATTTACCATACAAAAACAAACCATTATGGTTTTATCAAGGACAAAGTAGCAATTGGCTTTCCCAGCCATCAGGTGGTGAAATCGGAACTGGTAATACTGATAACAATGGCTATTTCAGTATAACATTACCATTAGCTAATACAGAAGGTGTTTCACTTTCAATTGGTAATGGTATAATATATGCTTTTGGTTTAGATTTAAAAGATGAACCTGAACATAAAAAAGAGATAGGAACTATACAGGCAAGTCCTAAGGTTAATTTTTTTGTAAAGGTGAAAGCTTCAACTCCCTTCAATAATTTAGATACATTATATTATTTCAATTTAGCAACACCTAATTCATCTGGTAATTGGTCTAAACTTGCTGGTCCATTCTCTGAATATACTTTGTTTTATTGTAACAATTATTCAGGATTTGGTTATCCTTTCGAGGGAAAAAATACAATATCAGCAACATTTAAATATACATTTAATCCATATCTAATAAATACCAATATCATTCAGATAACGAAAGAATTTGAAATGTGTCAAAGCGGTTATGATTCTCTAATAGTTCAATTGCAATAAAGATAGAATTAATAAAATAGTTACTTTACATAACCGTCTAATCCTGTTTACAAAGCACTCTATCAACCCGAAGGGCAAAACCTGTGGGTGAGACATAATACCAAATGTAACTATCATTTAGTCCAATCTGCTTGTTCTTTTTCATCAATACATTTTCAAAAAATTGTTCCATAGGCAAAGCTATGCAACAATTTTTTTCATCGCCTTGATAAAAAATTACTAAACATCTTTGACCTAAATCATAATTACATTTGGTATAAACACATGTTTGAAGAAACCATCACTGTAAATGGGAAACCCATGAAGCGTTTTCAAAAAGTGTAAAACTAAGCTATAAATTTATAGCCTACTCCGCGTATGGAATGAAAGTGCTTGGGATCTTTGGGGTTTACTTCAAATAATTTTCTGAAATTTAAGATGTAATTGTCGATGGTTCTTGATGATGGGTTTTCATCTTTTGTCCATAGCTTTTCTAAAATTTTATCTCTCGATACCACTTCGTTTTCTTTATCGGTGAGCAATTTTAAAAGGGCTATTTCTCGTTTGGGCAAGGTTTCGGTTTTGCCATTGATGGTTTTAATTTCGAAAGTAATAAAATTAATTTCGCAGTTATTAAAACTTAAGGTAGCCAAGTCTTTTTCGGAGAACGATTGACGCTTAAGCACATTTGATACTCTTAATAAAAGCTCTTCTAACTCAAATGGTTTGGTAATGTAATCGTCGGCGCCCAATTTTAGCCCTTCTATTTTATCTTTAATGTGGCTTTTGGCAGTTAAAAAGATAATAGGAAAAGTATAATTTTTGGCTCGTAACTGTTTGTAAATTTCAATGCCATCTACATCAGGGAGCATAATATCGAGCAATAATAAATGGGGAACAAAATGCTGTAAGGTATGTTGTGCCTCTTGCCATGAGCCTACGGCTTTTACTTCGTATTGCTCAAACTCTAAGTTTAGTTTTAGGGTTTCTTGCAACGAAATTTCGTCTTCTATAATTAAAATTTTAGGACTCATACCATTTTTTTATTCTCACAAATTTAATAAAATCAACGAGAACTTGAGGGATGGCTTTTTTTGATTATTTTATAAAAATGAAGCAAATTATGCTTATTTTTATGTAAATGAGTGTAAGAGGGTTTTAAAGATGAAGTATGAAAATTAAAATTTATATACTATTACTATTTGTGTGTTTAAAGTTAAAATCGCAAAATAATGAGATTGGTCTTGGCGTTGGCACTTTAAATTTTATTAATCCCAGTTTTGAATTTTATTATAGCTTTCAGTATAAATTAATATACACACAAGTTAATATGATGTATGCTCCAACTAAAACAGAGTATTATAAATCCTTAACTCATTACGCCGCATTTTTAGGTATTCAAACGCTACCAACTAAAAAATCAAGATTTCACTTTGCCATGGGAGCTAGGTATTTAACCCCTCAAAATTACTATGTGAATGGTGAGCTTGATAAAAGCCATACGAATCCTCAAACCAATTTTTTTATATTATCAGGTTATAGTTATAATATTAGTAAACATCATTCTTTTTTTGTAGATTTGCTAATAGGAGGCATGAAGCTATATAAAGAATATAGAAGTTATGAGGACTACGAGCCTATTCCCGATATAAGACTTTCGTTGGGGTATGCGTTTAATTTTGGTAATAAAAAAATAGATAAAGAATAAAACCATGAAAAGAAACTTTTTACTAATTGGTTTGGTTATATTTTTATTTTGTTCGTGTAAAAACACCGATGTATCAGGTGTTGTGTATTCTAAGCACAATATACCTGTTGCTAATGTAGATGTTAAAATATATTGGACTATAGGTAGTGATACACAGCCGGAGGGCACACATACAACCACTGATAGTGAAGGTAGATATTCACTTTCCTTTCGGTCGAAAAGGAATAGAGCCTACACAGTAAGTTGCGAATGTGATAGTGGAAGTACTTGGGAACCATTAAACGAAAGAAAAGTAAATAAAGTTAACTTATATTTAGAATAAACACCATGAAAAAAAATACATTATACTTCAGCCTATTGCTTATTATATTTATTTCATGTAATAAGAATAAAACAAGCAATCCAAGCCCTGTTTCAAATACTCAAAATAATTTACAACAAGATTATTATTCATTTAAAATTGGTAATACATCCTATTCATTAGCTAATGTTTATGGTCAAAATTTTGATCTTCCAACTGGAGATACACTTTTGATGATTAATGGCTATGGTCCTTCTTCAGATACAATATCTGGAGGTTTTACATTAAAGGTTAACTCCACGGGCACCTTTACGCACGATTCTACAAATGTTAATGAAAACAATCGTTTTGTGTTAAATTTTGGAAATTATAGTAATCCCAACTCAACTTATGTATCTAAAACAGGCACTATTAATATTACAACTTATGATAAAATAAATCGCACATACGCTGGTACATTTTCTGCTGTTATGACTTTAAGTACAAATCCTAGTTACACGCTTCCTCTAACCGATGGCGCATTTTATATGAAAAGTAATTAAATGAAAAGGCTCATTTTTATACTTGCATGGCTGGGCATAGTGTGTAAGAGCAGGTTGGTAATCAAAGCCCTACACTAATTAATACCGCTCACTTAGCAAATGGCAATTACATGATGCAACTTAGTATGCCACATGGTTGCCTTCATAAAAAACTCATCATTAGTCGCTAGGGGTTTACGGCTTTTTTATAGTATTCATTCTATAAAAATGAAGCAAATTATGCTTATCTTTATGTAAATGAGTGTAAGAGAATTTTAAAGATTAACACTTCATACAACACCTCTGTTCTGAGCTGATTTTTTTCCCTTTCTTAAGATCAAATTTTCATACCATTTTTATGGTATTGTGCTACTTTGTAAAGAATGATAGTTTTGTACCGCAATAATTCAACTTAGAATTATTCTAAATAACAAATCATTATGAAAAAAATTATACTTACTTCAATCGCAGTGTTAGCCTTATTAGGCTCAAAAGCACAAATTATTATTGATACCGTTTCAATTGGTGCAATGTATGCAAACCAAAAATGGTATAGTTTACAAAACGACGAACAAGGTTCGGCACCTAAAAATAATTGGGATATTGCCTTTGATGTGGCAGGTGGTTATGGTACCTCTATTCATATTAACTCTATTACAGGAACAATGCTTTGGACTTATCCGTCAGCAGACACATCGGCATGGGCAACAGTAGATACTACTGGAATTTCAACTTGGACACCTAAATATAATAGCGAAACATCATGGGCTATGGGTGCTTTTGATCAAGGTATGGTAACTTCAAATCCTAACGATGTAGGTTGGGGTGTTTATAATTCGGTTACTCATATTATTACTGGCGACTCATTATTCGTTATTAAATTATCTAATGGTTCGTACAAAAAATTATGGATTATTAATGTTGCAGGTGGTGGTTATAATTTTAAATACGCCGATTTAGATGGTAATAATTTACAAACTAAATTTTTATTAAAATCTACTTATTCGGGTAAAAATTTCGCTTATTATTCTCTTCAAACCAATATGGAGTTAAACCGTGAGCCAGTGGCATCAGCTAATTGGGATTTATTATTTACTCAATACACCGCATTTATACCTACGCCATATACTGTATCGGGTGTGTTAGCTAATAAAGGTGTAGATGTAGCTCAAGCTGATGATGTAACGAATCCTAGCACCTACAATAATTGGTCGGCACATACATTTGGTACAGATATTAATATCATTGGTTACGATTGGAAAGCCTATGCTTCATCTTGGAAATTAACAACCGATACTGTTTATTTTGTAAAGAGTAAACAAGGTGATATTTGGAAGTTAATATTTACTGGATTTGGAGGTGCTTCAACTGGTAATTACATTTTTTCTAAAGAAAAAGTAAGTGCAGTAGGTATTAAAGAAAATGAGCACTTAACTTTGGCTACCACTGCTCTTTATCCAAATCCTTCTAATCAAGCACAAGTTACATTGTTATACAATTTTGAGAAAGAATTTAATAGTGCTGTGTTATCAGTTATGGATTTATCAGGTCGTGTGATACTTACAGAGTCTTTAAATAACACCATCGGTATGCACACACAACTAATCTCTACAAGCCAATTAAGTGCTGGAGTTTATGTTGTATCTGTAAACGTAGATGGGCAACTTATTCAACAGAAATTAATCGTTAACTAATTTTAAATTTTATTAAAATCATCAACCTATCAATTAATTATGACAATCAATTCGTTAAAATCATTAGTAGTTTTAGTAGCATTAAGTTTTAGTGCTGTAATATTTAGTGCCTGTGGTTCAAAAGAAGAAGCAAGTACAACAGAAGAAACAGCAGCCGTTGAGAAAAAAGTTGGTGTGCTTTTTGTAAATCATGGATCACGTTCAGAAACATGGCGAAAAGCTTTAATGAGCATGGAAGATGGTGTAAAAGAGCGCATATTAGCAGACGGAAAAATAAAAGGTACTAAAACAGCGCACATGGAATATACAGAGCCATCTATTGCTACAAGACTAAAAGAGTTTGATGCAGAAGGTTATACTGATATTATTATAGTTCCAATGTTTTTAACGGTTAGTCCTCATACCTTTGATGATATTCCAACAATTATTGGTCAAAAAGAAGATCCTCAATCTAAAGAAATGCTTAAAATTGAAAAGATAGAGTGTTATACACCTAAGGCAAAGACTTACATTACGCCTAATTTGGATTTTACAGATATTTTAAAGAAAAACGTATTACGTCGTGTGAAAGATTTATCAAAAGATCCAGCTAATGAAGGAATTGTGTTAATTGGATATGGTGATGAAACCTATGAAAAGGAATGGATTGAATTATTTAATAATGTAGGTGAATATGTAAAGAGTGAAGCTGGTATTGGCGAACATTCTTATGGATGGTGTGGACATATTGCACATTATAATCCAGATAAAACAACCGAGGCTGTGAATAAGGTATTAGAAAAGAAATCTAAAGCAATTGTTATTCCAGTATTAGTTGCTCATGATGAGGAATTTCAAATAAATATAATTGGTGGTGGTGTAAATAAAGTAAAAAATAGTAAAGAGAGAGTTGCTTATCGACCAGATGCTATATTACCTGATAAAAATATTGACCAATGGGTAATAGACATTACAGCTGAATACGTTAATAAAATTAATTCTACTGTAGCTATTAAGTAAAAAAATGGCCAAGTGGGATATTAAAAAAATCAGAAGGCTAAATGTTGCTACTCATCGCGATTTAGGTTATTTTTTTTCAACCTTAATTCTGATTTATTGTATTTCAGGTATTGCATTAAACCATGTAGATGATTGGAATCCGGATTTTATTTTACATAAAAAAACGGTGACACTTCCAAAAACATTTACAAAAGAAGATATTAATGCCGAGCAAATTAAAGAATTTGGTAAACTTGTAGGAGAGTCGGACTATAAAGTTTTTGACTTTCCTACAAGTAATCAAGTAAAAATTTATTACAAAGATGCTTCATTACATGTATATTTAGATAAAAAAGAAGCAATCTACGAGCAAGTATCAAAGCGTCCTGTTTTCTATCAATCTAACGTGTTGCACCGTAATAGTTTAAAAGGGTGGAAGTGGGCATCAGATATTTTTGCCGTGTTATTAATTGTTATTAATATTACAGGACTATTTATTTTAAAAGGAAAACATGGTATTACAGGTAGAGGAAAATGGCTAATTGCAGCAGGTTTTTTACCACCCGTAGTTGCCATTATCATTCAAGCATTATTATAAAATTTTGGAAACACATCGCACATATTTTTTTTCCATAAAGAAACAACACATTTTTTCGCTGTTATTTTTTATAAGTTCTTTATGGGTTAATGCACAAACTATCAGTGTTTTTTCAAAAGAAGATAATCAACCTATCCCAGCGGCTCATGTATTTGTAAGGGATGTGAAATCAAATACAGAAAAATTATTTTTAACTGATACGGCTGGAAAAGTACTTATCTCATCTTTCACAAATCCTAATTCTACTTTCGAGGTAAAAATATCATACATTGGATACCAAAAAATGTTGTTTTCGTTAGATAAATTAAGCGATCGTACAATTTATTTAATACCAGAAAAAACCATACTAAATGAAGTAGTTGTTACTGCACAATACGCACCCAATAGCCCTGAAAAAGCAGTACATAAAATAAAGATTATTGATAGTAAAAAAATTGAGGCCATGGGTGCTGTTAATTTAAGAGATGTATTAACTAACGAATTAAATATTAGATTATCACAAGATAATATTTTGGGAAGTAGTATGAGTTTGCAAGGTGTAAGCGGACAAAATGTAAAAATATTGATTGATGGTGTGCCAGTTACAGGGCGATTAAATGGTAATATTGATTTGTCTCAAATTAATATGAATAATGTTGAGCGTATTGAAGTAATCGAAGGTCCTTTGTCGGTTAATTATGGTACAGATGCCTTAGGTGGTACAATTAATATCATTACCAAAAAAACTCAAAAAGAAACCTTCTCGTTTTCATCTAATAATTATTACGAAAGTATAGGTCAGTATAATTTTAATGGAAAGATTGGATACAAGAAAAACAAAGATATCATTACCTTATCTGGAGGGCGAAATTATTTTGACGGATGGAGAAAAATTGACAAACCATTTCATGTAGAACAAGTGAGGCCAGCCGACAGCATGCGCTATATGAACTGGAAACCTAAAGAACAATATTTTGGTAACTTATTTTATGGCCATTATTTTAAAAAATTAAAACTTAGTTACTCTGGCGATTATTTTTATGAGCAAGTTACAAATAGAGGAAAACCAAGATTACCTTATAATGAAACGGCATTTGATGATTATTATACAACCAATAGAATTACAAATTCTATTAACTTAAATGGCGCCCTAAATAAAAAATATTACCTTAATGTATTGGCTGCCTACAATTATTTTAAACGTACTAAAAATACCTATTTTAAAGATTTAACTACCCTCGATCAAATTTTAACCGAAAGTGCTAGCGATCAAGATACAAGCATTTTTAAAAATATAATGACGCGGGGAAGTATTAGTAGAACAAAAGATAGTGCGAAAATTAATTTTGAAATTGGTTATGATGTGAACCATGAAACCACAATCGGACATCAGATTTTAAATAAACAAAAAGAGATAGGTGATTATGCTATTTTTTCGAGTGCTGAGTATAAGCCAATTTCTTCTTTAGTGATACGCCCTGGCTTAAGAGCCATATATAATACAGCTTATAAAGCACCTTTAGTTCCTTCGCTTAATATTAAATATTCATTCAATATTCCTGAAATAAAGAATAAAACAGCCGCTTTACGTTTCTCTTATGCAAGAGGTTTTAGGGCACCAACCTTAAAGGAATTGTATTTTTATTTTGTGGATATTAATCATAACATTCGAGGAAATGATAAGCTAAAAGCTGAGCAGTCTCATAACTTTAATTTGAGTATGAGTTATAATGCCTCATACAACGACAGAGCTTCAAAAGTGGAGATGAGTTGTTTTTACAATTATATTGAGAATATGATTTCGTTAGCCCAGTCTTCTGGAACACAATACAGCTATTTTAATATTGATAATTTTCAAACGATGGGCGTGCAATTATTAACCGAGTATGCTATTAAGCACCTAAAGGTATCAGTAGGAGGAGCTTATATTGGTAGATATAATCAGCTTTCTCAGCAATATAGCGCCGACGAATTTTCTTATTCTCCCGAAGGTAGATGTAATGTTTTATATGATTGGAAAAAACAAAATATGACCTTTTCAATCTTTTATAAATACACTGGCAAATTACCGTCTTATTTAATAAATGCTCAAAACGAGCTAACAAAAACTATTATGCAAGATTATCACACAGCAGATTGCTCTATCTCTAGAGCATTTTGGAGTAGAAAATTAGTAGTTAGTTTGGGTGCTAAAAATTTGTTTAATGTAACTAACATTAGTGGTGTTAGTACAGGCTCAGCACATTCCTCTGCCGGAAATTCAATTGCAGTTGGCATGGGAAGAACCTACTTTATGAAATTAGATATAAATTTGAATTCTAAATGAAAAAAATATTAATTCTAATACCAGCACTTGTTTTTATTTTTTCATGCAAGAAAAAAGAATTGCCTATTGAAAAACATGACCCAGGCGATGTAATTACATCATCGGTGAATTTAGAGTCTAATTATAAATGGCAAATTTATTTCGACTTAAAAACAAATACTGTGGTTGGTCAAAATTTAAAATCAATTTGGGATTTGGGCTTTGAGTGTGGAACAAATGGTTCACATATTGTTTTAAACACTTCAAAATTTATGTTTGTTTACAATACACATCAAACAAATTTTAGTGCAGTAACGGATACAATTGGATTTGCTATTAATAAAACATGGGATTTGCCAAATGGCGATTTTGATTCGACCGCTATTGGAAATTGGCAAGGAAATAATGAAGTGTACATTATTGACAGAGGTTTTAATGAAGTTGGTACACATCAAGGATTTCGAAAAATTCAATTTCAGAGTGTAGATGCTACTTCTTATACCGTGCGTTTTTCAGAATTAAATGGTAATGGAGATGTTACACTTCAAATTAATAAAGATGATAATTTTAATTTTACCTTTTTGTCATTTAGCACTTCTAACACCATAACAGTAGAGCCACCTAAAGAAACTTGGGATTTAGTATTTACACAATACACTCATATCTTTCATAATCCAACAGAACCGTATTTAGTAACTGGTTGTCTAATCAATCGTTCAAATACTTCGGCAGTTGTAGATTCTTCAACAGCCTTCACACAAATAACCTATGATAAAATTCCTAATTATACTTTAAAAACAGACGTAGATGCTATTGGTTATAATTGGAAATCGTATTCAGGTTCAAGCTATTCAATAAAATATCATGTAAATTATTTAATTAGAGACAGAGATGATATTTATTACAAGTTGCATTTTATTGATTATTATAGCCCAGGCGGATTAACTGGTAGTCCTAAGTGGGAATATCAAAAACTATAATTAATTTACATTCTATTATATTCTGTATCTTTTTATTTACCTTTGGGTATTAGGCTAATGATAAAACTACCCCTAAGGACACATGAATGATATATTAAGAAACAAAACCATTTTATTGATTGATGGTTATTGTAATTTATGCAATTCATCGGTTCAATTTATTTTACGACATGAGCGCCATAAAGAAATGTACTTTGCCGCGCTTCAGTCGCCTATAGGTAAAGACTTGTTAGCGTTTTATAAAATAGATGCCAATATAATAGAGAGTGTTGTGTTGATTGAGGCTAATAAGGCTTATGTGAAATCAACGGCAATTTTAAGAGTTTGTAAAAATTTAAAAGGTTTTTATAGACTATTATATGCCTTTATAATAATTCCTAAATTTATACGCGATTGGTTTTATGATGGTGTTGCTAAACGACGTTATAAATGGTTTGGGAAACAAACACAATGTATAGTTCCCACGCCCCAATTAGCCACTCGATTTTTATAATTTTTAATTATGACAAAATTATCTGTTAATATTAATAAGATTGCCACACTTCGTAATTCAAGAGGTGGTAACACCCCTCATTTATTACAAGTTGCAAAAGATGCCGAGCGTTTTGGCGCACAAGGTATTACAGTGCATCCACGCCCCGACGAAAGACATATTCGTTATCAAGATGTTTATGATTTGAAACCAATACTTACAACGGAGTTTAATATCGAAGGGAATCCAAAGGAACAAAAGTTTGTGGATTTGGTATTAGAGGTGAAGCCACATCAAGTTACATTAGTACCTGATTCAAAAGGGCAACTTACTTCCGATCATGGTTGGGATACAATAGCCCATAAAACTTATTTAAAAGACATTGTTTCTACTTTTAAGAAGGCTGGAATTAGAACTTCTATATTTGTAGATGCCAACGAAAAAATGGTAGAGGGCGCTAAAGAAACTGGAACCGATAGAATTGAACTTTATACCGAGGAGTATGCTCGGCTTTATACAACAAGTAAAGAAGAAATTATACAACCATTTATTAAAGCGGCTGCATTGGCACATACCTTAGGATTGGGTGTAAATGCAGGGCACGATTTAAGTCTCGAAAACTTAGCTTATTTCAAAAATCAAGTTCCGTATCTTGATGAAGTTTCAATAGGGCATGCACTAATAAGTGATGCCCTTTATTTTGGATTAGAAAATACAATTCAATTGTACCTAAGACAATTAAAGTAAGGTTATTTCAAACTAATCTTTACAGTATAAGAACCTGTATTGGCTTGATTATATACAGTTTCGTATATAGAAATGTATAAAGCTCCATTGCTTTTGGCAGTGCCATTGTATTTGGCTCCAGCCTTTATCATTTCTCCATTTTCACCAATTTTGAAAACTAAGTTCCCGTAAATAGGATAGGTATTGTTTTCTGCACTACTATAACCTGGATAGGTAGTCCCTTCAACAGTTGTATAGGTGCCATCAGGTTTGTATTTCTGATTGCTTAAACTAGCTAATGTAATTTCGCCATTTGCAGTGATGGTAAATTTAGCACCTGATTTTAAATTAATGTTTGTTTTTAACCAACCACCAGATTTATTACCGCTAATGTGTTTATTGGCATTAAGTTTTAATACAATTTCTCCAGTGCTACTCATCTCGCTATACGAGATATCCATTGTTTTTATTTTTTCTTTAGGGATAGATAAAACTCCATATTCAGTTTTAACATCTAGTTTTTCAAATGTCCAAGTTCCGCCCATGCTATATTCTCCATCTATGAGAACAACATCTTCTGTTTTAGTTTCATCACTAACTAAGTATTTACTTTTTAATTCACTTAAAGCATTTTCAATAGTATATTCACTGGCTATTTCGGCTTCTGAAGTTATGTTTTTGGGATTAGAAAGGTAATCGGTTAGAGCAGAAATAGCGCTAATGTCGAGCTTTAGTAAATTTTCAAACGCCTCTTTTTTAAAATCTTCGGAGTTGTTGTTATTTAAAATTTTCATATATCCATTAGCTTTGTCACTAACGGTTTTATTACTTCCAATACCAGTTTGTACTGAATTAATGTTTTGAATAGGGATATTTAATTGCCCATAATTTGTTTTAAGCACCACATCATTTAAAGTGGTGGTGCCTATGATAGAATTACCATCTCTTAATTCAAGTTTAATATCTACTTTTTTTTGAGCATAAATGCCACCTGTTAAACATATTGCAATAAGAAAGTTTTGAAGTTTCATAATGGTTGTTTTTTTATGGTTTATTTTATTCAATAATAATTCGTTTCACTTTTGAACTTGTATTAGTTTTTATAGTAATAAAATATACACCAGCTTGTATAGATGAAACATCTATTTTTAATTTTCCATTGGTTGATTTTTCAATATTGAGTTCTTTTAGTGTTTGACCTAGAGTATTAATGATGGAAATGTTAATGTTTTGTGAAGAGGTTAATGAATAATCAATATGGAGTTCGCCCTTTGCAGGATTTGGATAAATTTCTGCTTGAATATCCATAGTGTTTTCCTTTAAGCCTACGGCGTTACACACGTTGCTACTTGCTAATGAATTACGACGGATACAATTTGCCATTACTGCTTGCATACGCGCTTTTTGTCCTGCTGTAAACATAGCCATACATCTATCATCGCTATAATCCATATAATTTTGGTAATTAACGCCAGGCGACGATGATGAACAAGCATCGGTAACAACTGCACCATTAGTACTTGGGCAAGTATAATTTTCACCACTTTGGTTTGGTGTGTCAGTTACATAATCTGTTCCAGAGCACGAGGAACCATCATCTCCCCAAATATGCCATAAACCAAGCCAGTGTCCAGCTTCGTGAACTAATGTTCTACCTTTGTTATAAGGAGCAGAATTTGTAGCTGTTCCTGTATTTCCAATATAATGATAATCTATCACAACGCCGTCTGTATTAGCACTACCGCCATAACCTGCCATATCAGATATAGGAGTTACACTCGCCGCAACAGTTGGAAATTGGGCATAACCTAATGTTCCATAATCCATACCACCAAATTCCAAAATCCACACATTAAAATATTTGGTAGGATCCCAAATAGAGTTTGGTTTAACAGTAGATTCTATATATGACATGGTATAGGGTTATGATGTCCAACCTTTAGATGATACATTGATACGATCAATGCCAGGCTCTGCCATTGCATTACCTGATGGATCTACTTGAGCCATACAAAAATTAATCTCTACGTCGGCTGCAATGGATGTAAAGCCAGATTGAGTAACATAAGTATTAAAGTTAGAGTTTAACTTACGATAATCTTCATTTAAGATGGTAAGTTGTGAGTTTATTTGAGCCGCATTTAAGTTTCGTCCGCTAGTTGCTGATGGAGAATTAACAGCTACACCACTATGTAACACATGAAATACAATAGGAATTGTGTAAACAGTACTTGTTCTTTTTTGGTTAGCAAACTGCTGATGTTTGGCAAGCATTTGCTGAAATGCTTCTTCGTATTTAGAATTGAAAGTAGGCGATAAGCATTTTCTTTTTGGAGTTTCGGTGTTTTGAGCATGTATATTAAATAATACAAAAGCACTTAAAATAAAAGTAGTATAAAAAATTTTCATATAAGATGGGATTAATAGATACGCTAAGTTACGAATTAAAATAAGACATTGCTAATTATTTAGCTAGTTAAATTTAAAGTGGATTACATGTGGTTAAAAATATAACCTTATTGAATGATAAGTCGAAAGTTCTTAGTTTGATAGGCGTTTGTTATTCTAAGTTGATATAATCCTGCAGGTAATTCTTTTGTGTTTATACTTGTATGTATGGACTCGATTTTATCTTGTCGTATTTTTTCTCCTGCAATATTGTATAATGTAATTTCTGTATTGTTATAATCTGTTTTTTCATCCATATAAATGCTTACATTTTCGCCACTTGATACTGGATTGGGTGTAATACTGATGTTAGCAAAAATATCGTTTTGAATATAAACTATTGGCGAGTATGTATAACTGCCATTATTATCGTTGATTTTTAATCGGAAGTAAACTAAGGGAGATGAAAATTTATTATCAATAAATTGACTATAGCTGGTATATGAATTGGATTCGCCACGGGCAGCAACTTTTTGAATGGTGTGAAATATTATGCCATCTGTTGAATACTGTATCTCAAAATCTTTACTATTATGTTCGCTAGCCGTTGCCCAGTAAAGGTTATATCCTTTTTCTTCGGAGATGCATTTAAAATCAATGAGGCTTATAGGAAGTAATAATGAACAGTCACTATAATCAATTCCAAAGTCGATAGTTAAGTTATCAATGGCTAAATGATGATCGTTATTTGAATTATTTACATCCGACCAACGAAGCATAATTTCGGAATTATTAGGAATTAAAACAGAAAGACATGTGGTTTTATTCTCACTTATTGTACATGGGAAACCTAATAACTGATTTGAAGAGTTATTGCTTGATGTGTCTCGTGGTGCTATATATTGTAGTGCTGGAACATTAATATAACTTCCTGTAGTTAAATTTGTAATTGCTGAAGCTGAAACCTGATAACTGAAGTCTAATGTGTTTTGAGTGTTTACATTTCCAGCAAGTGAAAGTTGGTAAGCATCAAAACTAATTCTAAGACTATATATTGTTTTTCCTGAATTGTTTTTTAGTCTTACACCATAATGATAATAAGTGCCGACCCCTCCAGGATTAGAATTAGAAGGCCGAGTACCTAACTTTTGGTTATTATCAGAGTTACATTCATATGAATAAATCCCACCATTGTTAGAAGGTACAGGAGAAGTAGTTACATTTTGGTGATAAAAATTGGATGTGCTTGAGAGATACCAACCAAGAAAAGTTGAGTTATCTGTCCAACTTGTAATATCCGTATTCCCAAAATCCTGAGTATAACTACCTGTTGTAATTAATACTTGCGAATGCCCTTGAATACAAATAAATAAAAGAAATTTAAGTATTAAATTTCGGCTATTCATATTTCTATTCGTCTTCAAAAACAACATCCAAAAACTTAAATTTTGAGTTAAATCCTAAATAAGTGGTTTCGGAATATTTTTTACATAGAAACTGTAAAAAACTCTTGTAGGGTGTTCACTTACTCACAAATTTAAGTTATTTATTAATTCAATTTTTCGTTTTTTCATTAACAAATTGTTAAAAATCAGGCTTTTAAAGGCTTTTTTTAGACAAAATAAGCCCTCACATCGAGGAATTATTAACCTATTGATAAGCTTTTGTTTACATTTAGTGCTTAATTTTTTACACAATGAAAAAAGGTTTTTCTTTTGTTGTACTATTAGTTGTATGTGGTTTTTTGTTGTCGTTTATTAATACGACCACTAATCCAGAGATTGCTATTGGAGCTTCAATACCACTTGGTAACGAAAAATTAAAAGACGTTTCCGGAAAATTAATCTCTCTTAATGAGATTAAAACCGCTAAAGGTTTACTTGTTATTTTTTCGGCTAATACCTGCCCTTATGTTAAAATGTATGCCGAAAGAATGAAAACAATAACCGATTACTGCACTCAAAATAATATTGGTTGCGTGTTAATTAACAGTAACGAAGATCAAAGAAAAGACGATGATAGTTTTGAGGAGATGGCAAAATTTTCTAAAGAAAACAATATAACCTGTGCGCACCTAATAGATGTATCTTCTAAATTAGCGGATGCGTTTGGAGCCACCAAAACACCACAATGTTTCTTGTTTAACTCAAAAGAATTAGTGTATAAAGGCACTATTGATGATAATATTAGAGATGTTAATGAGGTTAAAGCAGCCTATTTAAAAAATGCCATTGATGCCTTATTAAAACAAGAAAAGCCAAGTGTGCAAGAAACAAAAGCCATAGGCTGCATGATAAAGCGAGTAGAGTAGGGTAGCGTATTAGTTTGACCTATTTCATCTTTCAAGCTGTTTCATTAACAGCTTTTTTATTATATTGTGGAATTAAAAATACATTTTAAGCAACATGACAATATCTAATTATAATTTAACCGATAAATTTTCTTCTGTATTTGAGCCCGAATTACTAAAAGAAATGGAGGCAAAATCCAAAATTATTTCTGTAAAGGAGGGAGAACTAATTATTGATATTGGCAGAACAGTTACTATGATTCCTTTGTTACTTAGTGGAGTTCTTAAAGTAAGTAGAGTAGATGAAAATGGCAAAGAGTTATTATTGTATTATGTAAGTGCGAATCAAAGTTGCGCTATGACATTTACTTGTTGTATGCAACAATATCCAAGCGAGGTAAGAGCTGTAGCAGAGAGTGATGTTGAATTTATTGCAATTCCAATAGGGGTGATGGATGAATGGCTTATGAAATATCCAACCTGGAAAAGTTTTGTGATGCGAACCGTAAGAAGCCGTTTTAATGAATTACTGAACACTATTGATCAATTAGCCTTTCAAAAATTAGATGAGCGTTTAGTTAATTATCTTGTAGATAAATCAAATGCTACTGGTAGTACCATCATTAATTTATCGCACGAAGAAATAGCGAATGACGTGGCCTCATCGCGAGAGGTGATTTCAAGGCTATTGAAGAAATTAGAAAATGAAGGAAAGGTGTTGTTATATCGTAATCAGATTAAACTTTTGAAAACTATTTTCTCATAACAGATTCCGAGTTTTGTTGGTTTTTCTTTTTTATACCCAATTCCTTATGTGCAAATTAGGTATAAAACATAGATTGTGACAAATGTTACCATCTAATTTCTTTTTCTTACCGACCTTTGTATCAAGATAAACAATAAGACTAGGTTTTATGAAAAAGAATATTGGCACATTAGATAAAATAATAAGATTGGGGTTGGCATTTGTAATTGCAATCCTTTATTTTTTAAATGTTATTTCTGGAACTATGGCTTTATTTCTTGGAATTTTAGCTGTAGTTTTTATTGCAACAAGTGCGTTGAGTTTTTGTCCTTTGTACCTCCCTTTTAGAATTTCTACTAGAAAAAATAAACCTTAAAAACTAATGATTATGAAACACGAAATTGAAACACAATGGATGGGAAAAATGCAATTTAATGCATTAGTAAATGGTCATACGATTATTATGGATACACCTGAACGAGTAGGAGGTGAAGATAATGGCTCAATTCCTAAGCCGTTTATGCTTACAGCACTTTCTGGATGCACGGGTATGGATGTGGTGGCTTTATTAAGAAAACAAGGCAAACAATTGCGTAATTTTAATTTAAAAGTAAGTGGAGAAATTAGTAAACAGGCTCCTATTGAATATGTAGCAGCTCATATTGTGTATGAGTTAGAAGGTAATAGCGAAGATGAAAAAGCGGCTTTAGAAGCAGTTACAATTTCTCAAGAGAAAATATGTGGTGTGAGCCACATGTTTAAAAAAATAATGCCAGTAACTTGGCAAGTGCTTTATAATGGGCATGAAATTTTTAATAATTCAACTCAAACAGTAGTATTACCTAATTAATGAAATCATTTATTATAAAGTATAAATTAGCTCTTCTTGGATTAATTATTGGAGCTATTGCAGGATATGCCTATTATTATTTTGTAGGATGTGCTAGTGGAACATGTGCCATAACTTCTAATCCTTATATTAGTACTGCTTATGGTGCATTTATGGGATTTTTATTATTAACTAGTTTTAAATCAGATGAACCAAAAAAAATAAATCAAGAAAATGAAAAATAACAAAATAACAATTATTGATGTAAGAACTCGTGATGAGTTTAGAGGTGGTCATGTTGTGGGTAGTATCAATATCCCGCTACAGGAAATTCAATCTCGTATTGATGAAATTAAGAAACTAGAACAGCCAATTTTATTATGTTGTGCTAGTGGCGGAAGAAGTGGGCAAGCAGCTGCTTATTTGCAAAGCTTAGGGTTTGACTGTGAAAATGCTGGTAGTTGGCTCGATGTAAATTATAGAATAAATGAAAATTAACCTTTTAATAAATAAATTATGATACAACTAATTAAAAATTTATTGGGCTTAGGTCCAAAAGTAGATTATAAAGAAATAGTAAAAAATGGCGGATTAATTATTGATGTAAGAACGCCGTCTGAGTATCAAGGCGGGCACATTAAAGGTTCGTATAATATTCCATTACAACAACTTTCTCATAACCTTTCAAAATTAAGAAAAGATAAAGTGATTATTACCTGTTGTGCTTCGGGTATGCGTAGCGCGTCTGCCAAGAGTATTTTAAAAGCCAATGGCTACAAAGAAGTGCATAATGGTGGTGGCTGGATGAGTTTAAAAAATAAATTATCATAGTGTTATCAATGATGAAAGAAAGAATTTTAACTGGTTGGAATTATATGCGAGTTTTATACCTCATACTAGGTATTGTTGTCATTGTACAAAGTATAATGCAAAGAGAATGGTTGGGGATATTGCTTGGCTTATATTTAACCTCTATGGGTGTTTTTGCTTTTGGCTGTGCATCCGGAAATTGTTATGGAGGCACTTGTGATACAACGTCTCAAAAGTCCATAAATCGTACAAAAGAAATAACGGATAATGATGTAAAATAGAATGAATATGACAGATAAACCAAAAACATTTTCGGAGCTTATAGCTGGAAACAAACCAGTATTAATTGATTTTTTTGCAGAATGGTGTGGTCCTTGCAAGATGATGGCGCCTATACTGGAAGAGTTGAAAAATAAGATAGGAGATAATGCTACAATTATAAAAATTGATGTGGACAAAAATCCTATGTTAGCATCAGCATATAAAATACAAGGTGTTCCGGCACTTTTGCTTTTTAAGAATAATGAAGTAAAATGGAGGCAAGCTGGCGTAGTGCCTGCTCAACAGTTATTACAAGTAATAAACCAATATTTATAAAAATTAAAAACGATGAAACAATTATTTTTTATTACCACCAGCGTTATGCTATTTATCTTAATGATGAGTTGTGGTAGCAATACAGCCAATGGACAGTTTAATCTTTCGGCTATTGAATTTTCTGAAAAAATAAATCAAATGCCAGATGCTCCAATCATTGATGTGAGAACACCTGAAGAATTTGAAAAGGGGCATTTGCAAAATGCCAAGAATTTTAATTGGAATGGTAGTAATTTTGAAAACGAAGTGGCTACATTAGATAAATCTAAGCCTGTATTTGTATATTGCTTAAGTGGAGGCAGAAGTTCATCAGCCACAAGTTATATGCGCTCTAACGGCTTTACTCAAGTATATGAATTAAGTGGCGGTATTATGAAATGGCGTGGCGCCGATTTGCCAGAAACCACTGAAACCACTTCACAAACAACCTCTAAAGCTAGGGCAGAGGAGCTTACCATGGATAAATTTAATGAGCTAGTTAATTCTGATAAAATAGTTTTAGTAGATTTTTATGCTGATTGGTGTGCACCTTGTAAAAAAATGAAACCTTACTTAGAAGAAATTTCTAAAGAAATGGCAGATAAGGTAGAGGTAATTCGAATTAATGCCGACAATAATCAACAACTGTGTAAAGACTTAAAAATTGATGCTCTGCCTGTTCTTCAAATATATAAGAATAAGGCTTTAACATGGAATCATTCTGGCTACATAGCAAAGGAAGGTGTAGTAGCGCAATTACAATAAATAGTAGTTATATTTGGTATAACACAAAGGGTTGTCTTAAAAGGGGGGAGGCAACCCTTTTTTGTATGTTAAACATTTTGTTTTTTTTGTGAGAGAGTTAGAAGTCTAATTTTATTTGTACATTTAATTCATAAAGAACAAACAGCTTGTTTTAATGAAAGCAAGTTTTTTAACGAACAATGGAACAAAAGTTACAACTAAAACACCCTGCTGGAAAAAAAGCAATTAGGATGGACAAAGATAAGTATGAACTTTTAGCAAAATACTTGCTGGCTAATTTAAAAAGCAATGGTAACTCTACTCATACAGAATTGCTTAACTCTATTACAGATGGTTTGAAAAAGGATAAAATTAAATTCATGGGTTCAGTTGAGTGGCATGTGGAGTGGGTAAAACTTGATTTGGAAGCCAATAAAAAGATTAAACGTATCGGAGATAAATCTCCTATAAAATATTCCTTAACATAATAGATAACTATAAAAACTATGTAAGCTTCTTATAACTTAACTACACAGGCTTTTATTACTTTTTACCTCCTCTAAACCTTTAACCCTATCGTCATTTCTCTTTTGTTTGCAAATCCGGGTAGGGCTTTTACAATAAATCCAGCCGATTTTAAATTTCGTTTCATCTGACCTTGGGCGCAATAAGTAACTAATTTACCTGGCCATTTAAGCATTGAATACATGTTTAAAAAAATGTCTTCAGTCCACAACTCTGGTTGTTCTCTTGGCGAAAAGGCATCAAAATAAATAACATCGGCTTTAATGGGTATTTTAAATTTTTCAATTTGTAGCCAATGTTTTGTTAAGTTAAAATGTGGTAACACCGCCCGAGTTTGATTCCATTCTTGATGATGAATTTTTTTAAATAACGCATCTAATGCTGTATCATCTTTAAAATAATTCAGTTCATTTATTTTTTCAAAGTCAATAGGATAAAACTCTACGGCATGATAATTTATGGTAATAGGTTTTTGAAGCACTTCGCGTATGGTTAACAAGGTGTTTAATCCAGTGCCAAAACCTATTTCTATAATACTAATTTCTTTTTGTTCGGTGTTTAATAAAGGTTTTAATCCTTGTTCAATAAATACATGTTTGCTTTCTTCTATAGCGCCAAATAAGGAATGAAACGAGGTATTAAACTGTTCGCTAAATAATGAATTGGAACCATCACGTGTTTTAATAAGGCTAGTTTGATGAAATGGTATGTTCATTTTTTATTAAACTTCGTATTGAAACTCCCAAGCTGATTTGTAGTACTGATGGCTTTCGGCGTACTCGATAAACGATTTATAAAATGGGTGATTACCAATAGTGGCAGTGTCCATTATAACAACTAATTTCTTTTTGGCTCTTGTTAGCGCAACATTCATGCGCCTTATATCCGATAAAAAACCAATTTCGGATTGTGGATTACTTCTTACCAATGAAATATAAATCACGTCTCTTTCTTCGCCCTGAAAACCATCAATGGTTTTTACATCGAGTTCATTTATTAAATAATCAGATTTATTAAATGAAAGTGATTTTTCTTTTAACAATTCAATTTGTTCTTTGTAAGGCGAAATAATACCAATATCCAATCGTTGTGTTTCGTTGGCGTATTGATACTGTTGCATTAATAATTCTAAGTGTTTGAAAACAAGTTCTGCTTCGCCTTTATTTGATAAACTTAATGTTTCAGGATTTTGATATTCATCAAAACTACAGCCTGCGGTATCTATTAACTCAATGGGTTTGGATAGCAACTCATTATTTTCGTCGAGAGATAGTAGCGTATTTTTAACACTCACATCGGCTTCTAACTCATTATTGTAAAAATAGGAATTACTAAATTGCATAATGTGTTCATGCATTCGGTATTGGCGATTTAAAAGCGAAGATACAGATTGGTGTTTTGTTAGTCGGTCTAATATGGTTTGGTCTAATCCTTCTTGTTTAGCTTTTATACTTTTTACAACGGGTGGTAACTGAAAATGATCGCCACTAAAAATAACACGGTTGCATTTTAATAAAGGTATCCAAGTTATAGCTTCTAGGGCTTGCGACGCTTCATCAAAAAAGAGGGTGTTAAATTGTTTTTTTTGGAGAGCTTTATGACGGGCATTAACTGGTGTACAACAAATAACTTGTGCCTGTTCAAAAAGTGACGACACAATATAATCTTCAAGTAATTTAGATTCTTTGATACAATTTTTTGCCTCGGTGTAATACAAGGCACGCTGTTTAGCATCCTCCTTACCAAACACACGCTTGTATTTTCCAGCCATTCTAAAATACTCTTCGGCATTTTTACGAAGATTTTTAATGTCTTTGTAATGCTCGTGTTCTTGTATGCTTCCATCAATAGTGGAGCGTTGCAACTCTTCAGATACACGGGCAGGATGTCCCACTCTTAACACTCTAATACCTTGTTCTAATAATTTTTCGGTAATTAAATCTACGGCGGTATTGGTTGGAGCACACACAAGTACTTGGTTTTCGGTTTGCAATACTAAGCGAATGGCTTGTACAATAGTTGTTGTTTTTCCAGTTCCTGGAGGACCGTGTACAACGGCTATATCATGAGCAGATAATAGATGTTGAACCGCTTTGTTTTGCGAATTATTTAAAGGTGGAATAACTAAAGATTGGTTAATATTTTCAAAACTAGCAGGAAGGTTACCTTCTATAATTTCTCTTAATTCGGCTACTCGGTTATGTTTTGCGGCAATCACTTCATCTAATGCTTTCTGCATTTCAAGATAGCTATTGTCGTCAAATTGTATGTTTATACCTAGTTTCCCGTCATAACACCAGTCGGGCAACTCATCGGTGTGCATAATTATTTTTAGTTTGTTTTTCCCTGATTGTTTTATTGTTCCCGTTATTTCTAAGGTTTCGTCAGGGTTTTTATTAGAAAACAAACTCACATTTTTACCCACACTCATTTGATGTGGTGTATCTAGTTGCGAGGTACGTTCTATTTCTAAATGAACATAATCGGCATAACCAATTTCGTTACTTAAAATGTGAATAGGATACCAAGTAACGCCATTTTTTTTTCGTTGCTCAATATTTGCTTTTAAAAATTGCTCTTTGTATTGTAGATAATCCTCCTCTCGTTCAATAACCAAAAGCTCCTTTAATTTTTTTAACCGACTTATACTTTGTTCCATGTCAAATCTACCCCCTAAAATTAGCAAAAATTAAATGAAACAATTAAATAACAAAATATAATGTTGGTTTCGTTTTTTTTTTAAAATTGGTACTCAAAATAAATGTATATGAAAAAAATATTACCAATTATTGCCTTATGTGCAACAAAAATGTACGCTCAAAAAGTAACGTATAGTTATAGTAATGAGTTTGAAAATGTAAAAAAACATCGTGATAAAGGATTTTATAAATTTAGTAATGATGAGTATGCCGAGGTGTATATACAAAAAGATGAAAAAGATTTAGTTTTTCAAGTATTTGATAAAACCTTTCAAAATGTAACCAAAACAGTAACTGCCGAAATTCCTGAATTTGAAAAGCATCCAACTGATGAAGGTTTTTTTAGTTTAAAAGACGATTATTTTTGGTTTTTCTCTACTTGGGATAGAAGCACAGAAACAGAACGTTTATTTGCTCTGCCATTTGATAAAAAGAAATTAAAATTTGCGGATAAAGAAATTAAGTTAATAGAAACAGGAAGGTTAACCCCACCTGAAAAATACACATACAATTATTCGGCCGATAGTACCAAGATGTTGATAACCTATAGAAAGAAGCCAGAAGAAAAAAGGGATAAATTAAATAAAGACATAATAGGCTTTAATTTATTTGACGACAAAATGAAAAAAATTTATGCCGGAGAAATAGAAATGCCTTATTCGGAAGCTGATATGAATAATAAAGATTTTGAGGTGGATTCGAGAGGTAATATCTATATGTTAGCCGAGGTAAAAATTAATAATGCCATAGATGGAGAGGTGGATAGAGAACATAAAGATGCTATGCGTTATGAACTTATGCGAGTAAATCAAAGTAATAACACCATACAAGCTATAAAAATTAATTTAGATAATAAATACGTTAGCACAGTTTTATTATCCGAAGACTTAAATCGTAATATTGTAATTGTAGGCTATTATTCAGATCGTAAGTATTCTACTACTGTAGAGGGGGCATTTTTAATTCGACTTGAATTAGATGATAATAGTGCTGTGAAAAATTTAAAAACTACATATTGTCCAATTCCAGTAGAAACGCTTAAAGCATTTGAATCGGAATATTCTCGAAGAAAAATGGATAAAAAAGAAGATAAAGGGAAATTAGAAGCCAACAATTTAAATTTTAGAAAAGTAGTGTTTTATCCTGATGGAAGTTTAATGGTAATAGGTGAAGAATCTTGGGTTGATGTACATACAACCCGTAATGGTTCATCAACCTCTACAACGTATGAATATCATTATAATAACATTATTGTGATAAAAGCCGATAAAGATGGGAAAACATTGTGGTGCAACAAAATTCCAAAAAATCAATCTGGATCGAATATTAGAGATTTAGGATTTCATCATCATATATTTAAAGGAGAAGATTTGTTTTTATATTTAGATAACGCTAAAAACATAGATTTACCTTTAACTGAAAAACCTGCACCACACAGAGCGGGAGCAGGTGGTTATTTAACTTGTGTTAAAATTGATAAACAAGGCAAAATGACCAAACAATCTTTATTTGACATTAGGAAGGAAAAAATTAAATTATATCCAAGCTCTTTCGAATCTATGAGTGAGAATTTAATTTTAGACAGGTTAAAAGCAGGTGGAGGCGATTCTAAAGTACTTAAATTAGAAATTAAATAACACATTGTTATGTTAATTAAAAGAGGTTGTTCCAAAAGGGCAGCCTCTTTTTTATTTTTGGTATTACCATAGTCTATCCATTTCGTTATTTCATCTATTCTATAATTGTATTACTTTTACCAAGTTCAACTTTCAGAATAATGTTGATTTATCAAAAGCTAAAATATCACATCATTATTACGATTGTTATTTTGTGTTTAGGTTATGTAAAAGGAATGGCACAAGGCTATATTCCTATGCTTAAATACAATAGCGAATGGCACGTTACCAATTGCTACATAGGTTGCGCAACCGATAAATATTATACCATAGGCGATACCATTATTGATGGCTTACATTATCGCTTTTTAGATCAATTTCATTACTTAAAAAACTTTTTTATTAGAGAAGATACCCTAACTCGTAAAGTTTATTTACGATTAAGAGCCGATGTGCCACCAGTAAAGGATTATTTGCTGTATGATTTCTCGATGCAAGTTAATGATACCATCAGCATCACTAATCCAGGGAGTCCTTACCCAAAATACCCTGGCGCTTTTGTGTTAGATTCTATTATCTCAAAACCTTTGGTTAATTTTAATCACCGTTTTTTTTATTTACATGCTTTAGATACAGTTACAGCACAAACTAAAAATACCATTTGGGTAGAAGGCATCGGTTCCTTGTGTTTAATTAATACGCCAGGCGCGCCACCTCAAATAAATGGCGTGGGCCAGCTAAGTTGTTTTTTTAGTAATAACATTAATGAATATAGCCAGTTAGATTCTATTTCAGATTGTGTGTCTGTTTATCCTTTATCGGTTAGTGAGTTAAATACTAATTCAGCGTTTATTGTAAGTCAAAATTTTGATAATAGCACTATTACCTTAATAGCTAAAAAATACGAAATAGCTAAACTGTTTATTTATTCTACGCAAGGCAAATTAGAATTAGAAAAACAACATCTTGGATTAAGCGCAACACTGCCAATCGGTTCTTTATCTAAAGGCTTACTTTTGGTAAAAATTATAGATGAACAAGGAAATTTATACAGTTATAAAATTTTTAATCCTTAGTAAGCATTAGGCAATGCCGCCTTCTTTTAGTCTTTCGGCATTTTCTGCAAACTGTAAAGCGTCAATCATTTGCTGAATGTTTCCATTTACAAAATCGGTAAGGTTGTATAAAGTTAAGCTTATACGATGGTCGGTAATACGATTTTGTGGGTAATTATAAGTTCTAATTTTTTCTGAACGGTCGCCCGTACTTACCATACTTTTACGTTTTCCTGTTGTTTCGGCTTGGCGTTTTTGAAACTCTATATCGTATAATTTTGCTCTCAACATTTCCATTGCTTTTTCACGATTCCCTAACTGATTGCGTTGAGTTTGACAAGTAACAACAATGCCCGAAGGTTTATGTGTTAAAATAACTTTCGATTCTACTTTATTTACATTTTGCCCACCAGCTCCACCGCTTCGTGCTGTTTGCATCTCTATATCTTGTGGTTTTATTTCCACATCCCACTCTTCGGCTTCGGGCAATACCACCACGGTAGCTGCCGATGTATGCACACGACCTGCCGCTTCTGTTGCAGGTACACGTTGTACACGATGTACGCCACTTTCAAATTTCATGGTGCCGTAAGCGTTATTTCCTTTTACATTAAATATTATTTCTTTAAAACCGCCCATCGTTCCTGGGTTTTCATCTACAACTTCTAATTGAAAACCTTTTATCTCGCAATAGCGACGATACATATCAAATAAATCTCCAGCAAAAATAGCAGCCTCATCTCCGCCAGTTCCACCTCTAATTTCCATGGTACAGTTCTTAGCATCTTCTGGATCTTTAGGAATTAACATAATCCTAACTTCTTCTTGTAGTTTTTCTTCGGCTAATCTATTTTCGTCCAGTTCAGCTTTAGCCATATCCAAAAAATCTTTGTCTTTCTCAGTAGCTAACACTTCTTTGGCTCCATTAATGTTTTCAATAATTTTTTTGTACTTATAATAGGCCTCTACTATAGGCTCTAAGTCTCTGTATTCTTTATTTAATTTTTTAAAAAGTTGCATATCAGCAATCACAGTAGGATCGCCAAGCTTTGCTTCTACATCAGTAAAACGTCTTTTTATTTCTTCTAATTTCTCTATCATAAATAGTAATAAAGCGCAAAAATACTAATTTGCGCCGTTTTTATAGAATTTTATGTACGATTGCTTTAAATTATATTTTATCTATTGCTTTTCTTTTGCCTTGGCTATTTTGTTTAAAGGCACTTGGGGTTAAGCCTGTTACTTTTTTAAATTGATTGCTAAGATAGGCTACACTTGAATAATTTAATAAATCTGCAATTTCGCTAAGCGATAACTCGTCATATATGATAAGTTCTTTAACCTTTTCAATTTTTTGTGCAATAACGTATTTCTCAATGGTTGTCCCTTCTATCTCCGAAAACAGATTAGATAAATAATTGTAATCATGATTTAGTTGCCTACTTAATATTTCAGAGAAGTTAGTTTTTTGTTGAGCAGTTTGATGATGAATTTGTTCGATAATCTTACTTTTTATTTGTTCAATTATTCGCGTTTTTTTATCATCAATAAGTTCAAACCCAAGTGAGTGAAGCCTTTGGTTTAATTGGTTCTTATCATCTTGGCTAAGTTCTTTTGATAAAACCACTTCACCTAATTTTATATCTTCTACTACAATGTTTAGTTTTTTTAATTCATCTTCTATAACCATTATACAACGGTCGCAAACCATATTTTTTATGTATATAGAAGAACTCATGTGCTTACTGACCAGTAAATTCGGGCTTTCTTTTTTCTAAGAATGCTTTTACACCTTCGTTGTAATCATGCGTAGAGGCAGATTCTACTTGAACTTTTCCTTCGCTCATGAGTTGTTTGTCGAAGGTGTTAAACTGGCTTTCATTCAAAAGTCGTTTTGTTAAACCAATACCTTTAGTAGGCATATTAGCCATAGTATTAGCAAAACTCTGTACTTCATTCATAAATGTATCATCCGCAAATACTTTATAAATCATGCCCATTTGTTGAGCTTCGTTGGCAGATACTTTATCTCCCGTCATCATTAATGCGCTTGCTCTTTGAAAACCAATAAGGCGAGGTAAAAAGAATGTTCCACCGCTATCAGGTATTAAACCAATTTTACTAAATGCTTGAATAAATGAGGCAGAGGCAGTAGCCAAAACAATATCACAAGCAAGAGCAATGTTGGCTCCTGCACCCGCTGCAACACCATTTACGGCTGCTATGATAGGCTTTTCTATTTTGCGTAACCTCAAAACAATGGGATTATAATGTTCCTCTACAATTCGAGAAATACCTGGACCATTTGGATCAATTGCCTCTGCTAAATCTTGTCCGGCGCAAAATGCTTTTCCGTTTCCGGTTAATATAATGGCTCTTACTTGAGGGTTAGCCTCTGCATTATCAAGTGCTGCATGAAGTTCGAGTGCCATTTCTCTATTAAAACTATTGAACTTATCAGGGCGATTTAAAGTAATAAGCATTACTTTATCTTGTATTTGTGAGGTTATTAAATTCATGGTTTGTTTGGATAAAATATACTTGTATAAAAATGAGAATAATTTTTAAGGAAAACAACCCTTTAGATGCACTTAAAGTAATCAAAGGGTTCTAAACATTCATTACATTGATGCAATGCTTTACAAGCCGTGCTACCAAATAGCGATATAAGTTTGGTGTTTTTTGAACCACATCGAGGGCAGGTAATGCTTGATTTTTTACCAGTTAGCCAACTTTTATCTTGTGTGCTTTCTTCTGGCGGGGCAATTCCATATTTTCTAAGCCTTTCTTTGGCTTCTTCCGGAATCCAATCTGTAGTCCAAGGTGGTGAGAAAACTGTATTAACTGTAATATTTTTAAATCCATGTTCTAGGAGTTTCTTTTTTACATCATCTTCTATTTGTTTCATAGCCGGACAGCCCGAATATGTAGGAGTGATGTTTACTGTAATGTTTTCTGAATTAGCTATATCAATGGCTCTAATTACCCCTAGGTCGGTTATTGAAATAACAGGAATTTCGGGGTCAGGAATTTCTGATAGTAGCTGAAATATATCCTCGTTAGTACGCACAATCTTTAATTTGTTTTACGGCTAAGTTAGTATTTAATAAGCTATTTTCCTACAATAGACCAAATATAAAAAAATGATTTTTTACGCTTCCTAAATTTTTTTGCTTCTCCAAAGAAATATAACAATAGAATTTTTTTATGATACTTTTTTCGGAAAAAGTATCCAAAACCGTTTTATTTACACGCTATGCTATTCCGGTTGTCGCTATGGCATTTTAAAATGTTGCGTAAAAATCGAGTGCTATCAAAAGCGAGAGCAAGTGTGTAGATTCTTTGGGCTGTTCGCGAAGCCCTTTCAAAGAATCAGCTTGATACTACGATGATTTTAGCAAGATTTTAAGAAGCCTTGAACTTTTGTTTCTTTTGCTTCAAGGCAAAAGAAAGTAAGATAATTTTTTACTCTCATAACTTTTCCTTGCCTCTCCAAAGAAAAGTTACAAACGAAAAGAGCCCACAAAAGCCAACAGAAAGTTTCATTTGTCGCACGAGCCTGCGCTTGCAAGCCATAAAACCTTCAGTTCGCACCTTTCGTGGACGTCCTCGCACTCAAAAGCCTATTCGTATGTTTGTTGTATATTTTTTTGCATCAAACTATTCCGATTACTGCTATGGCATTTTAAAATGTTGCGTAAAAATCGAGGGGTATCAAAAGCGAAGGCAAGTGTGTAGATTCTTTGGGCTGTTCGCGAAGCGCTTTCAAAGAATCAGCTTGATACCACGATGATTTTAGAATGATTTTAATTTTTCTTTCTTTAGCTTCAAGTCAAATGAATGTAAGAAAATTTCTTTTACGATACTTTTGGCGCCAAAAGTATCCAAAACCGTTTTATTTTTCGGAAGGATATTTTTGTTTTCTGCGCACTTTTCTCCGCCAAACAAAACCGCCGATTCAAAAATCCCACGAAGCGCTCGTGCCCGCCCTTCGATTTTCTCACGGCTATATCTGCGAAAAATAAAAGTCCACGCACTCAAAAGCCTGTTTGTAGATTTACACACGATACTATTCCGGTTACTGCTATGGCATTTTAAAATTTCACGTAAAAATCAAATATTATCAAATGCGTTGGAATGTGCGAAGATTGTTCGGGCTGTTCGCGAAGCGCTTCGAACAATCGAATTGATGATATGCAGATTTTAGTGAAATTTTAAGGAGCCTTGATTTTTTTGTAACTTTTTGTATCAAGACAAAAAGTTTTATAAAGAACTTGAACTTTTGTTTCTTTTGCTTCAAGGCAAAAGAAAGTAAAACTAAATTCAATATACTCACAGCTTCATCTATGAAAAACAAAAAAAACCGCAGCTATTCACTGCGGTTTTTTTATTGGGGTAAATTGTAAACGTTTTTTACTCTCTTACCATTTTTTTACTATCCACAACTTGGCCATCGGCTACTAAGGTGTAATGATACATACCGCTTGATAAATCGGCAGCAAATACATTTATCTCGCCTTTGCCTCTTGTTTTAATATCTACAGTTTGTATAATTTGCCCTGCGTTATTATAAAATAATAGTTGCGCTTTGCCTACACTACTTGGTACATTGTAGGTAATGGTTGTTTGCTCGGCAAACGGATTAGGTACATTTTGATTTAATACAATAGCATCTTTATCACTCAACTCTACATCCATTTGGTTTAAT
>CAUJCR010000014.1 GCA_963169355.1 Bacteroidota bacterium | reverse complement strand
GGTAATGTGGTCAAAAATGGAGCTTTTTTGGGATAAAAAATGGTATTAAATTTAGCTATCCATTTGAACAGGAAGTAGGCTCTGCTGGAGAGCAACCTACCAGCGATAAAGTGGATGATTATACGATAGAACGATAAGTAGCAATGCTTATCGTTTTTTTTATATCGGCAATCTCCATGGCTAAAAAAACTCATTACGGATTGTTTTTAAAATACAAATACCATTTGATAAAATTCTTCTTAGCTTCAAATCTTAATCCACGATGAAGAGTAAGTTTTTCTTTCAGATGTGTAAAATAATTCTCTAGTCTATTGGTAGTACAAGGTATTTCAGCATCATCCAAATACGAGAACATATCTGGTATGGCATTGATGATTAGACTACATGCTGCATGTAGTTTTGAATGTGTGTACCAATATCTTTTAGTTTCTTCCTTGTAAGATTGTTCATTTATAAAAAGCATGTTTTTATCATACCATATTTTAAACTCAACGGCTAAGTATTGCTGAAGTGCGGTATTTTACTACCGCACTTTTTGCAATGTTATAAATGTAAAGTTACAAGATTACGTTAATGTTTGTACTTCACGCCGCATTTTAGCAATGCTATGTTGTAAGACGTTTTTCTATTTCACAACAAAAGTGTATATGTAATTTTCTTCTTTCCAATATAAGTTAGACGGTGCATCGTTATTACTTTTGCAATGTTGTGTAAATATGTTGTAATGCGTATTCCCATTGTTGATTTTAAAGTCAATAAAATCAAGTAAGATATTAAATCTATTAGCATTTGGAGCAAGTGATTTTATTTGTTCCAAACCTAAAAAATCTGTTAATCTTTGTTCATAACTTAAATTGGTAAATACTAAGCAGTAAACTCCAGTGTCTTTTGGTATTATTGCACCTTTAAATACATAATGATTATTTTGATAAACAGGTAGATAGTCTATAGCGAAAGCACCTCCGATACTAATATTTCCAACTTGATTAAATGTATTAAATTTAGATGCTGCATATTGTTGGTCGCCATAATCTATTGTTTTATCTACAAGTTTCCGAACAGACATATAGCTCTGAAAATCAAAACTAGGCAAATAAAATTTTCGGTTATTGGTATTATCGTAAATAGAATCTGGTAAATTTACGTCTATCCAAAGAGTATCACCAACATTTATTGTATCAGAATTTGGGGTAATAGAAACTGGATATAAGAAATTTAGTCTTGTTTCATATCTTATGATATTATCTTTACCGCAACTACAACTAATAAGTATGGCTGTTACAGCCATACTTATTAAGTTGATAATTTTTTTTAAACTTTTTTTAGTATCCATATCTTCTGACTAAATTGTTTACATCCGTTGCTTGCGATTGGCTATTTGTGTTGAGTAAGTTCAACTTAAATGAATTAAGTGTAACCGTATTATTGGTTAGTGATTGTAATACTCGTTGCATGCTGTATGTATTAACATTATCTACACCAAAATCTGTAGCATTATTGGGATTCGTAATATTATCTGTTGCATCAAAAGCATCGGTTACGTCATGCATTAATCCATAAGGTATCCAACCTTGTGTAAAGTTTAAATTTTGTCTGGTTGTTACAGTAACAGCTATATTATTTACTGGAATTTGTCGCTCAATTTGTCGAATTTCATTATCCCGAATAACATTATTCCCAACCTCATTATATTTATTACTATTAAATGTATTGCCTGTATAGTATGCCCACGCCTCAATGAGTGCCGTGCGTTGTTGGTTATTAGTAAGTGTTTTAGTGCCGTAAGGATTTGCACTTCCATTACTAATGGTGTAGAAAATATTATCTGCCCAATATTCTGATGATGCATGTTTGCCTTCATTGTAGTACATTTTTGCAAAATGTATAGCATGTGCTGTTTCGTGAAATGCCAAACCGTATAAATCTCTAGATTGAATAGTACCAACACCATCATCTAATCGTATTATCATATCAGGTCTTTGAAGTTCTACCAGTTTATAGATGAGAGTACCAAGTACTGGAATAACGTTAATTATTTTACCTGCAGCAAAATTTATTAGATTCAAACGAGTACTTCCTGTAAACCATGAAATGGTATAGTTTAACATGGGTGTAGCAGCACTACCTTCAACTGCACCACTTAACCATACTCTTAATTTTGGTGGTGATTGTATGCCAGCCTGTGTGCAATAGGTTTGCATATCATAACGCGCCGTAAACATAGTAGCCGCTGCCCACTTACGAGTAGTTTGTGATTTGGGGTCGGTGCTTCTATTAAACGTGTATGCGATATTTTCTAAATCGCAATTCTTCATTTTAGAGAACTTATGTTTTACTGGTAGCCACAATTGCCAAAATTTAAGTTGCTCTGTAATGCCTCTTACTTTTAAGGCTAAATCTTTATTTTTAAATTTTACAATTACCCTTACTTTTTTATTGTATTTGTAACCTTTGTTGCCCTTAAACCAACCCGTATTGTTGGTGTATGCTTTGCCTAATTTAAAGATATGTCGAGTTCTTACTTTGACACCTTTTAATGCATCCTGAGAATTTGAATTACTTGTATTTTGTACTCTTAATGTTCCTTGCGGATAATATCTGCTTCTTACAGGACAAGTTGGTGGTCCTCCTGTTGTGCCACATCCTTCAGCACCAGTTGGATTCCCATTTTCATCATAACATGGTTCTAAAGGGTCACCTGGGTCTGTTATATTTGTTGTAACATTTGACCAATAATATAATGCACTAATTGAAATATTTGGATAATTTGTTCTTACCCATTGTGTTGCTTTAGATACTGGATTTCCATTTTGTTGCATCCATTCTGTTACACTTTGAATTTGGCTAATTCTATAATTTGCAGTTCCTTCTGTACTGTCTGGTTTGTCTTCAGGTTCGCCACCCCAACTATCTTCAATATCTGCTGGTTCGTCTGCAAATTCATTAAATAAAAAAAGTTGCTGTAAAACTTCTGATTGAATACCACTTGGTAATGGATAACCAACAGGAACACAAGTATAAAACCAAGGAAATTGATTGCTTGGTATATTGGGGTCTAAATAGTCATCGCCTGAAAATTCAAAATTCTCATCATGTAATGGTTCTTCATACAACTCAAAGTTGCAGCCACCTTCTGTTAAAGTATGCAATTGTTCTTCGTTTGTTGGTTTGAAACGAACATATAAATAATTAGCAGTTGGTGGAGCAGTATTAGGTAATGGATTTAAGTTTGCAGAGTTGGAAGTAGTAACTCGTGCATTCGCATCTTTTGAGTGTTTTAACAAGAACTTTACTGCGTTGTTAAATTTTTCTACACATAAAGGAATTTTGTCACTATTAATTTTTGTTGAATTGAATGATGATGTATCTTCATCTTGTTTTATACCTGATGAATTCTCTTTTTTGCAACCTAAGAACATTATTACTGCCATGCAGAATAAAGTTAGGATTTTAGTTTTGATTTTCTTCATGCCGTTGTTTTTTATTTTAAATGAACGAATAGATTTGCATTTTATTTGATTGCTTGTGCAGTTTCCTAAAATGGCTTACAACTAACCAATATGCGCTTTGTTCTAATGTTTTAATATGGGTAATTTTTTGTGACAATCGGAGTAGTTCCCGAGCTTGTATGGTTTTGGGCTGAGTGCTTAAATAATTGCGTGTTTGGCGTTTTATATGCACCAAACAACGCTGTACAATGGCTTGTGGAAATACCTTTCTTACTGCTTTTAAAATAGCTTTGTGTCCATCACAAGTAACACTATAAACATCTACTCCTAATTTCTTTAGATTTTCTAAATCTTCTTTAATTTCTTTATACTTTTCCTGATTTGTTTCCCGATATAATTGCACATATCGAATGTCATGATCATAATATAAAATCAAACACAATCCATTTGCAAAATAAGTGCCATCTATAAGCAAATGAACCTTGTTTTTACTTCTTATTGCTACTGTTGGTGCTGACTTTAAATACTTATTAAACAATCGCTGGATACCACTCTGAGACATACCACTATCCCTAATAAGATACTTATAAACTTGTCGTTCAATTACCCATTTCTTAAACCATACAAACTGATTGTTAAGCTTTACACCTTCGTTCTTATGGGTTAGATATGCTTTGCAATTAGAACACTGGAAGCGTTGTTTGCCATTTCTAATACCTTTTTTATGAAAAGAATTAGAGCCACATATCAAGCATTTTTTTTAGTTTTTTCATAGTCTAAGATAATATCATTGAAAGTACTTTCAATGATATGAGCCAGAACCTCCGCCATTATTGACTTGAAGCACTATTCTTTGCTCCATTTTTGACCACATTGTCTT
>CAUJCR010000013.1 GCA_963169355.1 Bacteroidota bacterium | reverse complement strand
CATAACCGCAAGTAATTCCCGATAAACAAGCACTCATTAAAATTCTAAGCGGATTGTCTTTTGTCGGTGTTCTTAATTGTTTTAAATATTCTCTGTCTGTCATAATTTTTTGTGTCGGTTTTTAAGCTGACCGCTAACTTATTAATTGACGAAGTTAATCATTTTTAAATTCAAATAAAAGAATCTTAATTTGGCCAATGAAATAGAGTGTTTTAGGTGAATTTCAGTTGCGCATTTGTAGTTGTTAAAAATTAGCAGTACTTTCTCATTAGATGATAACTATTGATTTATCTTGTTTTACTTTTTCCGCTTCCAAATGATAAAAAATCACTAAACAACTTTAGCCTAAATCACACTTACATTTGATATTAATTGAAAAGCCACGGATAAAGATACTAACGAATTTTGAATTAATTGGATTTTTTGTAATCACAACAAAAAATGTATCTTTGCGCTCTAAATAAATTAAAATGGCAGGAAATATTACATTTACAATGATTAAGCCCGATGCAGTAGAAGCAAATAACATCGGTCCTATTTTAGCTAAAATAAACCAAGCTGGTTTTAGAATTGTAGCTATGAAATACTTAAAACTTAGTAAAGATGCCGCTGGCAAATTTTACGAAGTTCATAAAGAGCGTCCTTTTTATGGCGAATTAGTAGATTATATGAGTGGCGGTCCTATTGTAGCAGCTATCTTAGAAAAAGACAATGCTGTTGCTGATTACCGTAAATTAATTGGTGCTACCGATCCAAGTAAAGCAGAAGAAGGTACTATTCGTAAATTATTTGCAAAATCTATTTCGGCAAATGCCGTTCATGGTTCTGATAGCGATGAAAACGCCCATATCGAATCTGATTTCTTTTTCTCGAAAATGGAACGCTTTTAATTTTTAAAATACCATTTACAAAAAAGGATTGGCCATTGGCGAATCCTTTTTTTATTTAATTTTAACTCATTGAAATTTCACTTAAACATATCTGTACCACCTAGTGCATTTACCCTTCAGCATCAAGCCCCCATTTTAATGATTGGCTCTTGCTTTAGCGAACAAATTTACCATAAACTACACGATTTAAAATTTAATGTACACTCCAATCCTTTTGGTATTGTGTTTAATCCTGAAAGCATTGCAAATCAGCTAACACGCATTGTGAACAAACACTACTTTACAAGAAACGAAGTAATTGAAAAACAACAACAATACGTTTGCCTTGATGCGCATAGCCAGTTTACAGCTTCGAGCCCTACTCTGCTGTTAGACCAATTAAACCATCAAATAGTTGTATGGCATCAACACCTTTGTAAAGCCCATACATTATTTATCACATTTGGTTCGGCTTTTGCTTATGCTAAAAAAGATACTCAACAAGTAGTTGCCAATTGCCACAAAATACCGCAAAGCTATTTTAACAAACAACTTTTAACTACATCTTCACTCGTTGCGCAGTTTCATACACTTTATAAATTATTGCTTGCCTTAAATCCTACTTTACAAATTGTATTAACGGTATCGCCTGTCAAACATTTAAAAGACGGTGTGGTGGAAAATAATTTAAGTAAATCCATTTTAATTCAAACAAGTCATCAATTAGTAAACGACCTAGCACACTGTAGTTATTTTCCATCGTACGAATTAGTAACTGACGACCTGCGCGACTATCGTTTTTACGAAAAAGACCTTGCTCACCCTAATGCCTTAGCTGTTGATTACGTTTGGCAAAAATTTGCAGAGTGTTATTTTAATAACCACACCACACAGCTTAACCAGCGTTTAATGCAAATTCATCAGGCTTATCTTCATAAATTATTTAACGAACATAGCACCGAATCGATACAATTTAAAAAAGACAACTTGCAAAAATGCTTGGCGCTAAAAGAGGAATTTCCTTTTTTAAACTTACAATCCGAAATTATTTATTTTAAATCAGCATGAAAAAACGCAAACATCTTTTTTTTGATTTAGATAATACACTTTGGGATTTTAATAAAAATTCGCGCGAAGCCCTATTGCAATTGTTTACCGAACATCATATTGAAAGCCGATGTGGTGTATCGTTTGACGAGTTTATGAAAGTATATGAGGCCATTAACCATCAATTGTGGGAACAATACAGCCATCAAAAAATAGCGAAAGCTGAATTGAGGTATCAACGGTTTTATCAAACCTTTCAATTTTTTAAGTATGAAAATTTAGCCCTCTCGCATCAATGGGCTGATGATTATTTAAAAATTTCGCCTTACAAAACCCATTTGATAGAAGGCGCCATGGATATACTGCACTACCTTAAACCCAATTATCATTTACACATTATAACCAATGGTTTTAAAGAAGTGCAGGACATTAAACTGAAACAATGCTTATTGGAACCACATTTTAACACCATCATCATCTCCGAAGAACATGGAGTAAGCAAACCTGATAAGCAAATTTTTGAATTAGCGCAAGCACTTACCCAATCCACCGCCGACGACTGCGTGATGATTGGCGATAACTTAGAGGCAGATATTTTTGGTGCTATCAACGCCCAATGGAAAGCCATTCATTTAGCCGAACAAGCCGCCAGTCTACAAGATGCTTATTTACATATTAGTAAACTGCAAGAACTTAAATCTATTTTTTAAAGAATAAGAACTTCATACGGCATAGGATTATATTGAAGCAGAGCTTTGTTTAATGGCTATATGTTAGTTGCTGGCAACATTAGTTTCATTGCGATATGTCTTGTTGTATTTACTATTTTTCCATAGAATAATTGTCAGTAAAATTGCAAATATCCAAAGCAAAATAACTAAAATTATCATTGGGAAATTCGGTAGAGCTGTTGCAAATATGGAAATTGAAATATTATAAAAGGCGTGTAATATTATTGAAAGAAGAATGCTCCCATTTGTCGCATTATATAAAAACGTATATAGCACAGACAAAGGGATTACGAGTAATAGATATTGAAAAAGATAGACTGCTGCAAATGAAATTCCTTCTGAAAAAGTTGAGGTAAACACTGTTTGCCAAAATAGTGTACCTGTGTGCCAAAAAGCCCATAATAAAGCAACGAATAAACTTGAAACTAAAAAGTTGTATGGTTTGTCCTGAAATTTATTTAAAGCAAATCCACGCCAGCCTATTTCCTCCGAAAGACCGCCATTGGTTAAGGCTAATACTAAAAAGACAAGTCCTGTTGCAAAAGTCCCTGTGTGCATAAAGGATACTAATTGAGTAATAAGTCCCATTGAAGGAGTAAAAGCTTCCGTACGATTAATAAAGTTGGTATCCCATTGACTCAATAGCGAAAAGTCGTAGGTTGTATTAAAAAATAAAATATCAATTCCAATCGATGCTAAAATTAAAATTGGAGTAACCACTATAGCAAATAAATACCATTTAATACTTGTCTTCCATATCAGAAGACGTTTAAGTAAACTTATAGTGTTAGTCTTTCCATAAATTAATGCAGTAATAATTATTGCAGAAAGTGATGGTCCAAATTCTGCCAGCCAGATAATTTCGGATGGAATATTTAAATTCAAAAATCCTGCTTTTGAAGCAGCATAAGGAACCCAGCCAGCCCACGAGATTAGAACAGATAAAGCGAAGAATGTAATAACCGGATATTTTCGAACTTTTGATTTCATAAACTTCTATAACTTATGTCAAATTTTCTACACATATTTTTACACCGCTTGCTACTAACGGCAGCCTATGAAAAAACTCAATGTAATTAACACAAACTGTTTGTTATTTATGAAATAAATGTACGAATAAAAAATGAATTATAAGTCAGTTACTTCATTCAACCTGCCAAAGGCAGACAGGCACAGGATTAAATTGAAATGGAGAGTTGTTTAATTTTTATATGTTAGCGGTAGTTATTTTTTTCGGTATTCTTATGCCTTTTGGACTAACGACTATATAATTTGTTTTCTTTCCTGTATCTTCTGATTTTAGCATTTCTTTTTTAACTAAGTCCTGTAAATCACGTAAAGCTGTGTCATTAGAACATTTGGCAAGTTTCGCATAAGTAGAAGTCCGCAAAAATCCAATTTCTTTATCGTAGCTATCGTACAAATAATTGATTACAAGCCTTTGCCTGTCGTTGATGTTGGTTAATTTATGTTTATCCCAAAAGTGAGCTTTATCCAAAATTATTTCCAAATTTTGTTCACTAGCCAACAATGCTCTTTCAAAGCAGCCCAAAAACCAATCTAAATATGGCGTAATATCTTGTTTTCCTTTTTGTGTTTTCTCAATTGTGCTGTTGTATTTTTTGTGTTCTTTGAAAATTTGGTTTGATAAACTGTAAAAACGAATTTTACTGCGATCGCTTTTGGCTAAAAACATATCCAAAATTGCTCTTGCAATTCGTCCGTTACCATCATCAAATGGGTGTATAGTTACAAACCAAAAATGTGCAATGATAGATTTTAGCACCAAATCCAAACTGTTATCGTTATTCAACCAATCTAAAAATTGTTCCATTTCGTATGGAACTCGTTCGGCAGTTGGTGCTTCAAAATGTATTTTTTCTCTACCAAAGTTCCCTGAAACTACTTTCATTCCTCCTGAACGATATTTGGCAACATCAATCGGCACATAACCACTATAACCTGTTTGAAATAGTGAATTATGCCAACCAAAAAGCCGAACTTGTGTAAGTGGTTGGTCAAAATTTTGGGTAGCATCTAAAATCACATCAACAATTCCCTCAATATTTCGGGATGTTCTTACAAACTCTACATTTTCAATCCCTAATTTTCGGGCAATAGATGAACGAACTAATTCGGGGTTTAAAAATTCGCCTTCAATTCTTGATGTATCTACGACTTCTAAAATAAGTGATTCTAATGTGGCACGTTCGGTAAAATCGAAACCTAAACTTTCCATACGACCAAGTAAACGACCTTGTAAATGCCTTACGGAAGCTAACTTTGGAAGAATCTTGTTGTTGTCCCAAACAAAGTTTGTCCAATTTTCTATTTCGTGTATATACATTTTACCACCGCACAATTTGCGGTAAAAATACAATTTTTTCACCGCAAAACAATCTACAGACGTAATAAAATAAGCAATGGCTTAAACCCAGATTATACATTAGTAATTCTATTACGAGCTAAAAGCCCTGCAAAATATGAAGCTTCGCAACTTTTTCTCAATCACCGTAGCAGTGGCTACGCTTCATTCGTAAAAGTTCATATTTTATTGGGCTTTTAGCTCTCATTACTAATTTCTAATGCACAATCTGGGTTAAAATTAATTGCAAACAACTCATCTACCGCCGACGACTGTTTGATGATTGGCGATAACTTAGAGGCAGATATTTTTGGTGCTATCAACGCCCAATGGAAAGCCATTCATTTAGCCGAACAAGCCGCCAGCCTACAAGATGCTTATTTGCATATTACCAAACTGCAAGAACTTAAATCTATTTTTTAAAGTATAAGAGCTTCTTACGGAACAGGATTAAATTGAAGCAGAGGTTTGTTTAATTCCTATATGTTACCACCATTGCTTCTATGTCCTATATTGTCGTTACCTTGTAAGTAAAGCATAGTTAAATATATAGTTAATTTCTTTGTCCATATTTGGTATTTTGATATGGTGATATCGGTCGTATGCTTCATGCATTACCAAAAGATTCATTGAGCTAATTTTATGTTTATATCTTTTCTCTAATATTGCTTTATATATATTTTGTTGCAAACAATATCGATTATAACTATTGTCGCCTAGATGGCTAAGCTCCCCAAATGCAAATTGAAATGTGTCATTCTTAATTGTTCCATCGTTATTCACAACTTTCTCACTGCGTTTCCAATCAAACATATATAATGAACCATCCTCCTTTTTGTAGACCATGTCAATTGTACCTGCCACCATTAAATCTTCATCAAATATCCTCCATTCAGACCTGTAAGGTGTCATCCCGTTATACCTCTGTTTGAATGAAAGGAAATGGCTAAATTCTTTGGTACTTGAATTATGACTTTTGTTGTTATAGTAATTTTCGATTGCTTCATGTAAGGCAGTTCCTTTATTTGCCGAATCAATTCTTTTAACCTCCCACTCAGCTAAAATTTCCTCTGTAGAAATTCCTCGTTGTGCTGCCTTTATTGGTCCCCAATATGGAGCATCAAACTCTGGGAAAAATTTATCAATGAGTTGTGTCACAGAAATAGTGTCAGGATTGCCATCAATAAAATACCTATGCTCTGTTGGGTCAAACTTAATTCGCTTGTCCCGGTTATCAATATTTTTAGACGCTAATAGTCCATTGTCACTTATGGTTTTATTCTTGACTTTTGGCATCTCATTTTCAACTTCCTTATCTGCGGTTGATTCAACTATTTCGTACTCTGTTATTACATTCGGTCGTTTTCCAAAATTTTCAATATCTAAATATTTTTCACGAAACTTATCTGATGCCCACTTTTTTGATTGTAAATTATCCCATTGTTCAACTTGATTTGGAATAACTTCATTAAGTAGGTCTGAATTAAATGTCGAATCAATTGAATGAATAACTTTAGCGATGTAAGCACAACATTTTTTAGGTTCACAATGAATTTGTATTTCAGCAAAACGAATAACTATCCATCCTCTTTTCGTAAAAAAATTGTCCCTTAAATCATTTTCTCCAATACAGTGAGTGGGTGTCCTCAACCAGCCATCGTAAGGCTCATCAATTTCAATATTGATGAAAATATTTTTGTTGTCTTTTTCAGATGAAAGAACAAAGTCTGGTTCATAGGGTCTTCCGTTTTCGGTTGGAATATGCCTGTCATTGAAAACGCTAAAAGTTGATTTGAAATGTCGGTTTAAATGAATTAAGAAATCATCTTCTTTATATCCTTTTTTGTCAGATCGACCTTTGCGAGGAAATTTTATTAGACTATTTTTTTGTGGCATTTTTACCACAGCATATTTATAGGGTTCTGTTTGTACATATTTGTCGCTTGGCAAATAGCCTATTCTTTTGGCCGTTGAAGAACCTGGTTCAGGTACAGATTTAATTATTTTAACTTGAACTTCATTTGTATCAATGTAAGGTGTAACAGTTTGTCTTTTTGGTATATCAGACTTGGCTTCTTTTTTTTCTTCTAATGTTTTTTTAACGTCCTCAGTCGGTGATTTTATTTCTGTTGATGCTTTTTTATCCGCCTCTCTTTCTAGATTTTCTGCTTGAACTTTTAGCTTTGTTTGTTCTTTTAAAGTAGTCTCTTTTTGTAGATTTTGCTTATGTTCTAAAGCAAGTTTGTCAGCATATTGCTTTGCTTTTCTGTCCGATTCGAGTTTTATTAAGCGTTCTGCTTCAATTTTTGCATTCTCTTTTATTTTAGCATTTTGTCTACGTTTTTTAAACGCTTTATATGCCAAGAAAATCAATAATATTATTACTATCACGCCACCATAAAACAAATATGGATTTGTCTGCCGTGTCTCCCATACGATTTTCAAAAAGTCCTCGATTGTCATTGTTTACGTCTGTTTATTTAGCGAAGATGGTCTTCATAGCATTGCTGCCAACTTATTAATTAACGAAGTTAATCATTTATAAATTCTAATACAAGAGCCTCGAATTAGGCAATAAAATAGAGTGGTTTTGGTGAATCTTAGTTGCACATTTAAGTTGTAAAGAAATAACGGTACTTTCGCATCAAATGACAAGCCTAGAGGTAAAACTAAAATAAATCAGTTTAAAAATTATAGGTATTCATAGTAAAAATGCCATTTTTTTAGTTTATTTGTTTCTTAATTTTTTAAACTAACCCAATTGTAATATGAAAGTTGGAATTCCAGCAGAAGTGTCTCAAAACGAATTGAGAGTAGCTGCTACCCCTAAAACGGTGAAACGCTTGCAAAAACAAGGCTTTGAAGTGTATATTCAAAAAGGTGCAGGCTCAAAAGCTAATTTTTCTGATAAAGAATTTGAAGAGGCTGGTGCTAAACTACTAGATACCGCTGCTCAAATATATAGCCAATCCGACATTGTTTTAAAGGTAAAAGAACCTACAACTGATGAGGTTGCGTTAATGCACGAAGGCTTAGTATTATTAAGTTATTTATGGCCTGCTCAAAATCAAGATTTACTTAAGGTATTAGCCGATAAAAAAGTAAACGCTATTGCTATGGATGCTATTCCACGTATTTCCAGAGCTCAAAAAATGGATGTACTTTCTAGTATGGCTAATATTGCGGGTTACAGAGCTGTAATTGAGGGATCTTATTATTTTGGTAGATTTTTAAACGGGCAAATTACCGCTGCTGGTAAGGTTGAACCAGCCAAAGTATTAGTAATTGGGGCAGGTGTTGCGGGTTTAGCTTCTATTGGAGCCGCCAACTCGCTAGGTGCTATTGTACGTGCTTTTGATACTCGTAAAGAAGTAGCCGAACAAATTGAATCGATGGGTGCATCGTTCTTAACAGTTGAAATTGATGAAGATGGGGCTACGGCTTCTGGTTACTCAAAAGAAATGAGTAAGGAATTTATAGAGGCGGAAATGAAATTGTTTTTAGAACAAGCTAAAGAAGTAGATATTGTTATTACAACCGCTCAAATACCTGGAAAACCAGCACCTAAGCTGTGGTTAGATTACCATGTAGCTGCTATGAAACCAGGCTCGGTAGTAGTAGATTTAGCTGCCTCTACAGGTGGAAACTGTGTGGCAACCAAAAATGGAGAAATTTGTACAACCGCTAATGGCGTAACTATAGTAGGTAAATTAAATCAACTACCTACACAGGCCTCGCAATTGTATGGCAATAACCTCTGTCATTTATTAGATGATATGGGCAAAGCCGAAAAATGGAAAATAGACATGGAAGATGCGGTAGTTTCAAGAGCTATGGTAACTTACAATGGCAAAATAAATTGGCCGCCAGCGCCTTTACAAGTAAGCCCAACAGCTGGTGGGGGCGCTAAAAAAGTAGCTGCCCCAAGTGCCGAAGAAATAAAACAATCGGAAGAGGCACAAGCTAAGAAAACCGCTACTACTACTTTAATTAGCTTAGCGGTTGTAGGTGCCTTATTGTTATTAGTGGGGGCATTTGCACCTCCAGCATTTATTCAACATTTTACAGTGTTTGTGTTGGCAGTGTTTGTTGGTTGGCAAGTTATTACCAATGTATCGCACTCTTTACACACTCCATTAATGGCGGTTACTAATGCCATTAGCGGAATTATTATAGTGGGTGGTTTATTACAAACCAAAAACGATGCTAGTAATATTATGACCATTTTAGCTTCCATAGCCATATTAATAGCTAGTATTAATATTGTAGGCGGATTTGTGGTAACGCACCGTATGCTAAAAATGTTTAAGAAATAATCCACTGTAATTTATTAAGAAAGAAATAGTTAAACAAAATAATTGAAGTATATGTTTATAGTAAAAGAAATACAAACTGCCGCTTATTTATTCGCCAGTATCTTATTTATTTTAAGTTTAAGTGGCTTATCCTCTCAAGAGTCGGCTAAGCGTGGGGTGCTATATGGTATTGTGGGTATGATAATAGCCATTATAGCTACTGTTTTAGGTCAGGGTGTTGAAGGACATGTTTACATTATAGGCGCTATTGCCATTGCATCGGTAATTGGTATTATGTTGGCTCGTAAGGTAGAGATGACTGCCATGCCTCAGTTAGTTGCTATTCTACACAGTTTTGTGGGTTTAGCAGCCGTATTAGTTGGTTATGGTTCTTATTTAGATCCTGCCACACAAAATTTGCATGGAGCCGAACATACCATTCATCTAGTAGAAGTATTTGCAGGTGTATTTATTGGTGCTATTACGTTTACTGGTTCTATCATTGCCTGGGGAAAGTTAGATGGCAAAGTACCTTCAAAACCTTGGAGTTTTAGTGGTTTACAATTAATGAATTTAAGTTTATTAATTGCAAGTATAGTTTTAGGTGCCATGTTTTGTAGTGCCGAAGGCATCAGCGGTATATTATATTTAGGAATTATGACAGCCATTGCTTCTTTTATAGGAGTTGTATTAGTAATGGCAATTGGTGGTGGCGATATGCCAGTAGTAGTAAGTATGCTCAATTCTTACTCCGGCTGGGCAGCTTCGGCGGCTGGTTTTATGTTGGGCAACGACTTATTAATTGTAACAGGTGCTTTAGTAGGTAGCTCTGGTGCTATTTTATCTATGCACATGTGTCATGCCATGAATCGTTCATTCTTCTCTGTAATTTTTGCAAGTGGTGCAGGTAATGCCAAAGCTGGCGAGAAAAAAGCTATTGAAGGTGAAGTTACTTCATTAAATCACGAAGAGGTAGCTAACTTATTAAAAGAAGCAAAATCGGTTGTGATTGTTCCGGGCTACGGAATGGCAGTGGCGAAAGCACAATATCCTATTTATGAAATGGTACAAACTTTACGAAAAGCTGGTAAAAATGTACGATTTGCCATTCACCCTGTGGCTGGGCGTTTACCTGGGCACATGAATGTGTTACTAGCCGAAGCCAATGTTCCTTATGATATTGTATTGGAGATGGATGAAATTAACGATGATATGCCAGATACTGATGTAGTAATGGTAATTGGTGCTAATGATGTGGTAAACCCAAGCGCTCAAGATGATCCAGCAAGTTCTATTTATGGTATGCCTGTTATTGAAGCATGGAAAGCCGAAAAAGTAATTATTATGAAACGCTCGATGAGTGCAGGTTATTCGGGAGAAGATAATCCGTTATTTTATAAACCAAACTCTGAGATGCTTTACGGAGATGCCAAAGCCAGTGTTGAGAAACTTCTTACAAGTTTAAAGGGCTAAAATTATAGTACAAAAAAATAAAACACGTTGATTTTCAGCTGTTTGTTATAATTTATTTAAAAAACGCAACAAAAGTTGTAACCAATTTTTATTTAACTTACTCTAATGTTTAAGTAACCAATAAATAAAAATTATGATACACGTTTCTATTTTAATATTCGCTCTCTCGGCTATTTTAGGTTTAACTATTTTAATCAAATGGCTCACTAAAAAAACAGCATCTAAAAAGGTCGTTTATTCACACGGAATTACAGCGGCAATAGCCTTAGTTATTTTAATTGTGTATGCTTTTCAGCATCCTAATGATTTTCCTAAGACAAGTATAATTTTATTCATCATTGCGGCACTTGGTGGTTCGTATATGTTTACTAATGATTTAAAAGGAAAATATAGTCCAATAGCCGTAGCCTTTGTTCATGCTATACTAGCTGTTGCTGGTTTTATAACCTTAATTGGTTTTGTGTTCTTATAAGAATTCACTTTTTTATTCATCCTCAAAAAAAAATGACATCATGAAATTTTTAGGACACCCCATTCATATTATCTTAGTTCATTTTCCGTCTGCATTATTTCCGCTATCGGTTTTTTTATCTGTTTTGGCTAAAATATATGCTATCGAACAATTTACAATTACTGCTGCCTATATGCTCATAGCGGGTTCTATAATGGGTTGGCTAGCAGGTATAACAGGATTAATAGATTTAGTAGTAGTAGCCGAAAACAAACCACATTCGCTTAAAAAAGCTTTATGGCATGGCGGTATTAATATAATGGTATTACTCCTATTTACCATTTTTGCTTTTATGCACTACAAAAAATTACCAGTTGTAGAAATGGATAGCAATATGATATTAGGTATTAAAATTGTGGCCGTAATTGCAATGATAGTAGGAAACTTTATAGGAGCCGAACTCATATTAAAAGATAAAGTACTTGAAAAATAATCCAATCCATATAAACCCTTAAAAACAACAAACTATGAAACAATTATTTTTTATTGCGTTTGTTACTTCAATTGTAGTAGCAGCATGTAAAACCAAAAAATCAACCACCACAAGCGCCGATAATAGCATAAATTACGATGCACAATTAGCAGGTATTAAAGACAAATTTCCAGATGCAACCGTTGAAGAGTTAAAAGCTGGAAACGCCATTTATTCGGGGGCTTGCACACGATGCCATGGTAAAAAAGATGTAACTAAATATACCGATGAAAAATTAATTCAAGTAATTGATAAAATGTCGAAGAAAGCAAAAATTACAGACCAAGAAAAACAATCGCTTGTGAAATTTGCTTATGGCGTTAGAGCTGTCAGTGCTTCTAAATAAATAGAGGATAGTTTATCTTTTATTTTTCAATATATTTATAAAATGACATCAATTAAGAATTTTGAACACTATACTGATTCGGAATTAATACAAAGCGTATTAAATGGCGAACAAAGATTGTACGAACTACTAATTCGTAGAAATAATCCTTATTTATATAAAATAGGACGCATGTATAATTTTAATCACCATGATACCGAAGATTTAATGCAAGAAACTTTTATAAATGCCTATTACAACCTAAGTAAATTTGAGAATAAATCTTCGTTTAAAACTTGGATTAGTAAAATAATGCTCAATCATTGTTTTCATAAAAAGCAAAAGTTGAGTTATCAAAAAGAAAGTCCAACCGAACAATTACAAGAACATAAAGCTCCTGTGTTTCAACAATCAAGCCAATTAGAAAACAAAATGATGAACAAAGAGTTAGGTAGAATTATTGAAAGGCTCTTAGAAAATTTACCAGAAGAAAATCGTTTGGTATTTGCAATGAGAGAATTAAATGGGTTAAGTACATCTGAAACAGCCGATGTTTTGGGAATTACAGAGGCAAACGTTAAAACACGTCTATCTCGCACTAAAGACATGCTGCGAGTAGAAATGGAAAAAATTTATACCCCAGATGAGATATATGAATTTAACTTAGTGTACTGTGATAGAATTGTAGAACGCGTGATGAGTCAATTACTAAAATAAACAGATATGGAAAAAATTAGAAAAGGAGTGTGCTTACAGCCAAATACTAAAAACTTTGACACTCCGCTTCGTGCAGATGCATTCAAATTAAGCGATGAACATAAAATTCATATCATTGAAAAACATTTTTTTGAAATTATGACTACACTGGGGTTAGATATGAGTGATGATAGCTTAAAAGATACACCATTAAGGGTAGCTAAAATGTATGTAAAGGAAGCCTTTAGTGGCTTAGATCCAAAAAATAAACCAAGTATAACTTTGTTTGATAATAAATATCAATACGGAAAAATGTTGATTGAGAAAGACATCACCTTGTATTCTCATTGCGAACATCACTTTGTTCCTATTTATGGAAAAGTACATGTAGCTTATATTCCAAATGATAAAGTTGTAGGTTTATCTAAAATCAACAGGCTTGTACAATATTATGCACAACGTCCTCAAGTACAAGAGCGCCTAACCAATCAAATTTTAAACGGACTTATAGAAGCATTAGAAACCGAAGATGTTGCCGTAATTGTAGATGCAACACACATGTGCGTGTGCTCACGTGGTGTAAAAGACACCAAAAGTAGTACAATTACCTACGGATTTTCTGGCAAATTTGAAGAAATGGAAACTAAACAAGAGCTCTTACTCTTATTAAAATAAATTTCATTTACAGTTTTAAAACTCATTTTATTTTCAGTTAATAATAACAAATCTTAACTTGTTATTTATTCTTTATTTACTTAACTTTGTGTAAGTTGTAATGAATTTGTTATCTCATATATTCACGTTCATATTGCCAAATTATCAAATTTGGATTAAAAGGCTTTTTTTATCATCAAGTAATAAAGTCTTTGTGATATAACCCCCGTTGTTACTAACCAAACGGGGAATTTTCCTTTAAATAATTTATAGAGTTATCAATTGCTTCGGTAAAATGACATGAAGGGATTGATACATTTTCATTTTTCAAAAAAAACTTAACCATATAAAACTATTAATACCATGAGACCTATTGTATCAGAAAGCGTTTACAAAAAATTATTTGAATTACTTCATAAAGCCAATAGCCCCGAAGGCAAACAATTAGGCATTGAATTATCCAATGCAGAAATCGTGAAAGATACTGAGTTTAATCAGGATATAGTAACCATCAATTCTACCGTTGAGGTAATTGAAGACACAAGAAGTAAGCCAATACGTTTAAAAATTGTGATGCCAGAAGAGGCAGATTTAAGTCAGAAAAAAATTTCAGTATTTGCCCCAATTAGTATTGCATTATTGGGTTTTAGAGAATCGTATTCGTTTAATTGGATGTTACCATCAGGGAACAAAAAACTCAAAATCTTAAAGGTGTTTAACCCAGATTGTGCATTAGAAATTAGTAGTGAGAGTTAAAAGCCCAATAAAACATGAACTTTTGCGAATGAAGCGTAGCCACTGCTACGGTGATTGAGAAAAAGTTGCGAAGCTTCATATTTTGCAGGGATTTTAGCTCGTAATAGAATTGCTAATACATAATTTGGGTTAAACTAATAGATCCATGAATTGAATTGTATTTGTATTTGACATCTAATTTTTAAAAATAACTACTTATCCCAAATTGTAATGCTGCTGTACGAATGGAGGGATTACCCAGTAAATCATGCCTCCATTCGTATCTATAATTAAACCGAACCACTGTTTGTGTGGATAGTCGTAAAGATACGCCAGGCACAATAGCAAAAACATCATCAGCAATATTTTTACCAGTTTCGTTAAATACACCTACATTCCAATCTACGTATTCTGCTCTAATGGCAAGATTTAAACTGGTATGCTCAAATCCCCAAAAAGGTTTTTTGAATACAGGTTGTACAACATCAATAAACCCGCCATGCTGTTTTTTGCCAAATTGTTGAGTATAAGTTTCTGGAACATCTACTAAAGTCCACACAAATTCCGAATTAATAGTTGTGTGAATTTTTGGTAATTCGGTATTAAAATCTATTGCAAAAACATCGGCTCTTCGTTTTTTATCTAGCTTAATGCCATCTACTTCAAATTTATTATATACACCACCCATATATGAAACTCCCAACTCCCCTATTCTCTTTACCCTAATAGACGTTTTGGCTGTGGTAAGTGGCTCCCCATTAAAACTTTCTTCAAACCGATTAGGATCTAATTTAGTAGCAGGTAAAAAAGTTTTATTTTCAGTATTTCCTATTATCTGATCATTAAATCCATTCGTTAAATATATCTCATACGACCAAACAAAATTTGGTTTATAGGTTTTACCAAACAATCCAAATCCCACATTACTAAATGTAGCAGGTAATAATTGAGTAGCTGAAATAGGTCTATCTATAAATTCCCATTTCGGTCCATCATGGTTTTGGTTAAACGAACCAATAGGGTTCATGATAATACCACCCCGCAAATTAACTAAATGATGGAGTTGAATATCTAAGGCGGCAAATTCTATATTAATTTCTTTGGTGCCGCCTTCAAATTCTATTTCTGATAAAAACTTAATTTTTCGATGTACTGATGAAGATAAGAACAAGGTCATTCTTCGCATTTGAAATGCAAAACCATCCGTTATTCCATCCGTTACTTTATATTCGGTATTAGCCTCAGCATAGCCACCAATAGCAATTGGAATTTTGCCGTATTTCAAAAATGGTCGGTTATAAACAGCATCCATATTTAAAGATAACTGAGTGGTATCTTGTTTTGTTCGAGTAATCTTTAATGAATCGGTTTGTCCAACTACTATGTTATTTATAAAACATAACAATAAAACATAGATGGCATTTTTAAAATTATAATTGAATATAAATATTTTCATTGTCTATAGTTATGGAATAAGATTGTAAATCTGTTTCAGCAGGTCCTGAAGTTACTTGACCTTTTAAATTAAATTCGGCGCCATGACACGGGCAAACCATTGCAATATCATAAGGAGTGAGTTCGCAACCTTGATGCGTACATTTTAATGAATAAGCATTAAATTGTTGTTCATTAACTCTATAAATTACAATTGGAAAATCATTTTGTTCAGGCTTAATCACAATAAACTTTTTATACATAGATTGATTATTCTTTTGAACCAAAAATTCGCTCTTTTTTAATGATATTTTCCCTTGTAAGAACTGATAATTAGTTATTGGCTTTGCAACTTGGCAAGCCTGCACCAACCAATATACTGGAAGTGCTGTTACACACGTTTTACATGACGATTTAATAAATGCTCGACGATTCATTATAAACTTTCTAAAAATTTAATAAGTTGATTTTTTTCATTAGTAGATAAATTTTGATACATCAGTTTACTATTTTCTCCTTCTCCTCCATGCCATAGTATTGCCGACTCAATACTGGTTGCTCTACCATCATGTAACAAAAAATAACTACCTCCTTGCGAATTTTTTGATAAACCAAGCCCCCATAATGCTGGCGTTCTCCATTCTGATGTTTTGGCACTCCCTTCGGTATAAGCATCATCTAATCCACTTCCCATATCATGTAGTAATAAATCAGTATAAGGATGAAACACTTTATTAGAGAGTGCCGTAATTGAAGATGTTGCTGTTTTTAATTCTGACTGATGACACTTTTCACAACCAATAGAAAAAAACAACTGTTTACCTGCCTTTACATCTTCATCATTTTGATTTCTAGGAATAGGTGCTTTTAATGTTTTAAGATAAAAAACAACATCGTGCACCGTGGAATTAGATACTTCAGGATCAACCTCCTGCTTTGAGTAAGTATCAATTGGTTCAAAAGAACTATTAATCCCCATGTCTTGATTATAAGCATTTGCTGTTTGTTGCAATAAATCATAGGTCGCTCCTTTCTTACCAAACCGTCCAATATATTTTCCCCCTTGGGTAATAGCCTGTGCTCTTATCTGAGAATAACTAGGCAATGCAATCCAATTAGGCACACCCGAAATGCCATCACCATCAATATCTAATGGGTCAGATAAATTTAAGATATCAGCATCACTTACAGCATCTAAAAATCCTAAACCTGTATTAGCAGGTGCTAATATTTTGGTAAAAGGAACATTAGCAGGTAATGTTTCTGGCAAATAACCTGGAATGGCTCTATTTTGTAGTTGTGGTGCACCCAATGAAAGGTAATGATTACCTGTACTATCAATCTGCCCAAAACGGGTGAGTATAGTAAATGGATGACCTTTGCCATCACCAGCGTGGCAACTCCCGCATGAGTTAGCAACAAACAAAGGACCTAACCCGTTTTGTGGTGTAAAAATCTCATCATTAAATGCCACATCTCCTTTAATAAATTGAAGTTTCTCTGCTTGAGTTAAGCCTTCAACTGGTCCATCTAACACTTCATCTTCTTTAGGTTTTTGAGGCATTAGTTTTTTACAACTACTAAGTTGTACAATTAATATTATTAGAAACAGTATTCTCATATCATCTCATATTTTCATCAAAGTAAATTACTATTTGTAATTATATAATTATTAAATTTGGCATACCAAAATATTTAACAAGATGAGACAAGAAACAATAGAGAATTATTTAAAAACTATTTATAATTTATCTTCTAATAATACTGCTATTGTAAGCAACAGTCAAATTGCGATTCAATTAGAATTAAACCCCGCAACAGTTACCGAAGGGCTTAGAAAGTTACATGAATTAAAATATGTTATTTATGAAAAATCATACGGTACTCGATTAACAACACAAGGTGCTAAGCTAGCCTTAGACATTGTTCGCCGACATCGAATATGGGAAACGTATTTGGTAAAAGAATTAGGTTTTGGTTGGGATGAAGTGCATGCTATTGCCGAAGAACTAGAACATGTAAATAACACTAAACTTATTAATAAGTTAGCCTCTATATTAGGTAATCCTATTTACGATCCGCATGGCGATCCAATACCCGACGAAAAAGGAAAAATCAAAAAAAGTAATTTCATTAAACTTTCTGAAGGACTTGTTAAAGGTAATTATACCATTATGGGTGTAACCGATCATTCATCGGCTTTTTTAAGATACTTAGAAAAAAACGCCTTAATAATTGGTGCCAAACTCTTCGTTAAATCCATCGAAGAATTTGATCAATCGCTATCAATTGTATGCCAAAAGAAAGAGTTAATTATCAGTTCAAAAGTTGCTGAATGTATTATTGTACAATCAAATGATTAGTTGTTCTTATGATTCGTGAGGTACAAACTCACTTTGTTCGGCATAAAAAGCTGTTTTTGTAAGAGTATTTATTATGCTTTCTTTAGTAAGTAAAGTAGCATCCATCGTATATTTTAGGAACACTTCATTTTCTAAGATGGCATAGGCAGTTCCACTTAAACCATAATTGCGTTTTAACAAATACAACAAGAACTCTTCTCTATTTTCATCAGGTAATGAACATAAAGGAGCCACCACCTGAAATAAGAAATGAGATTCTTGCTCCCACACATCTATAAAAATATCGAATTTTCCTTTCTTTAAGTTCCATTGTCCAGGCTGTTCTCCTCTAGCCTGTTCGGGACTTATACCAAAAGCTAAAATAGCTTCTTCAACAATTGCGTAATAAGATTCTATCATACATTTAATTAGTCAGTTCGTTTAATTTTTCGGTAAAAAATTGGGCTTTTTGGTTCGTGTAAAATTTATTTTGAAATTGCCCAACCCACTGAATGCCTTTAATAGCATTCGTTAAAAACACTTCATCTCCACTTGTAAGCGTGTGTACGGTAAGTGTTTGCTCAAAAGTTAGTAGTTTAAATCGACTCGCAATATCTAGTATTTGTTTTCGCATAATACCATCCACACAACCATCTGTAATTGGAGCGGTATATAAGGTTCCATTTTTAACTACAAAAATATTTGAATTAATGGTTTCAATTATATTTCCATTTGTATTAATGATTAAACAGTCATCTAACTTCATAGATGTTTTAGCTATTCCTGCCATTACATACATGAGGCTACTTCCAGTTTTTAAATTGGCTAATTTATTGATTGGCTTTTTTATCTCAGCATAAATATCTACCCAAAGCCCTTTTTGATTTAACACATACCCTACTTCTTCAACCGCCTCTGTTTCTATCAAAAAAGATATGTCATTAGTGCTTGGAGTATAATAGCCACCTTCATTCCTAAAAACGGTTAATCGAATTCGTGCTTCTTTACTTATTTCATTTTGCTCTATTAAATGAAAAATAAGTTGCTCTATATTAGCTACCGTAAATTCTGTTGGCACATTCATTCTAAGCGTTGTCATTCCTAATTTTAATCGCTTGATATGATCAGCAAGAAACATGATTTTACCATTAGTATATTTAATGGTTTCAAAAATAGAATCGCCATACCTAAAAGCACGATTAGTAAAGCTAACAGATGGTTCGTATAAACTTACCAAATGACCATTATATATACAATAAGTATCTAACACTTTATAAATTTAAAAAAAACTAAATAAAATACCTATTATTTAGCCTCAATATTTAATTCTTATGAAATATCAAAAATAATATTGGGACAGATTTGACAACTCATGTTATCAACTATTTTTGAGCTAATAGCCATTTTATGGCTTCATCTTCTGAGTTAAAAATTTTACTCGGGATTTGTGGTTTATTTATTTTAATATATAAAGTAGCTATTAATCTTTGAGCTAAATTTCTAGTAACCATTGCATCTGCAATGGTAAATCTTCTCCCTTCATCACTTGCAGAAAACGCTCTTGCCTCTGCTGTAAATTGCGATGTATCATCGGCAAGCATGAGTACTAAACTTTTGCTATTGTTATTTAACTCACCAATTGCATTATTAAGCAGTTCGCACTCTTTGTAATCTATAATAACATTGCTTACAACTTCTATTCTAACAATATAGTTATCTAAGAGTTGAGCGACTCCAAAATCAAAAGCTATTTCCTTAACAATATTCAATTTCATAATGTTAGGAAACAAAAACAACAAAACCAATTTTATCGATAAAATTAAACCATTCATTTACACAAACGGTAATTTTATCGTTTTAGAAGGATTGTTTTATTTTAAGGTTGATGGGCAAACAAAATCAGTAGTTTTAGCATTGGTTTTTTGAATTGCTCCAAAACCGCCTGCTACATCTACGAGTTGATGATAGCCATGTCTTTTTAAAATTGAAGCTGCTATCATACTGCGGTATCCACCTGCACAATGTATGTGGTATTCTTTATCTTTAGATAATGTTCCAACCCACTCATCAATAAAATCCAATGGTTTAGAAATAGCATCTACTAAATGAGAAGCGCTAAATTCTCCAGGTTTACGCACATCTAATACAGTTAAATGATTAGATAATTTTTCTGCAAATTGAGTGGCTGAAATTGAAGTTACATTATCTGTAGATTCTCCAGCTTCTTTCCAAGCAGTTACTCCACCATTGATATAACCCAAGCAATTATCATACCCCACACGACTTAATCGAGTAACAGTTTCTTGTTCTCTACCACTAGGTGCTACAACAATAATTGCTTGTTTTAAGTCAGGAATAACTGTTCCTACCCATGGAGCAAATTGTCCATCAATACCAATAAAAATGGAGTTTGGAATATGTTCTGTTGCAAATTCTTGCTGAGTTCTTACATCTAAAATAATAGCATGATTGGTGTCTATTAATTTTTTAACGTCTGCAACCGAAAGAGGCGAAGAACCTTTTTGAATCACATCATCAAAATTATTGTATCCAGTTTTATTTAATAAGGCATTTTTAGGAAAATATTGTGGTGGTGGTAAAATTCCAGTTGTAAGCTCTTTTATAAAGTTCTCCTTACTCATATTACTTAATGCGTAATTCGTTTTCTTTTGGTTGCCCAATGTATCAAACGTTTCTTTACTCATGTTTTTTCCACATGCTGAACCTGCCCCATGAGCAGGATAAACAATCACATCGTCTGGTAATGGCATGATTTTATTTCGTAGCGAATCATATAGCATACCCGCTAAATCCTCCTGTGTTAAATCTGACTTAACGGCTAAATCCGGACGACCTACATCGCCAATAAATAAAGTATCACCACTGAACAAACAAATTGGTTCTCTATTTTCATCTAATAACAAAAAACTAGAAGACTCTAACGTGTGACCTGGTGTGTGTAATACCTGTATAGTTAATTTTCCTATTTTAAATTCTTGTTGATCTTTTGCAATGATACTTTTAAACTCTGTTTTAGCCGTAGGACCAAAAATAATTTCAGCACCAGTTTTATTAGCTAAATCCACATGTCCAGACACAAAATCAGCATGAAAATGAGTTTCAAAAATATATTTAATTTTTGATTGACTTTTATTTGCTAACTCAATATAAGGAGCATATTCTCTTAATGGATCTATCACTGCGGCTTCTCCTTCAGATTGTATAAAATAAGCACCCTGTGCTAAACATTTGGTATAAAGTTGTTCTACTTGCATATTGAATAGTTTTTTTATTTCACAAAGTTAATTGATATCTATGAGCTTAAAAATGACAAAAGTTACATAAGCAATTATTTCAAATCATTAATAATATTACTTACTTCAAATATGTAATTATCTTTTTGGATATTCTTTGTCCATTTCACCTCACGATTTAATTTTGTGGTATCGCTTTTTAATCTTTCTTTATCATCTATTGTTAATTCGGCTGAGAAACCTTTGATGTCATTCTTCAAATCATCATACTTCTTAATTTGTTCTCTAATTTGTTTTTGTTCAGCTCTATATTTATCAATATGTAAATTATATTTTGTATCATCTTTTTTCTTTCTCAAATCTTTTGACTGTTGTTCAATAATCTTAAAGGCTGTGCTATTTTTTATTCTATCGGCGTTATTCTTTTTCACTTTCGAATAATTTATAGTTTTATATTCAGCATAAACTGCCTTTGTAATTTCATCCCAAGGCATTGGATGCTCTAATTCCTTTTCTCCCAAATCAATGAGTGCATAAGGATCTGGCAACACCACATCTGGATAAACTCCTTTTAATTGAGTGGCTCCTCCATTAATTCTATAGAATTTTTGATTAGTAATTTTCACTTCGCCCAGTGGTTTTAATGAATCAAACTGAGGCAATAATCCTGGATCTAAACTATAAAAAGATTGTACAGTTCCTTTTCCAAAACTTTGCGTTCCTACCACTACACCTCGCTTATAATCCTGAATGGCAGCCGCCAAAATTTCTGATGCTGATGCGCTTCCATGATTAATCATAATAGCTAATGGACCATCCCAAGTAACGCTTTGGTTTTTATCCTCCATAACCGATACTTTGCCATATTTATCTTTTACTTGCACCACAGGACCTTTAGGGATAAACAATCCTACCATCTCTACTACTTCTTGTAATGAACCGCCACCGTTATCACGCAAATCCACAATGATACCTTCTACTCCAGCCATTTTTAATTTCTCTAGCTCTTTTCTCATATCAGCCGAGCTACGGTGCGCCCCATTGCGTGTAAAATCAGCATAAAACATCGGTAAGTAAATGTATCCTATTTTATTTTTATTATCTAAAATAGCTGATTTAGCGTAGGTTTCTTCTATTTCAATTACATCTCTAATAATAGGAATTACTTTAAAAGTACCATCGGGCTTTTTCACCGTTAACCTCACCTCTGTTCCCTTTTTTCCTTTAATTAAATCAATGGCTTCATCCATTTCCATATTTGTAATATCTACAGGTTCGGCAGCACCTTGCGCTACCTTGTGTATTTCGTCACCCGCTTTAAGCTCACCTTGTTTAAAAGACGGAGAACCTACAATAATTTCTGATATTTTTAAAATACCATCTTTAGATTGTAGCTTAGCTCCTATTCCCTCAAACTGTCCACTCATACTTTGGTCAAAACGTTTCTTTTCTTTAGGCGCATAATATTCGGTATGCGGATCGTATAAACCTGTAATGGTATTAAGATAAACCGAAAATCTATCCTTACTTGAAATTTTATTAAGTCGTTTAAACCAATCTAAATTTGCTTTTAATGTTTTACGACGTGCATCAACTTCTAAACTATCAAAAGATTTCTCTACAAATACGGTATCTTTTTTTTCTTTAGCTTTTTCTTGGTTAGTAAGCATTTCATCTATCCTTGCAATTGTTTGAAATTTCAGCATTTTGCGCCATTCATCTTTCAACTCAGCTTCGGTTAGAGCATATTTTGTTTTTTTACCATCTGTTTCATAAAACTCCTCCACCTTATAATCAAAAGGCTTAGATAAAAATTCTTTACTCCAATTTTCTTTTTCTTGGATACGTTTCTTAATAATTGATTCGGATAATTTATAAAAATCAAACGAACCATTATTTATCTCATCATCAATACTTCTTCGGTATTTGCTAAGTGCATTAACATCCTCTTGCAATAAAAATTTCTTATTCAAATCTAATCGTTTTAAATAAAGCTCATACACATTTTCGCTAAAACTATCATCTACTTTTAGTGGAGAATAATGTACTTGATTAATAACGGACATCAATATATCTTGAAGTATTTGATTTTTATCAAATTGAAAAAATGTAAACGAAGTAAGGCTAATAACAAGAATTAGCAGGACGGGTTTAATTATTTTTTTTAGCATACAGTAAATTTACGGTTTAAATTAAAGAATGATTTCTTTACAGTAGCCGTATTAACAAAATTATAGAAAAAAGTTTAAAAAACTGTTTCAAAAGCCATTTATAATGAACAAAAAACAGATAGAATATTTGTTTTTATACATTCAGTTTTATATTTTAAATTCACTTCCTTCTATGGCTAATTCTGTATTCTGAAAAATGGTTTTAGCTTCAACTAAAAAATCATCAATGTTCCAATAGCGTGCCGAAAAATGACCAATAATGAGTTGTTTAACCTGTGCTTGTTTGGCAATTTCAGCCGCTTGACTGGCCGTACTATGAAACGTATCTTTGGCTCTGTCTTTTTTATCTTCTAAAAAAGTACTCTCATGGTAAAGTAAATCTACGCCTTTAATATCTTCAACCAATTCGGTAAAAAATTTAGTATCGCTACAAAATGCATAACTTCTGGGCTTTGGCGGATCATTCGTTAAATCAACATTTTTAATCACGTTTCCAAAATTATCTTCTGCATCAAATCCTTGTTTAAGTTTATGAATTTCGGCAAAGGAAACGTTTAATTTTTCTAATTTATATTTATCAATATTTCTTGGTAAAGGCTTTTCTTTAAATAAAAATCCTGTGGTAGGCACGCGGTGTTTTAATGGAATGCTATACACCTCTACTTTATCATCTTCAAAGATGAGTTGTTTAACTTTATGTTGCGTAAAAACAAAATGCAAAGGATAACTCAAGTGTGTATCTGAATGTTGATGAGTAAGGTCAATAATGTCTTTAAGTTCTTTAGGTGCATAAATAGTTAATGGTTTTTTACGACCTAATAAGTGCATACTACCCAATAAACCTGGCAATCCATAAAAATGGTCTCCATGTAAATGACTTATAAAAATATGATTGACATTTTGAAAACGTGCTTTATATTTTCTAAACTGCATTTGTGTGCCTTCGCCACAATCTATTAAAAAAAACCGCTCAGCTATGTTTAATAGCTGAGCGGTTGGGTTCCTATTAGCAGTAGGCGTTGCGGCACTACTACCTAGTATTAATAATTCGAAGGTTTGAGTAGAGTGCATAGTTTTACCTTCGATATTAAAATTAATTATTTAAAACAGTCATTCGCTTTGTGGCCACAGCACCTTTATATTTTAAAGTATAAACATACGTTCCAGAAGCTAAAGAAGAAGTATTAAAGGTTACTGAATTTTCTCCTACTACAGTTTTTACAGTTTGTTGAGCAACCATTTCTCCTAAAGTATTATATAACATAATGGTAGCATCGTTCTCGCCTTCTACATAAAATTTAATGGTTGTGCTAGAAGTAGCAGGGTTAGGATAATTATTTCCTAAAGTCATTTTATCATTTTCATAATCAATGATTCCTGTAGCTGCCGAAATATTAATAATATAATAATCTAAAATTTGAGGTGCTGCTAAAGCACTTCCTCCATTTACATTCGGATTTGATGGACATGAACCAAATCCTGGTGTAAGAAAAGGTGCAACTTGTAGAGCTAAAGTATATGAACCTGCCACAGTAGGCGTTCCATAAATGCTAGCGCAATTATTGGCATTTCCAGGGAATTTTAAAGATGGTGCTCCATTTACTGTACCATTGGCCAATGCAGCGGTAGATGATCCTATCATTAAGCCAGGAGGCAAATTATAATTAGTTATTCCTGTTGGAGTTGTTAATTCAAAACGGTTAAAACAAAATAATAATCCACTGCTAACCGTATCTTTTGGAACTTTTACTGTAATGTTTTGTTCGTATGGTACTCCTACTGTTCCCGAAAGGAAATTTGTAGCGCTATCTGGCCACACACCTACTTTATTACTTGATATAAAAACTGGGTCTAATGAGCATGTTGGTACTGTTTGAGCAAATGCACTTGCCATACAAGCTACAATAGAAATAATGGTAAAGTAAATTTTTTTCATGTAAATGATTTTATGGGTTTATATAGGTAAAAATAAAACTAATTGCCTTTTGTTGCACTTATTTAACAAAAAAGAAATAAACAAAATAGTATTTATTTTTTATTGGCGACCAGCTAATAAGAACATTACGGCCATTCGAACAGCCACGCCGTTTTCTACTTGGTCAAGAATAATAGATTGACTACAATCTGCCACATCGCTCGTTATTTCTACACCACGATTAATGGGACCAGGGTGCATAATAATTATTTTTTTAGATAAAGAGTCTAATAATTTTTTATCCAAACCGTATAACATGGTATATTCTCTAATAGAAGGAAAGAACTTAATATCTTGTCGTTCTAATTGAATACGTAACATATTTGCTACATCACACCACTCTAAAGTTTTTCTTAAATCGGTCTCAACAGTTACCCCTAAACTTTCTATATATTTAGGAATCAACGTAGTTGGCCCACACACTTTAACTTGTGCACCAAGTTTTTGAAGACAAAAAATATTTGATAAAGCCACTCTGGAATGTAAGATGTCGCCTATTATGGCAATTTTCTTTCCTTTTAAATCTCCCAAACGTTCTTGCATAGAAAAAGCATCGAGTAAGGCTTGTGTTGGGTGTTCGTGAGCACCATCTCCAGCATTTACAATTTTAGCATTTACTCGTTTAGATAAAAATTCGGCAGCTCCTGCGCTCGAGTGGCGCATAACTACCATATCTACTTTCATAGCTAAAATATTATTAACGGTATCTATTAATGTTTCTCCTTTTTTTACAGATGACGAAGCGGCTGTAAAATTTACCACATCGGCACTTAATCGCTTTTGTGCTAATTCAAATGATAAACGTGTACGGGTAGAGTTTTCAAAAAACAAATTGGCAACGGTAATATCTCTTAACGAAGGAACTTTCTTAATAGGGCGATTAATGACTTCTTTAAAATTTTTAGCGGTATCTAATATTAATTCAATATCCTGTTTAGTGATGTATTTAATTCCTAAAAGATGATTGACGCTTAATTGACTCATAGCTGTTTTTAAAGATATTATTTTCTATTTTATTTTACAATGTTTTCTTAATAATTATGTTAAGTAACGCTCTTTTACCACATTAATATGATGTTGTGTATGCCCCACTATCATATAACCTAGACTTAATACATTATTTTCGCCAGCTGCGCTTTTACCTTTTAATAAGAGTTTATCACTCGGTAAATGGCTAAATTGCATAATGGTTGCTTGGCGTACAATATCAAACTCCATCACTAAATCTTCAAATGCCACATTTGACAAATCAGCATGATTGGCATACTCATTTTCATCAAAACCTGGTAATATTTGAGTTTCGCCACGAGAAAAACACAAAGCTCTATAACTAAATACACGTTCAGTATCAATAATGTGGTTGATCACCTCTTTTATAGTCCATTTATGAGGCGAATATTGATAATCGAATTTGTTTGACGGTATAGATTTAAAAAATTGTAGAGAGGATTGAAGATTATTTTTTAAAGCTGAAATAATATCACTTTCTGAAACCAAATTAATATAGTGTTCAAAATAAGCGATATAATCTTGCTTTTGTGGCCTCATCTAATGTTCAATCTATTAATGTTACTCGGTCTTTTTTATCGGTTTCACTCCACTCTACTTTTACGTTTTGAGATTCAATGGAATCAATCGTTAATCCAACATATTTTGCTTGTATAGGCACATGACGGCTAAAACGTCTATCTACTAAAACTAATAACTCTACATCGCTAGGTCGCCCAAAAGCAAGCATAGCATCTAACCCCGCTCTAATAGTGCGCCCTGTAAATAACACATCATCTACTAAGATGACGTATTTATCTTCAATCATAAAATCAATATTCGTTTTATTTGGTTTTAATTCCTTTTTACGAAAATCGTCTCTATAAAACGTGATATCTAAATCGCCACAAGGCACTTCTTTTTTTAAAATATCTTTCAAAATTTTTTGAATTCGATGTGCTAAATAAATGCCACGAGGTTGTAAGCCAATTATAACCGTATTACTAAAATCGTTATGTACTTCTATTAACTGATAGCACAATCGCTTTAAGGTAACTTCTAATTGTTTATTTTCTAATAATACTCTTGGTTTCACAACAAGGGGTGTTTATATAAAATCTTTATGGTTTAAAGTTAAATTTATATTTTCAAACTTACAAGTATATGCTATTTCATAAAAATAGTTTGAGTTCTATCAGGACCAATAGAAACAATACTAATTGGCACTTCTACTAATTTCTCAATGTATTTTATGTAATCAATTAATTCTTTAGGCAAAGCCTCTTTCGAGGTTAATTTAGTTAAGTCGGTATTCCAACCTTTTACAGTTTCGTACACAGGTGTTACATCGCTAGGCTCAATGCTATAAGGCAAATAATCAATTTTTTGTCCTTTATGCATGTAGTGTGTACACACTTCTATATTCTCAAAATCAGAAAGCACATCCGCTTTCATCATCATTAATTCTGTTACGCCATTTATTTCAATAGCATATTTTAACGCTGGAATATCTAACCAACCACAACGGCGTGGGCGACCAGTAGTAGAACCAAACTCACGTCCATTTTGGCGTATCTTCTCTCCTACTTCATCGTGTAGTTCGGTTGGAAAAGGACCACTCCCCACACGTGTACAATATGCTTTAAAAATACCTATAACATTACCTACTCTATTTGGTGCAATACCTAAGCCATTACATGCCCCTGCACAAATAGTATTAGAAGATGTTACAAATGGATAAGAACCAAAATCAATATCCAATAAAGAGCCTTGAGCACCTTCGGCCAATATCTTTTTTCCTTTTTTTATAGAGTCATTAATGTAATGTTCGGTATCTATAAAAGTTAATTTTTTTAATTCATCAATAGCTGCAAACCAAGCAGGCTCAAGTTCAGACAAATTGTACTCAAAATTATAAAATGCTAATAATTGCTTATGTTTTTCTACTAGGTTATTATATTTTTCTTTAAAATCAGCACCTTCAATATCTCCTACACGTAAGCCATTTCTGCCCGTTTTGTCCATATAAGTTGGACCAATTCCTTTTAAGGTTGAACCAATTTTATTTTTCCCTTTAGCTGCTTCGCTAGCGGCATCTATTAATCGGTGTGTTGGTAAAATTAAATGAGCTCGCTTACTAATCACTAATTTTTTATTCACATCAACCCCTAAAGCCGTTAAAGCATCTACTTCTTTTTTAAAAATAACAGGGTCAATTACTACACCATTGCCTACAACATTAAGAGCTGTTGGATGAAAAATACCACTTGGTATGGTGTGTAAAACATGTTTTATACCATTAAATTCAAGTGTATGTCCTGCATTTGGACCACCTTGAAATCTTGCAATTATATCGTATTTTGGAGTAAGAACATCTACAATTTTTCCTTTTCCTTCATCGCCCCATTGTAGGCCTAATAACACATCTGCTTTGCTCATAAAAATTTGTTAGGGTTAATAAAATAAAGCCTTCAAATTTACAATTATCAATGTATATTGAACGAATAACAAATTAACAATTTGTAGGGTTTTGAACAAAACAGCTACATACCTATTTGCTTAACCCAGATTATGTATTAGCAATTCTATTACAAGCTAAAATCCCTGCAAAATATGAGGCTTCGCAATTTTTTCTCAATCACCATAGCAGTGGCTACGCTTCATTCGTAAAAGTTCATATTTTATTGGGCTTTTAACTCTCACTACTAATTTCTAATGCACAATCTGGGTTTAAAATATAAATGCCCTTTATTAAAAGAAATAAAGGGCATTTAATAAAAACGAAATTGCTAATTACCATTTAGCACCAGGATACATACGTGGTAAAGCCTGCATCTCTAATAAAATGTATGCTAAATATTCTGTATGAATGCCTTTACGGCTACCAGTTTGCATAAACACATTTTGAGGAACAGTTAGCGTTGATTTAGTAATGATATCATTGATATGTTTTTCCCACGTAGCTTTAAAGGCTGTAACATCAACTGCAATACCTTCTTTTACAAATAAAGTATCCGCCTCATCTACTTCAAAAAGTTCGCCTGTAAACTGCCATAATTCGTTAATAGCATTTTGAGCTCTTTGATGGCTTTCTTCAGTGCCATCTCCAAAACGTTCTATCCACGATGATGTATGACGCAAATGATAGGTTGTTTCTTTAATCGCTTTTTGAGCAATACCTGCTAGGGTTTCATCTTTACTTTTAGTAAGTGCTGTATAAAAATAAAAATCAAAACTATCCATTATAACTTGTCTTACAATGGTTTTAGCATAATCGCCATTAGGTTGTTCTACTAATTTAGGATTATAAAATTCACGATCTGTTCTTAGATAAGCCAAATCATCAGCAGTTCTTCCTTTTCCTTCTATTTTTGCCGCATATTCATATAAAGCTGTAGCGGTTCCTATAATATCAAGTGCAATATTGGTTAGAGCTAAATCTTCTTCTAAAAAAGGACCAACACCTGTCCACTCGCTTAAGCGTTGTCCTAAAATTAGATTAGTATCAGCTAAGCGTAATGTATAATTAAATAAAGCTTCTTGTTTTGTCATTTTCAAAATATTTTATGTTACAATAAAAGAGTTGTATTTCTATATCTCAAGCTCTATAATTACATTGGTCCTATGGCATCAGGTATTTGATAAAAAGTAGGATGTCTATACACTTTATCATTAGCTGGTTCAAAAAATGGCCCAATATCTTCGGGGCTACTAGCTACGATAGCATTTGCAGGAACTGCCCAAATAGCAGTTGCCTCCTGACGACGCGTATATAAATCTCTTGCGTTTTGTATAGCCATTTCTTTATCGTAAGCATGTAAACTTCCGCAGTGTACATAAGGTTGTCCGGCTTTCTTTTGTAAAAATATTTCCCAAAGTGGTCCTTGATTATCTTTCATGGTTTAATGTTTTTGATGATTAATGTTTTTTATTTTTAATAGATTATAAATTAAGCTGCTTCATATACTTCTTTACGTTTTTTTGCAAAGGCATTCGCAGCTTCTCTAACCCAAGCTCCATCATTATGAGCTTTGTTACGAGCAGCTAATCGTTCTTTATTACAAGGGCCATTGCCGCTAATTACATTCTTAAATTCAGTCCAATCTGGATCGCTGTAATCATATCCTTTTTTATCTTCATTCCATTTAATATTCGGATCAGGCATTGTTAATCCTAAATATTCAGCTTGAGGTACTGTTTGATTTACAAATTTTTGACGAAGCTGATCATTTGTTTCTCGTTTAATACGCCATTTTAAAGCGTTTTCACTATTTGGAGATTCAGCATCTGGCGGACCAAACATCATCATAGAAGGAAACCACCAACGATTTAAAGCATCTTGCGCCATTGCTTTTTGTTCAGGTGTTCCAAAAGCCATACGTGTCATAATTTCGTACCCTTGGCGTTGATGGAAACTTTCTTCTTTACAAATACGAATCATAGCGCGCGAATAAGGACCATAAGATGTACGTTGCAACATTACTTGATTCATAATAGCAGCACCATCTACTAACCAACCAACAGCACCCATATCTGCCCAAGTTAAGGTAGGGTAATTAAAAATAGATGAATATTTGGCTTTACCAGTTAATAAATTATCTAACAATTCATCGCGACTAACACCCAAGGTTTCGGCAGCGGTATATAAATACAAACCGTGTCCGCCTTCATCTTGCACTTTTGCTAATAAAACTACCTTTGAACGTAAACTTGGGGCTCTTGTTATCCAATTTCCCTCTGGCAACATACCCACAATCTCTGAGTGTGCGTGTTGAGATATTTGCCTAATCAAATGCTTACGGTAGTTTTCTGGCATCCAGTCTTTTGGCTCAATCACATCGTTATTAGCTAATTTAGCTTCAAACTGACTTTCAAATTTGTTATTTTCCATATTATATTAAAACGTCAATTATACTATTTTTTATACTATATTTACAAATATAAGGTATTGCTTAATCTTATTTCAATCTTTTTTTTACTGATTTTCATCATAAAATGAGAAAAATTATGGCTTAACTTATTATAATTAGCATTTTACTCGTATATGTCGCATAAATTTTTACTTTTGCGCATCAAAATTTTATCAAATGGCTAGATTTCATACTTTAAAAATAAAAGATATTCGCCGAGAAACTGCCGATGCCGTATCAGTTGCTTTCGATATTCCTTTGCCAGTTCAACCCGAATTTCAATTTAAACAAGGACAATACATTACCCTTAAATTAAATGTAAATGGCGAGGAACTACGCCGTTCTTATAGTATTTGTACTAGCCCTTATAGCGAAAAAGAACTTAGAGTAGCCGTAAAGGAAGTAAAAGATGGAAGAGCCTCTACTTTTATTAATAGACAACTCAAAGTTGGGGATAGCATAGAAGTAATGACGCCAATGGGTACTTTTAACTCTATACTATCAGGTCATCAAAAAAAACATTATGTATTATTTGCAGGTGGAAGTGGTATAACACCTATGATGAGTATTTTAAAAAGTGTGCTTTATATAGAGAAGCAAAGTACTATTACTTTAGTTTATGCCAATAGAAATGAAGATAGTGTGATTTTTGGTGCTGAAATTGAGAAAATAGTTTCTGAAAATGCAGATAAAATTAAACTCATAAATGTTTTTGACGAACCTAAAAATGCCATTGATGAATTACAAAAAGGCTTATTAACTCCTGACAAGGTTAAAAATATAATCAGTAAGTTTCAATTATCTAGTGCCGAAGAATTTTTCATTTGTGGGCCTGGACCAATGATGGAGAATATTAAAACTGCCCTTGATGATTTAAAAATAGCTAAAGAAAAAATTCATATTGAATATTTTAGTGCTGTGGCAGATGCTGTAGCAAAAGCAGAGCAAGGCGTTTCATCTGACAAAGCCGTAAATAGTAAAGTTACGATTATACAATATGGTATTGAAACCGAATTAACTCTCAATACTGAAGGTTTAACAATTTTAGATGCAGCCATAGATGCGGGTGTTGATGCACCATTTAGCTGTAAAGGTGCAGTTTGTTGCACATGTAGAGCCAAAGTGTTAGAAGGTAAAGTAAAAATGGATGCCAACTTTGCCTTAACAGAAGCAGAGGTAGCTGAGGGGTTTATTTTAACTTGCCAATCACATCCACTTACCGAAAAAGTAGTGGTAGATTATGACGCTTGATAATACCGATTGATTTTACTTTTACTGTCGAAAAAAAATTAACCTAATATCTCGTCAAAACATTGACCAATGTAGGCAATCATCTCATCGTTTATCATTGGAGTAACACCAATCCAAAAGGTGTCATTCACAATAATTTCGGTGTTTGGTAAATCTCCAACAATGCGATAATCATAATCTTTAAAATAAGGTTGTTTCCTTAAATCGCCTGCAAAAAGTAAACGAGTGGCCACTTTTTTGTTGTTTAATTGTTGTACTAACTCATTACGTGTAATGTCTGCTTGTTTAGTTACAGTAATTAAAAATCCAAACCACGATGGATTTGCTTTATCAGTAGCTTTTGGTAAGATTAATTTATTTGAATGTTTTTCTAACGTTTTATAAAGTAGCTCAAAATTATGTCGGCGAACTTTGATAAAATCATCTAATTTTTCTAATTGTGCCAAACCCAAAGCCGCTTGCATATCGGTTATCTTTAAGTTAAAGCCCTGACGAGAATACACATATTTGTGATCATAACCTTCTGGTAAATCACCATGACATTGGCAAAAACGCAAGCCACAAGTGTTGTCCTTCCCTGGCTCACACCAACAATCTCTTCCCCAATCTCTGAATGATTCGGCAATTTTTTTTAGTTTAGAGCTCGACATAAATACAGCTCCACCCTCGCCCATTGTAATGTGATGAGCAGGATAAAAACTTAATGTTGCTACGTCTCCAAATGTACCAACATGTTTACCATTATAAGTTGCGCCTAAAGCATCGCAACAGTCTTCCATTAACCATAAATTATGTTTTTCGCAAAATGCTGTAATCACATCTAAGTTAAATACATTACCCATGGTGTGCGCAACCACAACTGCTTTAGTTTTTGGAGACAAGGCCTTCTCTAAATAGGTTACATCCATCTCATACTCAGGAATGGTAACATCTAAAAATACTGGTATAGCGCCATATTGTAAAATAGGATTTACCGTAGTAGGAAACGAAGCCGCCACTGTAATAACTTCATCACCTGGTTTTATTCGTTCTTCGCCTAATTCATGTGCTGTTAAGGTAGAAAAAGCAACCAAATTAGCTGACGAGCCAGAGTTTACAGTAATTAATGATTTAACATTGATAAACTTGGCTAATTTTTTTTCAAACTCGGTATTAAACTTTCCTGTAGTAAACCATGCATCTAAAGCCGAATCGGTAATAAGTTGCAATTCTTTATGGTCAAATACTTTACCACTAACTGGTACCGACGATTCTCCTGGTACAAATGTTTTTTGCTTAAAGGCCTCATCATGATACTCTTTTATGAGTGCATGTATTTGATGTTTTAATTCTAATAATTTTGACATAGTTTAATTTTTTATTTAATCATTCGAACCATAAAAGTCATAAAAGAACATATAAAGATTTTATTCATCTAAACTCGATAAGGTACATTAACAAAGGTTTTATTTCTAATAATTTTGACATAGTTTAATTTTTTATTTAATCATTCGAACCATAAAAGAACGTATCTAGATTTTATTCATCCAATACTCGATAAAGTACATTAACAAAGGTTTTCTGTCCATCGTGATATAGATTTGTAGTATTGAAATTAAATAATATCCCAAAAGGCGCTTCTAATAAATTCATATACGTCAAAATTTGCGCTTCATGAATTGGCAATATCTTTTCAACTGCTTTTAACTCAACAACTATCGAATTTTCAATGTATAAATCACAACGTAATTCTGTTTCTAACTCTAAACCTTTATAACTAATAGGTACTATCATTTCAGAAGTAAAAGAAATCTTACGAAGATTCAATTCGTGAATTAGGCATTTATGATAAACACTTTCTAACAAGCCTGGCCCAAGCGACTTGTGAACTTCGATGGCAGCACCATTGATTTGATAAGTAAGGTCTTTTATTTGTGATTTTGTTAAAAGCATTCTTTTATGAACTTTTATGACTTTTATGGTTTAACTATTTTAAATACGCTACTCTTTATTTGTGATTTTATTTAAAACATTCTTTTATGAACTTTTATGGCTTTTATGGTTTAACTGTTTTTATTACAATATGCTTTTATTTGTTTGACACGTAAATCGTAAATATCTTGTTGAGATGATAATTCATCTTGGTAACCTTGAATCGTAAATTTAATAGTTTGTTCAAAGTTTAATTTTGGTTTCCATCCTAGTTTTTGTATGGCTTTATCAATACTAAGTTGAAGCAATTTTGCCTCGTGTAATTTATTGTTAAGTTCAGGAGTTTCCACTTTAATTTCAGGAATCCATTTTTTAACTTCAGTAACCATATCTGCCACCGAATAAGTTTTATCAGGATAAGGACCAAAATTCCATCCTCCCGAGAATATTTTACCTTCTGTAAATAATTTTTCGCCTAATTTTAAATAACCATACAAAGGTTCTAATACAAATTGCCAAGGTCTAACCGATTGTGCATTTCTAATAATGGTAGTTTCATTATTTTCGTACCCACTCATCAAGTCGGGAATAATTCGATTATCAGCCCAATCTCCACCTCCTATCACATTACCAGCTCTAGCAGAAGCTATATGAGCCGTATTTTCTGAATTAAAAAAAGAAACCTCATACGAATGTGTAATTAACTCCGAGCAACCTTTAGAAGCACTATACGGATCATCACCTCCCATTTTATCATCTTCTTTATAAGCAATATTTTGCTCTATGTTTTGATAGCATTTATCGGTAGTAACATTTATAGCAACTTTCACCGAAGAGCATGAACGTACTGCCTCAAAAAAATTAACAGTTCCCATTAAATTAGTTTCAAAATTATAATGAGGCTGATGATACGATTCGATAACCAAAGGTTGAGCTGCTAAATGAAACGCAATATCTGGTTTTATTTGCTGAACATATTGGGCTAAGTCTTCTTTATGCCTAACATCACCTATGCGATGATTAATTTTATTTTTTAAATGTGTTGTAACAAAATTATCTTTTTGTGTATAAGGCTCTAAGGCATAACCATAAACCTCTGCGCCAAGTTCTTTTAACCAAATTGCCATCCACGAGCCTTTAAATCCCGTATGCCCAGTTATTAAAACTTTTTTTCCTTGATATATGTTCTGAAATAAATCTAAAGACATAAATTTTTTTACTTCCAAATTTTCCAAGCAGCTTCTCCACTTTGCCACAATGCTTCTAATTCAATTTTATCTCTAATGGCATCCATACATTTCCAAAATCCATCATGCTGATAAGCGGCTAATTTACCATCATTTGCTATTTCAATTAATGGTTTCTTTTCCCATTGTATATCATCCATATTGCCATCTAAATATTTAAAAATTTCAGGTTCTAAAACAAAAAAACCGCCATTTATTCTTACACCATCACCAATTGGTTTTTCTTGAAATGTTTTTACAGTTCCTTTTTCATCTGTTTCTACATTACCAAATCTACCTGGCAGTTGAATAGATGATAAAGTGGCTATTTTCCCCGCTTTTTTATGAAAATCAATTAATTTATGAATATCAATATTCGATACACCATCGCCGTATGTTAGCATAAATGGTTCGTTGGCTACATATTTTTGAATGCGTTTAATTCTACCTGCGGTATTAGTGTTTATTCCTGTATCTACCAGCGTTACTTTCCAATCTTCAGAACCAGAATTATGCACTTCCATTTTATTGTTAGCTAAATCAAAGGTTACATCCGTTTGATGTAAGAAATAGTTTGCAAAATACTCTTTAATAACATAGCCTTTGTAACCACAACACACAACAAATTCTTTAAATCCATAATGAGCATATATTTTCATAATATGCCAAATAATTGGCCGACCACCAATTTCCACCATAGGTTTAGGTCTTACATCCGTTTCTTCGGCTAAGCGAGTGCCAAGCCCTCCAGCGAGTATAACTACTTTCATATTTTAAAAATTTATTCTTTCTTTTTCAATAACTAATGGACGCTTCCGTATTTGCGTATGAATTGCTCCGATATACTCGCCAATAATACCAATAAAAAACAGTTGTACCGACGAAAAGAAAAATATGCCTATAACCATAGGCGCCATACCAATTTGAAATTCATACCAATAAATTAATTTATAAATAAAATATCCAACAGCTACTAAAAAACTAATTATAGCCGAGAAAAATCCTACAAAAGCCGATAATCGTAATGGTAATTTAGAATGACTAGTAAAACCAAGCATGGCTACATCATATAACTTAAAGAAATTAGCACTCGATTTACCAGATAATCTATTAGGTTGAACATACGGAATTTCATAACGGCTAAAGCCAAGTTCAGAAACTAAGCCTCTTAAAAATGGATATTGGTCATCAATGTTTCTAATGATAGAAATAAATTTTTGGTCGTATAATCCAAAGCCTGTGAAATTTTTTATTGTAGGCTCTCCATCCGATGCGCTTGAAAGTATTTTATAAAACATCTTTCTAATTGCAAACATCATTGGATTTTCTTTGCTCTGTTGCTTAATTCCAATTACTATTTTAAATCCTTCTTCCCATTTTTCAAGAAACTGAGGTATCATTTCAGGAGGTTCTTGAAAATCGGAAACCATATATATCACCGCATCACCATGGCATTGAATTAATCCATGAAAAGGAGAACGAATCCAACCAAAATTACGTTCATTAAAAATTACTTTTACATTTTTATCCTTTGATGCAATATCTCTAAGAATTTCCTGAGTTTTGTCTGTCGAACAGTTGTCAATTAAAACATGTTCGTAGGTGTATTGTGGTAATTTTTCGAATATTTTTCGTATAACCTCTGTTAAAGGTCCTACATTGCCTTCTTCATTATAACAAGGAGTAATAACAGATATATGCTTTTTCATACTAATATCCAAATGTAATATATTTTAATGAGTATTAATAATTCTTTTCTATGAAATAATATCAAAGATTTTTTGTTAATTTAAGGGTTTAAATTAATACAATTTACTTGTGAATCCAATCATAGTTGAAGACATCCACGCCATTGTTTCCGAATTTAAACATTGGAACAATTTTAAAGGCAAAACTGTTTTAATTTCAGGGGCTAATGGTTTTTTGCCAGCCTATTTAGTTGAAACATTTTTACAGGTTGCCACACAGCACCAAATTACGGTAATAGCTCTTGTAAGAAGTATGGATAATGCAAAAAAACGTTTTAACCATCACCTATCAAATCCCAATCTTCACATTATTAATCAAGATGTTGCTCATGAAATTAAAATTGATAAAAAAATTGATTTTATCATTCATGCCGCTAGCCAAGCGAGTCCTAAGTTCTATGGAACCGATCCTGTAGGAACACTTAATGCTAATGTTTTAGGAACAATTAATTTAATTAACTTAGCAAAAAACAATAATGTTGAGTCTTTTTTATACTTCAGCTCAGGCGAGGTATATGGCGAAGTTCCTGAACACTTAATCCCAATTAAAGAAGATACTTTTGGCTATTTGAATTGCGCTAATGTAAGAGCTTGTTATGGCGAAAGTAAGCGTATGGGCGAAAATATTTGTGTAAGTTATCATGCGCAATATGGTGTAAAAGCAAAAATTGTAAGACCTTTTCACACTTACGGTCCAGGCATGAAACTAGATGATGGTAGGGTATTTGCCGATTTTGTTGCAAATATTGTTAATAAACAAAACATTATTTTAAATAGCGATGGAAGCGCCATCAGACCTTTTTGTTATTTAAAAGATGCTACATTAGCTTTTCTTACTGTATTAATAACTGGAAAAGATGGAGAGGCGTATAATGTAGGAAATCCTAATGAAGAATACAGCATCTTACAACTTGCTCAAACCCTTGTGCAGTTGTATCCCGAATATCAATTAAGTGTTCAGTTTAATCAAGACCTAAAAAACAACAAAAACTATTTAAAAAGTCCTATCGTTCGAAATTCGCCAAATATTGAAAAGATATCTGAACTAGGTTGGACGCCAACAACCGATGTAAAAACTGGATTTAAACGAACTATTGATAGCTTTTTAACTTAAAATATTAAGAAATTTATATAATTAAGAACCCTATAAAAAAACAAGTAATACCAAATGTAATTATGATTTAATCCAAAGATGGTTAGTAATTTTTTATCAAGACGATGAAAAAAATCGTTGCATAGCTTTGCCTATGGAACTATTTTTTGAAGAAGTATAGATGAAAAAGAACAAGCAGATTGGAGTAAATTATAGTTATATTTGGTATAAATACTAAATATAAAACTATCAAAAGCTCATAAATTTTAATATTTTTGAAATAAAATTATAAAGTACAAATATGAAATGTTTACTACTATGCGGAGGCAGAGGAATTATTGATCCAATTACAGGTGCACGTATTCCTAAAGCATTATTAAAAGTTGGAAACCGACCTTTAATATGGCATGTTATGAAATTATACAGTAGTTATGGTTATACCGATTTCGTATTAGCACTGGGACAAGGCGGCGATAAAATAAAAGAATATTTTATGAATAGCTTTGAATTATTGCATGATATTGAAGTGAAAATTGCCAATAATGAAATTACCTCTTTAAATAAAATACCAGAAGAAAACTGGACTATTAAGTTAATTGACACAGGCCTCTCTGCCTCTACTGGCGCACGCATTGCTCGTTGTGAGCGTTACCTAAAACACGAAACGTTTTTTATAGCTTACTCTGATGTGTTAGCCAATGTAAACTTAAAAGACTTACTTCAATTTCATGAACAACACAATAAAACATTAACGGTTACAGGCATTAATCCGCCATCAAGATTCGGAACATTTTACGAACACACCGAACATTTAACCTATAATCCAAATGCTCGATTAGAAATGCGTCAATCGAGAATTAATGGTGGATTTATGGTAGCCAGCAGTAAATTATTTGAATACCTTTCGCCTATTAACGAGTGTAATTTAGAAACTGAAGTGTTTAATACCTTAACCAGTAACCATGACATTTCTTTATTTAAACACGATGATTTTTGGCAAAATGTAGATACTGAACGTGATATTGATTACTTACAAAATTTATACGATGCCAATAAACGCCCTTGGATGGGTATTTAAAAACATAAAATATAATGATGAAAAAAGCTGTTATTGTTGTAGGCCCTGCTGTTGAGGATACAGAATTTGCCTACCCTTTTTACCGACTACCCGAAAATGGATTTACGGTAGATGTTGCTTCTAACGGAGGCGTGGATGTGATTGCTAAACACGGATTACCTATAAAAGCAACTGTTGATATTAAAAAATTAAACTCCAGTCAATACGATTTATTAATTGTGCCTGGTGGTTTAGAATCTCCCGACCGTTTACGTCAAATACCTGAGTTACTAAAATTTATACAAGACATGCATAAAGAAGGAAAAGTAATTAGTTCGGTATGCCACGGCCCTTGGGTATTAATTTCGGCTGGTATAGTTAAAGGCAAAAAAATGACTTGTTATGTGGGTTGTAAAGACGACCTAATTAATGCAGGTGCCGATTATCAAAATGTGTCGGTAATTTCAGATGGTAATATTGTAACTGCACCGCATTTTAGAGATAACACCGAGTGGATGAAAGAAACGCTAAAAGTTTATGACGAGATAAATAAAAAATAATGATTTATAAAGTTTTCCCATCTCTTAATGATTTCGAAAATTTATCGAGGTTAAAAGTAGAGTCGTCTGACTTTGCTAATAACTTTGACTATAGAAACGTGGTAGTGAACAAGCCTTGGGGTTATGAATACTTATGGTTTCAAAACGAAAAAGTAGCCATTTGGTTTTTAAGAGTTACTAAAGAGCAAGCTACCTCCATGCACTGCCATGCTAAAAAACGCACCTCACTTATTGTGTTAGATGGACAAGTACAATGCACAACCTTTGATGATAAATATATTTTAAATCCTTTAGAAGCCGTTGTACTTGAGCCTTGTGTATTCCATTCATCTAAAGCTGTGTCGGATGAAGGCGCCTTTATTATGGAAATAGAAACACCACCAATGAAAGGCGACTTAATAAGGATGCATGATGCTTATGGAAGACAAAATAGTGGTTATGAAAAATCTAAAGAATACTCCAAAGATTTTCATTTGTACGACTTCCACCCTTTTGAAGAAAAAGATTATGCTTCTTGGAAATTTAAAAATCTAGAAATTACACTTTCAAATACTAAACCTCAGGCAACTTCCAATACAATAATGATTGTTCCAATCTCTGGATTAGTAAAAAATTCTAATCGTCAAATTATTGATGTAGGCGAGGCTGTACCATACAACCAAAGCTGTAATGAATTTCAGGATAATTCCTATCAGTTCTTAATTTTTAATCGAATAAAATAACAACTCATCATCATAATCAAGCATTTTAAATTTAACTTATTTACCTAATTTTTGCTCACATGAAAGTATCAGATTATATCGCCCAACTTTTTGTAGAACACAATATGAAACATATCTTCTCCATCTCAGGAGCAGGAAATGTGCATTTATTAGATTCGATTTATAATAATCAAAATTTGGTTTCAATACATCCACACCAAGAACAAAGCGGTGTATTAGCCTCATTAGCTTATAAAAGAATATGCGGGCGCCTAGGTGTTATGATAACAACATCTGGTGGTGCAGCAACCAATGCCATTACAGGTGCATTAGATGCTTGGGCAGATTCCATTCCTGTGTTAATTATATCGGGACAAGAAAAATCGCAATTTGTAAAAGAACACGAACATTTAAGAATGTGGGGAGTGCAAGGATTTGATATTGCTAAAACGGTGTCAAATATTACAAAATATGCTGTATTAATTACCGACCCTAAGCGTGTAAAATACGAATTTCAAAAAGCCATTCATATTGCAGAATCTGGACGACCAGGCCCAGTGTGGATAGATATTCCAACCGATGTACAGGCGGCTCAAATCAACCCCGATGAGTTAGAAAGTTATATTCCAGAAAACAAAAAATACCAAGTTTCAACCCAGCATATTAACCAAATTAACCAACTTATAAAAGAAGCAAAACGCCCTGTATTTATATTTGGTAACGGCGTAAGACTCGGTAAGGCTCATCATTTACTAGAAAATTTAATTCAAAAATTTAATACGCCTTTTATGTTAGCTTGGAATGGCGTTGATATGATTGCCTCTGAACATCCTTTAAATTATGGACGAGAAGGAACTTACGGACAACGCTGTGCCAACTTTGTAGTTCAAAACGCTGATTTATTAATTACGATAGGAACACGTATGGCAATTCCTCAAATTGGCTACGACTTAAAAGAGTTTGCAAGAGATGCTAAAAAAGTAATAGTTGATATTGATAAAACAGAGTTGGATAAATTTGCCCACGATACATCATTTACCCTGATAGAATGTGATGCCAAAACTTTTATAGAAACTTTACTTGGTAAAGACATTCAACCAACAAGTCAAAACCTCTCACCTTGGATAACCACTTGTAACAATTGGAAACAAACTTATCCATTTGTAGAACCTGATGGATTACATAAAGAACAAGATGGCTTTTTGAACTCATACTCTTTTATTAACGAATTAAATAAGCACTTTTTGCCAAATGAGATTATTGTAACTGATATGGGCACTGCATTAACATGCACGCATCAAGCTATTAAATTAAAAGAGCAACAGCGTATTGTTACCTCTACAGGTCTTGGCGAAATGGGCTTTGGTTTACCTGGCGCAATAGGTGCCTCGCTGGCCGCTGATAAGCAACGTGTTATTTTACTAAATGGCGATGGCTCTATGATGATGAATTTACAAGAAATGCAAACAATTATTCATCATCAATTACCCATTAAATTATTTGTTTACGTTAATGATGGTTACTTAACCATAAAGCATACGCAAAATAATTTATTTGGCCCTAAATTTTCGGGTTCAGGACAAAAAAGCGGAGTAAGTTGCCCTGATTTTAAAAAGATTGGAGAAGCCTTTGGATTTAAAACTTTTAAAATAAATTCATTAGACGAATCTAAAAAGATTATTCCACAAGTATTGAATGAAAACGGTCCTGTGCTTTGCGAAGTATTTATACACTCTATGCAATTATTAGCACCTAAAACATCGTTTAATATTAATCCTGATGGCACATTGGTTTCGCCACCGCTTGAAGATTTGTATCCTTTTTTATCTCGTGAAACCCTCGAGAAAGAAATGGTTATTCCCGTTCATCAAAAATCAAAACAAATAAAACTTTAATATGGAAACAAATTCGTGGTTACAATCTAAACAACACTTGGTAGGTCCATTTGTTCGCATTGCCAAGCCAGAAATAGTTGAAATGCTAGCAATGGCTGGATTTGATTTTGGGGTATTAGATTTAGAACATGGCGGAGCTGTTAATCTGCATGATGTTTATCCTTTAATTTTAGCTGCTGAAAACAGAGGCATAAAATTATTAGCACGTATTCCGGGCATAAGCGAAATGCACATAAAATGGTTATTAGATTTAGGAATTGGCGGTTTGCAAATTCCTCATATTAAAACTAAAGAAGATGCGCAACGTGCTGTAGAATATGCCAAATTTCATCCTATGGGCGAAAGAGGTTTATGTCGTTTTGTAAGAGCTGCCGATTTTTCTAATACCTCCAAAGAAAATTATATTACTAAAGCTAATTCTAAATCACTCATTATTTTACAAATAGAAGGTGTTGAGGGTGCAAAAAATATTGAAGAAATTGCCTCTGTAAAAGGTGTTGATGTCATCTTTGTAGGTCCTTATGATTTAAGCCAATCAATGGGGCTTACGGGTCAAATTTGGCATCCAGATGTAGCAGCCGAAATTACACGCATTATTAATATTTGTAAAAGTAAAGGCGTTGTTACTGGTGTGTTTACCGATACACCCGAAGGCATTAAGCATTGGAGCAACTTAGGTGTTAAATATTTGAACTATAGAATTGATACGGAATTATTTTTAAGCTTTGCTAAGGATTGCAAACAGGAAATAGCGCCTTATTTAAAATAATACAATGAATGATCTTTTAATTAATTATCAAAAAATTGAAGAATGGGGTATTGCTGCTTTTCAAAAAAGTGGTGTATCTAAAACAGATGCAGAAATTATTACAAAAGCATTAGTTAAAACTTCGCTATGGGGAATTGACTCACATGGTGTTGCCAGAATTACACACTATTTAGGGCGATTAGAAAATGGCACTATTAATCATCAACCCAACTTTACACTTACTAAAACAGCAGCCTCCACGGCACAACTTGATGGTGATGACGGACATGGCATTGTGGTAATGACTTACGCCACAAAAAATGCTATTGGCATTGCAAAAGAATCGGGTGTGGGTATTGTGGGTGTTCATAATTCATCACATTGTGGTGCTATTGGTCTTTATACACGGCAAATTACCGAAGCTGGCATGGTTGGTATTGCCTTCACACATGCCGATGCTTTAGTAATTCCGCATGGTGGTAACAAACCTTTTTTTGGCACTAATCCTATCTCTATTGCCTTTCCAACCGAAAATGAGAAAGAACCTGTTTGCTTAGATATGGCGACAAGTATTGTACCTTGGAATTATATGATGAATGCAAAACGCGAAAAGTCATCAGTGCCATTAGGTTTAGGAGTTGATAAGAACGGAAACGACTCAGGCATAGCCGATGAAATTGTAGCAGTAAAACCAATGGCTGAACACAAAGGATATGCCTTAGCATTTATGATTGATTTACTTTGCGGTCCTTTAAATGGAATGAACTTTGGTCCCAATATGACATCTATGTATAAAGATTTGGACAAGCAACGAAAATTGGGTTCGTTAGTAATAGCAATAGATCCCACCCGATTTGGAGGAAAAGATAATTTTAGAACAATGGCTACCGCTATGATTAATCAAGTAAAAACACATGGCGACAATGTTCTTTTTCCAGGTCAGCCAGAATATATTTCAAAAGAGAAACGTACCATAAATGGCATTCCGTTATCACAAGCTATAATTGATGATTTTAATAAATGGTCGGATAAGCTACAAATTACTTTAAAATTTTAATGACAACCAAGGCAGTTATATTCGATTTTGATGGCGTAATTGGCGATACAATGCAAGACAATTACAAGGCGTGGCAAATAGCCTTTAATGCCTATCAATTTAATTTAGATGCCAGCGAATATTTTCAATTAGAAGGTATGGGGCGATTTCAAATAGCACAATATTTTATTGAAAAATACGCATTAAATCCAAACATAAAAAATGAGGTGGTTGAAGCAAAAGAAGAAATTTATAAAAAGATAAATGACTTTAAAATTTACAACTACGTTGATGAAATATTTGAATTACTCACCAATCAACACATTAAAACCGCTATTGTTACAGGAGCCTCTAAAGATAGAATACAAAAATATTTATCGCCTAAAATTGCCGAACAACTTACTGCTATAGTTACAGCCGATGATGTAAAAAATACTAAACCACACCCAGAGCCATATTTAAAAGCTATAGAAAAACTAGGAGTAAGCGCCACCAATTGTATAGTTATTGAAAATGCTATTTTGGGCATACAATCAGCCAAACAAGCGGGCTGCACTTGTTTTGCTTTAGAAACTACGCTAAGTAAAGAGCACTTAAATGAAGCTGACCTCGTATTTAATAATCATTTTGAATTATTAAATCACTTAAAAGAATATGAATTCTAATATTATTATCGGAATAAAATAAAAACAATAACTGAAATTATAAATAATAACCTAATATTTCCTTAATTTTATAACCCTATGAATATTAAAGATACAAAAGACAGTTTTAAGAAATCAGAAATTAGCAAAGTAGATTTTATAAATAAAATGCACGAATTTCATAAAGTGTTATTTGATTTTTCTGAAAACCTTAAACATACTGAAATTGAAAAAATTGAAATTGAAGATAATAAAGTAATTTTCACTTCACGTAAAACAAATTTACATCCTGGTGGAGTTAAATTTTACGTTGATGTGATTGATAAACGCGTTACACCTATCGATACATTTAACTTCGACCAATATGAATTAGAAGACTCTGAAATGCTGTATAAATTGGTTTCTGATGGCGATACCATATTTGATATTGGAGCTAATATTGGTTGGTACTCCAATCACCTTTCTAAGAAATTACCATCTTCAAAAATATACTCGTTTGAGCCAATACCAGAAACCTTTGCTCAAATAAAACGCAATACAGAACTTAATCAAGCTAAAAACATTATTTTAAATAATGTGGCTTTATCTGATAAAGTTCAAACACTTACATTTTATTATTCTCCGCTTATTACTGGTGCTTCATCGGCCGCTAATATTACTGAAAATGAAGCAATGACAAAATTGGAGTGTCAAACAAGTACCATCGATAAGTTTATTTCGGAAAACAACATTACTCGCTTAGATTTCATTAAGTGTGATGTAGAAGGTGCTGAATTTATGGTTTACAAAGGTGGTTCAGAAGCTATTAAAACATACAAACCAATTGTTTTTACAGAGATGTTAAGAAAATGGGCAGCTAAATTTGGCTATCATCCAAATGATATTATTCATTTCTTTAAAGAATTAGGTTATAAATGTTATGTTTCCCATCATAGTAAACTAATACCATTTGATATAGTTACAGAAGACACTTTAGAAACTAATTACTTTTTCTTACATCCAGAAAAACATAAAGAAAAGATACAAAAATTAAGCTAAGAAAATGTAAATAGGGTTACTCCAACTTTTTCCTTTTTTGAAAGTATGTAACCCCAAATAATCCTATTAAAACAATTACAGAAAGAATTGAGATTATCTTACCTTTTTCTTTTAACCTAGGTTCAAAGCTAAGCGTAACTTCGTTCAATCCTTTTTGTATCAATAAGCCAGTTAATCCGGCATTTACTCTATATAATTTTGTATCAGTACCATTAAGAGTTGCATGCCATCCTTCATCAAATGGTATTGAGAAAAACAATACTTTCGTTTCATTCACAGAAATTGAACCTTTAATATTATTCTCTGTAAAGCTAGAAATCTTAAATTCATCAACTTTTAGATTGTTTACATAACTTAGATAATTATCAAATGTCATTGGAGCAGCAGTATCTGCTATATTAAAAGATTTTATTTTCTCAAAATCTACTTTGTTTTCATTATCTACTACACAAGCCCTTAACAAACAAAAATCTTTTTGAGTTGGAGACATTTTTTTAAATTCATCTTCACTAATTCCTTTATCATAAGTAAACCCAAAAGGCAATGCAAATCTATTTTTGTAAACAGTAACATCACCAAATTTAGCAATCGAATCAAAGCCCATACTTTTTACCGAACCATCTACTCTCTTCGATAACCAATATTTACCACTTGCTAATGAAAACAGGATAGGTCTATCACCCAACCCTTTAGCCCATCGTGTTGCATTTTCGTCCTTAGGATCTATAACATTTAAGTCACCTAAGAACTTAATATAATTTTTTTGATTAAATGAATGATAAGATGGCGTTCCATAAAACCCTTGAGCTTTTGCATCATTAATACTTCCATGTATTGCCAGTCCTGATAAATAATCTTTATTGATACGGTAGAAAGATTTATCTATGCCCTTTAAATAATTTACGGCATCAATAGTATAATCATTATAACCTACTTTTGAAGTTAATTCACTATTAAACATAGCTACACGTTTATTAATTGATATACTTGAAAAATAATTAACCTCGATAAAGCATGTAGCTATAATTGCAACCTTAGCCAGTTGCTTTAGTGAAGTTTTGCTTGATAGCATATATATGAAGCCACTATAAGCAAAGATTAATCCTGTAACAAAACTTCGAAGCCCCGTATCAATGGCTGATTTAAATTGTGTAGCTGGGGTGTACAATAAAAACAAAAGAAATAATCCAGTTACTATTAAGACTATCTTATTAACTTCATGTTTCTTCTCTATAAAGGAAATCGCTTTAACTGTGTAGAACAAAATAAAAATGATAATGATTAATGAAAATGTTCTAAAATAATCTCCAGAAAAAGCCCAGAATGCGTATCTAAAAAACGGAAACAAAATCGGTAAAACGAAGGCAAAAGTTAAAAAGCCATAGAATAATTTTTGTTTTCTAGTCAGGCTCGAGAACACATGAGGAAAAGTTACAAGTCCCAAAATACCACAATAAAACAATGGTGCTTCTAAGTAATTTTGCCAACCTTTAAAATTGGATCCCACACCTAACATATCGCTCCCAAAAGCTCTATAAGTTGTTGTAAATCTCAAAATATCATCTGCTAAATCAAACATAGGTTGTGCTTTTAATCTAGCTGACAAACTTGCCTCTCCTCCTACCCTAGGACTTTCAAGCAACATTAATACGTCTGGTAATAACTGATAAGCTGTAATACCAACTCCAACAATGGCAATTCCAATCGTTTTAAAACTAAACATAATAAATCCCTTCCAATCACCTTCATGTATATCATTATATCTTATAATGATATATCCTATCAAGAATATGGTGTATGAGTATAAATAAAAGGGTTGCAGGAAACCAATAAGGGTTATTCCTAATAATAACAAAAACCATTTACCGCGATTTAACCAACTTTCTACTCCTAAAAGTAATACAGCCACATATACTGCTTCTGTTGAAAAAATAATCCAAGTTCCACCTAAAATTACATAACCTGTAAAAGCATACAACAAAGCCCCAATTAAAGATGCAAATCCTGTAACCTTTAGTTCTTGTAAATATTTAAAAAATATTAATGCACATAAAATAATCTTTAACAACTCCATATATACAATAACTTTAGGAATTGTTCCTTTATCAAATAACATGATAAAATTTGAAAAGAAATCACCTAACCAGAGCGGAAACACATTTTGTCCCATTCCTTGAGAGAATGACCAACCAGGAACTCCCTCTTGTTTGATGTACTCCGAAAGATGAATTAATAATGGATGATACATATTAATTGTATCACTCCCAATATCTTTAAATAAGTAGATTTTTTTTAGATGAATAAAGTCGCTAAAAATAATGTAACAAGAAAGTAAAACAAGCCCCATTAAAAAATATAACTCTTTGCCATTAATATACTTGTCGTATATACTCTGCTCTTGGTTTAATGATGGATTTTGTTTAGAGTTTACTTGTTTTGACATAAAATTATTGTGTTACGAAACTATAAATATAAAAAATTGTCATTAGTATAATAAAATTTCAATCATCTATTAACTTACTTATTTTCAAATAAATGCGAATGTTCAACCATACATATTTGGCTTAAATAACGCTCATACCATCGTTTAGCATTAGATTTTGCTTTTATATGAGTCATGTTTTCTTTCCAAAGATTAATAGACTCCATATCTTTCCAATAGGAAATAAAAATACCACTAGCGCCATTATTACAACTTTCATATCCCAAAAATCCTTCTTGCTCCTGTGCTAATTGCATTGTAATTTCATCCATTTCCTTATAACCATCAAGCGTGTCTGATTTTTTAGACGAGAATATGACCGCATAATAACCCGATGTAGGGGGCTCTATTTTCCACATAACCTAAATTAAAATTTATAATCACTAAAGATAATTAAATTATCCTTAATGAGATTTTAGACTAGAAATTAAATCCGTAAAAAACACAAATCATTTCTATAATAATACAAAGTAATCTTATTATTTAATACCGATATTTGCTAGACATTTTATCAATTAAATTATGGAACAAACAGAGTATAAATTTAAAACGAATCTCAATTGTGGTGGTTGTGTATCTAAAGTAAAAACAGATTTAGATAATACAAAAGGAATAATTACTTGGAATGTGGATACTGCACACACAGACAAACTCTTAACCATTTGTGCAGAAGGTATTGATAGTAGTGAGATTATGAAGTTGATTACTAATAAAGGTTTTAAAATTGAACCTTATCTATAGCCTTAACTAACTCCATAAAAAAAACCTTGAGTATTCAAGGTTTTTTCTTAGTAGCGGGAGAGTGATTCGAACACCCGACCTTTGGGTTATGAGCCCAACGAGCTACCCCTGCTCTATCCCGCAATATCTATATTTAATGAGTTATAAAACTTTATTAATTTATTGCGGTGCAAAGATATAATTTGTTTCTTTGTAAACAAATAAAAACTTCAACTATTTTACATACTCCACATAAATCAGGCTTTGTAAGCATCATAGGTTGTCCTAATGTTGGTAAATCAACCTTATTAAATGCCTTGGTAGGCGAACGTCTTAGTATCATCACATCAAAAGCACAAACCACACGCCACCGTATTATGGGTATTGTAAATGGAGATGATTATCAAATTATTTTTTCTGATACACCTGGAATCTTAAAACCAAGTTACAAGCTTCAGGAAAAGATGATGGAATTTGTTATTTCAACATTTCAAGACTCTGATGTTTTTTTATTGATTGTAGATATATATGAAGATATTGCACTTGACGAGAAGTATATCGAAAAATTAAAGAAGACTCAAGTGCCAGTTCTTTTACTCTTAAATAAAATAGATCTTGCTAGCCAAGAAATTTTAGAAAAAAAAGTAGAAGAATGGAAAATAAAACTTCCAAATGCAGAGATAATTCCTATTTCCGCTTTAAAAAATTTTAACCTTGACCATGTTTTAAAACGTATCACACAACTACTTCCAATTGGTGAAGCTTTTTACGACAAAGATACTTTAACCGATAAACCAGAGAAGTTCTTCGTGTCTGAAATTATCCGTGAGAAAATATTACTACGTTATAGCCAAGAAATACCATATAGTGTAGAGGTGGTTATTAATTCGTTTAAAGAAGAAGAAAATCTTATTCGTATTCAAGCAGATATTATTGCAGAAAGAGAAAGCCAAAAAGCAATTATAATTGGGCATAAAGGCGAATCACTTAAAAAAGTAGGAACAATGGCTAGATTGGAAGCAGAGAAATTTTTTGGTAAAAAAATATTCTTAGAACTCTTTGTTAAAGTCTCAAAAGACTGGCGTAATAGCGATTCTAATCTTAAAAATTTTGGTTACCAATCATAAAAAAAACCTCAGTTATCCTGAGGTTTTTTTACTTATTTAATTTTATTCTTAATCAGCCAATAAAGCTCTAGAAACCACAATACGCTGAACCTCACTTGTACCCTCATAAATTTGAGTAATCTTCGCATCACGCATTAATCGTTCTACATGGTATTCTTTTACATAACCATATCCACCATGTATTTGAACAGCCTCAGTTGTTACCCACATTGCAGTTTCAGATGCAAATACTTTAGCCTGTGCGCTTTCTTTTTCGCAAGGTAAACCTTGGTCTTTTAACCATGCTGCACGATAAATTAATAAACGAGCTGCCTCTATACGAGTAGCCATATCTGCTAACTTAAATTGAATAGCTTGGTGTTGTGAAATTAATTTACCAAATGCTTTACGCTCTTTTGAGTAGGCTAAAGCTAATTCGTAGGCTCCGCTTGCAATACCTAAGGCTTGAGAAGCAATACCAATTCGTCCACCACCTAAAGTTTTCATAGCAAACTTAAATCCAAATCCTTCTTCACCTATGCGATTTGCTTTTGGCACTTTTACATCTGTAAACATTAAAGAGTGCGTATCGCTACCTCTAATACCCATTTTATTTTCTTTAGGCCCTACAACAAAACCTGGCATTCCTTTTTCAATAATCAAACAGTTAATCCCACGATGACCTAGTTCTGCATTGGTTTGTACCATTACCAAATATATTGAAGCTGTTCCACCATTTGTTATCCAGTTTTTAGTTCCATTTACTAAATAATGGTCGCCTTTATCAATACCTGTGGTTCTTTGAGACGTTGCATCGCTTCCAGCCTCTGGCTCAGATAAACAAAAAGCCCCAATCACCTCGCCTTTTGCCAAAGGCACTAAATATTTTTGTTTTTGTTCTTCAGTTCCATAATGCTCTAATCCCCAACAAACTAAAGAGTTATTAACGCTCATCACCACACTACATGATGCATCTACCTTAGATATTTCTTCCATAGCTAAAACGTATGAAATAGCGTCTAATCCAGCACCACCATATTTTGGATCAACCATCATTCCTAAAAATCCTAACTCGCCAAGTTTCTTAACTTGCTCAGCTGGAAATTTTTGATGTTCATCTCTTTCTATTACACCTGGCTTACAATCGTTTTGAGCAAAATCTCTAGCAGCTGCCTGAATCATTAATTGTTCTTCGGTTAATTGGAATTGCATATAATTTAATAATTAAGTGGTTAATCTTTGTTTCGTACAAAAATATAAGTTATTTCTAATTTTCAAATCAATCTTGTCGATTTGTTAAATAAATTTTTAGCTATTAAAATTTACACCTATTTTTAAAGTCATGAATTTTCCCAAATTAAATATCATTGGTGTAATGAGCGGAACTTCCCTCGATGGGATAGATTTGGCACTTGTTGAGTTTTATTTCGAAAACAATATTATAAAATTTAATCTTATTGATGCTAAAACAGTTCCTTATTCTAATTTATGGGTTGAGCAATTACAAAGCGCTTATCAAGCATCGGCACAGGAGTATTTTAAATTACACCATCAATTTGGCTTACTAATTTCTCAAGAAATAAAATCTTTCACACAACACACCTCCATTCCAATCCATTATATAGCCTCACATGGTCATACCATTTTTCATCAGCCACAACTAGGATTTACAACACAAATGGGTTGTGGCGCTACCATTGCAGCTAATACTGGTATAAGCACCATTTGTGATTTTAGGAGTGTGGATGTTGCTATGGGAGGTCAGGGTGCTCCACTGGTGCCAATTGGAGATAGAGATTTGTTTGCCGAGCATGAAGCCTGCTTAAATATTGGTGGCATTGCTAATATCTCATATACAAAACAAGAGAAAACCTCGGCATTTGATATTTGCTATGCCAATATGGTGTTAAACTTTTTATGTCATCAACTTCATTTAACGTATGACGATGGTGGAAAGATTGCTCAATCTGGCAATGTTAACGAAAAACTATTACAACAATTACTCGGTATTCAAACTCATCGTCAATCGCTTGGTCGCGAATTGTTTGAAGAACAAATAGCACCAATGCTTAAGGCTAGCCCAATTTCTATAGAAGACAAATTATCTACTTGTACCGAATATACAGCCCATCAAATTGCTCAAATTCTACATTCAGAGAACCTACAATCTGTATTAATTACCGGCGGTGGCGCTTATAATCATTATCTCATTAAGCGTTTAACACAACTTTATAAAGGAAAAATCCATATTCCTGAAAAAACAATTATTGAATTTAAAGAAGCCATTATCTTTGCTTACCTTGGTTACTTAAGAGTAAATCAACTAATTAATACTTTACAATCTGTAACTTTAGCTTCTGCCAATAGTATTGGAGGCTGTATATATTTTGGCAATAATGTGTCCAAAATAAATGGATAAATCTTACAAATCATTTACATAAAACTACAACGTACATCAATAAAATTAGATGCAACTTTACCTAAGTTATAAATGCATAAACTAGGGGTAATATTATCATGGAATCTAAGAACAAAAATATCACTACGCTTACCGTTCCAGTTATTGGCATGAGCTGCGCTTCTTGTGCTGGAAGTGCCGAAACTATTGCTAGTCAGACCGAAGGCGTTATTCAAGCATCTGTAAATTATGGAACAGGTAATCTTACCGTTACATTTAACACCACTAAAACAAACATCGAAACAATTCAACAAGCCATTCGGGAGGGCGGTTATGATATAATAATAGAAGATGAAAGCAAACAACAAGCTACATTAGAACAGATTAACGAGCAACATTTTCACGACTTAAAACTAAAAACAATTTGGTCGGTATTACTGGCAATACCCGTTATGATAATTGGTATGTTTTTTATGCACATGCCTTATGCTAATTACATTATGTGGCTACTCTCTACACCTGTAGTTTTTTATTTCGGGAAAGATTTTTACATCAATGCTTGGAAACAAACCAAACATCGTACTGCCAACATGGATACATTAGTGGCATTAAGCACTGGTATTGCTTATTTATTTAGTATATTCAATATGCTTTTTCCTTCGTTTTGGCAACAAAGAGGCATTCAAGCTCATGTTTATTTCGAAGCTTCTACCGTCATCATTGCTTTTATTTTATTAGGAAAATTACTTGAAGAAAAAGCGAAGAGCAATACTTCATCGGCCATTAAAAAACTCATCGGGTTACAACCTAAAACAGTAACAATCATATCAAAAGAGGGAACTGAGATTACAACTCAAATAGAACAGGTAAAAATTAATGACATTATAGTAGTAAAACCGGGCGAAAAAATTGCTGTAGATGGAATTGTAATAAGTGGCAATTCTCATATTGATGAGAGTATGCTTACAGGTGAGCCAATCCCTATTCTTAAAGAAATGGATTCTAAAGTATATGCAGGTACTATAAATCAAAAAGGAAGTTTACACTATAAAGCACTAAAAGTTGGTAAGGATACACTTTTAGCACAAATTATTAAAACCGTTAAAGATGCACAAGGAAGCAAAGCTCCCGTACAAAAATTAGTTGATAAAATAGCTAGTATTTTTGTTCCTACGGTTATGGGCATTGCTCTATTTACTTTGTTATGTTGGATTATCTTTGGTGGACAACATGCAGTAACACAAGGATTATTAGCTAGCATTACTGTTCTAATTATTGCTTGCCCATGTGCTTTAGGACTTGCTACGCCCACAGCCATTATGGTAGGAATTGGAAAAGGTGCTGAAAATGGTATCTTAATAAAAGATGCGCTTAGTTTAGAGATAACAAAAAAAGTAAATGCCATAATACTTGATAAAACTGGCACAATTACAGAAGGAAAACCTCAAGTAAATGATGCGCAATGGCTAAATAATGAAGCTATAAACAAATGCATATTACTTAGTATTGAAAAGCAATCCGAACATCCTTTAGCAGATGCTATTATAACCCATCTACATGAATATGAACTAGTACCTATTCAGCATTTTACAAGTATAACTGGTAAAGGCGCAAAAGCCGATTTTAATGGCAAATCATATTATGTTGGGAATAAACAACTCATGCTAGATAACAATATTGTTATTTCTAATAATACACAACAAATAGCCGACTCATGGTATCAGCAAGCCAAAACCGTTATTTGGTTTTCAGACAACCAACAAGTATTAGGTATTTTAGCAATTTCAGATAAAATCAAAGACACATCTATTGCTGCTATTCATACTTTAAATAAAATGGGTATTGAGTTATATATGCTAACAGGCGATAATGAACACACCGCCAAGGCAATAGCCCAACAAACCAATATTTCAAATTATAAAGCTGAAGTTTTACCTCAAGATAAAGCCTTATTTGTTAAACAATTACAAGAAAAAGGAAAAATAGTGGCAATGGTAGGCGATGGAATTAATGACAGTACAGCATTAGCTACTGCCGATATTAGTATTGCCATGGGTAAAGGCAGTGATATAGTCATGGAAGTTGCTAAAATGACCATCATTTCGTCCGATTTAAGTAAAATTGCAAGCGCTATTCAACTTTCAAAATATACGGTTGCAACCATTAAGCAAAACTTGTTTTGGGCTTTTATTTATAATATTATTGGTATTCCTATTGCCGCCGGAATTTTATATCCTATTAATGGTTTTCTATTAGATCCAATGATTGCAGGAGCTGCAATGGCAATGAGTAGTGTAAGCGTTGTAAGTAATAGCCTACGGCTTAAATGGAAAAAAATTACCCATTAGGTAAAATTTACTTTATGATGAATATCAGGAAGGTGCTAACAAGAAATGTAAATTAATTTTTAGACATTTGTCCATGTTAAATTAATAACCCCTAAATTTTTTTATTATGAGTAAACCATATACACCTGCTATTTCATCTAATGGTAATTTATATATTTCAGGGCAATTAGGCTTAGATTTAAGCACAGGTCAATTAGTAAAAGGTGGTGTAATTGCTGAATTACAACAAGCCATGAAAAACCTACAAGCTATATTGCAAGAAAACAATTGCAACTTTGATAACCTAATTGTTGTAAACATCTATCTAAAATCAATGGATGATTATGCTGCCGTAAACGAAGAATATGTAAAATATTTCCCGAACCGTAAACCAACTCGCACTTGTATTGCCGTGGCAGGGTTACCTTTTGGGGCAAGTATAGAACTTACTACTATTGCAGAAGTGAAATAAATAAGCCAGCCTAAGAAATTACATATAAGCAATCACTTCTTTAGTTTCCATCATCTTTTTTAGGTTAATTAGCGCATAACGCATTCTACCTAATGATGTATTAATTGATACATTGGTTATATCGGCAATTTCTTTAAAACTCATATCATAATACGTTCTCATAACTACCACTTCTCTTTGGTCGGCTGGTAGTTGATTAATAACTGAACGAATGGCTTGTTTAAATAATCGCGTTTCTTCGGGTTCCTTACGCACATCTGTTTCAGGAATGATATCAAAAATATTGACTTCCTCGCCCTCTTCATTTGTTACTTTTGAGATGGAAGGCATTTTCTTCACCTTACGGAAATGATCAATTATTAAATTTTTAGCAATACGCAATATCCAAGGTAAAAATTTACCTTCTTCGCTATATTGTTGTCTTTTTAAAGTTTGAATAACCTTAAAAAACGTTTCCTGAAAAATATCTTCAGTAAGTGGCTTATTTTTGGTAATTAAATAAATATAGGAAAACACTCTTCGTTTATGACGTTTAACTAATACAGCCAAAGCGTCTTCGCGACCACCCATATACATTTTTACAAGCTCGTTATCCGATAGAAGTTGAATAGACATAAGAACTACTAATTTTAAATGATAGTATTAAAAAATTTAAGTAGATGTCTATGCTATAGGAATAAAAGTTTAAGTTAATACTTGGCTAAAATACTAATATTTATGAATTTCAACTATAATAATTGAGTAAAATAGGCGTTTGAATTATTAAGATACCGAACCTAAGACGTGAAACAACTTATTAACCTGACTTTGCCATAAAGATTTAGCTGAAAGCTCTTCTGCCCTATCAGAAGCGAAATCAGTGATTATCAACGACATATCATTAGTTAATTCATCTTTTTGTGTTCTAAATTCAAAATAGCTTCCATCTGTTTTATCTAACCACTGAAAACGTATAGCAAACGGCGGATTATCTTTAATAAGGCGAGCTTGTTGTGTGTGTCCGTCCCATACAAAAGAATAAATACCATCACGAATGGTTACATCATCACAAAACCACTCAGATAGTCCACTTTCAGTACTTACAAACTCATATACCATATCCTCAGAAGCTCTTACAAAAAACTCCATTTCAAATTTTCCTGCAGGTTCCTTATCAAACTTAACAGGTGCAGATTGATATGGATTTACAACAGCTGCAACTTTTTTTATAGGTTCCTGAATAACAGGCTTAATCGTTACTTTTGGTTTTATTGCTTCTACTTTTTTAGCAACTACTTTAGCTACTTTTTTAGGAGCCTGTTTTTTCACAACAGGTTTAAGTACTTTTTTAGCCACTGCCTTTTTTACAGGTTTAGCTAGTTTCTTAGCTGTTTTCTTCTTTATTACTGGTTTTTTAACTACCTTTTTCTTAGCAACTACTTTTTTTGTTGCTACTTTTTTAGCAACCTTTTTAATTGCCTTAATAGTTTTTTTAGCAACTGCTTTTTTAATAGGTTTAACTACTTTCTTTTTAGCAACTTGCTTTTTAACAGGTTTAGTCGTTTTTTTAGCAACAGGCTTTTTTACTACCTTTTTTATAGTAGGTTTAACAGCCTTTTTCTTTGCAACAGGTTTTTTAGCAACTGCTTTCTTTTTAGCTGCAGGTTTTGATTTAGAGACAACTTTTTTAGATGTTGCTTTTTTAATCTTTGACGAAGCCTTTGTTTTTTTCGACATAACCTATTTATTTTTTTTGGAAAAGTATATAAAAAAATATATAATTCAAAAATTAAAGCCAATATTTTTCAAATTTATTGACAAAATACAGTAAAATCATAGCTAACTCCTATAAAAAATTACCTTTGCAACTATGCAAAATGTTATAACGCTTTTACCAGAAAATGTGGCTAATCAAATAGCTGCTGGAGAGGTAGTTCAGCGCCCAGCCTCTGTGGTAAAAGAATTACTTGAAAATGCGATTGATGCAAAAGCTACTTTTATTGTTCTTATTGTAAAAGATGCAGGAAAAACGCTTATTCAAATAAAAGATAACGGACTGGGAATGAGTCCAGTAGATGCAAGAATGGCTTTTGAAAGACACGCTACATCTAAAATAAAAAAAGCAGAAGATTTATTTGATTTACACACCAAAGGATTTAGGGGCGAAGCTTTGGCAAGTATTGCAGCGGTGGCTCAGGTTGAATTAAAAACCAAACGTGAATCGGATATTGTTGGGCAACTAATTGAAATAGAGGGTGGTAAATTTATCAAGCAAGAAGAGTGTCAAACACAAACTGGCTCTACTTTTAGCGTCAAAAACTTATTTTTTAACATACCTGCCCGACGACAATTCTTAAAAGATGATTCCATTGAATTAAAACATATTATTGACGAATTTGAAAGGGTGAGTTTAGCACATTCTAATATTCATTTTCAATTATTTAGCAATGGTAATGAGATTTTTAATTTACCACCTTCTAACCTGATGGAACGCATTTGTGGTTTATTTAGTAAATCATTACAAAGTAAATTAGTGCAAATAAATGAAAATACAGATGTTGTAAAATTTTCTGGTTATGTAGGGAAACCCGAATTTGCCAAAAAACGTCGTGGCGATCAATATTTCTTTGTAAATAACCGATATATCAAAAGTGCATATTTGCATCATGCCGTTGCAGAAGCATACAGAGAATTAATGGCACCAGAAAATCATCCTGCCTATTATCTGTTTTTAGAGGTTAATCCTTCAACTATTGATATTAATATTCACCCTACTAAAACGGAAATTAAGTTTCAAGACGAAAAAACCATTTATGCACTATTGCATAGCGCCGTTAAACGAGCTCTTGGAAAAGCCAACCTCTCCCCTAGCCTTGATTTTAATAGCGAAATGAGTTTTGAGATTGATTACACCAAACAAGTAACTCCACCAACTATAAATTACAACAAAGACTACAACCCATTTCATACGCAACAAACGTCAAGTACTACGTTTAACTCTGGTGCTACAAATACTCGTCAAAAGAATAATCAAGAAAACTGGGAGTCGTTATACCAAAATTACAACCAAAGCGATTTTAAGGCTGAAGTTGATAATTACAAAGTTGAACAAGCAGCTGAACAAACGAAAATGGCACATCAAGTCATTAACACACAAGGTTTCCAATTATATCATAAATACATCTCAACTTATCAAGAAAACGGACTTATTCTAATTGACCAACAAAGAGCCCATGAACGTATTTTATATGAACATTATATAACTAATAAAGATAAATCTATTATTAGTCCTACTCAACAATTACTTTTTCCAGTAACATTTGAACTCAGCGGAAATGACTTTGCACTTATTAGTACTTTGTTTCCTCACTTTAAGCAATTAGGTTTTGAGATAGAAGTATTTGGAAAAAATGCCATTGTGGTTCGAGGAACTCCTGCTGAATTAGGAGAATTTAACACACAAGAAATGATTGAGAGTATCTTAGAAAGCTACAAATTAAATACTTTTGATACCAAAATTGATGTATTTGAAAATCTATGCCGAAGCATGGCAAAAAGCGCTAGTATAAAATATGGCAAATCGCTTGAGAGCGAAGAGATTGGATTAATTATTGAACATTTATTTATGTGCGAAAACCCCATGTACACCCCAGATGGCAAACTCATATTAGTAGAGATTGATAAACAACAAATAGATAGTTTATTTAAAAGATAAAAGTAAAGATGAGTTATCAAGAATTTAGACCAAGGCAGTTTCAGGAACTACCCATTGTAGTTAAAAATATTTTAATTATTAATATTCTATTATTTGTATCAAAAATATTTTTAGCCGATAAAATTAACTTAGATGCATTTTTAGACTTGTACCCTATTGGTTCAGATTATTTTAAGCCACATCAATTTATTTCTTACATGTTTATGCATGCCGATTTTATGCATATTTTATTTAATATGTTAGCAGTTTACATGTTTGGTTCTATCCTCGAAAATATTTGGGGTTCTAAACGCTTCTTAAATTTTTATTTATTATGCGGTTTAGGAGCTGCTGCACTTCAACTAGCCATTAGTAGTTTTAATAATGAATTTACTATTTTATTAGGCGCATCGGGTGCAGTATTTGGCTTATTAGTTGCTTTCGCTATCATGTTTCCAAATACTGAACTTCAATTATATTTTATTATTCCTGTAAAAGCAAAATACCTAGTAACGTTTTATGCCTTATACGAATTGTATAATGGGTTCTTCTCAATGGATAATGTTGCGCATTTTGCCCATCTTGGCGGTCTAATTGTGGGTTTAATCATTATGATGATTTGGAGAAAAAATAAAAATTTCTTTTATTAGGACATGTCTATTATTCAAGGTGTTAAATCCGAGTTACAGCGGCATAGCAAATTAACCATCATTTTTGCTGTAAATTTTGTTTTATTTTTTCTTATAAATATTAGTACTAGTATTTTTAAAACAGAGGTTATTATTAATAACCTTGCTCTGCCACTTAACTTATCTAACTTTATTTTTAAGCCTTGGACTATTATAACTTATATGTTCTCACACCAAAGTTTAGGACATATTTTTTACAACATGCTACTCTTATATTTTTCGGCTATTACTTTTCTTAATTTTCTATCCGAGAAAAAACTTTGGTTTGCGTATATTGTTAGTGGTTTATTTGGCGCACTCATTTTACTTATATTTTCTTTGGTTAGCCCCATCACATTTCAAAATTCAATTTTGCTTGGCGCATCGGCAGCCGTCATTGGCATAGTATGTAGTATGGCTACTTATTTGCCTAATTTACCCATTAACTTATTTGGGATTATTGAAATGAAATATAAATACTATGCTTTATTAGTATTTGCCATTACTAGTATTATAGACTTTAATGTAAATACCGGCGGTAAGATTTCTCATTTCGGAGGTGCTGCCTTTGGGTTATTATTCGGCTATCTACTCAAGAAAGGTAAAGATATTTCCGATTGGGCATTTTATTCTAAAGCCCAAAAGAAAAGCCCTTTAAAAGTGGTACACAAACAAGCTAATTATATGCAAACTAATTCAGCCACCGAAAATCAAAGAATGATTGATGAGTTATTAGATAAAATATCCAAACATGGCTATGATAATTTATCAAAATCGGAGAAAGAACTCTTATTTAAACTTTCTAATAAAGAAAATAAATAATTCTTAAGGATTATTACTTTAAAATCGGAAATCTTATTTTTTTTATTTAACTTGTAGCCTGATTATGCGCCTAATCATTATAATTATTACAATTGTCTTATCTACTCTTAATGCGTATGCTCAATCGAGTAAAAGATATGACATTGCAGATGCTGATGAACATTATAAGCACAAAAATTATTTAATGGCGCTTCCTATTTACAAGGAGTTACTGAAAAAAGATAAGAAAAATGCATCGATACAATTTAAAATTGCCGAGTGTTATTTGAATACTAATATTAATAAAACCGAAGCCATTAAATATCTTGAGTTTTGTACTAAAGAACCTAAAGTAGAATCTATCGTATGGTTAAACTTAGGAAAGGCATATCGCCTAGCCTCTAAACTCGATGATGCGATAACTTCTTTTGAAAAATATCTTGAACAAGAACCTAAAAAGAAAAAAGAAGTAGAGCGAGAAATTGAAATGTGTCGTAACGCTAAGAAATTAATGCTAAATCCAGTTAATGTTTCATTTACTAATCTTGGAAAAGAAATTAACTCCGAGTTTGCCGATTATTACCCTTGGATAACAGACAATGAAAATTTCTTAGCGTTTACCACCAGACGAAAAGGAAAAACATCTTCTCGTTTAGAAGTTGATGGCTATTACGCCTCAGATGTTTACATATCCAATTTAGAAAATGGGAAATGGCTACCAGCCGAAAATATAGGCACAAAAATAAACTCATCGCTCGATGAGCAAGTGGTAGGTTTAAAACCCGATGGTTCTGAAATGATGATTTACATTGATCACATTGATAAATATGGCGATATCTATACAACTACTAAGAAAAATGGAGCTTGGGTAAAATACACGCCTTTACCAGAGCATATCAACTCAAAAATTGAACATTCGGCATCAATTAGTGCAGATGGTAACACCTTGTTTTTTGTAAGAGCCGATAAACGTGGCGAACAAACTGACATTTACATGTGTCGTAAATTACCTAATGGCAAATGGGGAATGCCTTTTTTACTAGGTCCAGAAATAAATACCGAATACCACGAAGATTTTCCACACTTATCGCCCGACGGTGTTACGCTCTATTTCTCGTCAGAAGGACATAATTCAATGGGAGGCTTTGATTTGTTTTAATCAGTATGGAATCCCGAAGAAAATACATGGACTAAAGCAGAGAATTTAGGTTATCCGCTTAATACCACAGATGACGATAGAAGTATTAGCTTAACTGCTGACAACCGTGCTGCATACATTAGTGCTTTACGTCCAGGTGGACAAGGCGATTTAGATATTTACCGAGTAAGGTTTAATGATGTTGATCAGAAACTTACGTTATACTTGGGTAATATTTCACTAGGCGATTCTTTAAATCAACCCACAGAATACATTGCCAATATTTTGGCAATTAATACAACTACTAATGAAGAATTTAGTTTTGCTCCTAATCCTAAAAACGGAAAATTTGTAATGGCACTTCCAGCTGGTAGTTACGACATTACCGTTTCATCAGATGGTTATGCCGACTTCACAGATAAACTCGTAGTTTCTGATTTAGGCTTACCAATATCAGAAGAGAAGAAAAATTATATACTCAACAAGCAATGAAGTTATTAGTTAAAATTTTGTTATTGTGTTTCATCAACTTTAATGTTCTTGCCCAATCCTTTCAAATAGGATTATTAAAATATAGCGGTGGTGGCGATTGGTATTCCAATTTAGAGACTTCATTACCCAATCTTATTAAATTTTGCAATACCAATTTAAAAACAAACATTAATCCCGAACAAGCTATTGTAGATGTTGGAAGTATTGAGATATTTAATTATCCATTGGTACACATGACTGGGCATGGCAATGTGATTTTTAGCAATGCAGAAGCTGAGAATTTGAGGAAATACTTAATAGCTGGCGGCTTTTTACATATATCGGATAATTACGGAATGGATAAATTTATTAGAACTGAACTTAAAAAAGTTTTTCCAGAACTAGATTTAGTTGAATTACCTTTTAATCATCCTATCTATCATCAACGATATAACTTTGATAAGGGCTTACCTAAAATACACGAACATGACAACAAAGCGCCCCAAGGCTTTGGGCTCATTTACAAAGGACGACTCGTTTGTTTTTATGACTACGAATGTGATTTAGGCGATGGCTGGGAAAGTCCTGATGTTCATAAAGACAGTCCAGAAGCTAGAGAGAAAGCCTTAAAAATGGGTGCTAATATTATTAGCTTTGCTTTATTAGGGAAGTAATCAATCTTCAATACTCACAGAAACCTTATCAACTGGTCCATTCATAGGAGGCAACAATTTAGTTACCTTAACTTTAGTTTCAATTAACTGAGGAAATTGAGCGACAATTTTATCATAAATACGTTTACAAACATGTTCTATTAGCTTAGATGGAACAGCCATTTCGGTTTTACAAATTTCAAACACGGCACAGTAATCAATAGTTAAATTAAGATCGTCTTTAAAAGCAGCTTCCTTAAAATCACACACCATATATACATCTACAATGTACTCTGCTCCTACTTTTGTTTCTTCTGGAAGACACCCATGATAAGCATATAATCTAATGCCTTCTATATTAATTTGATGTTTCATTAATGTAATGTTATTTCTCCTCTTATATTACTTTGTAACAATTGTTTAGATTTTGATAAAGGTAATTTCTTTCCAAGCACATACATTAACTTAGTAATGGCGCTTTCAAATGTAATATCTTCACCGCCAATTACACCAATCTTTTTTAATGCACTACTTGTTTCATACATGCCTTGAATGACTCTTCCTTCAGCACATTGCGTTACATTATACACAATAATTCCTTTTTTAATAATTGTTTTTAATGCGTCAATAAACCATGCTTGAGTAGTTGTATTACCAGCGCCAAATGTTTCAATAATAACAGCTTTAATATTTGGCGAATTTAAAATGGCTAAAGTTATCTTCTTACTTATACCCGGAAACATTTTAAGAACAGCAATATCATTATCTAGTTGCGTGTGCACTGTTAATGGTTTCTTGGTGGGTTTTAATAAAGCCTGATAATTATAATGAATACTTACACCTGCCTCTGCCAATGCTGGATAATTGGGTGATTTAAAGGCATCAAAGTGTTCTGAATTATATTTATATGTTCTATTCCCTCGGTATAATTTATATTCAAAATAAATACACACTTCATTAATAATGGGCTTTCCTTTGTGTTGAGCAGCGGCTACTTCAATTGCTGTAATTAGATTTTCTTTACCATCTGTTCTTATAATACCAATGGGTAATTGTGAACCTGTTAAAATAACTGGTTTACTTAGGTTTTCGAGCATAAAACTTAATGCACTAGCCGTAAATGACATGGTATCCGAACCATGTAAAATAACAAATCCATCGTAATGGCTATAATTAGTTTTGATTATTTGAGCTAATTCAGCCCAAATACTTGGGTTCATATCCGAAGAATCAATTGGATGTTTAAATGATATGGAGGACAACTTAATGTCAAATTTTTGCAATTCGGGTATTTGACTTGTTAAGGCTTTAAAATTAAATGGCTTTAATTCGCCTGTTCTTGCATCTTGCATCATACCAATGGTACCGCCTGTATATATTAAGAGTATAGATGGTTTTGACATGCTGTGTTAAATAGATTATAAACAAAAAGCACAGGTATTTGCTGTTGCTTTATTACCTGTGCTTTTTACATTAGTGTATAGACTTTTTAATTAAAAAGGCAAATCATCATTTTCAGATACGCTGCTTGTAAATACTGGAGCAGCGGTATTTTCTGGCATTGAAGCGTTGCTAGATGGTTGGCTAGCCATTGGCTGACTACTACCTAACTTCTCAATTCTCCATGCTTCCAAGGTATTAAAATATCTAATTCCTTGTGGTCCGTTCCACTCACGCCCACGAAGATTAAACTGAACCTTTAATTCGTCGCCTGGATTAAATGAATCTAAAATACTACACTTGTCTTGTGTAACTTGAAAACTAACATGCTGTGGATACGGCGTGCTAGCATCTGTAGTTAGTACAAATTCTCTTTTTTGAAACTTCTCACTTACCTTCTGTGTGTCAAACTTTGCTTTTAATTGACCTGTTACTTCCATGATATATTGATTTTATTGATTACAAAATACAGCTAACACAAATTTAAACAAATCAAATTGGAATTTTCAAAAAACTTAATCACATTACTTACCAATTATTTAACAATTACTTGATTAGTAAGCCGTTAGATTTTAATAAATCGGTCTCAGCCAATTTCATATTATACAATGCCTGAATAAACCTAACTTGTGCGTCTTCCAAATTTTTCTGAGTTTCTATCGTTTCTAATAAATTAGATTTACCTATTTTATATCGTTCTAACGAAACAGTAAGTAAATCTTTAGAATCAGCTAAATTTCGTTTCTCAAGTTCAACAATTTGTTTATTTCTTAAATACGTTTGGTAACTATTATACACCATGGCATCAATTTGTAATTTCATTTGATCGGTAGCATATTTTTGATTTAAGTACATTAAATTTCTTTCTTTCATTAATTTATTATTTTTATTTCCATTAAAAATTAACCAACTGGCTGTTAATCCTGTATTTAGTCCTAGTTGCTGATTTAATAACAAAATACCTGTTTGACTTTGAGCACGTGTAAAATTATAAGCCGCATTTAATTGAATAAACGGTAAATTATTGGCACGCACTTCCTTGATACTTTGCTGAGATATAAGTTCCATTTGTTTAGACGCTAATAAAGAAGTATTAGAAGAAATAAGATTTTTCTTCAACTCATCCAAATTAGGTTGGTAGTTAATAGTTATAGAGTCGGTAACATTAAATTCAGTATCTACAGATTGATTGAGTAAGGTATTTAATTTAGATTTAGAGTTGAGTAACTGAACTTCTAATTGCAAAATGCTACTTTTAACTTTATTAGTTTCAATTTGAGAAAGCATAACATCTACTTTAGAATCAGAACCTATATCATATTTTAATTGGGCTATTTTTAACCGCTCCTCATAAATACTTAAATTTTGCTTTGCTGATTTAATTAGCTCTGAAATTCTCACTACATCGTAATACGAAGCAACTATTTCATTAATCGTATTTTCCATTTGTTGTTTAAGTTGTAGTGAAGAGTAGTCTTCGTTTAAAACCAATCTTTTTTTAACAGCAAACATTTTTAATCCATCAAAAATTATCCATCCTGCATTGATAGATGCCGACACATTATTACTTTGAGCGCCTGCTTTATCTTGAATTGCACCAGTATTAAACTCTAAATGTGTATTTTGATTTGCTAGATTAATACCCGCATTTAATGAAACAGTAGGAGACATTCCAGCATTACCCAAATTATTTTGAGCCTTAGCGATAGCCTGATTATTTCTTACAATTTGTACAGCGTAGTTTTTTTCTAATCCAGTTTTTATAGCTTCATCAATAGTTAACACAGATTGTGCATGTGCCTCAAATATGATTAAAAAAACTAAAACAACTCTATACAGCATCTTCTTGTGATTGATTAGGTAATAATTCATGAGTTTCTTTTTTATCTTTTACTAAGAATAAATAAATAGCAGGAATAACATAAAGTGTTAAAACCATTGAAAACAATAAGCCACCAATAATAACAATACCCATCCCCATTCTGCTTTTTGATGCTTCACCTAAGGCTAATGCAATGGGAAGTGCTCCTAACATAGTTGCCAAACTAGTCATTAAGATAGGACGTAAGCGCGCTGTAGAAGCTTCTATTAATGCCTCTTTTACTTTCATCCCACCTTCTCGTAATTGATTAGCAAATTCAATAATTAAAATTCCATTTTTGGTAACTAACCCTATTAGCATAATCATACCTATTTGGCTAAAGATGTTTAAGGTTTCGTTAAAATACCACAACGACAATAATGCACCTGCTAAAGCCATTGGTACTGTGAGCATGATAATAAAAGGTTCAACAAAACTCTCGAACTGTGCCGCTAGTAATAAATAAATTAAGATTAATGCTAATACGAAAGCGAACATGATATTTGAGGAGCTTTCTGCAAAATCTCTTGAGGCTCCTGCTAATGAAGTTTTGAAACTATCATCTAAAACCTCTTTAGCTATTTTATCCATTTCTTTTAGTCCATCGCCAATGGTTTTACCAGGAGCTAAACCTGCTTGTATCGTTGCCGATTGATACCTATCATAATGATATAGCTGAGGCGGGCTGCTACGTTCACTTATCTTCACCAGGTTATCTAATTGAATCATTTCGCCTTTATTATTTCTAACAAACAATTTTTTAATATCATCTGGCGCATCTCTATTCTCTCTATTTACTTGCCCAATAACTTGATATTGCTTATCACCTTTAATATAATAACCAAAGCGTTGACCACTTAATGCTAATTGTATGGTTTGAGACACATCACCTATCGAAATTCCCATTACACGAGCCTTGTCGCGGTTAATCTCAACAACTAACTCTGGACGATTAAATTTCAAATTTGCATCAACGGTTCTATCTATAAATGTTAGATTTTTGGCTACCTTTTCAAGAAATACAGGTAGCTTTTCTCTTATTTTATTAAAGTCATTATTTTGAACAACAAACTGAATAGGCAAGCCTCCTTTAGGTCCGCCACCCGATGAGATTGATTGTTCTTGTATTACAATCACTCTACCTTCTGTGAATTGTGAAACCTTTTTGGTCATGTAATTTGCCAAATCATTTTGTGAACGTTTTCTTTCATGTGCTTGCACTAAAGTTAAACGACCAAAACCTGTATTTACCGCACCTGAACCAGCAAATCCTGGAGCTGTTACAGTTAAAAATACCGATTTTTCTTTTACTGAATCATTTACAAAGTCTGCCAATCGATCCATTAAATTATCTGTAGCCTCAAAAGAAGTTCCCTCTGGCATGGTTACCAATAATCTTAACCAGTTTCTGTCTTCCAACGGCGACAACTCTGATTTTAACTGCGAACCAAAAATAAAAATGGCACCTATTGATACAACTAAAATGACAAATGCCCACCATTTTTTTTGTAAGAATTGAGTAATAGAATTTCTAAACCAATTATCTAAACCAACAAAAAAGGGCTCAGTTAATTCATAAAATCTACTTTTCTTATTTGGATCTTTTTTCACCAATTTAGCATTTAACATTGGAGTTAATGTGAGTGAAACAAAGGCAGATATAAGAACCGCTCCGGCAATGACAACCCCAAACTCTCTAAACAATCGCCCTACAAAACCTTCTAAAAAAATAACAGGCATAAAAACGGCAGCTAATGTTAGCGAAGTAATAATAACAGCCATATAGATTTCGCGAGTACCTTCAATTGCTGCTTGCTTTGGCGACATTCCCTTTTCTATTTTTTTAAAAATATTTTCGGTTACTACTATACCATCATCAACTACTAATCCTGTAGCCAGTACAATAGCTAATAATGTTAATACATTAATGGAGTAGTCCATTACATACATAATAAAAAATGCACCTATTAATGATACCGGAATATCAATTAATGGACGAAATGCAATAATCCACTCTCTAAAAAATAAATAAATAATTAGGATTACTAATACTAAAGCAATTATCAAAGTTTCGCCTACTTCAGCAATAGATTTCTTGATAAAACGAGTATTATCTAAAGCTATATTAATGGTATAATCTTTAGGTAGTTCATTTTTTAAAATATCATATCTTTTATAAAATTCTTTTGCAATATCTATATAATTAGCTCCAGGTAAAGGAACAAGTGCTAATCCAACCATAGGCGTACCCGATTCTTTTAAAATAGTTTCTTCATTCTCTGGCCCTAATTCAACTTTGGCAACGTCTCTTAAACGAATAATATTATTCTCGCTTTCTTTTACAATCATCGTTTCAAACTCTGGCACCGTAGATAATCTTCCAAAAGTATTCACAGTAAGTTCGGTGGTATTTCCTTGAATCTTTCCAGATGGTAAATCAACATTTTCTTTATCTAAAGCTAATTTAACATCAAGTGGTGTTAAATTAAATGCTGCTAATTTATCGGGTAATAATCGAATACGCATGGCATAGCGGCGTTGTCCCCAAATTTGAACAGAACTAACTCCAGAAATTGTTTGTAAATTTTGCGCCAACACATTTTCGGCATAATCACTTACCTCCAATAATGAACGTGTATCGCTTAACAAAGTCATCGAGATAATAGCATCAGAGTTAGCATCAGCTTTTGAAACAATTGGAGGCGCATCAATATCTTTAGGTAATTGACGTAAAGCCTGCGATACTTTATCTCTTACATCATTGGCGGCAGCTTCTAAATCGGCTGATAAATTAAACTCAACCGTAATAATACTAGAACCTTGATTAGAAGCCGATGAAAGCGAACGAATACCATCTATTCCATTAATCACTTTTTCCAACGGCTCTGTAATTTGAGATTGAATAACATCTGCGTTAGCGCCTGTATAATTGGTTCTTACGGTAATTACTGGAGGATCGATAGACGGAAATTCTCGTACACCTAGATAATTAAACCCAATTAATCCAAATAATACAATAATGATAGAAAATACTGTAACTAATACAGGCCTCTTTACACTTAATTCTGCAATATCCATGGTTTAGTTAACTGATTTTAAAAATTTTAATGCCACTTTATTTCTAACGGCTAATAAGCCAGACGCAACTATAGTATCGCCTTGATTTATACCACTTAATATTTGAATTTTATCATCATTTCTTATGCCTATAGTAACCATTGTTTCGGTTGCTACGCCATTTCTAGAAACAAATACTTTTTGCCCTTTTAGTGTAGGAATTACACATTCAGTTGGAACTAATAACGCATTTTCTGTTTTTTGAAGATTAACAAAAACTTTTACAAAACTGCCCGGATAAAACAACTCATTACCGTCATACATGGCTCTTGCTTTTATAGTTTTAGTATTTTCATCTACTCGTGGTTCTATAGCATAAATATTGGCTTTATATACTTTCTCTGAGCTTGTATTCTCACTAGCAAATTTTATATCTACTCCTTTTTTAAATAACTCAATATATTTTTCAGGAACAGAAAACTCTACAAACACAGGCTTTATCTGAACTAAAGAAGCAATGGGTGATTGTGTATTAACAAAAGACCCTTCGCTAATATTTTTTAATCCTATTACTCCTGAAAATGGTGCTACAACATTTGTTTTGGCTATTTGAGCCAAAATAAATGCTTGATCGGCTTTTAAAGAATTTAATTCATTCTCCTGTATGTCCACCTCTTCTTTACTTATACCATTAATTGCTATTAATTTCTTTAACCGCTCTAATTTTTGTTCAGATAAAGTAATCTGCGATTTTGATTTTAATAACTGAGCTTGTAAATCAGCGTCATTTAATTTCACTAACAAACTACCTTTAGCAACCGTTTCTCCTTCTTTAAAATAAATTGCCGTTATTTTTCCACTCACCTCTGGAATAATATCAATTTGGTTCATTGCACCAATTTTTCCTGTAGCAAACACATCGTTATTCAAATCTGTTGGCTTAGCTACAAAATAGTTCACTGCCATAGGCATATTTCCTTTTCCTTTAAAGCCATCTTCCTCTTTTTTTGAAAAGAATAAAAATTTAGAACCAATTAAAAGTCCCAAAGCAATAACAATAAAAATCCAATTAGGTATTTTTTTCATATTAATATATTAAATTTTATTCGAGATAATTTTCTTTTTCTTACGTTCGGTTTTCTTAATAGTAAAAAACAAATCTGTGAGTGGCAACATTTGCAAATTTTTAGATAAAGAACAAATCACTTTATTAAATATAGCCTGCTCCTCTTTTGAGATATTCTCAAAAATTTTCGAATCTATTTCTTTAAAAGCTTTATCAATTTCTACAGTTTGTTTCTGTCCCTTTTTAGTTAAAAATATAAAGTGCTCCCTTCTATCATCAGGATTAACATTTCTATCTACCAATCCCATTTTAATAAGATAATCAATCACCTTAACCATAGCGGTTTTATCAATAGATAAATTATTACAGATGTATTGCTGTGTGCATCCATTATGCTCGCTAATAAATTGTAAAATTGAGAAATAGCGTTCTGAATCAATATTTTCAAGCTTTTTACTTAAAGCACTAAAATACAATTTCGATAATATGAGCGTTTTTGTGCCAATGGCAAAATTTTTATAATTATCGTTAGTCATCCAAAAATAGTTTTATAATAAAATAGTTGGCAAATGTAACTATTTAAGTTGAAACGCTTATTTAAATGTTGTTAAAACAAGCTTATTTCTTAAATTTGTAACCTTAATATGTAATATGAAAGTTTATTCGGCATATACAATTGAACAATTTGGAAGATACATCATAGGAGATGTACAAGCGTTTAATTGGCTAGTTGAACATGAATATAGAGAATTATTAGCTACCCTAGATGCTATAAGAGATGATAAAAATGCTTTTAAATTTTTAATTGAAAATAAATATTTCGAATTAGCAGCCTTTGTTAATGCAATTTGGGATGATGAAAAAGCATTTCGTTTTTTAATTGATAGAAAAGCTTTTGATTGGGCAGCCACTGCTAATTTTATTAATGGCGATGACAAAGCAAAAGAGGCGCTAAATAGAGCTGGTAAAGCACACTTTGTAGCTTTAGGTCATGCTATATTAGGACGTATTCACGAAGACGGCGACCGTAATGTTTCGCCAATGGGCACCTTAAAAAACATGCTGAATTTTAGGCAAGCCTTTAGAAATTTAAAGAATAACAACTAAAAAAATTATTTACCCTGTGTTAAAATTTATTTGTGCCATTGCTGGTTTTTTCTTTTTAGGACGTAACATTCTTGGTGCAATCATTGGTTTCGCTATTGGTTCTTACCTCGATTATTTTAATAGTTCCAATAAAGATTCTGATGGTTCAAAACGAAATCCTCATGATGATATTTTTACACATTATAAACGCCAAGCAGCTATGCAAAATAATAATTTTGCATCTATGCTTATTGCCTTATCTGCTGCTGTTTTAAGAGCCGATGGTAGTGTAATAAGAGCTGAACTCGATTTCGTAAAGTCATTTTTCTCACAACAATTTGGCCCACAATTTTCTGTTTCACATCTACAAGAACTAAAATATTATGTAAACAGTGGCAATATTCCATTAGAAAAGATATGTTACGATATTAAACTAAGAACCAAATTAGAAGTAAGAATCCAACTGTTACATTATTTATTTGGTATTGCAAAAGCAGATGGCAATGTATCTAATGTTGAGATAGATGTCATTAAACGAATTGCTCAACTACTAGAGGTGCCACTGTCTGACTTTGAAAGTTTAAAAAACATGTTCTATCGAGATGTGCATTCAGATTATAAAGTGTTAGGAATTGAAAGTACGGCAACTGATGAGGAAATAAAAAAAGCTTATAGACAAATGGCTATTCGATACCATCCGGACAAGGTAGCCACCATGGGAGAAGAGTACCAAAAGGGAGCGCACGAAAAGTTTCAAAAAATACAAGAAGCATACGAAAATATAAAAAAGCAACGAGGAATGAACTAAAAATCAATTCCTAATCCAATGACAAAACCTTGCGTAAATTTTCCATAAGGTCCGTAACCAAGAACGTAATCAACTCTCACAATTTGAAATAATCTTTCAATTCCGAAATTTATTTCATAATACTGATCCATCTTATCATTAAATAATACATGAGCTCCAACAACTTCCTGCAATTTTGTTTTCTTTAATATGGGCAATTTATTAAATATAAACCCATTAAAATGGTGTTCTGCATGACCTTCGGCAAACCAGTTTTTAGTGCTATAAGTATAATACGGTAGTAATTTAAGAGAATTGAGATAATTGTTATTTGCCAAGATTGTTTGATTACCATCAAAATGTTTATAATCCATAAACTCCATATATCGAGTACTTAAAAAATAGCCCGCTTTTAATTTATAAGAAATAGTTCCTAACATTCCAATACGAATATGATCATCTACACTCATTTTTATAAGGTCATAGTCAGCCTTGGTATTCAAACCTGGGATTGCTTTTGTATATAAAATATTAATAATAGGGAATTTGTTATCTTCTATTATTTTTTGGTAAGGTTTTGTAATAAATTTTTGTTTAAATCTAATAGAAGCTCCAACTTCTACAATAAACGCATTATTGATTGTAAACGTTGAATCATCTGTATTTGGATGTAAAGGATCATTACTTGTAAATAGTTTTTGTTTATCATCCACCCACAAATCATTTGTTGTATTTCGTAGTGGTGCTCGTTCTGCATATTCAGCATTAACTGTGGTGATTAATCCATTTACTAATTCTAGCTTATAATAAGCAGATGCAAAAGTTTTTTTATACAACTTCATGAAGTTATCATTATTAAATAATGAGTATGAGGTATTAATTGTAGGATTAATTGGATCATTTCCATTAAATTGAGTGGCAGAAGTGCCTGCCTTAATTTGAATGGAAGAAAATTTCATAGGATTTATAGTGTATTTATAATTAGCTATGCCTCCCCATAAGTAATTCGAAAAACCATAACGTGTTGCCGCTGTAAAATGGTGATTTTTAAAATTATCATTTTGCTTTGTTGCATCTAATTTGATGGAGGCATTAACCCCCTCAACCGTATTATACTGAATACCAGAAGTAAGTAACCCAGATGTGGTAATATTAAGTTGTTTAGAGGATTTATGATATGTGTACCCAACAAACAATTTACTCAATTTTAATTTATTAATTTCTCTATCCAAACTATCTTGATATCGCGCGCTATTTCTAATAACAGCAATACTATCTTTTTTCCTATAATCTTTTTGTTCTTCGTCGGTTAGTGGAATGGGTCTTGAATCTTTCCAATATGATGAATCTTTTTTATTTGACCCCTCCTCTACTTTTAGCACTTCATTCTTAAAAAATTTTCTGGAAAATTCGGGATTTAGATTATAGTCAGAAAAAACAGCATTAAAATAACCATCTCCTACAAATCCTAACACTTTAAAATTAAATGAAAGATTTAAACTGGTTGGCATCCACACATCATCGGTAACTGGAGCTTGTAATTGCTTAATCCGTATTGTATCTACAAACTTTATTTTTGTTTCTTTCGTTAATAATAAATCTACACTATGAATGCGCCAAGTGTTTTCTTGTATATAAATAATCCCTCTAAAACATGGGTCGTTTGTTCTTTTTGGAATTACTTGAATTTTATTAATCATTTTACCATCTTCAAACGTAGTACCTAATAATTTGTAACGATACGACCATAGTGCATTTTCACTAATTGGAGAGATAAATGGGTGATCGCTTAAGCCTTCGAGAGGAACTAGATTTTGATATAAATTAAATTTTATATCACGAGCTTGATTAAAACTAAACGTCTTATTATCACCACTTACTCTACTCGAGTACATAATCTCTTTCTCATCATTTGGCTTCCTAAAATAATATTTACTTTCACTTTCACTTAAATATACAACCCCTAAGAGTGTAGAGTCTATTTTTTCACCTGTTGTATTTAAGGCATTTAAAAGTTTAATCATTTTAATAGGAAAATCTTTTAATCGCTGTAACCCTTTAACATAAGCATTACAAGAATAGGCATCTACTTGATTCAAGTAATCACTTCGTTTTTTGATGGCTTGCCGAATGACAGCATACGCTGGATCTTCTCCATCTTTAATTATAACTTCACTTAATTGATAGCTTTCGGGAGTTAAAGCAATATTTTTTTGGATGTTTGAATTTGTTATTTCAATAGCTACTATTTGTTTTTTAAACCCCACATATTGAAAAAGCAGTTCATATTTACCAGGTAATAATTTTAATGTATAATATCCATCTACATTAGCGTTTGAGCCTATAGTAGTCCCTTTAATTAAAACAGACGAAAACGCTAATCCATTCCCTACATCATCTGATATTTTTCCGCTTACAGTATAATATTGCGCAAAAAATATGTGAGAGCAACCAAGAAAAAATAATATCAATAATTTTCTCATAAACGTTTTAGGACGTTTAATATAGCGAAAATGTTAGATAAAAAACTAAAAAGTTATTACCAACCTAAAACCCAAGAGAAAATAAGGGGTGCTACAATGGTGGCATCGCTCTCTACAATAAATTTAGGTGTATGAATATCTAATTTACCCCAAGTAATTTTTTCGTTTGGTACGGCACCAGAATACGAGCCATAAGAGGTAGTTGAATCCGATATTTGACAGAAATAGCTCCAGAATGGTACATCATGCATTTCCATATCTTGATATAACATTGGCACAACACAAATAGGAAAATCGCCTGCAATACCACCGCCAATTTGAAAAAATCCTACTCCTTTTCCACCACAATTTTTAGTGTACCAATCGGCTAACCAAGCCATGTATTCAATACCACTTTTCATGGTGCTTGCTTTTATTTCGCCTTTTATAACATACGAAGCAAAAATATTTCCCATCGTACTATCTTCCCAACCTGGCACAACTATTGGCAAATTACGTTCGGCAGCAGCTAACATCCAACTATTTTTAGGATCAATTTCGTAATATTGTTTTAACTCGCCACTCAATAAAATTTTATACATGTATTCGTGCGGAAAGTAGCGTTCGCCAGCTGTATCAGCATCTTTCCATATTTTATAGATATGCTTTTGTAATCTTCTAAAAGCTTCTTCCTCTGGAATACAAGTATCTGTTACTCGGTTATAATGATTTTCAAGTAAATCCCATTCTTCTTGAGGTGATAAATCGCGATAATTAGGTACACGTTTATAATGACTATGTGCCACTAAATTCATAATATCTTCCTCTAAATTGGCACCTGTACAAGATATGATATCAATTTTACCTTGTCGAATCATTTCTGCTAAAGATTTTCCTAACTCAGCTGTACTCATGGCACCAGCTAAAGTTACCATCATTTTTCCACCTTCGGTTAAGTGCAATTCGTAGCCTTTGGCAGCATCTACCAAAGCTGCGGCGTTAAAATGTTTGTAATGCGTTTCAATAAATTTAGAGATTGGTCCTTTGTTTTCAGCAGTTGACATGATATTAAAATTTAAAAAAAGCGAATTTACTACTTTTATATAAATATGCGCTTGTTTTGTAACAATATCGCATAAAAAAACCCGCCTTGTGGCGGGTTTTTAAATATAGTATTTCCAATTACGATTAGAAGTGGAAGTTTAAACGAATTGTTCCAGTAGGACCAAAGAATGAGTTACTGTTGTCAGTATCAAATCCAAACCAACTAGATTTTCCACCAGTAGTTTCTTGAGTACCTACAACAGAGTTACCACCACCATCAATACCTATAGATTCAGTAGTTGTTTTTGATTTTCCTTGGATACCAAGACCAATTCCCCAACCAAATTCACCGCCAATAGATACTTTAGGAGCTACAAAATACTCAGCACCTACAAACCCACGTACACCAAACATAAAACCTAAACCATTTTTTCTTTGAGTTACACGTGCTGCATTACCGTAAGTATCTGTTGTAATATTAGTACCAAAGTTAGTAGAGTTTGCTACAGTTACAACTGGAGTTCCTGTTGGAGCTAAAGCATTACCATAAGTGTATTTTTCACCACTTGTATTGATGCCAAACCCTACTTCAGCACCGTAAATACCTTGTAAACGAGTTTTTCCACGACGTTTTTCAAGACCTACCGAAATACCTATATTAGTATTTGAAGCTTTACGTTTATCTTCTACCATTGTAGGTACAGTTGGGAATGTAGGAGCTGTAGCAACTGGTTGAGCAATTTGAGCTTTAGTAGTACTACTTCCAAATCCTAAACGTAAAGACGCACGGTAAGCTGTATTAGCATCTTTAAAATACTTACCAGTAATAGCATTATTAGTAGTTAAAAAATTCCAGTTTGGAGCAGCGTTAGCTGCAGTTTTCCCAAAGAAATTACCTACATAATTTAAAAACGGAGTAGCATCTACACCAATAGCGTAGTCACCAGCCTCTGGTAAAAAAGGTTCACCTTTTTTTGAAGTTAAATCTTGAGCAAAAGCATTGGTTACACCAAATGCCATAGCTACTAGAGCGATTGATTTTTTCATAATTGTTTTATTTTTTTGTTTATGTACCACAAAGTTTGTGTTTATTTCGTCGCAAAGTTATCAACTATTTTTTAGTTTTAAACAGTTTTTTGTTAATTGCTTGACTATCTGATTAATAAAATTCTATGGGTTTTTATTTTGAAGCATTGGAACAAATTTAAATTTCCCAAATTCTTGCTTAACATATTCATTTTCAGTCTTTTTCACAATAACATTCATAATTTGTTCTTCTCCTTCTCCTACTGGAATAACTATCATTCCACCAATTACAGTCTGTTTAAGTAATTCTTCGGGAATATAAGGTGCAGCAGCGGTAACAATTACCTTATCGAATGGAGCAAATTGAGGCAAGCCTTTATATCCATCGCCATAAAAAATTTTAGCACCACGGTAACCTAATCTTGGTAAAAACAATTTGGTTTTATCGTACAACTCCTTTTGGCGCTCTATAGAATATACTTTAGCTCCCATCTCTAATAATACAGCGGTTTGATAACCACAGCCTGTGCCAATTTCCAACACTTTATCGCCTTTTGAGATATTTAATTTTTCTGTTTGAAAAGCAACTGTAAATGGGTGAGAAATCGTTTGTCCTGCACCAATTTTTAGAGCTTTATCCGAATAAGCATGATCGAGTAATGCTGGACGTGCCGTAGATTCGTCAAAAAACAAGTGCCTTGGGATTTTTAAAATAGCATTAAGAACATTGGCATCTGTAATTCCTTTTTCTTTAAGCTGTTCTACTAATCGTTTTCTCTTACCTCTAAATAGGTATTCATCTTCATTATTAATTACATTTTGCATGGTATAAAACTACATATTTTTAAAAACTATCTTATTGAATTGTAATGCGTCTTTCTAACAATGAATTTTTAATAGAAATTTATAAGATTAAATGCAATAAGTAACCTATATTTACGTTCTGTTTTTATGAGGTCTAGTTATATATTGTTTCTATTGTCGGTTTTTGTTTTATCATCTTTAGTTTCTTGTAAAAAAGATAAACTAAAAGCACCTGAGTCCTCATTTTTAGTTGTAAACAATGTACGTGTAAAAACAAAAAAAATAAATCCCAACCAAGGAAGTGAGAGTCATAACATTACCGATATGTGGTATTATGTTAATGGTAACTTTAAAGGTGTTTTTCCTGTTGGTTCTGTTATGCCAATAGTAGCAACTGGTAATGTAGAAATAACTTTATTTGCTGGTATAAAAAATAATGGGATTTCAGATACTCGTGTTCCATATCCTCCTTATTCACAAATTACCTTTACTTTAAATATTGAGCCTGGTAAGACCTACACCTACTCACCAGAATTTACTTATAACAGTACCGCATTTTTTTATTATGCTGATGATTTTGATGGTAGTGGTAGTTATTTTAATTCGGATATTAATTACAATTGTGTTGTTACGCATAATCCCACTAAAACATTTGGTAACACTGGCGGCTCTTACTACATGACCATGTATGATACGGCTAATGTAGCGCGATTAATCCAAACCAGTCAATATTTCTTACCAAACTCTGGTGCTGTAATTTATATAGAAATGGACTATAAGTGTAATCAAAACCTTACTGCAGGTTTATATGCCGAAAACAGCACTTGGTTACCTATTCTAAACATAACACCTACTAGCGAATGGAAAAAGATTTATATTCAACTTACCAATACCGTTAGTAATAGTACCTATGCTAATTTTAGATTTTATATAGAAGCAACCAAAGAAGTAGCTAACCCTGAAATTTATATAGATAATATTAAGTTAATCTATCAATAGTACATGAACAAAACGCTACAAACTATAAAATATATTTTAGCCGATTTTTTATCGGCTTGTTTGGCGTGGAGTATCTTTTACTTATATCGTAAATTTTATATTGAGCCCGAAAAATTTGGTATCTTACCCAAACAAGTTTTTGATAGGCAATATATTTTAGGAATGCTCATACTTCCTTTAGCATGGGTATTAGCTTACTATCTTACAGGTTTTTATAAAAATAGTTATCGTAAATCAAGAATTAATGAAGTAATGCAAACTTTCGCTACTTCTCTTATTGGGGTAACATTTATTTTCTTCTTTATTCTCTTAGATGATTTTGTATATAGTTATAAAGCCTACTACAAAGTATATACAGTTTTATTTATACTTCATTTCTCAATTACTGTTCTTTTTAGATTTATTTTATCGAGTATAACCATTTATAAAATTAACCAAGGTAAAATTGGCTTTAATACAGTTATTATAGGAAGTAACCAACGAGCATTAAAAATTTTTGAAGAAATTACACAAAGCAGAAAAAGCTCTGGGAATCGTTTTGTTGGTTTTATACATCTTGATGAAAAAAATGGTTTCTCAGAACAACTAAAAAAACAACTTCCTCATCTTGGAGAATTTAAAGATTTAAAAGCCATTGTAAATACACATCAAGTAGAAGAAATTATTATAGCCATCGAATCTTGGGAGCATGAATACCTTGAAAAAATAATAAACGAACTAAACGATTACGAGGCCACTATTAAAATTATACCTGATATGTACGATATTTTATCAGGACAAGTTAAAATGGATTCGATCTCAGAAACTGCTTTAATTGTTATAAATAAACAAGTGATGCCTAACTGGCAACAGGCTGTAAAGCGTTTTATTGATGTAAGTGCATCATTATTTGTATTAATTGTTTTTAGTTGGCTTTACTTAATATTAATTGTATTAGTTAAAATCACATCAAAAGGTCCTGCATTTTTTAAACAAGAACGTATTGGAAAAGATGGAAAACCATTTAATATTATAAAGTTTAGAACCATGTATATAGATGCTGAAAAAATGGGGCCAGCATTATCTAAAGAAAATGACCCACGCATTACTAAACTTGGGAAATTTTTACGTAAAGTTCGTCTTGATGAAATTCCTCAATTTTATAATGTCATAAAAGGTGATATGAGTTTAGTAGGTCCTCGTCCCGAAAGACAGTTTTATATTGATCAGATTATTTTAAAAGCTCCGCATTATGTGCATTTACATCGAGTAAGACCAGGAATTACTGGTTACGGTCAAGTAAAATATGGCTATGCCGAAAACATTGATCAAATGGTGTCTCGTGTTAAATTTGATTTATTATACATAGAAAACATGAGTCTTGTGATTGATTTCAAGATTCTCATTCACACTATTTTAATTGTGATTCAAGGGCGTGGTAAATAGTTGACCTAGGTTATAAAGTTTATTGCGACTTCACAAACTTTAAATTACAAGTAGTTTCGGGCGTAATTAATTGTATAAAATAAATACCATTAGGTAATTTAACACAATCTATTGTATATAAGCCTGAGAAAGACAATTTTCTATCTTCTATTATTTCACCATTTATCGTCATTAATTTCAAATCTACATTCATGATATTGGAAGATAGCTCATTTACAATTGTTAGTTGTTCATTGGTAGGATTTGGAAAAATTGAAAACTTGGGTTTAAATGTATTTTCTTTTATAAAAACACTTACATCTTGTTGCCAGATACTATCTACCCATTGTGGATTATCAATAAACGGATTTCGATTATGCTGGTAGTGATAATAAATGGTATCATTACGTGCTATTTCTTTAGCACTTACTGGGTCTTGATGGTGCCACTGTAATAACACATTGACTTGCCATGGTAAAATTGTAGCTTTATTTGTTGCTGCAGAACTTGACCAACTAGCATCTTCGGTGTAATAGCGCGTACTCATATAAAAATAGCCACGAGCCAAATCGCCTTTATAATCGTCAATAGGCTCAAAAACAGTACCCGAATAACCGAGATTAGAACAAGCCCCTAACTTACCACCATTTAATGTAGTGTATGAAGCACTTGAAACATTCCCATACGGATAGTTACTTCGTATGCCATTTACTTTACCATCTGTTGGATAAATATGAAACATATCCGAAACAGGACCAGAAACAGAATTAAACCAACTTTGTGGCCAACTATGCTCTCGATTGTAACAGTCGCCCTCTACACTATAACTTCCGCATTGATCGGTACTAAAAGTAAAACTATATGGTGGTGTACCTCCAGGAATATCACTATAAATATCCCATACTTTTCCATTAGGTTTTCTATCCGTTTTTTTATACGTATTCCATAATCCTGAATATGAAACAGTAGTATGATTTTTAATAATATTATGTAAAGCTACTTTTAAAGGAAGCCCAGTTAATCCCTGTGCCGAATTATAATATCCTGCTGGTATTTGAGCAACACCAATTACTGATACAATTATTAAAAATAAAATGAGCTTTATTTTCATTTGCTTAATTAAAATATGGAAGTACGCATTTTTATGAAGTTTTTAATTTATTAAGCTCTGCCACTACCAACTTTCTTTTTTCATTAAAGTCGTTTATTTTTTGTTTTTCGGCAGCAATTTTATCTTCCACTTCTTTCATTAATGGATTTGAACCTTTACTACTTAATTTAAAGAAACCTAAATTATTATCGTAGGTTTTTATTCTATTATTAATTTCATCTATTTGTTTCTTTAAATAATCTGATTCTTTCCTAAGTAATTGCTCAGGATTTTCGCTATTTACAAAACGTTCTAACTTTGACTTAAATTGAAGCATAAATTTTTCATTAGTGCTTAAATTCAATTTCTCATACAATTCATCTAACTTATTATAAAATGCGTCGTTAATACGTTTTTTATCTTTCATAGGTACTAGCCCCAAAACATTCCAATCAGTTGAGAACTGCTTTAATGCTTCATAATTCGCATTTTGGTCATCGGAAAAAGTAAATTCATTTAATTTAACTAAAAATGCTTCTTTAGCTTTTAAATTTTCTTCATAACCTGCATCTAGCGTTTCAAAATGCGCTTTCTTTGCATCAAAAAAATGATTACATGCTGATCGAAATTGATTGAACAACTTTGTTTCATCACCACCAGCATGTGGTATTTTTTTCCATTCTTCTTGTAATTTAATAAGCGCTAATCCTGTTTTTTGCCAATCTGTACTTTGATTTAATTCATTGGCCTTAGCAATAAGTGCTTGTTTCTGTGCTTTAATAGCACTCATTTTTTCGTGATGACCTTCAAAGAATATTTTTTTCTTGTCAAAGAATGCATCGCAAGCCTCTCTAAAATCTGCCCACAGTTTATCATTTTCTTTAGCGTGTGTTCTACCCACTGTTTTCCATTCGTTCTGAATAGTAATTAATTCATTAGTAAGATTATTCCAAACAGTGGCAGTTGCTTTTTCTGCTTTAGAAAGAATAGAAAGCGCTTTATTTAATAACTCTGTTTTACTATTTAAGTTAGCCTCTTTCTCTTCTTCGATAGAATTGTAATGCGATTTTAATTTAGAATAAACCTCGTCTAATGCCAAACGGTAACTACCCTTAAGTTCATCCCATTTTTCATTTGATACGGGTCCTATTTCTTCCCAATCATTTCTATAAACTTTTATCAAACGTTCAATTTCCTTAGCATTTGTTAGCTCCTTCAGTGAACGTAACTTCTCCAAAATTTCTGTTTTTAATTCGTAGTTACGCTTTAAATCATGCTCTTGTAGTTGTTTTGATAAATTAAGTTTATAATTAAACTCCTCAATAGCCCTGCTATATTCGGCTTGAATTTCTTTATATTTATGAGTAGAAACAGCTCCTGTATTTTTCCATTGACCTTGTAGTTCTACTAGCATCTTTATGGCAGCACCTATATTTTCACTCACCTGACTAAGATCATTTATCTTAGCTATAATTTCTTTTCTAATAGATAAATTTTTAGCCTGTTCTGCCGCTAATTTAGCATCTTCTTCTTTTTTCCTTTTTTCAAATTTTTCAAAAAGCTCTGCTATTTTAAGGTCTTCGGCAGACTTAGCATACTCAAATTCTTTGGCTTTATTTCCGTCATCAACAAACTCTTGTTTAGCTTTTTCAAATTCGATTGTCCATGCTTTTTGATACTCTTTTTGCAGAGTGCGCATACGGTGAGCAACAGCACTAACTTCAGTTTGCTGAAGCATTTCTTCTAATTGAGCAATAATGTTCTGTTTCATTTCAACTTTATATAGAATCGTGTTATTTTAACCAAAAATAACCCAAATATTTATTTAAAGGAAATGAGTAAACTGTTTTTTTATTAGATAAATAGTTTAAATTTGAGCAGTAACGGCAGTTGAATCCTAAAAATTAGGTTTTAGTAAATATTTACTATAAAAATCAACAATATGTTTCACGGCTTCATCAGCAGTATCAACTATTTTAAATAGGTTTAAATCATCAGGGCTAATATTATGTTCTTGCTCTAGCATCACTGCTTTTATCCAATTGATAAATCCACACCAATATTCAGAACCTACAAGAACTACTGGAAATTCGGCGATTTTGTGAGTTTGAACAAGAGTTAAAGATTCAAATAATTCATCTATCGTACCAAAGCCTCCTGGCATACCAATAAAACCTTGCGAATATTTTAAAAATATAGTTTTGCGAACAAAGAAGTAATTAAAATCTAAACTCTTATCTCTATCAATAAAGTCATTTGGCTTTTGTTCAAAAGGTAAATCAATATTTAATCCCACCGAGTGACCATTACCACGCTTTGCGCCTTTATTAGCGGCTTCCATAATCCCTGGACCACCACCAGTAATAATACCATAACCATGTTGAGTTAATTTATAGGCAATTTCTTCGGCTAAAAGATAATATTTATTGTCAGGTTTAGTTCGTGCTGATCCAAAGATAGATACACAAGGTCCTATTTGTTGCATTTTTTCAAAACCATTTACAAATTCACTCATAATTTTAAAAATATGCCAACTATCTGATGCTTTTACATTATTCCAATCTTTAGGAGCAAATGCTTTACGTATTTTTTCTTCTTTTTTATCTTGTGTCATAATAAAATATTAAATTATTGTTCAACTATTTTTCGTGCCTCGTTAATATCCATTCTTTTTCCGTCTTTAAATGCCGCTACAAAACAATCTTTATACCCCAACTCTCTAAGCTTATTTTGTTGTTTTACAGCATCTTGCATGTTGCCATATGAACCAGAAGTGTACTTAAAAACAGAACCCACTTTATAAAACCACACATCATTTACGTTTGGAAATTTTGTTTTTACATCTACCTCGTTTTCTAAAGTTGCAAACTGAACTTTAAATTCTATGAGATTTTTATTTCCGCCAACTTTCGTTGAGTTTTGTTTTAAACTGTCTTGTTTTGCAATATTTTCTTGTTGTTCTTTTAAAATCTTATTAATTTCTTTTATCTTTTTATCGGCTAATTGTTTATCAGGCACATCTATATTGTAAGCTTTTTGATACATTTCTAAAGCTTCGTTATATTTTTTGTTTTTTAACTGCACTTCGGCTAAGGCAATTAGCTGGTTATATTTTTTATCTAAATTATTTTTTTGCTGAGCGGTCGCTATTGAATCTGCCTTGGCTTTTTTAAGCGCTTCTTCTTTTGCTTTTTGTTCTGCTTTTTCTTTAGCAATAGCCTCATTTCGTTCCTTTTCTTTAATTTTAGCTTCGGCCTCTGCTATTATCTTTTTTTCGTCTTCACTATCTTCATCAATTTTACTCGAATCAACTTTATCTGTTGCTATTTTTTCAGATTTTGATTCGGTTTCAATTACCGTATTTTCCTTAGAAACAGTATATTTCTCTTGTGGTAAAGGCACTTGATTTTCAATTTCATCATTATAGGTTTTCTTTATACCCTCTTGCTCATCCTTATAATACCTAAACGCCCTAAATAAACAAGCTGCTATGTATGTTTGCCCTTTTTCTGATCCTAAAAACTTTTCTTCTTCAGGATTTGTTAAATAACCTATTTCTGTTAATACACTTGGCATAGATGTACGCCATAGTACCCAAATACTTTGGCGATGTACGCCTTTATCTACTCTACCCGCTTTTTTAGAATATTGCTCCTGAATTTTTAAGGCAAGCCCCGCACTTTGTATAACATAACTTGAGGTGTAATTACTCATTATGATATAACTTTCTTCACTATTTGGGTCAAAGCCTTGGTACTTGGACTCGTAATTATCTTCTAATAACATGGCTGAGTTCTCACGTTGAGCCACCTTCATTTTTCCTTCCTCATTTTTTAATCCCATCACGTAAGTTTCTGAACCATAAGGCTCTGGATTCACTGTTTCTACAACAATTAATTTACCTTTAGAGTTTTTAAAAGTTTTAGGGCGCATTTTTCCTGTTTTCTTATCTTTAATCATTACAGGCTTACCTGCTGCATTACAATGTATGGATATAAACAAATCGGCATTATTATCATTAGCTATTTTGGCTCTATCCTCTAACTCTACAAACACATCTGTTGTTCGGGTGTAAATCACTTTTACATCTTTAAAGTGATCTTTTATTAATTTTCCAAATTTAAGAGCTACAGCTAATGCAACTTCTTTCTCTTTACAACTTACACCATTACAGCCAGGGTCTTTACCGCCATGACCAGGATCAATAACAATAGTTTTAACTTTCCGTTTTGGGTCTTGCTTAGGCACATGAAACGAAGAAAAAACAAGCACTAACAAAACTTGTGAAACTAAAAGCGATATAAAAAATTTATATTTTTTTACAATCATATCTTAATAAAAAACTACCAACAATTAACTGTAATTGTTAGCTTTGTAAGTTCAGGTAAATATAGCTTCAAGTCATTATTAATACTGTTAAACATATATTTTTTATACCCTTATTATTGTTAATAAGTACACGCTCTCTTTTAGCACAATCTGACCTGAAATCGGAAAACACTAAAACCGTAAACACTGCTACAAACTCCATTCCTACAGATACTAGTGCTAAAAATCTTCAAACATCTCCTCTTGTAATTAAGGATAGTACTCAAACTGTAACAGTAGATACGTTAGATAATGAAGATAGTGAACCTCTTGAACATCCTATTGAATATAACGCTAAAGACTCCATAAGATACGAAACCAAAGGACAAAAAATATTCTTGTTTGGCGATGGAAGAGTTAAGTATGATGGGATGGATATGAAAGCTGAATTTATTGAAATTGATAATGAAAAAAACACCCTTACAGCCTATGGAAAGACAGATAGTTTAGGTAAAGAGACAGGAACGCCTGTTTTTAATGATGGTGCGCAAGAAGTAATGGCTCGAAAGATTGTGTATAACCTCAAAACCAAAAAAGGAAAAATTTACGACATTAAAACCAAAGAAGGCGAACTAATCTTAAAAGGAAAAGAAGTAAAAAAAGATAGTAATAATGTGGTTTACATGAAAAACCTCGAATGTATTCCTTGTAAATTTGAAGATTCGAGAACGATATTTAAAGCTAAAAAAGCCAAAATAATTCCTGATGATAAGATAGTAACTGGACCTATGTATCTCGAAGTTGGAGGGGTGCCTACTCCACTTGGTTTACCATTTGGATTTTTTCCTAACACAAAAAAACGCCACTCAGGTTTATTAATTCCATTTTATGGAAATAGTGATGCCCTTGGATTTTATTTAAAAGATGGTGGATTTTACTGGGGAATTAGCGATAAAACCGATATGACCATAAGAGGTGATATTTACGGCAATGGCAGTTGGGGTTTGCGTACGTTTAATAATTACGATATTAATTATAAAAGTAGTGGTTCTGTTGCGTTAGGTTATTCCGAATTTAGGAGTGGTGAAAAAGAAATACCTAGTTCGTATGGGAAACAAAAAGATATTTCCATAACCTGGAGACATCAACAAGACCAAAAATTTAACCCAACTATTAGTTTTAGTAGTGATGTTAATATAAGAACATCGAGGTATAATAAATACAACGCTTTAAATACCGGACAATATCTTACTAATACATTTCAATCGAACATTAATTTTTCAAAAACATTTAAGGTTGGGGTACTTTCGCTAAACGCACGACACGACCAAAACACGCAAACTAAGCGTATGAATATTTCTTTTCCAGAATTAACCTTTAATGTCAATCGTTTTTATCCTTTTAAAAACGAAAAAAGAATTAAACAAAACCCAATAGATAAAATTGGCATGAGTTATTTACTTGAAGCCCGCAACACATTATCAGGAGCGGATACCTCCATATTTAAAGGAAACATTGGCGATAGCTTAAAATATGGTTTTAGACACACGTTACCAATTTCTACCAACATTACATTACTAAAATATTTCACCCTAACACCTGCATTAAACTTAAGTGCCGTAATGTACACCAAAACAACTCAAAAAGAATTAGATGTAGCAAACAATCGAATTGTAAGTTCAACCAATAAAAATTTTAAAACAGGTTATGATGCTAACTTTAATTCTTCATTAAGCACTAAATTATTTATGGATTACATTTTTAAATCCAAACAAGTAAAACAAATTAGGCATTTGCTTATTCCAACACTGGCTTATACCTATCGCCCAGATTTTGGCAAACAACAATATGGTTTTTGGAAAGAAGTTATTAGCGACACCGTAAACAGATATAAAACACGCTATTCAATATTTGAAAACGGTTTATTTGGTGGACCTGCTATTGGCGAACAAAACACCTTAAGTTTAAACCTAAACAATAACCTAGAAGCCAAAGTTAGAAAAAGAACAGATACAGGTGCAGTATATCAAAAAATCACTCTTTTACAAAATCTTACATTTAATGGTTCATATAATTTTGCTGCCGATAGCTTTAATTTAAGCAACATTGGCATGACTGGCAGAACAAAAATTTGGAAATATTTTGACCTTGTATTTGGTTCCACTTTCGATCCTTATTATACCACTATCTTAACCAATACACTTACCAATACAGAATATGCCTATCGTAGCAGTCAATACTCTGCAAATGTAAATGGCAAACTCCTAAACTTTTATTCTGGAAATATTGCCATAAATGCCGCATTTAGTTCGAGCAACATTACAATGCGACAAAAAAAGCCAGATTTAACAAATGGTGCCGAACGGCAAGCGACTCCTACTAATACAGCACAAGCTCAAGAAAAATTACCTTGGACATTAAATATTTACTATAACATAAATTACACTAAAGTTTTAAATAAAATAAAAGATATTCAAACGCTTAACTTTAGTGGCGACATTGCAGTTACTAAATATTGGAAATTAGGACTAACGAGTGGTTACGATTTTACTAATAGAAATTTAAGTTACACAAGTGTAAATATTTATCGTGACTTAAAATGTTGGGAGGCTAGAATTGACTGGGTACCTTTTGGATTTAGAAAAAGTTATAACCTAACTATTAATTTAAAAACCAGTATGCTAAGCGATGTGAAAATACCACGCCAAAGACAATGGTATGATAATTTTTAGTTAGATACAAAATCCATTCTTTTAAAGCATAACAAGCTTTTAATTAAATTACTAACAAGTAATGAGGGTGTAATTCTCTCAAAAAAAATGTAAGCCCTGCGGCTTACATTTTTTATCTATTTAACATGAAATAACCTTGTTATAGGTATATCTTAGGTAGTAAGTGTTAAAACATCATTTTACTTACTTATCACTAATTTCTTATTAGCAACACTGCCGTTGTTCTCAACTTGAATAATATATACTCCGTTTACAAACTCTGAAGTATTGATTGTAATTTCGTCGTTGTTTGTTTTTGTACTGTAAACAATTCTTCCTGTAATGTCTGTGATGTTTACAGTTGAAGCGCTAGGGACATTACCAATTGTTACAATGTCTTTTGCAGGGTTTGGATAGCAAGTGATTTTTTCTTGTTCTGAATGCTCTAATACAGATGTTGGACCATTAAAATCAGTACTATAAATATAGTAGTGTGTACCTAGAAATAATTTATCATTAAAGATTGCAAAAGATTGAACAATCGCTCCATTTAAGATTCCTGTCCCTGTTATATTCGTCCAAGTTACTCCATCATCATCTGACTGAAAAACTGCATTGTTACTCATGTTTTGAGCACCACCAGCAAAAATAACACCATTGAAGGCCTGCACTCTATTCATCGCACCAGAAAGAACCTTTGTCCAAGTAGCGCCATCATCAGTAGAGCGAAATATACCATTATTAGCACCAGCATAAACTGAAAGTAACAAGCAATTTGTACCTTTGGTTAAAGTTGTTTTAACTCCGCTTTGAATAGGAGCTGATAAGCCAGTCCAATTTAATCCATTATCTGTTGATTTAAATACATCGGTATAAGTAGAAACAAATAAATTCCCATTATGCTCTACGAAATTAGGCATTATACTTTCGCTGTTCCCACCATTTGCTATTGACCAGTTTGCCCCGTTGTCGTTACTCACTCTTATTCCAGAACTAGAGTTGGTTCCATATAATAAATTAGACCCTGACTTATAAATTGCTGTAACATTTCCAGAAGGATTACTAGGAGGAATAGCTGACCAATTTATCCCATCATTAGAGGAAAACAAATAATTACTACTCCCCCCCGCATAGAGCATAGAATTCTGTTCGTATAAAGAATATACTGAACTAGAAGTAATTCCTGTGGCAGAGCTACTCCAAGTGATTCCATCAGCAGAAGAATAAATTTTATCCATTCCTTTTCCAACATAAATTTGGTTATTAAATACAGCAAAATCTAACGCTGGTCGAAAATCTGTACCACATGTTACTTGAGTCCAGGTTTGTGCGGTTAATAAATGTGTTGTGCTTATAAAGCAACCCATTAAAATCCATTTGAAGTAAAACTTTTTCATAAATATCATTTTTAAAATTAATGATACAAATATCAAGTTGTTATAATAAAGATTTTTCAGTAAATCTTCTCAAAATCACTACGTAATTTTACGTAATTATAAAGGTATACGAATATAAGCAGTAACTCCTTTACTGATTTCAGAGTCAATTGAAAAACTACCTTTTATTAATTCAATTCTACTATCTAAGCTGTTTAAACCAATTCCTTTTGTTATAGCATTTGTATCAAACCCAATACCATTATCTTCATAAATAATTTGTAAGTATTCTCCTTTTCCTTGAATCAATAATCCGATATGAGATGCCTGACTGTGTTTTACGGAATTATTGATTAATTCCTGGCAAATTCTATAAATGCTGACTTCTATTTTTTCTTCTAATTTTTGATGCACATTTATCATTTCAAAATCGTAAGAGATGTTTAAAGCACTACATGTTTTTTGTAATAGCGATTCAAGTGCTTTTTCAAGTCCATACTCTTTTAATGTAAGTGGCATCATTTGATAGGATATATCTCTTAATTCATTGCCAGCATGTTCAATGTCTTTGGCAATCAACTGAATATTTTCTTTATATTCATCCGAATCGATTTCAACTACCTTATTCAATTGATGTTTAATTGCTACCAAGTCCTGAACTATCCCGTCATGCAAATCTTTTGCAATTCTTGTTCTTTCTTTCTCTTCTGTTTCTAATACTTTAGACAAGACCAACTCATTTCGTTCTTTAAGCATGATTTCTGTCTTATGCTTGTGCCTGTTTCTTAGATACAAGATGAAGAAAAGAAGGCCAAGTAATGCAACAATTAGAATTGTTGTGTAAAGTGTAAACTTTTGTTTTTCTTGGGTCGATTTTAGTTTTTCTTGTTTTAATTCTTGTTCTTTCTTTTCAGTTTCATACTGAATTTTAAGCGATTGAATCTCATTTTGAGCGTTTATCTTATTGATAGAATCGTTGATTAAAACAAAATCATTAAGAGCATTTAATGCTAAATCACTTTGATTTAAATGTATGTAACACTTTGACAAGCCTTTATAAATGAAGCGTTGCATACGAAGTTGCCCTTCATTTTTGGCAAAATTTAAAGCAGTATTGTAATTTTCTATAGATTTTGGATAGTCTTTTAACGTGTAATAACAACTGGCAATATTCATATAGATATTTGATAACCCATCTGTCTTACCTATTTCGTTCAATAATGCTAAAACTTCTATATAATAGGATAATTCTTTTTTGGGTTGATTTATGTTTCCGTAACTAATTGCTAGGTTATTAATAAACTTGAGATAGAGACTTTTATTTTTTTTTCGACTAATAAATTTCAATCCTTTTTCATATTCTCCAATGGCAGAGTTATAATTTTCTTCTTTTAAATATACATTTCCTAGATTATTATATATTTCAGCGATTCCCACAGAGTCTTTTCTAGCTACTCTTATCTTCAAAGCTTTGCCAAAATAATCTCGGGCACTTGCGTAATCTTTTTGATTTTGAAGTACAGACGCAACATTATTGTAATCGTTTGATAAAAACACGGAATCATTTTGGGCTTCATTAAAGCGCAGCGATTTAAAAAAATATTTAATAGCTTTTTCGTATTCTTCTTTATTAAAATATGCAAACCCAATATTGTTTACAACTCTAATCACTTCTACGCTATCATGTATTTTTTCAAATAGAGACAAGGCATTGTTGAGGTAAATCAATGCACTATCTGAATTTCCTTTATACATATAAAGCGTTCCCATTTTTCTAAAGATATCTGCTTGTATTTTGGTATCCTTTTGGGAATTGGATTTTTGTTGTGCTAATTTTAAATAATATAATGCTGAGTCAAGATTTTCTTCAACGGTAACATAATGGCGAGATATACTAACTAAAGCCTGAATTTCTCCAGATGTAAATTTAATTTCATGGGCTAATTTTAATGCTTTACGAGCATATATTACCCCTTGTTCTGAGCCTCTTTTGGTTAGTTCTATTGCTTCGAAATTCAATTCTTGTACTTTAACTGTATCTTGAATATTCCCCGAAGTATGATTATTCCTATTTTGTCCAAACAAAAATTGAACTAGAAGAAGGTATAAAATACAAGCAGTAATTCGTAACATACAGTTAAACAAGTTTATTCTTTAATACAAGGCTTATTAATTTGCCAACACTATTTACCTGAAACTTTTGCATGATATTATTTTTGTGGGTTTCCACAGTTCTCACACTCAAAAATATTTTATCTGCAATTTCTTTTGGGCTCATTCCGTCTGAAAGGTACCTCAATATCTCCTTTTCTCTGTCAGATAATGGTTCTAGCTCTATATTTTTATCAATTTTTGAGGGAGTACTCAATACTTTTAACGTATCAATTGAAAAATAAAGCTCGTCTTCAGATAACAATGCTTTCGCTATTTCCTCTTTAGTACAATTTTTATCTAAAAACCCTTTAGCACCTTTTTGAATACAATCCTCAATGATGTATTTTTCGTTATTCATTGATAGCATCAAACATCTAACTTCAGGAAAATGTTGGTTGATTTCCACTAGCGTTTTTCTTCCGTCCCAAATAGGCATTTCAATATCCAAGAATACAATATTGGGTATTCTTATTGTGCATTCATTAAATAGTTCCTGACCATTTTTGAAGTATTTAACCTCTCTAACTAATCCTGTACTATCAATTAAATTAGAAACTCCTTCAGCTACTATTTGGTGGTCGTCTGCAATATAAACTAAAAAATCTTGTTTAATCATTAATAGAAGTTTGGCTATCTTAAAACTTTAATGAAGCGAATTTACAAAAAACAACAATATTAATGAAAAGTCAGATTCAAAGAGTAGATTAAAGTTCTAAAACACATATATTGAGCAGCTGTTATACGTAAAATTCACAAATCTAATCTATTGTATGTACCCCAACACATATTTTGAAGATATTCTAGCTTTTAATAAAATTACTAACAGATAATTTTTTGGGTAATTCCTCAAAAAAAATGTAAGCCGATGGGCTTACATTTTTTATCTATTTAACATGAAATAATCTTGTTATAGTTATATCTTAAGTGGTGAGAGTTAAAACATCTTTTTACTTACTTATCACTAATTTCTTATTAGCAACACTCCCATTATTTAAGATCTGAATATTATAAACTCCGTTTACAAACTCTGAAGTATTGATGGTTTCTTGCTGACTTTTAATAACTTTATCACAAATCACTTTACCGGTCATATCTTTAATACTTACTATTGAACCCGCTGGAGCATCAATAATTATTACGACATCTGAAGAAGGATTGGGAAACATATCAAATTCAAAATCATTTTTGTTGAATAATGAAATTCCTGTTGAACTGCCCATAGCAGTTGTATGAAATTTTTTACCTGTTGAACCCTCACTTGCAGCAAATAAATATCCAATACTATTAGCGGCAATACTTCTAATGGCTTTACTTGAAAGCCCATTCGATGAATCTCCTATTAATCCCAAATAGGAATAATCAATTGCACTGTAAGCCTCAATACCTAAATTATAATAAGCAGTAAAAATAGTATCATTTCTAACTGTAAAATCATAATGTGTACCAGCCCCTGCTACATGAGAAAAAGTAGCCCCTGTATCAGCTGATGTATATAATCCACCTATACCAGAGGCAAGGAGTGTGCCATTGGGTCTTTTAATTATTTTGGTTAAACATATTGGCTTATTAATGCCGCTTACATAAGACCATGTTGCGCCACCATCAGTTGAGCGTATTGTATTTTGTCCATTTGTTAACGCAGTTTGCCCCGATACAACAATTGTATTCCCATCTTCTGTCCATATAGACCAAAGAGGGTGAGTTTGTAATTCATATTGAAAGCTTATCATCGTTCCCAATTTTGTCCATGTTGCACCATCATCTGTTGATTTATACGCACCTGTTACCCCTACAACACTGTTGCTACTACCAATCATAAATAAATCTCCATTATTTGCCTGAACTATATCATTGTATATCTTATATCCAGCAGGTACTGGCACTGTGGTTATTTCTGTCCATGTGTCACCATTATCTAAAGATGAATAAAGTTTGCTCCCAGCACCAAAAATTTTCCCTGAACTTGATTTAAGGAATCGCGACACTGCGCCTCCATTTGTCTGTGTCCAATTATCTCCATTATCTGTGCTTTTGTAAACATAAAATCCTGAACCTAATAAAGTATTATTATCAAGAACATGAATAGCATACTTACTTTCTGCTCCTGTTCCATTATTAATATCTCTCCATTGATATTGTGCATTTGCGCTTAAAGCAAGCGAAAAACTTGCAGCGATTGTAATTGTTTTAAATACATTTTTTCTCATGATTTTTTTATTTTTTATATAGTTTAATATTTACTTGTTTATGACTAATTTCTTATTAGCTACACTGCCGTTGTTCTCAACTTGAATTATATAAACTCCGTTTACAAACTCTGAAGTATTGATTGTAATTTCATCATTGTTTGTTTTTGTACTGTAAACAATTCTTCCTGTAATGTCCGTAATGTTTACAGTTGAACCGCTTGGGACATTACCAATTGTTACAATGTCTTTTGCAGGGTTGGGATAAATAACAACAACAGGCTTATTACCTTGATTATCTAATCCTGTTGGGATTAAATTATTACCAAATTTAAATGTATAAATATCTGTTGAACCTGCTGAAGTTAAATATGAGCCTGCTACATTTCCTGAAAAATATCCTGACACATAAACATTATTACTTTCATCAAGCCCTATACCTCTTACTTCTCCAAAATTTGCCTTTACTCCAAAAACAAATGTTGAATCACAACCTAAACTAAAATTAAAATTACGTCTTTGTACATATATATCTTTTCCAACTCCAGTTGGGGCTTGTATATTTTGCCCACATTGGTTTAACGAATTAAAGTTATTATAAGTTCCAACTAAATAAAAATAGTCTGGTGACTTTGAAGGAATCAACCGATCAAGAGTAGTAGCTGAAGAACTTGAAGGGTAGTTCCATACTGCTGAAAGATATTGATCGTATGCATTTATAAAGTAATTGCCATCATAAATACCAATAGCAACACAGCCACCATTATTATTGGGTATTATTTGAAAAATTTCGTCTGATCCACTATTATTAATGGTGTGACTGTATTGAAAACTTCCAATGTTTGGACCTTTATAAAGGTAGCATGTTCCAGCAGTAATTGAAGCTCTAATACCCCAAAATACATTGCCTAATGTATCAGTTGTAATTGTAGTTACATTTGAATTATTAAAACCGTATACTTTAGCGCTATTAATCAATCCAGATTGTATATTTACGTTTACAAGAAAAGCTCTTGATGTGCCACTTGTATTACTTTGTGAGGCAATTGTGCCATGCATTGACCCTCCTGCAAGTAATTCATTATTTTTTGTAACGTGTAATGAGAAATAAGAGGCGTTATCAAAACTGTTACTAGATACTCCACTTTGATGTAACATTTGTAGTGTGCCAGATGGATTAAAAACCGCTATATAGCCATCATATAAAGGAGATGTTGTTGAAAGTTGTTGTCCATCAAAATCAGCAGTATTAACAAAACGCCCTGCAATACACACATTGTTATTTGTATCAAGTGTAATAGCTCTTGACTCGTCACTTCCAGTACCACCAAAAGTTTTAGCCCATTCCACATTGCCAGATTGGTCATATTTACAAATAAAAATATCAGTTTCAGTTCCATTTCCCGTAGTTGTAGAAAAGGTTTGACTCCCAATTGTAATAGGTGAGGAAAAATAACCCGTTACATAAGTATTACCATTTTTATCGGTTACAGAATAGGCTCCCCAATCATTTAAGCTACTACCAATACTTCTACCCCACGTGCTATTTGGAGTTTGAGATTGTACTTTAGGAATAATGATTAAAGTTAAAATAATCATTACGGTGTTTAGTAATTTTTTATTCATAATATTTTCAGTTAAAATTTAAGTGTAAAAGTGTCCTAAAAATTAATCCTTTGAAATAGTACAAATGTACCTACCAAAGATTAATAGTATATTCATAACTTTGTAAACACTTTAAATGGCTACTAATCTGCGTATATTTTATTGTTTATGCTTGTGCATTATTGGTACAGCAAGGTTTTTTTGTCAATCCATTGAAACAACATTGCATCTAGCAAAGCAACATTACGAAGAAAATAATTATGCTGCTTCACAAGAAAAATATTTAGAAGCTTTAAAATTTGCTGAACAAGAAAATAATCCTAAAGTCATCGTACAAGCCTCTTTATCTCTTGCACGATGTTATTATTATTTGTATGATCATACTGCATCATTCAAATGGACTTATAATGCGTTAAACGTTTCTAAAAAACATCACCTCGACACTCTGCTTTCGCAATGCAACTATTTTTTGGGCGTTTTGTACATTGAAGATCAAAAGCTTGATTCTGCTGAAAAATATAGTTTTAAGGCTATTGATTGGTTCAAAAAAACACATGAATATGCTCGCTTATCTCAAACCTATTCCACTCTTGCTGAGCTTTATTTGAATACGTCAAAAGATAAAAATAAGATTGAAGCTATGATTGCAGAGGCCGAAAAATATGCCGAATTATCAAAGAATAAAGGCATGTTAGCTTTTGCTAAAAGTAAACAATACAATTACGCTTTCTTCTTTAAAAAAGATTACACTGAAGCTTTAAATCATATTAATATAGCCGAAAAACTTTATTTAGAAACTAAAAATAGAGAAGCTATTTTAAATGCCTACAGGGCTAAAGCTGAATGTTTGGTTATGTTGCGCGATACAACGGCACGAACATATATGTTAAAATGGTTTCATTTTAAAGACTCCATATTGCAAGTAGAAAAAGCTACCAGCGTTGCAAAATATGAAACACTTTATGAAACCGAAAAAAAGAACAATGAAAACAAATTGCTTCAGAAAAAAAACGAACAAAATAACTTACTATTATTAATAGTTGGTATAGTATTTTTACTTCTTGTAGCTGTTGCACTTTGGTTATTTAATCGAAACCATTTAAAGAAAAAGCAACACGAGTTATTAATGTTACAAACTTTGCAAAAAGATAAAGAACGTATTGCTCGAGATTTACACGATAATGTTGGTGGACAACTTTCATTCATTATGTATTCATTAGACGGAATTAACGAAGAAGAAGGTGATAAACGTAAAGAAATAGTATTAAGCATTAACCAATCTGTAAAAAGTGTGATAGGTAGTTTGCGTGAAACAATTTGGGCAATTAGCGATGCTAATATTAATGTACAGGACTTTTCTGATAAACTTAAAGTATTTGCTAAAAATTTATTTAAACATAGCAATACAAAAATTCAGTTTACAGAAAACATCCAATCACAGCATGAACTCAATGCTTTATTAGGCTTAAATTTATATCGAATATGCCAAGAAATACTAAACAATTCGTTTAAATATGCTAATGCTACCGAAGTGAAAATAGACGTACAATGCTTAAATGACAAACTTACAATTTTAATTAGTGATAATGGAATTGGATTTGATATAAAAGAAAATGAATCATCCCGATACAAAGAGCAATATGGATTGCAAAATATCCAAAAACGTGCCCAAGAATTTGGAATTGCTCTTACCTTAAAAACAGAACTAAATAAAGGAACAGAATATAAACTATTGGTATGAATGTACTATTTAATATCTCTAACAACATTCATATCTTTGACAAAAACTAAACAATGATTTATATTGCTATTGTTGATGATAAAAAAAGCTTACGCAATACGCTTGAAGAAAAATTAAACCGTTTTGAAGATTATGAAGTTTTGTTTACAGCTGAAAACGGAAAAGATTTTTTAGAGGAAATGCGATTGGCTAGAAATGCAATTGAACCTGATGTGGTATTGATGGATATTGATATGCCGATAATGGACGGTATAGAAGCCGTTGCAGAGGGCAAGTTGCGTTTTTCAAAGACACGTTATTTAATGCTCACTATTTTTGATGAAGATGAAAAAATATTTAATGCCATAAAGGCTGGAGCTAATGGTTATTTATTAAAAGACGAACCCATTGATAAAATTAAAGAAGCTATAGATAGCTTAATGAATGGTGAAAGCGCTCCATTGTCACCTAGTATAGCTAGAAAAGTGTTAAACCTTCTCACCTCAACTGAACAAAATTTTAATAAACAAGAAGAAAACACAGCCAACGAATACAATCTCACAGAACGCGAAAAAGAAATACTTACATTATTGATAGAAGGATTAGAGTATAAAGAGATTGCGCAAGAATTAAAATTAAGCCCTAATACGATTAGAAACAACGTAACTAAAATATACAGTAAATTACACGTAACCTCTAGAATGCAAGCCGCCAAACTATTTAATAAACGGTAAGTTCTTAAGAACAATCCATTTGCACAACAACAAATCAAAAAAATTCTATTTTCAAATAACCAAAAAAGAGGGGAAGGATATGGTATCAAACCTATCATTTTACTTCTTTACCTTTCTATTTTCTTCATAGCTATAAATTTGTCGCCCTAGTTCGGCTAAAAAAGGCAGTGCAATGCTGTTATATTCATATTTTCCATCATTTATCACCCCATCTTCATTAGTATAAATTACTGCACTCAACATAAATTCAATGCCTTTTTTTTCATTGATAATGTAAGCGCAATCTGCCATAAAGCCATAAGATTGCCCCACAATATTCGTAATTTTAATATCCGTATCTGTTATTGTTTTTTTGCTATCGCCATACAAAAAGTATTTTTTATAACTATCGTAATAAGTTTTATTATACGTTGGATGTGACGATTCTCTAGGATATTGAGTTAAATATTGTATCAACATTTTTCTATCATCATTTATCATCTCATAGCGTTTTTCAAAAGGTAGATAATCATTAAAAATTAATCTTTGTAATATTGAGTGGGTGTTTTCTAACGACATATAATTCATTTTCGAAAAATCTTTAGGCTCATTTATCTTTTTATTTTTAGAGTTAATGTAGGCACGGCCTACTTTCACGTTTCCTAAGGGGTGAGCATATTGTGTTTCGGAAACTTGGTTAGGAACCGAAGCAATAGGTTTTAAGTTATCATCATAAAAAACAACGGCATTGGTATTCGTATTTTCATTCCCTACACATCCTCCATCAAAGCGGTGAACAATTCTAATATTAGGATAACCCAATTCTTTTAAACGCTGATGTATGTAGTCGGTTCCCAAAAATTCATAAATACGGCTATAGGCAAAATTATCACTCACCAAAGCCATTCTTTTTATATATTGAGCTACACTTGGGTAATTATTTTTGGCAGTTGTATCTATTTTTACAGCATGTTGGCAAGCGTTTGAGCTATCTGTAAACATTATAGTTTGACTATAAATTCTAAGTGCTTTTGTTTTTTCTAAAGCCAAAATAGCACATGGTAACTTTACCAAACTCGCACAATAAAAATAGTTAGAAGAATCGAGGTGAAAAGTGTGGGTTGTAAAATGTGGTGCACCAGATGCGTCTCTATCAATTTGAGTATAAATTATTTGTAATTTATATTTTTGATAATGTTGTGCTACTTTAGTCAATAAAGGATTTTTAAAAAAAATAGTATCAAAAGAAAAAGTTGTTTGAGCCTGTGTACTCAATGAAATAGATAAAATAATAAATATAAACTTTATTTTCAATAGCGGTTACTGCTTTAGGGCTATCATAAAGTTACTGTTTTTATCTCTAAAGTTATAGCCAATTCCAAAACCCAAAGGTTTTGAACCTTGTAAATGAGATATTGAATCTAAATCGCGCTGGTAATGTTGCGCAAACATCGGAATTGGTTTAGTGTAATCGCCATAAAAGTGATATTTCCATTTGGCTTTACCCTCTGTAAAATAACGAAAAGCAATACCACTATCATCTTGAATAACGGCTTTACTTTGTTCTAAAATAACTTGTCTAATCATCGAAAAATAATCTTTGTGCATCAAATAAGATGCGCCTTTTAAATAAGTATTGATTGCGCCCATTTGTTTTAAATAAGTCATAAAATGATGATTATGTTTCAAACCCGCATCCGAAGCATTTAACGAGAAATAATACAAAACCTTAGGTTGTTGTTGAATGTCATTAAACTTAATTTCAACACCACGTGTATTGGTTTTTAATTTTTGTAATTTATCAAATGAACTAACAAATTGAATTTGCCCTAAACTATCCACCGTAACTGGTTTTATAGAGGCAAGTTGGTTACCAGTACGTTTTAAAAACAAGCACAATAAATGTAGTGTACCATTAACTTCTTCATTTTTCAAATCCTCTTTCATACTTTGCGTTCTAAAAAAACTAAATTTTAAAATGGCATTTAAAGAAGTATTAATTTTTTGAAAGTATGATTCTAGCGAATCAGTTTCTTCTTTTTTAAATACAGGCAAGCTTCCTACAGGCTCTAATCCTATCATAACATATTTATCGGCTTGAGGAAAAAAAGTTTGAGCATGTAAAATATCTGGTCCTGAAAAAGGATAAAATAGCGTAGGTTGTATTGCAACAATTTTAGAAATTTCAGTTTCTCTAAATTTTTTAAGGCGTGCAATACGTGTTGTATCATAAGACAGCCAACGCTTGGTAAAACTTTTACTAAAGTCTTTAAAATCATCGCATTTTTTCACAAAATCAAACATGGTATTTTCATCAACAATACCCGAAATAATATTAACTAATGCGTTTAAACTATCATTTACTTCAAAACTTTTTTTGGTTTCGGGTAGTTCTTCCTTCAAAACAACGGAATCTTTTACTACCGGAGCGAGAGTAGTCGTATCTTTATTATCAATTTGTTTTTGGCTTTGTTCAGACGTACAAGCAAACAAACAGCATAAACTCATTATTGTAAAAAATTGCTTCATAAAATTTATTTGTCAAATAATACAGGTTCTTTGTTTTGTTTTCCAAATCCATTAATTAAAAACCAAACAAAACAGCCAATGACAAGTAAACCGATTCCATACAAACTCATTTTAGGTTTACTGTAAAATCCAAAACCAATAATCCAAGCGTTTATAATTAAAAAGATAATAGGAGTTATAGGATAAGCCCATGTTTTATAATGAGTTGTTATGTTTGAAAACTTATATCGCAGAATAAATACCCCAAAAACTGTTAAGAATGTGAACACCGATAAAATAAATCCGATTAACTCTAACACGTCATTAAAACTTGCTGTAACAATAAGCACTAATGCAATTACTGATTGTGATATAATAGCAAGGTAGGGAACGCCTTTTTTATTTTCGATTGATAAAAATTGAAGTGGTTTTAAATTTTTCCCAATACTAGAAGTTACACGAGGCCCAGCCATTATCATGGCGCTTATTGAAGAAACTAATAAAATGGCTATAACAATGCCTACTACACTTGCCGCATGTTCTCCTAGCATATTTTTCGCACTAATGTAACCAATCTCAACCTGCCCTGCTAATTGCGAAATAGGTGTGGTATAAAGAAATATATAATTTAAAACAACATACAAAATGGTTACTAAAAGTGTTCCAATAAATAAGGATTTTGGTAAATTTTTAGTTGGGTTTTCAATTTCATCTGTCATATACGAAGCCGCATTCCAACCAGAATATGAATACGATACCCAATATAACGAAATAGCAAACGAACCACTAAATATATTAGAAACAGTTTGCTCATCTGGCATAATAGAAATAGTATGATGTGGAATGGTGATGAAGCCAAGAAAAATAAATAGAAGTATAAAAATTACTTTGACACTAGTTGAAATACGTTGAAAAGCGGCTCCAATTTTTAAATCATAAGCATGAATACAAGTAATGAGAGCAACCGTGCTTACAGCTAGAAAAGTTGCATTTACATTTTCATACACTCCGCTTACATATTGCCCCAATGCCATTGCTGCTAAAGCAATAGGTGCTGCAAAACCAACAGTTGAACTTACCCAGCCTGACAAAAAACCTACTAATGGATGATACAATTTTGATAAATAAATGTATTCGCCTCCGCTATTAGGAAAAGCCGAGCCTATCTCGCCATATACCAATGCACCACATAGTGCCATTACGCCACCTATAACCCAAAGTAATAAGATAGCAAAAATGCTTTGTATATCAATTACTTGAAATCCAATAGATGTAAAAACGCCCGTGCCTATCATATTGGCAATAACAACGGAGATGGCCGTAGTCAATCCTACTTTATTTTTAATCATAAATATTAATCGTAAGATTGAGTTGATTTAGAAGCTAACTCCAACATAATTTGGTATTGCTCGGGTGTAAGATCGTTATAATAAAAATTAATAGGATTAACTTTTTCGCCATTTTTAATTACCTCGTAATGAACATGAGGCCCTGTACTTAATCCTGTACTTCCTACATAACCAATTAATTCGCCACGCTTTACCTTATTTCCAACTTTAGCTGCAATTTTACTCATGTGACCATACAATGTTTTATAACCAAATCCATGATTAATAATTACATGATTGCCATAGCCATGACCTGAGGCATCTGCTAATTCAACTGTTCCATCACCAGTAGCATATATGGGCGTGCCCTGTTCAGCCGTAAAATCCATTCCTGGGTGAAACTCTTGTGTTTTGTATATAGGATGAGTTCTCCAACCATAACCACTTGGCATGTGCTTTAAATCTTTGTTATTTAAAGGCATAATAGCTGGAATAGAAGCAATCATTTTTTCTTTGCTCTTAGCTAATTTTACCACCTCATCAAATGATTTTGATTGAATATATAATTGCTTGGTTAATTTATCCAAACGCTCCGTGGTTGCTTTCATTAAATCGGTATTTTCATAGCCCTCCAAATCTTTATATCGATCACTACCACCAAAACCGGCTTGCCTAATAGAGGTAGGAATAGGTTCTGCCTCAAAAATTACACGATATATGTTATCATCTCTATCTTGCAAATCGTTTAATACAACTTGCACCTGGTTCATTTTTTTATTTAATAAATCGTATTGCAACTTCATTACCTCGGCTTCTCGTCTAAGTTGTTTTTCTTTAGGAGAATCAATAAAACGATAGGCAATTAACATGGTAATAACAGCAAACACTAAGCCAATAGCCAAATACGACAACACTTGAAAAAAGCGTTGCTTAAAAGTAACACGTACACGTTCATACGTTAACGACTTTGTGTTAAATTTATATTTAACCTTTGACATTTAGGTGCATTAATTTTACATCACAAAGATAAGAAAATTGTAACAGTACACTGCACAAAATTTACGATTTAGAAGCAAGAAAGAACCGTGAAAATCAAAAATCTAATTTTCGATTTTCACGGTTAAACCCAGATTGTGATTTAGAAATTGGTAGTGAGAGTTAAAAGATTCATAAAATATGAACTTTTACGAATGAAGCGTAGCCACTGCTACGGTGAAAGAGAAAAAGTTGCGAAGCATCATATTTTGCAGGAATTTTAGCTCGTAATAGAATTACTAATACCTAATCTAGGTTAAATCAATTTCCCTATTTCTTTAGTAATAAACTCTTCGAGGCTAAGAACTTTAGTAAACGAATTTAACTTATAACTCGTTCCTTGCGGAATTATCACATAAGCAGGAGGATTATTTAAGTCTTCTAAGGCTTCATAAAATCCTTTCGTTACAATAGGTGACGAGGAATATTTCACCTCAATAGCTGCTAAAGGTTTTAACCCTCTAATTAAAACTAAATCTATTTCGGCTCCGTGGTGAGTTCTGTAAAAAAACGGGCGAATATTAGGAGGCAATTTTCTACAAATTTCTTCAATAACATAGCCTTCCCAAGAGGCTCCAGTAATAATATGACCTGGTAAATCTTTTACAGTTTCTATTTGATTAAAATAATGTAAAAGACCACTATCCCTAATATAAACTTTAGGAGCCTTAACCACTCTTTTATTAGCATTAACATACCATGCTGGTAACTTTCGAACAATAAAAGCGCCTTCTAACAACTCTAAGTAACGATTAATAGTAGGAGCTGAAACACCCAATGAACGAGCATACGTTGCGGAATTCCAAATACCACCTTGGGTTCCTGCTAGCATTTCCCAAAAATTTTTAATAATAGAAGGCGTTAAATTAATACCAAACAAAAAAGATAAATCTCTTTCTGCGTACGAACGTACAAAACCTTCCTTCCATCGCTCGGCCGTTTCGTTCGATTTAGGATTTAATGCCCCAGGAAATCCTCCTCTTAGCCAATGAGTAGATTGAGTTATTTTGGCTTTTAAAGCCTCCGTTAATGTAACAGGAAACATCTCTAAATAATAAATACGCCCCGCTAAACTTTCAGATACACCTTTTATTAATTCTGGAGCAGCAGAACCAGTCAGCAAAAAGCGTCCATTTTCTCTTTTCTCATCTATCTCTGGACGCAAATAGGTAAAAAGCTCAGGTTTTATCTGAACCTCATCAATAATGATAAAATAATCTCGATAAGTTTCAAAAAACAATTCAATATCATTTAATTTATTCAAATCAGATTGTTTTTCTAAATCTAAATAAAGCATATTTTTTTTATTAGAAACCTTTATAGATTTAGCCAAAGTTGTTTTTCCTACTTGTCTAGGACCTAATAAAGCCACAATAGGAAATTCCTTTAGCAACAACTCAATTTTAGTAACTATATCTCTTTTTATCATGCTACAAATATAAACATTATCCGTGAAAATCAAAAATTAGATTTTCGATTTTCACGGATAGTTAAAGTCAATTAATAGTGAATATTTTGTACAAAATGATGTAAAGCTTTTTAGTATATTCGCTCTCTCTTATTTGAATTATGGAATCATCATTAGTTCGTCAAACATTTTTAGATTTTTTTAAATCTAAAGGACATCATATAGTACCTTCTGCACCTATGGTTGTAAAGGGCGACCCTACTTTAATGTTTAATAATAGCGGTATGGCGCCATTTAAAGACATTTTTTTAGGCAATGCCCCTATTAAATATCCTAGAGTAGCGGATACACAAAAATGCCTTAGGGTGAGTGGCAAACACAACGACTTAGAAGAAGTTGGCGTAGATACTTATCACCACACCATGTTTGAAATGCTAGGAAATTGGAGTTTTGGAGATTATTTTAAAAAAGAAGCTATTGCCTGGGCATGGGAATTATTAACTGAGGTTTACAAAATAGATAAAAGCCGTTTATATGTTACTGTTTTTGAAGGAAGCCCTGAAGAAAACGTACCATTTGACCAAGAAGCTTACGATACTTGGAAATTATATATTGAAGAATCAAGGATTTTAAAAGGTAATAAAAAAGATAATTTCTGGGAAATGGGAGATACTGGACCTTGCGGCCCCTGTACAGAGATTCATTACGATGGCAGAAGCGAAGATGAACGTAAAAAAATTGATGGTGCTACTTTAGTAAATAACGACAACCCACAGGTTATTGAAATATGGAATAATGTATTTATGGAGTTTATGCGTAAAGCAGATGGTAGTTTAGAAAAATTACCGAAACAACACGTAGATACAGGTATGGGGTTTGAACGCTTAGTGCGTGTATTACAAGGAAAACAATCTAATTACGATACTGATGTGTTTTCGCCACTTATTCATAAAATAGAAGATTTAAGTGGACTACGATACAAACCAGAAGAAGAAGAAAAACACAAAAAGCAACAAATTATTAATATTGCTATGCGTGTAATTGCCGATCATATTCGCACCATTTCTTTTTCAATTGCCGATGGTCAACTTCCAAGCAATACTGGAGCAGGATATGTTATCAGACGTATTTTACGTCGCGCAATACGTTATGGTTATCAATCCTTAAATATAAAGGAACCATTTATGTATCGTATTGTGCCAACCTTGGCTAATCAATTAGGACACCAGTTTCCTGAACTTAATACTCAAAAAATACTGATTGAAAAAGTTATAAAAGAAGAAGAAGTTTCGTTTTATAAAACCTTAGAAGTAGGCTTACGTCGTATCGATCAAGTTTGTATTGACCTTACTAATGCTAAAACAGGCCATATTATTGATGGTAAAATTGTTTTTGAATTGTACGATACCTTTGGTTTTCCAGTTGATTTAACTTCATTAATTGCTCGTGGCTATAATTTAAGTATTGACGAAGTAGAATTTGCTCGACTATTAGACGAGCAAAAAAATCGTTCGAGAGCGGCAACATCAATTGATACCGATGATTGGATTACAGTTAATCAACCAAAGGACGAAAAACAAATTACGGATTTTGTTGGGTACGAAGAGTTAGAGTGTGAAGCAAATATCATAAGATACCGAAAAATTAAAACAAAAAACAAAGAACAATTTCAAATTGTATTAGATAAAACTCCTTTTTATGCGGAAAGTGGCGGACAAGTTGGAGACACTGGTGTTTTAGAAAACATAAACGATAAAATTAATGTAACCGACACTAAAAAAGAAAATGGTGTTATTGTTCATTTTTGCGACAAATTACCAGAAAAACTAAACGGTACTTTTCAAGCAAAAGTTAATTACAACAAACGTCATAATACCGAAAACAATCATAGTGCCACTCACCTACTCCATGCCGCATTACGCCAAGTGCTAGGAACACATGTAGAGCAAAAAGGAAGTTTAGTAAATGATGAGCATTTGCGTTTTGATTTCTCGCACTTCTCAAAAATTACTGACGAGGAGTTAACTAAAATTGAAAAAATAGTTAATACTAAAATTCGGGAGAATATTCAAAGTCATATTCGATTAATGGCTATTGACGAAGCTAAGAAAACAGGCGCCATGGCATTATTTGGAGAAAAATATGGTGATATTGTGCGTGTTGTTGAATTTGACAAAAACTACTCTATTGAATTATGCGGAGGAACGCACGTAAAGGCAACTGGACAAATTGGATATTTTAAAATCATTTCGGAAGGTGCCGTAGCAGCAGGAATTAGACGTTTAGAGGCTGTTACCGCCATAAAAGCCGAAGAATTTTTCGATTCACAACTTCACACTCTTAACGAAATAAAATCAATTCTTAAAAACAATAAAGATGTTGTTCGTAGCTTGAGTAACCTAGTAGAGGAAAACGCCGAGTTACAAAAACAATTGCAAACACTCTTAAAAGAAAAATCTCAAAATATAAAACAAGATTTAATTAAGAAAGCAGAGCAAAAAAACGGCCTAAACTTAATTATTGAACAAATAAAATTAGATAGTGCCGAAGAAATAAAGAATATTTTATTTGAAATTAGGAATCAGCTTGATAATTGTGTGTGTGTAATTGGCGCAGAAGTGAAAGGCAAGCCAAGTGTGTCGGTTATTTTTTCGGATAATTTAGTAAAAGAAAAGAACTGGAATGCTAGTAATATTATTAAAGAATTAGCCAAAGAAATAAACGGTGGCGGTGGCGGACAACCTTTTTATGCTCAAGCTGGGGGCAGTAAACTTGATGGATTAAATGCCGCAATTGCTAAAGCAAAAACGCTTTTCTAGGTTTGGAGTGTTAATATGGTTTCTTAAACTCTAACACCAATAATAGTAACATCATCTATTTGTTCGTTTGAGCCAACCCAATTATTAAATGTTGATTCGATAATTTGATACTGCTCACTTAATGGTAAACTAGATATGGAAACTAATAGTTCTCTTAGCTTTTTAACTTTAAATTTCTTTCCTTCTACTCCACCAAATTGATCAGGAAAACCGTCGGTAATGGTATATATCACATCATCTTTCTGCAATTTTATTTGTTGCAATTTAAATGGTATATCTTGCTTATCATGTTTACCTATTGGCATTTTATCTGGTTTTAACTCAATGAGTTCAGGTAAGTTCGTATTATTTTGTGTATCACCCGCATGAACATCTGTGGATGTAGCTGAAGTTCTAACAATCCACACTGGATTATTTGCAGCTGCAACCCAAAGCATCATATTTTTAAAATCATAAATACATAAACTACAATCCATTCCATCTTTTCCTCCCTCAACACTACCATCTCGTTGTAATACTTTTATAACTTCGGATCGTGTGCGATCTAGAATTTCGTTTGGCATTTTATAACCTTCTTTTACAGCCTCATTTAAACAAGCAATATTCAAAATACTCATAATGGCTCCTGGCACTCCATGTCCAGTACTATCTGCGGTTACTAAAGCAAAATTTGAATGACCATTTTCTCCTAAGGTGTGTGATGCCCAATAAAAATCTCCACTAACAATATCTTTTGGCTTAAAAAACACAAAATATTCTTTTAAATTAGCATCTAAAATTTGCTTACTCGCTAATAAAGCCCTCTGGATACGCACTGCGTAATTAATACTATCGGTTATTTCTTTATGTTTTTCTTCCACTAAACTTTTTTGACTTTCAACAATTAATTTTTGATTTTCAACTTCTATCTTTTGTTGAGCAATAATCTTATTCTGCCGCTTAGTAATTCGAAAACGATTATAAATTAATATTGAAAAGAATGATACAATAATTAATACAACAAATCCTGAAATAATAATTAATTGATTGAGCTTCTTTTCTTCTGAGAACCTAATTTCACGAAGTCTTTTTTCCTCATCTACCTTTATACTATCGGCTGTTCTTTGTTTATCAAAATCATATTGCATTTGTTGTTGAACAACACTTTTAGCTTTTTCGGCACTAAATAAACTATCCTTATAAGCATTATATAAAATGTTGTAATCTAAAGCCTCTTTATAGTTTCCTGATGCTTCCTCTATCAACATTAAATAATTATAACCTTCTGAAATTAGGTCTAATACATTTAGCTCCTTAGCTATGGGAAGCCCTTTTAAAACAGATTCTTTAGCAAGCATTAATTTATGTTGCTTGAAATAAATTAAACCCATATTTATCAGACTTGAGGCAATATCCCATTTATAATCTAACTTACTGGCAATGTTATACATTAACTGGTAATTAGGTAAAGCCTTTTCATATTCATTTAGTTCAATATAACAAATGCCCATATTATCATAATTTAATAATATCCCCGAAGTGTCTGCAATTTCCTTACAAATATTTAAGGACAAATTAAAATGCTTTAAAGCCTCGGTATATTTTTTCTGATCTACATAAACATTTCCAATATTCCCATAGACATAGGCTAAGCCTATTTTTTCATTTATCTCCTTTTTTATCTCTAAAGCTTTAAAATGATATTGAAGTGCTTCATTAAAATTTAATTGATGAAAATATACATTACCAATACATGTATAAGCATCAGAGATACCACGTTTATCTTTAATTTCCTCTCTTATTTTAAGCGCTTTAAAGTAATATTTTAAAGCTTCAGTGTAATTACTTTGGAGATTATAAACATTTCCGATATTATTTATTATAATGGCTAACCCTTTTTTGTCATTTAGTTCTTCTCTAATTTTTGTTGTTAAAAAATAATATTTAAGAGCCAATGGATAATTCCCCTCCATTTGATAACTTAATCCAATATTTCCAAAAGCTCTACTTCTTCCTTGTTTATAATCTAACAAATTAGATAGTTTTAAAGCCTGGTTAGCTAAATGTAAAGCAGTGTCAATATTCCCTACTCGCCATCCAATTTTTTCGCTTAATAAATTTAATGCTTTTACTTCATTGGTATCATGTAATTGTTTTTTCACAACCATCAATAAGCTATCAATCTTAATTTCTTGGGCAGAACAATAATGTGATAAATTCCAACTTTGAGGAGCAAATGAGAAAAGGAAGAAAAATAGTAGAATGAAGTAGCGTTTTTTCATATCAGAACAGAGAATCTAAAAGTGATTATTTCTCATTAAATAATTAGTCACAAGTATTACAAATATAATCAATTAGATCTCTACATGTCATTTTTTCGACTAATATTGATTAGTTGCCAACATAACTAGGGTACAAGCTTCTATGGTTTCAATACCGTGTTCAGACAACACTTTTTCAAAAACATCGTTTTCTGTTCCTGGATTAAAAATAACACGCTTAGGTTTTAAAGAAATAATATAATCAAACCATGCCGATTGATTATCCTTACCAACATATAATGTAACTGTATCTATATCCGTTAATACAGGTTTCGATGTTATAATATCTAACTGATTAATTTTAGCATTTCGTATGCCTATAGGATATACTTTGTGTTTAGCATTAAGTAAACTTAGTGTTGCTTTATAGCTATATCGGTCTGGGTTTGGAGATGCACCAATAACTACAGTAGGTTTATTTTTCAACATAATTTAAATCTTTTCCAAATGTTTCTTCTAAGAAGAATAAAGAGATAAAGCCAATGCTAATTATAATTGCTCCTGTAATTTTAGTTGCTAGTAATTTATCTACATCTAAAATGGCAATTACAAGGTTTAATAAAAAAGTGATTAAAATGGTTGAGGCTCTTACAAAATTTGGTGCTGTGGTAGTTGCAGTTGCTCTAATATTTGTACCAAATAACTCAGAGGCTGTACTAATAAAAACTGCCCAATAGCCTGTTGCAAATCCTATAAAAGTAACAATACTATAAAATACAGCTACAGATTTTCCACCATACATGAAATATAAAACAACACCAAGAGTAGTTAAACTTAAAAAGAATGCTAATGATTTTTTTCGTGATTTAAGTAACTGACTAATTAAACCTGAAAATATATCTCCTACTGTAATTCCTGCGTAAGCATACATAATTGACCTACCCGCTGTAACCGATTTTTCAGGCAAGCCCATCATTTCACTTAGTTCGGGAGAAAATAACACTAAAGTTCCCATAACATACCAAACAGGTACTGTTACAAAAATGACACATAAGTATTTTTTTAAGCTATTCCAATTAGAGAATAACTGGAGTATATTTCCTTTCTTAATATGCTCTTCTTTTTTAATTGCATCATACATTCCAGATTCAAAAACACCGATACGAAGTACCAATAAAGCTAATCCCATTCCACCACCAATAAAAAATGAATAACGCCAATTAGTTATTACATCACCCATAAAGCCAGCAACAACAGCACCAAATACACCAACCGTTGCTACAATCATAGTTCCATATCCACGCTTTTCTTTACTCATACTCTCGCTTACTAAAGTGATGCCTGCTCCTAACTCACCAGCCAAGCCAAAACCCGAAACAAACCGTAATACAATATACACATCCGTAGTATGTATTAATCCATTTAAAATATTGGCAACAGAATACACTAAGATTGACCCAAATAATACCGACAAACGTCCTTTTTTATCACCTAAAATTCCCCAAAACACACCACCTATCAACATACCAAACATTTGCCAATTTAAGAGTAGCTTCCCGTATTGGTCGTTTAAGGATTTTTTTAAAGAAGGATGAATCGTTGGAAATTGTTCAGATAATATTGAATTTAAGCTATCTACACGCTCAACACCAAACAACAACAAGTCATAAATATCAACAAAATAGCCTAGTGCGGCTACAATTACAATTTTATTTATGCTCTTACATGAATTAGCTGATATCATTAATAATGATTAAGTTAAACGTATTTATCACCTTTTAATGTTTTTACATCATTAACGATATTTCTAATTTGCTGTTCATCTTCTTTTTTACAAATCATTAAAATACCCTCAGATTCTACAACAATATAATCTTGTAATCCTTGTAAAACAACTAATTTCTCTTTAGGGACATGAACAATACAATTGTTACAATCGTACTGCATAATATTTTTTCCTACAAAGGCATTATTATTTTTATCATGAGGGATGTGAGTATATAAAGAGCCCCAAGTTCCTAAATCACTCCAACCTAACTCACTCGATCTCACATACACATTATCCGCCTTCTCCATTACACTATAGTCAATAGAATCTTTTTTAGCCATGTTATAAGCACGTTTTAAAAAATCTTTTTCCTTGGATGTATTATAATATTCAACTCCATCTCTAAATATTGAGGCTAATTCAGGGTCATGTTTTTCAAAAGCATTGATAATACTTTTAGTACTCCAAATAAAAATACCGCTATTCCATAAAAACTCTCCTGTTTCAATAAAAAACTTAGCAGTTTGTAAATCAGGTTTTTCTGTAAAAGTTTTTACTTTATACATGCGTTCATCTTTCTCTTTATTTGGCGAATCCATAAACTGAATATATCCATATCCAGTGTCTGGCCTAGTAGGTTTTAATCCCAAAGTAACTAAACAATCTTCACTTTCAGCTTTCTCATAACATGATTTAATTGCTAACTTAAACGTATCTTCTTTAGTAATTAAATGGTCAGAAGGTGCTACTACAGTTACAGCATTAGGGTTTAATTTATTTATTTTATACGACGCATAAGCAATACATGGTGCTGTATTTTTTCTTGCAGGTTCTGTTAAAATATTTTCTTTAGGTAAATTGGGTAGTTGAGTAGCAACTATATCTGCATAAACATCACTTGTAATAACAAATATATTTTCAAGTGGACATATATCAATGAACCTATCAAATGTTTGCTGTATGAGGGTTCTTCCTGTTCCTAGAATATCTAAAAACTGTTTAGGATGTTCGGTAGTACTCATAGGCCAAAAACGGGTTCCTACACCGCCAGCCATAATAATGCAATAATAATTCTTCATAAAATTAAGTAGGCTAATTTAATGAAAATTATTGAGAGAATAGTTAAGTTTTTAATAAGCGAATTTTATTAAATTTTAATACCAATTACTAATACATCGTCTATTTGTTCTGCATCTTGTTTCCAATCGGAGAAGGCTTTAGCCAAATTAGCTTTTTGTTTCTCCATCGGGTGCTCAACCGAATCGAAAATGGTTTTTTGTAAGTTTGTAAGCATGAATTTTTTTCCTTTAGGACCTCCAAATTGGTCGGCATACCCATCACTAAATAAATAGATAGAGTCTCCTTCAAATACGTCGATGGTATGATTCTCATAAATTCGAGTTTCTTCTAGTTCAATTCCTCCAATCGGGTATTTAGTGGCCTTAATAATCTCTAACTGGTAATTGTTTTGCTTTCTATATATCCATAGTGGTCTATTTGCCCCAGCATATTGTATTTGATTGGAATCTTCTGTAAACGCACAAAGTGCAATATCCATACCGTCTCTTCTTTCAAATTCTTGCGCATTTTGATTTAGGGCAATTTTCACCCCCTTATGCAATTCTAATAAGATCTCTCCAGGAACTGTTAGTTTTTTCTCATTTACAATTTCATTTAACAAGGTATTTCCTACAATACTCATAAAAGCACCTGGCACACCGTGTCCTGTACAATCAACTGCGGCAATAAAACGCGTATGTCCGTTTTTAGCAAACCAATAAAAGTCGCCACTTACAATGTCTTTAGGCATATATAATACAAAACTTTGTGGAAAAAGTTGATGAATAGAGCTAAGGTTTGGTAGCAAAGCTTCTTGAATATTTTTAGCATACTTAATACTATCCGTAATTTCAGTATTCTTGTGTTCAATAACTGCTTTTTGCGCCAGTACTTCTTTGTTAATATTCTCTACTTTTTCTTTTTCCTCTCTTAACTCAAGCGTTCTTTCATCAACAATGCGTTCAAGTTTTTGTTTATCGGCAATAAGTTTTTTAGTATGAATATAGTTGTAAAGTATAATACCACTCACTAACACAACAACCACAATAGTATAAAACCACCATGTGTTATACCAAGGCGGAGAAATTGTAAAACTAAAAACGGCAGGTTCTTTATTCCATAACCCATCATTATTCATGGTTCTTACTAAAAACCTATACTTGCCGGGAGGTAACGAAGAATAAGTTGCCTCTGTTTTAGAGGTTGGTGGCACCCAATTATTATCAAGTCCCTCAAGCATATACTCGTATCTTACTTTTCCGGGAGCTGTTAAACTAATTCCAATAAATTTAAAAGTAATATGGTTTTTATTAAAAGGTAAATGTAACTCTAACGGCAATGTAGAAACAGAATCTACTCCTTTGGCGTATTTTTGAATATCTTCTTGTCCGAAAAATAACTTAACTGATGTAATATTGGTAAGAGCTTCTTTAGTATTTTTTGATTCAATAGCTGGATCGTAAATTTCTAATCCATCTATTGTTCCTATTAAAATTCTACCTTGTTTATCTTTCGCAATGGCATTATAATTGGCTTCTAAATTTAACAACCCATCATCTTTGCCAAAATGTTTTATTGTAATTTTTTTACTATAAAAATCATTTAAACTTAAAATATCTACACCTGAATTCAAACTCACAATAAGGTTATTCTTATTATCAATTTGAAGTGCTAACACATTATTAGATGACAAACCGTTATTTTGCGAAATTTTTGTAAATACTTTTCCATCGTAATGAAATAAACCGCTACTTGTACCGAACCATAATTTCCCTTTACTATCCGTTGTAGCAGCTAATACATTACCACTTATAAAACCGTTTTCTTCATTATAAATGGTAACATTTTTTTGTTCCAATTTAATTAATTCATTGGCTGTGCCAATCCATATATTACCAGCTTTATCCTCGGTTATACTATAAATTGCAAATTCGTAGTTAGAGTCTTTTAATTTGTTTATTTCGTCAACTGCAATAATATTTCCGTCTATTATTTTAAAAACCCCTACGGTTGTACCAATCCAGATTGTTTTTCTAGAGTCTTGATATAATGATAATATATAGTTTTTAGAAAATATTTGACTTTGAACAAGATTAAATACATTATTTTCAAACTTAGTTAACCCCTCTTTAGTACCAAACAACACACTTCCATCATTTAGTGGTAAAATACAGGTAATATCATTATCAGGAATACAGTTTCTTGTATTTGGAGCGAACCTATAATAGGTCATTCCTGACGAGTTTAAACGCGTTAATCCATTACTTCTTAAAGCAATCCAATAATTATCTAATTTATCTTGAGCCACTGCATTAATATAATTTTCAGGTAATCCATTAGTAGTGGTATAGTATATAATGCGATCATTAGAATATTTATATACACCTGCGCCGTCAGTTCCTATCCATAAGTTATTTTCTCTATCTTTAAAAATCGACTGTATAGGGTTTTTAGTTAATCCGTTAGTATAATTAAAACAAACAACTCTTTTATTTATTTTATAATCGAATTTACTTAATCCTTCGCCATGTGTGCCATAATAAAATTCATGGTCGGACTCCTGCAACAAACAACTGATGGCAATATTACTATTGGTTGGTATGGCCTTTAATTCCTTTACATTAAATTTAGAATCGATGGTATTTAAACCAGTTTGTGTACCAATTAAAATATCTCCCTTATTTTTCTGTGAAATAGAAAAAATAAGATTACTCATCAAACCATCTGAAGTAGAAAAGTGCTTAAACGTTTTATTAGTTGTATTGTAAAAAATAGCACCATTTTGGATTGTTCCAAACCAAAGATTCTTATTAGAATCTTCGAACATTGAATAAATAGTACTTACATTTAGTAGGCTATCTTCACTAAACGGAAGCATTTTACCATTTTGGTATATATACACACCTTGCATAGTACAAATCCATACTTGATTATTACTATGCAATAATTTAAAAATATAACTATTTTTTAGTCCTTGTTTTTCATTATAGGTTTTAAAAGTTAAGCCGTTAAAAACGCTTAATCCTTTCTTTGTTCCAAAAAACAACTCTTGCTTTTCATTTTCAACAATGGAGTAAACAATATTATTAACAAGGCCTTCATTTTCTGAATAGGTAACAAATTTTTCGCCGTCAAATCTGCCCACACCGCCACCATTTGTACCAAACCACATATAGCCTTTTTTATCTTGAAAGATGGAGAGTACCTGTGATTGAGGTAAGCCTTGTTCGGTATTATAATGTTTAAAATTATAAGTTTGAGCAAATTCTTTGATGTTTGTCAATAAACAAATAAAAAAGATAATATGTCTTAAAATGTAGTTCATTTATCTTTTCAAATATAATAAAAAAAGAGGCTGTCAAATTTATGATAGCCTCTTTTTTAAAATAAATGATAATTTAATTATTTAATAACCGAAATTTTAGTTGAACTTTCTTTATCATCAATGGTTAGTTTAATAAAATACATCCCATTATTTATCTCATTCATATCCCAAGATTTCACATAAGTTCCCTCATGTTGATAAGAAGAAGGCATTAATTGTTTAACTACCTTACCTAACATATCACATAATTCAACTTGAATAGTAGATGAATGAGTTAATGTGTATTTTATATTAATAAGTTGATTAGTAGGGTTAGGATAAATCACAACTTTATTCTCTGCAAATTGAATGTTACGAACCCCAACCGCATTAACAGGCGTTACTTTAGCCGAGTCAACCACAAAATCTAAATTTGTATAATTGCTATTAGTAACAGTTATCACTTTGTGATATGTGTTATTAGTGTCTAATCCAGGAATATCAACCATTACAAAATATGATTCTCCAAAAGCATTATCTGGTAAGCCCGATAAAGTATAAGTTCCATTTGAACTAGTAATGGTTTGGACAAACATTTGCCCTCCTGGGTTTCTACCTCCTTTAACGATAATACCTCCTATCGGCTGACCTGGTGCTGCGGTTTGATTAACGCTATTTGTTCTTTGCCCGTAACCTTGTCCCTCATAAATCATCCCACTCAATGATCCTGAGCCCGTTGTGCTAAAAGTTGAAAGTGCTTTCACATTAATATTTTGCACATCATTTGCAATACAGTCATGAATAATATGCTTAGCATCTTTCCACATTAAGGCGCTATCGCCATAGGCTACTTGTAAATTACTTGCTGCAGGTATTGCCTTAACAATATAAGTGCCTGCATCAAACGAAGCAAAATTATAATCACCATTGGCTCCTAAATTTTGACCAGCAACAGAATCGAACTTAGTGTAGAATGGTAAATATTGAAATAATACAACTCTACCAGCCACAGCTGTTGCCGGATAAGTAGTTACAGTACCCGAAATACTTGTAGAAGGCGGTGTTGTTGTTGAAATTGTATTACTAACAACAGTACATCCATTGGCATCAGTAATCGTTAACCAAACGGCATTATTCCCCGATGTTGATGACACATAATCGTAATTAGCTGTTGTACTTGCCAAAGTATTTGTTGATGTTGCCCAAGCATAGTTGTATGGCGTTACTCCACCAGAAACAGAGGAACTGTAAGTGCTATTACTATTTAAACAAACAAGTGTATTACCGCCAATACTATTAAGCAACTGAGAAGGCTCATTTAAAGTATAAGTAAAGGTATTACTACAACCAAAGCTACTAGATATATTAACAGTATATGTACCTGCACAAATATTAGATGCTATATCTCCAGTACTTACACTCGGACTCCATGAATAATCCATAGACGTAGCTCCTGGCGCAATAGCATTTAAAGTAATACTACCATTACAATCTCCGCTACATGTAGGGCTTGTACTTATTGGACTGATATTTATAGGATGGTAATTAACTAAAATAGTATCTGTTGCTACCATTAAGGTACCATGACAAGCAACCTCTACATAATAACTTGAAGAAACGGTTGGTGTTACAGCTATGCTTCCAACAGTTACCGTAGAACCATAAGTGCTCCAAGCACCAGACTCGGTTGAATACCATTGATAAGTTAAGCCAGCTCCAGTATTTATACTTGGATTAATTGTTAATGAAGAGGATTGACCAGAGCATAATTCAGTATTACCTGAAAGAATAGCAGTTGGTGGATAATTTAATGTAGAACAATCTGGTGCAACTAAAGTAATTAAATAATCTTCGCTTTCTCCATATTCATAATATTCACTTCCAGGATCACCATATACTGGAGAGAAGCAAGCATCTCCATCTCCTAAAGTTATATTTTCTATGTTTCTGATGCGTAACGTTGTAATTCCTTGTAATGCATTTGCTGGAATGCTTATATTATTAGAAACTGTATAGTTACCTACAGGAGACCCACCTGGGTCCCCCAAATAGGTATATTCAGAAGCATCGAACGAACCGTCTTGGTTATAATCTATCCAAGCACTTACATTTCCATAAAATTGATTAGATAATGTAATAGTAGCTGTATAAGCTTGTCCTATAGTTAATGTAGTTGTAATAGCTGAATTAGTTGTATAATCAGTATATCCATTAGAAGATGAGCAGGTTGAAGTGTTGCTTAATGTATTAATTGCTACATTAGATATATAAGAAGAATTACACTCTGTTTGAACAGGAATACAATGGCACAAAGCTAAAGAAGTTTGTTCAACTTTTATTGAAGTTGATGAGGCTGTTAAAGAAGTTGAATTACAGGTTAACAAGCAACGATAATAAGTCTCTGCCAATTGATTAGTAACTATATATGGTACTACAGATTGAGGAGCCCCAAGGTTTGTCCAATTTATATTATCCGATGAGGATTGCCATTGATAGGTTATATTACTCGCAATACTATTACCTGTTAAATCTAAAGTAAATGTATTACTTGAACATACCCTAGTATTTGTAGAGGTAGCATTTCCTCCATTAGGTGTTCCAGAACAAGGAGCAACAGCCGTAATATTAACCATGTAATCTAATACTTGTCCATCATAATATGTAGAGCTACATGGTGAAATTGAAGTTATTGGCATATAATTAGCCAACATTTTTATTCTCATTCTTGTATTACCCGCTAATGCTGTATATGGAATATTTATAGTTTGGGTTAAAATACCAGTAGTTGATGTACCTATAGCTGTTTCCTCAATTGACTCAAAGATACCATTTTGATTAAAATCTATCCAAGATGAAATAGACATATAATCACTAAAAGTACTATTTGTATTACATGAGATTGTATAAGATTGATTGGCATTTAGGTTCACAGCTGGTAATGCAGTATTATCGCTATAGCCATTACCTGAACATGTTGGGTTATCGTTTAATGTTTCAAATAATACATTGGTAATTTGAGAGTTAGAGCAATTTAAGTCTTCAGGCACACAATAGCAAGAGGTTGCTGGCTTTTGTGTTACTGTAATAGGAGTAGATGTGCTTGAAGTTGCAGAACTAGTACAAGTAACCACACAACGGTAATGAGTTGTTACAAGCTGATTCCCAACCGTATAAGCAATCTCACTTTGAATTGCACCAATATTTATCCAAGAAACTAAATCTGTTGAACTTTGCCATTGATAAGTGGCTCCACTTATAACATCTTGATTTTGTATAGATAAATCAACCGTATCTATAGGACAAACAAGTGTACTCGTAGCAACTGCATTTCCAGCATTAGGAGTGCCTGAGCAAGGTGTTGCCTGTATTAAATTAACTTGATAATCAATAATTTGTCCTGCAAAAGTAAAATTAATATTAACACAAGCACTTTGCATTGTATTAGCAACAGCAAAATTCACATCGGCCATTAACCTCATTCTTACTGCACCATTTGTAATTGTTAATGGGGCATTCACGATGGCTGTATATGTACCACTTCCGCCATAACCAAGTTTTATATACTCATTACTATCAAATGTAACATTCTGATTATAATCAATCCATGCACCAAAAACACCATCTCCATTAGATCCGGAAGTATTTACTGTTGCAGATAACGTATAAGTTTGACCTCCAGCAATATCAATTATAGAGGTAGTACTTGAGGTAGAATCTATAATACCAGTAGGCGAACAAACAACCGGTGTGTTAATATTTGAAATACTAAAGTTGGATATATAATCATTAGAACAATCTAATGTGTAATTAGGTGTACAATAACAAGCCAAGGGAGGATTTAAAGTTACAAAAACAGGTGTTGAAGTGCTAGAAAGCGCAGAATTGGAACAGGTAACGACACATTGATAATAGGTTGAAGCATTAGTATTAGTGCTTAAGGATGAAAAATTTTGACTTGTTCCCAAATTTGTCCAACTCGATCCATCTGGTGATGACTGCCACTGATAAGATATTCCTTGATCTACTGTGTTATTTGTTAGAGATAAATTAAACGGTGTATTTGCACAAAAATTAGAGACACTAGAGATTGCATTCCCTGCATTAGGCGTACCCGAACATGGAGTAGTTGATTGAAATTGCAATTGTATCTGAGGTTTATTATTATTAAGGTTGTCAGTAGTTGCAACAGCACATTGCGGAGCATTATCAGCTCTAATATATCTATACTCATTAGGATTATTTTCATACATATAAAGCTGACCTGATGAAGAATAATTTGCTACTTGATCAAAACAAACATCAACTAGTAAATTACTTGTTCCATCCCATGTAAAGCCAGTACTTAAAGGTAAAATATCAAAAACACCAGCAATTGGTTGATAACTAGGATTTGAATAAACTGTTGTTAATCCTGATGATTCGTATGTTAACACATCCGTATTTGTAGTATTCTTTAACTTTATTGTGAAATTTGGCAATGCTTCATCTGGTGTAGCATAAATATTAAAAGCTAAAGCTTGTATCACTCCAGCCCCAGACCAACCCGCCGCATTAATTTCTGAGGCAGTGTATAATATTTGGCAATGACCTGATTTATAATAAATATTAATTGGGGAATGTTCCATACCCGAATTGGTTACTGATGCCGTACCAATTGTTATTGGAACCTGAGCAAATACATTAATGGTTAATCCAATAAATAGAAAAAAAGATAAAATCTGTTTCATGAGCGTAATTTTAAATGTTAAAAAAACAAGAATGCTAATTTATAAAAAATAAATGTTAGTTTTTAAATTATTTTGTCATATTAAAAAGTCAATCATCAATATCTAATTATTTAA
>CAUJCR010000012.1 GCA_963169355.1 Bacteroidota bacterium | reverse complement strand
ATTGATACCACCAGTTTTATAAAAGTAAAACCTACCCAAACTACTACCTATGTGTTGCAAACTACCCAATGCGCTATAACTACCCAAAGCATTGTAGTTACCTATAGTAGCAACTGCGAGCCAGTGGTAGCGGTAGAGCCAATTATACCCAATGTGTTTACACCCAATAATGATAGTATTAATGATGTGTGGCGTTTTAATTTAGGAAAAGGAAATGTTTTAAAAGAAATAGCAATTTTTAATAGATGGGGAAATGAAATGTCTGTAATTTCAAGAACTTCGGTTACCGAAATAAGATGGGATGGAAGAACAACCAGCGGAGAAGAAACACCAAGTGGTGTTTATTATTTTGTATTGCGCTACACCGATGTTAATGGCGATGAACATCGTAAGAATGGGTATGTTACCTTGATGAGGTAAGTTGTTTTTTTATTTTCTTTTGTCTTGAAACAAAAGTTCAAGGCTCCTTAAAATGCCATGGCGCTAACCGGAATAGCATAGCGTGTAAACCTACGGACAGGCTTTAGAGCGCGAGGACGTCCACGAAAGGTGCGAACTGAAAGTTGCATGGCTTGCAAGCGAAGGTTAGTGCGACAAATGAAACTTTCTGTTGGCTTTTGTGGGCTCTTTTCTTTTGTTACTTTTCTTTGGAGAAGCAAAGAAAAGTTATGAAAATTAAAAATATATTTTCATTTCTTTTACCTTGAAACAAAAGTAAGCATGGAAAATGTTTTAATTCTTTAACATATTAGTATTTTGATACCACACTTTATTTTCGGATATTGAAAATTGATTATGAAACATTTTAAAATCATTGATTATGAGCGCTACAGATATTTCAAAAAAAATAAAATTAAGGCAAATAAGATTAGAAGATTATGCGCAAATAACAGCTTTACAACTACTTTGTTTTCCTGGTATGAAACCTTGGTCTGAAGGACAATTCAAAAATTTAATATCTCATTTTTCGGAAGGACAAGTTTGCGTGCAATATGGGAAAAAGATAATTGCTTCTTCGTGTAGCTTAATTATAAATTTTGATGATTATACCGAAGAATCGCCTTGGAGTGAACTTACAGATAACGGAAATATTGGCAATCATGATCAATATGGAGATACGCTTTATGGAATTGAAATGATGGTAAACCCTGAGTTTAGAGGCATGAAACTATCTCGCCGATTATATGATGCAAGAAAAGAATTAGCTAAAAAACATAATTTAAAACGTATTATTATTGGAGGTAGGTTACCTAGCTATTCTAAATACGCTTATAAATTATCGATAGAAGATTTTGTGGAGAAAGTAATTAATAAGAGTATTTATGATACTGTATTAACAGCCCAGTTATCTAATGGATTTTCGTTAAGGCGGATATTGCCTGATTATTTGCCCAATGATAAAGAGTCTTGTGGTTACGCAACTTTACTTGAATGGCGAAATTATAACTATAGCTCCAAAAAAGAGCAAGCAACACCTAATGCTCATTATACCAGGGTAAGTGCAGTACAATATCAAATGCGGGCCATAAATTCATTTAATGATTTTGCAAGGCAAGTAGAGTTCTTTGTAGATACGTCTTCCGATTACAGAAGCGACTTTGTACTATTTCCTGAAATGATTACCCTACAATTATTATCATTTTTACCTGAAAAACGTCCAGGTTTAGCCATTCGCCAATTAAGTCAATATACTGAACAATACATAGAGTTATTTACCAGCTTGGCTATTAAATACAACATTAATATTATTGGAGGTTCGCATTTTACTGTAGAAGATGATAAATTATATAACATCTCCTATTTATTTAGGCGAGATGGTACTTATGATAAACAATACAAAATTCATATTACACCTTCTGAGAAAAAATGGTGGGGAGTTGAAAATGGTGATAAAATAAAGATATTTAATACTGATAAAGGTAAAATAGCCATCTTAGTATGTTATGATGCTGAGTTTCCAGAGTTATCACGTATTGCAGTAAGTAAAGGGGCTAAGATTATTTTTGTACCCTCAAATACAGATGATAGAAGAGGTTATTTGCGAGTAAGATATTGCTCTCAGGCAAGAGCTATTGAAAACCAAGTATATGTAATAGTTACTGGATGCGTGGGTAATTTACCAGAAGTTGCAAATTTAGATGTACATTATTCACAAGCGGCTATCTTTACACCATCTGATGTTGAATTTCATCGGGAGGCTATTGCCTCAGAAGCTACACCAAACACAGAAACAATGATTTATCAAGATCTCGATATGAATTTATTAAAACGAAATAGAGAGATGGGTTCGGTACAAACATGGAATGATAGAAAACAAGGTTTCTATAAATTAACTTATACTGAAGATGGAAAGGAATTCGTTGTTTAAAATTAAATTATACTTCTAAAAGGTCTCTACGACATATATATTATAGATTTTTGTTGCAAATGATATGGCATTATACTTATTCAAAATGGATCTAAAGAATTACTGACTAATAACTTCGTATTTTATAACTTCGCTGCTCGTATGATGACTGTAGTTTATTTTCACTTGTAATAGAAATCCTATAGACTACTTTTGATTAATGTTAGTGGTTTTGTTTAGCGGATGAAAAATGGGCTGCAAACAAAAAATCCTTCCGAAAAATAAAACGGTTTTGGATACTTTTGTCGCCAAAAGTATCGTAACGAAATTTTCTTCATTTCTTTTGTCTTGAAACTAAAGAAACAAGAATTCAAGGCTTCTTAAAATTTCACTAAAATCTGCATATCATCAATCTGATTGTTCGAATCGCTACGCGAACAGCCCGAACAATCTTCGCTCAGCCCAACGCATTTGATAATATTTGATTTTTACGTGAAATTTTAAAATGCCATGGCGCTAACCGGAATAGCATAATTTGAATCAGCGATTTTGTTTGGTGGAGGAAAGCGTGCAGAAAACAAAAATATCCTTCCGAAAAATAAAACGGTTTTGGATACTTTTGACGCCAAAAGCATCGTAAAAGAAACTTATGTGCTTGTATAACTGCAGAATAATAAACGAGGCTAATTGATAAATTAGCCTCGTTTATATTACTTCAATCACCTATGATTAAATATTTATGGCTCTAACACCAATAATTTCAGGAACCGCTCTTTTAATAGATTCTTCAATACCAGCTTTCATTGTCATTTGACTCATGCTACAAGTACTACAAGCACCTTTTAATTCCAATTTTGCGATATTGTCTTCTACATCTATTAACTCTACATCACCACCATCAGCCTCTAAATAGGGGCGAATAGTTTTTAAGGCTTCCTCAACTCTGTTAAATAGTTCCTGATTCATCTGTACTTAATTATTTACCTAACTTTTTCTTTAAATTTACATCAATAGCATCTAAAAACTCTTCGGTATATAAGTAATGTTCACCATGTTTTACATTATTTCCATGTGCACACACCGCTAAGTCTTTAGTCATTTTTCCACTCTCTACAGTTTCAATACATACTTGTTCAAGGGCATGACAAAAGTTAATTAATTCTTGGTTACCATCTAATTTTCCACGAAACTCTAAGCCACGTGTCCACGCAAATATCGAAGCGATAGGATTAGTAGAGGTTGGTTTTCCTGCTTGGTGGTCGCGGTAGTGGCGTGTAACTGTACCATGTGCAGCTTCTGCTTCCATAATTTTACCATCTGGTGTAACAAGTACCGATGTCATTAATCCTAATGAACCAAATCCTTGTGCTACTGAGTCTGACTGAACATCGCCATCATAGTTTTTACAAGCCCACACAAAGTTTCCATTCCATTTTAAAGCCGAGGCTACCATATCATCAATTAAACGGTGCTCATACACAATACCAGCTGCTTCAAATTTCGACTTATAATCTTTCTCATAAATTTCTTGGAAGATATCTTTAAAGAAACCATCGTATTTTTTTAAAATGGTATTTTTAGTAGATAAATATAAAGGCCATTTTTTGCTTAATGCCATGTTAAAACAAGAATGTGCAAAACCACGAATAGACTCTTCGGTATTATACATACCCATAGCTACACCATTGCCTTTAAAGTTATATACTTCGTGTGTTACTGGTTCTCCGCCACCTTCGGGTGTAAATGTAATAGTTAATTTACCTTTACCTTTTAATACCATATCAGTTGCACGGTATTGATCACCAAAGGCATGACGACCAACAATAATTGGAGCTGTCCAATTACTAACTAATCGAGGTACATTTTTACAAACAATAGGCTCACGAAACACTGTACCATCTAAAATGTTACGAATAGTACCATTAGGTGATTTCCACATTTGTTTTAAGTTAAACTCTTTCACGCGTGCCTCGTCAGGTGTAATGGTGGCACACTTAATACCTACGCCATATTTTTTTATAGCTTCAGCCGCATCTATTGTAACCTGATCGTCTGTTTTATCACGATACTCCATACCCAAATCGTAGTACTTAATGTCTACATCTAAATAAGGAATAATTAATTTGTCTTTAATAAATTTCCAGATGATACGAGTCATCTCATCTCCGTCTAATTCTACAACCGGATTGGCTACTTTTATTTTGCTCATAAGTTTAGGGTTTTAAATAGTTTCAAAAAAGTTAGCCAAATTTATAAATATATTATCGTAGAGCAAATTATATGAATTAAAATATTTATCCTATTTTTAGGGTATAAAACATAAGTAGTTGAATATAAAAAGTAATATAACCATTTTAATGTTTCTTTGGACGTATGTAATATGTGCGCAAGATATATTGTATAAAATGGATAATACTAAATTAGAAACCAAAATATTAGAAATTACTCCTCTTGAGATTAAATATAAATTATATACTTATCAAGATGGCCCCATCATTACCATATTAAAAAATGAGGTTGCTTTAATTATTTATCAAAATGGAATACATGAAGTGATTAATACGCCAGTGCCTTATTATACACCTTATTACTTCGAAGCAAATAATGAGCATGTAAGAAAAGCGCAATACGCCGACTCTCTTAAACTAAAAAAATGGGAAACACTTACTAGTACTAAAAATATAATTTCAATTAACACCTTAGGATTTTTTAATTCTGAGCTAAGCATAAGCTATACACGAGAATTTCCAAACGCATTTATTCAACTATGTGTACCTGTAGTTATTGGCTATGCTAACCCTACTTTTAATGACATGAATTTAAATAATAGATATGGAAGCCTAATAAATTTAACTAAAAAAGTAATAGAAACAGGTATTAGCACACGTTATAATACAAGTAAAAAAAGAGCCATTACACATTTTATAGGTACCTACTTTGGTATTGCTCAATTTAATGGAATTTATAGAGAATATGGGATTTTAGAAAATTTTTCGAATTATGAAATTGACCATGCCTTTGTTCTAAACCGCTATTATGTGTTACTCGAAAATGGGTTTTTATATCGCTTTCATCAACACTTTAATATGTCTATATTATTAGGAGTAGGTATGCGTTTTAATGATTATATACAAAATAATCCAAGTAGGTTTAATCCATCTTACTCTTATTATAACGACTTTGTAACGCCATTCTTTCCAATAAACGCATGTAAGTTAGCTCTTTCTGTAGGATATCGATTTTAGTCTAAGAATTGTTTTAATATAACTACGATATACTTACATTTGTAGCTTATTTAAACTCTATATGAAAATTACCGAACATCTGAAATCTGCGAAAAAAACCTTATTCTCAATCGAAATTTTACCTCCACTTAAAGGAAAAAGCATTCAATCTATTTATGATAGTATTGATCCATTAATGGAATTTAAACCTGCATTTGTTGATGTAACCTATCATCGCGAAGAATATATATACAAAAAACGTGAAGGTGGATACCTAGAAAAAGTAAGTATCCGTAAGCGCCCAGGTACAGTGGGTATTTGTGCTGCCATTATGAATAAGTATGATGTGGAGGCTGTACCACATATAATTTGTGGAGGATTTACCAGAGAGGAAACTGAAAATGCTCTTATTGATTTGCAATTCTTAGGAATAGATAATGTATTGGCATTACGTGGCGATAGTATTAAAACCGAGTCGCAATTTGTACCTGAACCAGGCGGACATCATTATGCCATTGATTTGGTAAAACAAATTAAAGGTATGAATAATGGTGTATATTTAGATGATGAGATGAAGGATGCTACACCTACCAATTTTTGTATGGGTATAGCAGGATATCCTGAAAAACATTTTGAAGCACCAAATTTATACAGCGATATGAAATGGCTGAAAGCAAAGGTAGATGCGGGCGCCGACTATATTGTAACACAAATGTTTTTTGATAATAAGAAGTTTTTTGATTTTGTAGAAACTTGTCGTCAAAACGATATTCATGTGCCAATCATCCCAGGACTAAAAATCTTAACTTCTAAGTCACAATTAATTGCTCTCCCAAAAATTTTTCATATAGATTTACCACAAGATTTATTTGTAGAACTCGAAAAATGTAAAGATGACAAAGCAATTAAAGAAGTAGGGGTAGAATGGTGTGTAGCACAAAGTAAAGAACTTAAAAAAGCAGATGTGTCTTGCTTGCATTATTACACAATGGGAACATCTGATGTAACCAGACGAGTAGCAAAAGAAGTTTTTTAATAAATACAGCTCTTAAAAACACAATTTTATCGCAGTAAAAATGAAGTTAATTTGCTAATAATAAAGGTTTGTCTAAATCTGATGAAGACAATTTTTTCAAATTGTTAAAATTAAAAAGCAGGCTCTTATTTAGAATGAATTTAAATTGAGTATAATGTTAATAAAATACAAAAAAAATGACCTACATATCCATTCTTCTATTATTTTTGTCGGGGATTTTTTGTCATTAAAGTGTCATTAAACTGCCCTAAAACATATAAAATCAGATATAATTCTATGCATAATCATATGTCTCATTTCTCTTTAAAATCCTTATTTGGCGCGGTTTTCATGTTTTTTGCTTTTTCTTTCGGCTTAAAAGCACAAGATGGAGCTAAAATATTTAAACAAAACTGTGCTGTTTGTCACACATTAACCGATCAAAAATTAACTGGTCCTGGCTTAGCTGGCTTAGCTGATCGTGTTCCTAAACCAGCTGACCAATGGTTGTTTAAGTGGATACAAAACAACAATAATCTAATTACAAGTGGCGATGCTTACGCTAAAAAATTAGTTGCTGATAACGGAGGTGTAGATGCAATGTCAGAGTTCGAATTTTTATCGGAAGCTGAGTTAAAAGCCTTAGTGGCCTATGTTATGGCTCCACCTGCTCCTAAAGCAGAAGCAAAAGCAACAACTGCTGTTGTAGCTGATGATGAAGCTAAAGATAAATCAAAAGGCATCGACCCTTTATATTTACTATTAGGAAGTATTGTTGTTATAGCAATATTAATTGGTGCATTAAGAAGTGTACGTCAATCTTTACAAAATTCATATAACCGCCAACATAATATTCCTGAAAAGCCAGAGTTGACTTTCTGGCAAGAAGTTAAAGAGTGGATTAGTAGTCATCGTCGTTTGGTAGGGGTGTTTGTTTTAATCTTAATCTTTATAGGAATGAAATCTTGTTGGGATGCTTGTTATAGAATAGGTGTGTATTATGATTGGAACACAAAAGAAGGTTATCACCCAGAACAACCAATTAAATTCTCTCATAAATTACATGCAGGCGATAATGAAATTGCTTGTCAGTATTGCCATTATACGGTAGAAAAATCTCGTCATTCAGGTATTCCTACTGTTAATATTTGTATGAACTGTCATAAAGGTATCTCTTCTGGTCCTCAATATGGCGAAACAGAAATTGCAAAAATTTACGAGGCTGCTGGTTATAATACCGAAACAGCTACTTACGATAAACCTCAAAATCCAATAAAATGGATTAAAGTACATAACTTACCAGATCATGTTTACTTTAGCCATCAACAACACGTTGTGGTTGGTAAGTTAGATTGTACTAATTGCCACGGTGATGTTAAGAAAATGACAACCGTAGAACAACAAGCTCCACTTACTATGAAATGGTGTGTGGATTGTCATCGTAAAACAGAAGTAGCAATGGAAGGCAATGCTTACTATGATAAATTACATAAGGCACTTAAAGAAAAATATAAAGGACAACATGATGTGAAGTTTACTGTTGATAAAATTGGTGGACTTGATTGTGGAAAATGTCACTACTAATAAGATAAAACCGGTAATACACGATAATATAACTCAATGACTATGTCAAAAAAATACTGGAAAGGTTTGTCTGAATTATCAGATAGTCCTGAATTTTTACAAAGAAAAAATAATGAGTTCGCTCATGAACTACCAACTGGCGACTTAAACGAAACAGATGCTAAAGGAACTTCTCGTAGGGATTTTCTTAAGGTAATGGGTTTTTCAACTGCTGCTGTTGCATTAGCTGCATGTGAGACTCCTGTTAATCAAGCTATTCCCTATGTAGTAAAGCCAGAGGAAGTAACACCAGGTGTTGCTAACTTCTACGCATCTACATTTTACGATGGGCACGATTACGCTTCTGTATTAGTAAAAACTCGCGAAGGTCGTCCAATCAAAATTGAAGGAAACGAATTATCAAAAGTATCTAATGGTGGAACAAGCGCTCGTGTTCAAGCTTCTGTATTAAGTTTATATGATGGTGCTCGTATTACAGGCCCATTACATAAAGGAGAGCCTTCTACTTGGAAAAATGTAGATGGAGCTATTGTAAAAGCATTAGGCGAAGGTTCAAATGTTATTTTAAGTTCAACTATTATTAGTCCTTCTACAAAAGCCATTATTGCTGAGTTTTGTGCTAAATACCCAAATACTAAATTAGTAACTTACGATGCTATTTCTTATTCAGCTTTAATCAAGGCTAATAAAAATGTATTTGGAAAAGCTGTTATTTCTTCATACGATTTTTCAAAAGCAAAAACCATTGTAAGTGTAGCTTGTGATTTCTTAGGAACATGGTTAAGCCCGATTGAATTTGCAAATCAATATTCTAAGAACCGTAAAGTAACTCGCGAAAACCCTGAAATGAGTAAGCATTATTCATTTGAGGCAAATTTATCTTTAACAGGTGCAAATGCCGACGAACGCTATATGGTAAAACCATCCGAGTTCGGAAAAGTGGTTGCGTTATTGTTTAACGAAGTGGCTGCTGCAACTGGTAATGCCAAAGTGAGCGACGCTAAAATTACTAATGCTGATGCTAGCAAAGCGATTTCTAAAATTGCTAAAGAATTAGTTGAAAATAAAGGAAAATCATTAGTTGTTTGTGGATTAAATGATGAAGGTTGTCAAACATTAGTTAATGGAATTAATAAAATGTTAGATAACTATGGTAGCACTGTAGATGTTGAGCTTCATAGCAATTTAAAACAAGGTAATGATAAAGATTTCATTGACCTAGTAAATGATTTAAATGCAGGAAAAGTAAATACATTAATTACTTATAACTGTAACCCTATTTATACTGCTCCAGCTTCTTTAAAATTTGAGGCAGCTTATAAAAAAGCAAAAGTAAAAGTTTCTTTTGCACAAACATTAGATGAAACTGCAACCTTAGCTGATTATGTTTGCCCTGATAATAATTATTTAGAGTCTTGGGGTGATGCAAATCCTAAGCGTGGACATTATTCATTACAACAGCCAACAATAAAACAAATTTTCTCTGCACCTCGTCATGAGGGTACTCGTCAAGTACAAGATACTTTATTAGCTTGGTCTGGTTCTAAAACAAATTATTTAAAATATTTACAAGGATATTGGAATAACCGTGTGTTCCCTTTACAAGGAAAATACGGCGATTTCGCTTCATTTTGGTCGCATACCTTACATGATGGTGTGCTTAAAGTAAATATCGTTAAAGATGTTCCAGTTGAAACGCCAATGGCTGTAGATTCAACAGGTAATCCAATATTAGCTGGTGTAGCAGCGGTTATAGCTGACATTACAAACGATACAACTAAAAAAGCGCCTGTTGTTACACCTGCTCCTGTGTCAGTAGCGACAACCGAAACTTTACCAACACCAGATTATAACGCTGCCGCTTCTGCTGCCACTTCAGCTAAAGGCGGGCAGTTTGAGTTAGCAATCTATGAAAAAACAGGTTTAGGAAATGGTAATCAATCAAATAACCCATGGTTAATGGAATTACCAGATCCAATCTCTAAAGTAACTTGGGATAACTATATTACTATGTCTATTCCTGATGTAAAAGCATTAGGGTTAAACGAAATGTTACGTCAAGAAATTTATGGTTCAATAGTAGATTTGACGGTAAATGGAGTAACAGTTAAGTTACCAGTGTTCCCACAACCAGGACAAGCTCCTGGAACAATAGGCTTAGCTATTGGATATGGTCGTACAGCCGAGAAATTAAAGGTAGCCTTTGGAGTAGGAGTTAATGCTTACCCATTTGTTTCAGTTTCAAATGATACTTTACAAAATGTTGCTTATTCGGTAAGTATTGCAAAATCAGAAGGCGAACACAAATTTGCTTCTACCCAAATTCAACACACCATTATGGGTCGTGAAGAATATCTGTTAAGAGAAGTATCTTTAAATGAGTATAAAAAATTAGATAAAGATGTGTTTAATCCTCCAGCTACTTTACCAATGCATGGTGGTGGCGAGAAACATGTAAATGAAATTGATTTATACGGTTCATTTGAAAGATTAGGTCATAAATGGGGTTTAACCATAGATATGACTTCTTGTATTGGTTGTGCGGCATGTGTGGTTGCTTGTCAAGTGGAAAACAACATAGCAGTTGTAGGAAAAAATGAAGTGGCAATGACTAGAAGTATGGAATGGTTACGTATTGACCGTTACTATACTTCGGATATGAATAAGCAAAAAGCTCATGAAGAGGGAATTGGCGCTAAGGAAATGTATATTGAAATGGAAAATCCTTCGGCTAATCCGAAAGTAACTTTCCAACCAATGATGTGTCAGCACTGTAATCATGCTCCTTGTGAAAATGTTTGCCCTGTATTAGCAACATCACATAGTAATGATGGATTGAATATGATGACGTATAACCGTTGTATAGGTACTCGTTACTGTGCAAATAACTGTCCATTTAAAGTGCGTCGTTTCAATTGGTTTAACTATAACGATAATACTGATTTTGCAAATAACCCAGCGCAACAAGATTTAGGACGTATGGTTTTAAATCCGGATGTTGTAGTACGTTCTCGTGGGGTAATGGAGAAATGTTCAATGTGTATTCAACGTGTACAAGCTGGAAAATTAACTGCTAAAAAAGATGGAACTCCATTAGTAGATGGATCAATTAAAACAGCTTGTCAGCAAGCTTGTCCTACTAATGCCATTATGTTTGGTGATGCGAATGATGAAAACTCTCAAGTTACAAAATGGAGAGCAGATGATAAAAACTATTATCTATTAGAGGAAGTTGGGGTAAAACCTACAGTGTCTTATTTATTAAAAGTAAGAAATCAAGACGAACCAATGATTCGTGAAGAACATGCTAAGGCAGCGCCTAAAGCAGAAGCTCATGAAGAAAAACACTCATAATAACTGAAAAAAACTAAATTATAAATTCTGAATTTAAACTATTATGCACGCAGAATCACAAATTAGAGAGCCATTAATATTAGGTAATAAAACGTATCGTAACATTACTGATGATATTATCGCGCCAATAGAAGGTAAAGCAACCCGTCTATGGTATATATTATTTACAATTGCTTGCATTACCTTTGCTTGGGGTATTGGCTGTTTAGCTTATACAATAGGTGTAGGTATTGGTGCATGGGGTTCAAATAATGGTGTGGATTGGGCTTGGGATATTACCAATTTCGTTTGGTGGATTGGTATTGGTCACGCAGGTACCTTAATTTCAGCCGTATTATTATTATTCCGTCAAAAATGGCGTATGGCTATTAACCGTTCGGCTGAGGCGATGACAATCTTTGCCGTATGTTGTGCCGCTATCTTCGTATTATTACACACTGGTCGCCCTTGGTTAGATTATATGTTATTCCCTTTACCAAACCAATTTGGTTCTTTATGGCCTAACTTCAACTCTCCATTATTATGGGACGTATTTGCGGTATCAACTTATTTCTCGGTATCGGTTGTGTTTTGGTATATTGGTTTAGTTCCAGATTTTGCTATGATTCGTGATAGAGTGGTGAACCCAGTAGCTAAGAAAATTTACTCAATTGCTAGTTTTGGTTGGGGTGGAAATGTTCGTCACTGGTCACGTTTCGAAGAGGTTTCTTTAGTACTTGCTGGATTATCTACTCCGTTAGTATTCTCAGTACACTCTATCGTATCTTTCGACTTTGCTACTTCTATTGTTCCAGGTTGGCATACAACCATTTTCCCTCCTTATTTCGTATCTGGTGCGGTATTCTCTGGATTTGCAATGGTATTAACATTAATGTTAGTAGTTCGTAAAGCATATAAATTAGAAGCGTATATTACAGTAAAACATGTTGAGTACATGAACATTGTAATTATTGTAACAGGTTCAATAGTAGGGGTTGCCTATTTAACGGAGTTATTTGTAGCTTGGTATTCTGGAGTTGAATGGGAACAATATGCATTCTTAAATCGTGCGACTGGACCTTTAGCTTGGAGCTACTGGATTATGATGACTTGTAACGTAATCTCTCCTCAATTATTCTGGTTTAAAAAGTTACGTACTAACTTAGTATTTACATTTATTTTATCTATTGTGGTAAATATTGGTATGTGGTTCGAACGTTTCGTAATCATCGTTCCTACATTATGCCGTACTTATTTACCATCTACTTGGAATACATATACACCTTCATTTATTGATGTGGGTATTTTTGTAGGAACAATAGGAATGTTCTTTGTGTTCTTCTTATTGTACTCTCGTACATTCCCAGTTATTGCACAAGCAGAGTTAAAATCAATTTTAAAATCGTCTGGTGAAGCTCAAAAAAAAGAAGCAGCTCATCATTCACATCATTAATTAATTAAGAATTAGTTATACAAAAATATATGGCAACTAAACAAATTATACACGGTATTTATAACGATGAGGTTCCTTTATTAGAAGGATGTAAAAAGCTTCGTGAATCAGGTATTCGTATTGCAGATGTATTCACACCATTTCCTGTTCATGGTATTGATCCTATTGTGGGCGTACCTCGTACTCGAATTGCAATATGTTCATTCATCTACGGAATTACTGGTATGTCGTTGGCAACCCTAATGATGTGGTATATGATGATTCATGATTGGCCAGTTGATATTGGTGGTAAACCAAACTGGGCATATTATTTTAATATCCCGGCATTTATTCCAATTACGTTTGAATCAACCGTATTGTGTGCCGCTCATGGTATGGCAATTACGTATTTCTTACGTTGTTGGTTAGTACCTGGTGCTAGACCTAAAAATCCAGATCCTCGCACAACTGATGATAAATTTATGATTTACCTAGAGTTGAACGATGAGCAATCTAAAAAAGCAGATGAAATTTTACGCTCTACAGGTGCTGAAGAAATAAATTATAAAGGCACAATCACAATTGAACCAAAATATTAATTAAGACAATAAAATTCATTAAATATGAACCTATCATACAAAAATCTTAAACTTATAGCATGTGGTACCTACGCAGCTATTTTAGTGACAGGTTTTACATCTTGTGGAAAAAAGGACGTTAATAGTCCAGGTGTAGAATTTATGCCAGACATGTATCGCTCACCTTCATTGGAGGTATATGATACACGTGTGATTGATGGAGATACTGTTACTGCATTTGAGTACTTACCAGTTGCTGGCACTATTTCTAGAGGTCATTTACCTTATATTTATCCAAATACTGGTGAGGGATACGAACAAGCAGGTTTATATTTAAAAAATCCTATTCCTTATTCGGTAGAAGTTGAAAAAGAAGGGGAAGTATTATTTGGAAAATATTGTGTTCATTGTCATGGTGCAAGTGGTGGCGGTGATGGAAAAGTTGGTGGTAAACTACCAGGCGCCCCTCCTTCTTTCACAGGACCTCTTAAAAATTTACCTGAAGGTAAAATATTTCACTCTATTACTTACGGTAAAGGTTTAATGGGTAATCACTCTAGTATTTTAAGTCAAGAAGAACGTTGGAAATTAGTGTACTTTGTACAAAAATTACAAGGTCCTAAAGAAGTAGCTGTTTCTGATAGTACTAAAACTGTAGCAGTAGCTGATTCAACTAAACATTAATTTAAGAACCAATTATAAATACGATAGAAATTTTTAATATGAACACTGATAAATTAAATTTCGTAATACCAGCAAAAACCAAAATGTTATCTTTTGCGTTTATGGCAGTTGGTTTAGTTTCAATCATCTGTATGTTTATGTTCGATAAGCAACCAGATGATCATCATTATCATTCAACTCGTGCATGGGCTAATATATTTGCTGGAGCATTCTTTTTTATGGCTATTGGTTTAGGCGCTGCTTTCTTTTTAGGCTTACAGTATGCAGCAGAATCTGGTTGGGCTACTACTATTAAACGTTTAATCGAAGCAGTTTCTTGGTATTTACCAGTTGGCTTGTCATTTATGCTTGCCGTTTTCATTCTTGGTCAATTACAAGTTCATCACTTGTACCCATGGATGACTCCAGGTATTGCTACCGAAGGCGATCCAAATTATGATGCGGTAATTGCGGGTAAAATCGGTTATTTTGGTGTGTTTTGGTGGATAAGAACTATACTATATATTGTAGCTTGGATAATGTTTACTTGGAAACTTCGTAAAAATTCATTAGAGGCTGATGCGCTTGGTGAGGAAGAAGCAAAAGGCTATCATTGGAAAAACATTAAGTTAAGTGCTTGGTTTATGGTGGTTTTTGCTGTATCATCTTCAACCTCTGCATGGGACTGGGTAATGAGTATTGATACTCACTGGTTTTCTACTTTATTTGGTTGGTATATTTTTTCTGGAATGTGGGTTAGCGCGATGATTGTATTAACAATTATGATTGTATGGTTAAAGAAATTAGGTTACTTAGAGTTTGTAACTGAAAGTACACTACACGATGTAGGTAAATGGATGTTTGCTATTTCATTTTTATGGACATATTTATATTTCTCTCAATTCATGTTAATTTGGTATTCAGATATTCCAGAAGAGGTTGTCTATTTCCAAACTCGCTGGGAATCTTATAAAGCACTAATGTGGACTGTATTTTTTGTAAATTTTGCATTCCCTATGATTATGTTAATGAGCCGTGATTCAAAAAGAAATTATTTCTTCTTAATGTTCGTAGGAACAATCATCTTCATTGGACATTATTTAGATGTAATTATGATAGTAATGCCAGGAACTGTTGGTCATCATTGGACAGGTTTAGGCTGGATGGAATTAGGAACTTTCCTATTCTTCTTAGGTGTATTTATGTATGTAGTATTAACAAATCTTTCTAAACGACCATTATTGGTGAAAAACCATCCGTTCTTAGAAGAAAGTAAACATCACTCATACTAATAATTAAAATAATAATAAACGATTTGATATATTCGGCATTATCCGAGCAGTATTAAAGACAAAAAATAAAATAAGAATATGAAATTGTTAATTTTAATCGGACTTATACTTTTAATAATCGCTGTCCATCAGTTATTACGCATTATTGAACTTTCGCGTGAGTTTAGGAAAACAACGGAATGGCAGGTTACAAATAATGATAACTCATTTCAAGGAAAGATAATGTTGTTATTTGGTATAGTGTTTATTGCACTATTCTTTTATCAAATCCATTTGTGGGGAGATAAAATGTTACCAACTTCTGGCTCTGAGCATGGTGTACACCTAGATGCCTTATGGGATTTTAATATGTATATGATATTAACTGCTTTTATTATTACAAATGCTATCCTTTTCTATTTCGCTTATAAATATAGAGGAAGAAAAGATGCTGTTGCAGCGTATTATCCTCATAATAGCAAATTAGAGTTATTGTGGACAAGTATTCCAGCTGCTGCCTTAACTTTTGTAGTAATTTTCGGTTTAAAATCATGGCATGAAATAACTTCGCCTTCAACTAATCCAGATAGAATTGAGATTGAATTATACGCTAAGCAATTCGACTGGACTGCTCGTTACGCTGGTTTTGATAAAAAATTAGGTTCAACTGACTATCGCCAAATTGATGGTAAAAATATGGTAGGTATGGATACGTTAGATGCTACTGGATTTGATGATATTATTGTAAAAAATGAGTTTCATATTCCTGTAGGAAAAGAAGTAGTATTTAAAATTCGTTCTCGTGATGTTATTCATTCGGCTTATATGCCTCACTTCCGTGCACAAATGAATTGTGTACCTGGAATGGTTACCGAATTTAAATTTACACCTATTAAAACAACTGAAGAGATGCGTAAAGATCCTTACGTGGTAAATTTAATGAAAGGTATTAATGAGTTACGTGCTAAAAAAGGAGAAGAGCCTGTAGAGTTTGATTACCAATTAATGTGTAACAAAATATGTGGAGCTTCGCACTATAATATGCAAATGACTATTGTAGTAGAAAGCGAAAAAGATTATAAAAACTGGTTATTAAAACAACCACGCTTTAAAAAGAGAGTAGCATCTAAATAATTAAACATTGTAGTACTAAATAAAAAAGAATATAAAAATGGCAAACGCACATTCAGCAGATTTACACGCAGGACATCATGATCACGCACACGACCATGACAAGCATCACGAAAGTTTTGTGAGCAAATACATCTTTAGTATGGATCACAAGATGATCTCTCGCCAATATTTAATTACGGCTATGGTTATGGCTGTTATTGCAGCTATCATGTCAATTATCTTCAGGTTACAAATTGCTTGGCCTGGCGAAAAGTTTGCATTTATTAATGCTGTAATGGGTGATAAGTGGGGTAAAGATGGAATTCTTGATCCTAATGCTTATTTAGCAATGGTTACCATTCACGGAACAATCATGGTATTCTTCTTATTAACTGGAGGGTTAAGTGGAACGTTTGCTAATTTATTAATCCCGTATCAAATTGGTGCTCGTGATATGGCATCTGGATTTTTAAATATGCTTTCTTATTGGTTCTTTTTCTTATCATCAGCTATCATGGTAGGTTCTTTATTTATTGAAGATGGACCAGCTTCTGGTGGTTGGACGGTATATCCTCCATTATCAGCTTTACCTGAAGCGATGCCAGGTTCTAAGTTAGGTATGACTTTATGGTTAATTTCCATGACCTTATTCGTTGTGTCTTCATTATTAGGCGGTATAAACTACATCGTAACAATTATCAACCTACGTACTAAAGGTATGAAGATGACTCGATTACCATTAACAGTTTGGTCATTATTAATTACAGCTATTGTAGGTTTGGTGTCATTCCCTGTTTTAGTTTCTTGCGTAGTATTATTAATTTGCGATAGAAGTTTAGGAACAAGTTTCTATCTCTCTGATATTTATATTGGAGGACGTCCTTTAGATAATGTAGGTGGTAGTCCAATTTTATTTGAACACTTATTCTGGTTCTTAGGACATCCAGAAGTTTACATCGTATTATTACCTTCATTAGGTATCTCATCAGAGGTAATTTCTGTAAACTCTCGTAAACCAATTTTTGGATACAGAGCAATGATTGGTTCTATGTTAGCAATTGGATTCTTATCTTGTATTGTATGGGCGCATCACATGTTCGTAACTGGTATGAGTCCATTCTTAGGTTCTGTGTTCGTATTTACCACATTATTAATTGCTATTCCTTCGGCAGTTAAAGTATTTAATTACCTCACTACTTTATGGAAAGGGAATATTCAATTTACACCAGCTATGTTATTCTCTATGGGATTAGTTTCATCATTTATTTCTGGTGGTGTAACTGGTATTATTTTAGCTGACTCTACTTTAGATATTCAAGTACATGATACCTACTTTGTGGTAGCTCACTTCCACGTAGTAATGGCCTTGTCGGCAATCTTTGCAATGTTTGCTGGGGTTTATCATTGGTTCCCTAAATTGTATTTGAGAATGATGAATAAGAAATTGGGTTATTTACATTTTTGGCTAACCTTTATTTGCGCTTATGGAGTATTTATTCCAATGCACTTTGTTGGGTTAGCGGGCGTTCCTCGTCGTTACTACACTAATAGTAGTTTCCCAATGTTTGATAATATCGCAGATATAAATGTGGTAATTACCGTTTTTGCAATTATAGGTGTTACCTCTCAAATTATTTTCATATTTAACTTCTTCTACAGTATGTTCCGTGGAGAGAAAGCACCTCAAAACCCATGGAATTCTAACACATTAGAATGGACAACTCCAATGGCTAATATTCATGGAAACTGGCCTGGTAAACTTCCTGTTGTTCATCGTTGGGCTTATGATTACAGTAAGCCAGGAGCAGATAAAGATTTTATTCCTCAAACAGTTCCATTAGCAGAAGGCGAGGAAGATGGTGGAGGTGCTCACTAAGCATATTCAGTATAATTAAAACATTAAAGATCCTCGCAAGTAAATTTGCGAGGATTTTTATTTTGACATAATCTAGGTTAAAAAATAAAATTAAGATTAGCAGTAAAGTTTCTGCCAAATCTTGGAACCTGACCAATATCTAAATGCTCACGGTATCTAACATCAAAGATGTTTTCGCAAGCTAATGAGAATTGAATAACACTGGATTTAATTCTAAAATTTCTAGCAGCTCTTAGGTTAAATAAATGATATTCAGGAGTTATAACATCGCCATAATCACTATTAATTCTATCTTGTTTTATAGCATAATCGTGCTCAACCTGAAACTGAAATAAATTTAATTTATAACGTAGGGCATGTTGTAATTTTAATGGGGGAATTAAAGGTAATGGTTTCCCATCAAATGTTTCTGTATAAATATATTTAATGCTGTTTATATAGGTAAGATTATCAATAATGTGATATTTTAAATTAAATTCTCCTCCCATTGATGTGGCGTAATTTATATTTTTATAGGATTTTAAGCCTTTTGCACCTATTGTCATAGCGCTCATACCGTTAAGTTGGTAGGAGTAGATGTAATTACTTATATGATGATAAAAGAAATTAAAAGAATAATCTATTTTTTTTAAGCTATGTTTTATAAGTAATTCAGATTGGTAGGATTGCTCTGGTTTTAATAAAATATTACCTATATAGTCGTATTGATCTTGGCGATTAAATAAGTAATAACCATATCGTTCGTTACTTGTGGCAAGGCGTTCGCCATAGCCAACCGATAATTGAATTAATAATTTATCTAAAAATGTTTTTGAATAAGAGATATTTCCACTTTTCAAAACATCTTCTAATTCATTTGTGATATTTGTGTTAAACACTTTCCACTGTTTATAACCAATGCCTCTTACGGCAGATTGCAAATAATAATCAGCACGAGCATTAAAATTTAATTGTTGTTTGTGTTTTAAATCTAGTTTATACTTAATAGCTAAGCCAGCATTGTTAAGATTGTTTTCGGGCAATGTTTGCATGTACATAATGGGTTCGCCAGTAGGATACATCGTCATATCAGCACGAGCATATACATTATGAAAATCGAGCCTAATTTTTAATTTATCACTAGCAAATAACTCATTATACATTCCAGTTGTTTTTGTCCATCCTGGCATATCCATGTGCATAGGAACATTTGGGCGATGTGTATCATCCATGAAATGCGTTATTTGGTTGTAATAAAATTTTAATTCATTTTTAGTGAAGTAACTGTTCTTAAAATGAAGTTGGTGTGTTAATGATGTTATGTGTGCTGTTGCGCTTCCTACATCCATAGGTAAAGCTGGATAGCCAATGTTTTTCCCCCAATCTCCTATATAATCTATTTTAATTAACTGAGCTTTTGAAACTTTAAATAATACATTGCCTCCAATATTGTATTTTTCAAATCCTGAGTATGGAATATGCAGATTACCGCCAGCTTTATAATCATTAGCTTTTCTATATGTTCCATTAACTCGATAGGCTATTTTTTCGGTAGAATGTTGTAGTGCAGCAGATGCGTAGTAAGCATTATTTACACTTAAATACGTTTGAGAAATTTGCCCACTAAGTTTAGAATGGCAGTTGAGCGTAGGTTCCCGCAGTTGCATGTTTATTTGTCCGCCAATATTGCTACCATTCATTGTTCCTGAAGCTCCATGCGCTACTTGTATAGCTGATAGATTAGAGGGTTCAACATAAATAGAAACAGGATCCATCTTATCTGTACAAGCGCCATAAATCTTCATGCCATCAATCGTTAAATTTGTTTGACCTGAATTGTAATTTCGAAGAGTAGGCTCTAATCCATAAGCGCCTCGCTTAATTAGATTAACGCCTTGCATTCTAGATAAAATATCCTCGGTAGTTGCTAATTTGTTGTTTTTATAAAAATCAAATGATTGATCTTTTTCTTCGCTTAAGTCACATACTGAAACTTCATCAAGTGTGATGGTTTTTAAAGACGAATCTTTTGGGGTGTTTTGCCCCAAAAGATTCAAATTTGAGAGTAGAATAAAAAGGACTAATATTTGTTTTTGTAACATTATTGCAAAGTCATTTCAAAATATTGATCATCACTTATTAATGTTCCGTTTTTATATAATTTTAAGTGTACATACCATAAACCAGACATGGTATAATTTACTTTTCCTGAATAGTGCCCTTTACCTACATGTGTTGGATTGATATTATTTGGAGAACCATGTCCCATGCTTGGCATTTCGGGCTCAATTTCAACAGTATATTGATCAATAAATGGATATGTCATTCCGTTTACACGTTGATGTAAGGTTATTTCAAAATTATTAGTACCTACAACCGGATTAGTAGGTTGTACCAAGCTGATAAATACTTTTTTATTACTATCTAATGCTAAAACCACACTTTTAAATTTACTAGGAGAACTTGCTGCCACATCAACTCCAAGAGAGCCTAGTCCTGATTTGCCATTTTTGTGGTTATGGAAATTAATATTTAATGACCACTGAGAAGCTGTTCCAGCCATTGAGAATATAACAGCGCTTCTAAAATAGCCATTTGTACTAATTGTATCACTTGTATTTTCCACAGGTGATCCATGAGACATGCTTCCCATATTCATTAATGGAGAGATGGTACAATGCCCCATATTAAGAGCGCTTCCGTCTGTTGAATCCGTAAATGCTACATATATAAGATTATATCCAGTTTCAAAGGCTTTATCTGTATATACTGAAGCTTTTGCATTGGCTCCAACTATATAAGTTTCTCCAATTTTTATTAAGTTGTTAGGAGTACTTGGTGTTGTAACTTCTTCTTCTTCTGGTTCAATAGATTTGTTTTTTTTACAGGAACTTGCAATTCCAATAATTAAGAGTAAGTATGTTAAGATTTTAATTTTGTTAAGCGTTTTCATAAGTTCTATTTTTTTATGTTAAAGATTGTTTTAAAGATTGAAATAATTGAGCCTTAATTAGTAACTATATCCAAAATCATACACACTCAAGAAGGTTGTTGAGATTTGAATTGGCTAATTAATTTCAGGATAAATTTAGGATATGGCTAATACAGCCAAACTTTAACAGGTAGGCGGGTGAAAAATAGAATGTGTAGCTTTAGGTAAATTACTAGGAATGAATTTACCATTAAGTGAAGCATTTGGTGTTTCTATACTTAATAATTTTAGTTCGTTGTTTTCTGAAATTAAGAGTATTTCATTTACTTCTTTTAAGGTGTTTTTTGTTGCGCCTTCTTTTTCTTCTTGTTCATGCAATTGTTTTTTTAGATGACACTTACCTTTACATTTTAATTTTGGCTTAGACTTATTCTCACAATACTTTTTGGTAATTAATTCCTTATTCAAAATATAATTTGAGAATAAATACAATCTACTGAAAGAAGAACTTAGCAAGCCAACCACAAGAATTATAGCAACAATTATTCTCATAAACAGAAATTCAACCACAAAGGTAAAGAGTTATCTTTATTTTTAACTGATTATAATCATAATTAAAAAAGATATAGATTATTTATTCCTAAATGAAATTCTATTTGATTAATGCACATCCATATCAAAAATCTGGTCGGTACTTATTAATGTGCCATTTTTAAATAATCTCACATGAACAATCCATGCACCCGTCATTGTAAAATTTACCCTTCCAAAATAATGTCCCTTTTCTGTGAATATGGGGTTTACATTAAAAGGAGAGCCGTGCTCCATACTTGCCATTTCTGGTTCAATTTCTACTGAGTACGAATTAATGGCAGTGTATAATGAGTCAGTGATTTTTTGATGTAATACTACTTCAAAATTATTTTTTCCAACTTTTGGTAGTTCGGGCTGCACTAATGACATATAAACTTGTTTATTACTATCTAAAGCTAACACAAGGTCTTTAAATCTACCAGGATTACTTGTGCTTACCTGAATTCCTAGTGTTCCCTTACCAGCTAAGCCATTGTTATGGTAATTTATTAATAATTGCCATTGAGTGGCATTACCTGTCATAGGAAACACAACGGCGCTTTTAAAATAATTATCAGTTGCCACACTATCTGTTGAATTTTCAACAGGGGCGTAGTGTGATGTGTTGCCCATGTTCATTTTTGCAAAGATGGTGCTGCGTCCTTCGTTTAATATGTTTCCAGTTGTTGAGTCAATAAACTGAATATACAAAGAGTTATATCCTGTTTCTAAATTTCTTGGCGCAAATATTAAAGCTTTGGCATTTGCTCCAGTAATACATGTTTCTCCTATTTTTATCAAATTACTTGTATTATCTAAACTTGAAGTTTCTTCCTCTTCTGGCTCAGTATCATGTTGCTTTTTACAAAATGTAAAAATGCTTACAAATACAATCAAGAATAGTGATAATATTTTTGTTTTCATCATTTTATTGAAATTAGATTTTTAAACAGCTTAACCCTATATCTACACTTTTCGACATATCGGAAAGGGTTGTTTTATGGACCATCTTTAGTAAATCTTTTTTAATAAACTTAAATTGATTGTGCACAGGACAAGGATGGTCTTCGGAACATTTCTTTAATCCTAAAACACATGTTTTTTCAATCATATTACCATCAATGGCAGTAATAACATCTATTAGTTTAATTTTTTTAGAGTCTTTCATATTAATACCAAAGCCTCCTAGTTTTCCTTTACTCGAGTTAACAATGCCAGCTTTAACTAATTTTTGTAAGATTTTAGCGGTAAAGGCTTTTGGTGAATCAATCTCATCTGAAATATCTGTTAAGTTACATCGTTCATTATTTAATGATTTTTGGGCAATAAAAACGGTTGCTTTTATACCATATTCGCACGCTTTTGAAAATATCATAGAAAATTTGGTTAATCGTAAAATTTAATTCGTTTTAAATGTACAAAATAAATCGGATAATTTTATCCTAATTTAAATAAATACCCTAATTTTTTTGCATATATTTGGTAAATCTTAATGTTAAAAATTGAATTTTAGTGATTTATTCAGTAACTTTATTTCATTGATTTTAAAATTTCTTAATGTAATGAGCACCTTAAATTTATATACCCGTTTATTTATTATCTTATTTATTACTCTAACTATGAGTGCGTGTAAAAAAGACACTAAGGTTCCAGACAAAGTTGAAGAACCGGAAAGCACTACGAGTACTGTGTCTTTTAGTTTTATTCCTAAAAACGGAACTCAGGCTTTGCTTTGGGATTCTATTTCAAATACCAACGCGGCAGGCAACCAATTTAGCGTAAATACAATTAATCTGTATATTTCAAACGTATGGTTAAAACATGCTGATGGCAGTATGTTTAAATCAAATCAAGTGTTTTATATCGATCCTAAAATTGCTTCAAAATCTTCTTTTCAATTAAGTGATGTTCCGAAGGGAGATTATGTTGAGATTCAATTTTTAGTAGGGTTAGATACAATAAAAAATATTGACAATGGATTAGAAACAACAATGGATAATCTAAATATGGCTTGGCCAACGATGATGGGTGGCGGTTATCATTTTATAAAAATGGAAGGGCATTATTTAGATGGCGCTAGTGTATCTAAGGGTTATGCGGTTCATCTAGGAAAAAACGAAAACTTGGTACAAGTAACAATTCTTAATAATTTAAGTTTTCCGAACTCAAGCCATCAGTGTTCTATTTCCTTTAATGTTAATGAAGCATTTACAAGTCCCTATTTATATGACTTGAATGCTGAAGCCAATTATACGATGTCTGATTCCACGGCAATGTCTCACATTAAAACAAACCTTCAAGATGCGTTTAATATTACTCAAAATAACTAGCGTAATACTGCTAGCCATTCTGTTATTTAACTGCACTAAAAATAGTGCAGAGGAGATGGAGCCTAACACCGCAACTCAGCTTACACCTTATGCAGTGAATATTCCTGATTATTTTCCAAAAATGGAAATACCAGCAGATAATCCGCTAACGGTAGAAGGAATAAGCTTAGGAAGACAACTGTATTACGATCCTATTTTATCAAATAATGGAAATTCTTGTTCCACTTGTCATAATTCGGCAGAGGCCTTTTCTAGCTATTCAGCTAATTCTTTACCGCATATTAATTTAGCATGGAATTCCACGTATTTATGGGACGGGCATATTAATGGCACTTTAGAAGACATTATGAAATTTGAAGTAGAAGATTTTTTTCAAACCGATATATCTAAGTTAAACAACTCTTCATATTATAGAAGTGAATTTAAAAAAGTTTTTAATGTTGATGTCATAACTCATAAAAACGTTGAATATGCTTTAGCTCAATTTTTTAGAGTAATGGTTTCTTCTAATTCTTTGTACGATAAATTCTATCAGCATACTGCAAATTTTACACCATCACAAATGAATGGTTTTATCACCTTTATTACTGAAAAAGGAGATTGTTTTCATTGCCACTCGGTAGGTCTTTTTACTGATAACAGATTTCATAATATTGGTATTGATTCTGTGTTTACTGGTGTAAATGCAGGACGTTATAATTATACAAATAACCCAAGCGATTTAGGATTATTTAAAACACCTACTTTAAGAAACATTGAATTAACGCCACCTTATATGCACGATGGCAGATTTCAAACGCTTGAAGAAGTGGTTGATTTTTATAATTCGGGAGTTAAACATAGTGCTACGTTAGATCCTATTATGACAAAAGGCACTAAAATGTTTGGATTAGGATTAAGCGCTACCGATAAGCAAGATTTGGTTGCTTTTCTTAAAACATTAACTGATACTACGTTTACAAAAAATCCAATGCTACAACAGCCTTAAAGATAAACGGTGTTTGATTATGAAGTAGTATCTTATTAAAATTTCTATCATGCTTTTATTATGAATACAAATATTATTGATTTTATAAATCAAAATCAAGTGGCTACCATCTGCTTTGTAGATAATCAAAATAAACCTTATTGTATTAATGCATTTTATTGTTTTGCAGAGAATCAAGCAACCTTAGTCTTTAAATCATCGTTTGGTACAACACATGATGATTTTGTTAAGCAAGGAAATCCTACATCTGGAACTATAGTGCAAGATCAAAATAATTTAGCTAAGCTTAAGGGAATTCAGTTTTCAGGAACTATTGTCAGCCAAGAGGAAATTAATAAGCGCGGGTTAAATCAGTTATATCTCAAGAAGTTTCCTATCAGTATTGCAAAGCCAGGATACATCTGGGGAATAGAACTTAATTTTATAAAGTTTACCAATAATACTCTTGGATTTGGTAATAAAACAGTTTGGCAAAAAGAAAATTAGTTTGTGTTCTTTTGTTCAATAATCCCTTTTAGGTTTCTTAGTCCTACTTCAAAATCTGGAGCAATCATTTCTTCAAAATTCATAAATAATCCCATTGCTCTAAATATAAAAGGCGTTTGAGAATACATGCCCCACACCACCTGACATTTTTCGCCTTGCTGTTTTATAATGTAGTAGTTTTCGGAATCGCCAAAGTCGTCAAAATGTAAAGTGTTCATAATTGTATCGGCGTGTGTATATTGATAAGTTAAAGAACCTTTTCCAGCTTCTTCTTTATCACTTTCCCATGATAACTTATATCCACGCTCTCCAGCGGTTCCAGAATAAGTAGTTTTCATTTGTGGATCATACTTGGTATAGGGGCTCCATTGCTCTTGAAAAATTCTGAAATCGTATAATGTGTTCTTAATTGTTTCGGCAGAAGCATTAATTTCTATCATTCTTTCCACTCTACTGTCCGATTTTCCGATGAAACATAAAAGAAAATATATTCCAATAATGGAAGCTAATACGATAATGATTTTTTTAAGCATTAGTAATGATAGTTTGATTGGTTTATTTCATATAAATTTACTGAAATTTATTATAAATCAAAATTATATTCTATTACCCAATCATGAAACTTGTATTTGCTACTCATAATCAAAATAAATTAAAAGAAGTACGCGCTTTGATGCCTAAACATATAGAGGTAGTGAGCTTAACGGATATAAATTGGCATGCCGAGATTGATGAAACTTCGGATACAATAGAAGGGAACGCCTTATTAAAAGCACAAACGGTGTTTCAGAAAACAAATATGCCATGTTTTGCAGATGATAGTGGATTGCTTGTAAATGCCTTAAATGGAGCGCCTGGTGTTTATTCGGCAAGATACGGTGGCGAACAAAAAAACGACCATGATAACATTCATCGTTTATTACATGAGTTGCAACACACTACCCAACGAGATGCTCATTTTAAAACCGTTATGGCTCTTGTACTTAATAATAAATCTTATGTGTTTGAAGGCATTGTAAACGGACAAATAACTACAGAAAAAATAGGAACAAACGGCTTTGGTTACGATCCTGTTTTTTTACCACAAGGCAGCTTAAAAACTTTTGCAGAGATGAGTGCCGAAGAAAAAAATGCGATGTCGCACCGTGCTATTGCTTTAAAAAAGATGACGGATTTTCTTAGTGCGATGTAGTTTTTTGTTTGGCTATTTTTTTAGAACCACTATACATCTCGTATTTTAATAACTTACATTCTAACGACGCATTAAACAATGTCATCTTTTTACTTGGATGCAATCCTATGTGCTTTATAGCTTCCATGTTAGAGGTGATAATCCAAGCAGTCCAACCGCCAAAATCTTTTTTTAGTTTATCTCCAATTTGTTTATAAAACGCATTGGTATCTTCCATTTTTATGCGTTCGTCGTAAGGTGGATTTAGTAAAATAGTACCATGTGGCTTGTGAGGCATTAAATCAAAAAATGATTTATTTTCATAAGTAATCACGTCATCTACTTTGGCGGTAGCGCCATTTCGTTTTGCCATCTCTAATGGTTTTATGTCAATATCGTTAGAGATAATAGTTGGTGTACCATCTTTTATGCGATTAATACAGGCATCATAAATTTTATCCCATAGTTCTGGTTCATAATCGTGCCATTTCATAAAACCAAATTCTTTTCTAAATACACCTGGTGGTATGTTATTGGCGTATAATGCGGCTTCAATTCCTAGGGTACCACTTCCACACATGCCGTCTATTAAAGGCAAATGAGGTTGCCAGTTAGATAATAAAACCATTCCTGCCGCTAATACTTCTTTCATAGGAGCGGTATCAATATCCACTCTATATCCACGCTTAAATAATGAATCGCCACTACTATCTAAACTTACACTTACCTGATTTTTAAAAATATGTATATAAATCCTAAGCGTTGGATGTTCTAAATCAACATTGGGTCTTACATCAAATTTTTCGACAAAGCGATCGCAAATGGCATCTTTGGTTTTTTGAGACACATATAATGAATGATTAAATTCATCTGAATTAACGGTAGCATTTATTGCCAAGGTATCATCTGTATTTAATAATTTCTCCCATTCGTACTTTTTAATTTGTTGGTATAACTCATGTTCATCATACGCTGTAAATGAAAACAAAGGCACTAATACTTTTAAGGCCGTACGTAAACATAAATTTGCTTTGTACATAAAGCCTTTATCACCTGTAAAAGAAACACCTCGTTTAAAAGGCACAATATCTCTGGCACCAAGTTTTAAAAGCTCATTAGCAAGTATATCTTCTAAGCCATGAAAAGTGGTGGCTTTCATTTCAAAATCATGCGGGTTGTGTGAGTTTGGTTTCAATGTAAATAGCTTGTGCGGTTATTTGTTTTTAACCGCATGATAAATTTCTTTCATAAATCCAGAAGCAAACACAAAGTCTAATAACTCAGGATTAGTGGTGTTAAATATTTCTTTTCCTGTGCCCGTCCACCATGGGTTTCCTTTATAGATATATAAAATCTTTTCTCCAATTTCTACCACCGAATTCATATCGTGGGTAATAACGATAGTGGTAATATTAAACTCTTTTGTAAGGCTTTGAATTAAATTATCAATTACAATAGATGTTTTTGGATCAAGCCCTGAGTTGGGTTCATCACAAAATAAATATTTAGGATTGTTAGCAATAGCGCGTGCTAAGGCAGCTCTCTTTTTCATGCCACCCGATAATTCTCCAGGATACAATTTATTTTTATTAGTGAGTTGAACCTTATCTAAACAAAAATTTACACGTTCTTGCTTTTCCTCCTTGCTCATGTCGGTAAACATATCTAAAGGAAATCGCACATTCTCTTCAAGGGTTTGAGAGTCAAATAAAGCACCACCTTGAAACAACATACCTATTTTTTTCCTAATTTCTTGCTTGCCTTTTAAATCAAGTGTTGGGAAATTTTCTCCGTTATATAATATTTCACCGTTATCTACCTCGTGCAAGCCTACCATAAGTTTAAGTATGGTTGTTTTTCCACTACCACTTTCGCCAATAATGAGATTTGTTTTTCCTTGTTCAAAAACAAATGACACATCATTAATGACTTTATGAGAGCCAAAACTCTTATGTATGTTTTTAATTTCAATCATGTATAAAACAGTTGTGTGATTAAGAAATTAAAAATTAAGATTAAGATGCTGCTATACACAACAGCCGAAGTACTGCTTTTACCTACTTCTAGAGCGCCACCTTCGGTATAAAATCCAAAATAAGAAGAAATAGATGTGATAAGAAAAGCAAAGGTAATTACCTTAGTAAATGAATAATAAAGTTTCCAAGGTTCAAAGAAGGCTTGGATACCAAAAATATATTCGTAGGATGTAACAGCGCCAACTGCCAAGCCCATGATATAACCGCCTACAATACCTAAAAACATACTAATAGCAATTAAAAAAGGGAGAATAACAACTCCAGCCACAATTTTAGGTAATATTAAATAACCAGCCGAATTGATTCCCATAATTTCAAGCGCATCAATTTGTTCGGTAATGCGCATAGAGCCAATCTCGGAAGCAATATTAGAACCTATTTTACCAGCAAGAATTAATGAAACAATAGTAGGGCAAAATTCTGACAGCATAGATTCGCGAACGGTAAAGCCCACTGCATATAATGGAACTAAGGGACTGGTAAAACCAAATGCCGATTGAATAGTGATAACACCTCCCATAAAAAAAGAGATAATAGCAATAATGGGTAATGAACTAATACCAATTTTATCTATCTCATATAAAATTTGTTTGGTATAAACCGATAATTTTTCTGGCTTACTAAACACTCGTTTAATAAGCAAAAAGTATCTACCAAAATGAAAAAACAATTTCATAATAAGTGGCTAATATACGATTAAGACACTGAAATAAAAAACGCTACCAATACTTTGATAGCGTTCATTAGTTGAGTTGATAAATTTATTACAATCCAGTCCCAAAATGAGTCATACTTTCCTTTTTGGCAGGATTGATTGTCATAACCGGTAAGTTGCTAATATTCACAACCTTTTGAGCCTCAGTACCACTAAAGAATTCTTTGATACTTAGGTTTGGTTTATTCATAATGATAATTAAATCCGATTCAATCTTATTAGCGTATTCTACAATTGTTTCTGCTACTTCATCACTAGCAATAGATTTATTAGAGCAAGAAATGCCTTTTCCTTTAATGTATTGTTTTACCTGATGTGCATAAGCTAACAGTTGGTTCTCATAAGAGGCATCTGACAAGCTATATACCGCTAGAATACGGATTGAAGCCCCAAAATAATGAGCTACTTGAATAGCCATATCCACTTTTTCGCGAGATTCGCGAGATAAATCGAGTGGTAACAAGATGTTTTCGCAACCGTCTTTATGTTCTTTTCCTCTGATAGAAATAACAGGCACGGTACATTCTCTAATCATTTTAGAAGCACTTGACCCGATAATATCTTTAGCGTTCATGTGGCTTTCTAAACCAGCAATTACCAAGGTAGCATTAATTTCTTCGGCAATTTTAGGAAGCTCATTATAAATATCTCCCTTTACATTCATAAATTCAGTTGGTACTCCACTCTCAGTCTCGGTTTGCTTAGTAAGCGCTTTTAACTCTTCGTAATGTTCATCACCCATTTTTTCGTAGGCATGAAGCAATACAATCTTAGAATAAGTGTATTTAGCCAAGTTATAGGCTTGTTTAATAGCTAAAATCGACTGTTCAGTAAAATCAATTGGAATTAAAAGTGTACCTCTTTCTTGTAGTTTCATATATTAGTATATTTATGACTTACAAAGATAGTCAAATTAATGAAAGTTAGATATTTGTCGAATTTTTTTTGAAAAATGGCTAATCTTTAAAGAATTTTACCGATATTTGCGCCCCAAACTTTTAAAAAACAGAAAAATGGCAGTAAAGATTAGACTACAAAGACACGGTAAGAAAGATTCAGCTTTCTTTCACGTTGTAGCAGCGGATGGTCGTGCACCAAGAGACGGAGCATTTATCGAAAAATTAGGAACTTACAATCCTAACACCAACCCTGCAACAATTGATTTGAATTTCGATTCAACATTAAAATGGTTACAAAATGGTGCAATACCTACAGATACTTGCAGAGCTATTTTGTCGTACAAAGGTGTTTTAATGAAAAAACACTTATTAGACGGTGTAAAGAAAGGCGCTTTAACTGAAGCACAAGTTGAAGAGCGTTTTGCAAAATGGTTAGATCAAAAAGCTGGAAAAATTAACAGCAAAAAAGATAACCTATCTGCTAATGCTAAAAAAGCAGCAGCTGAAAAATTAAAAGCAGAAGCAGCTACTAAAGCAGCTAAAGCAGCTAAAGTTGCAGCTAAAAATGCACCAGTTGCCGAAGAAGCACCAGCTAATGATGCACCTGCAGCAGATGCACCAGCAGAAAATACAGAAGCATAATTTTTAGATAATTTATTCTTATTAAAAAAACCTCGGCAATACCGAGGTTTTTTTATTTACTTAATGAGTTTAGTCCCTCAATGGCATTTTCGTTATTAGGACTAAGTTTTAGGCAAATTTGATAATCAAGTGAAGCCTTCTCATTTTCATTTATGGCTTGGTAACAGGCTCCTCTAGCAAAATAAGCCTCCGCATATCGTTCGTTAGCAGCTATTGCTCTAGTAAAATAATCAATGGCGGATGTAGGATTATTTTTTACACTAAATTCTATTGCTCCTAAATTATAAAATGAAAAAGCGTGATTAGGGTTAATAGTGGTTATTTGTTTGTATAATTCTTCTGCTTCTTTATATTGTGCTAAATCTTGATGTAGTTTAGCTTTGGCATATAGCGCTTGTATATTCTTAGGGTCAAGATTAATAGCCGTATTATAGTATTCAAAAGCTAAAGGATTTTTTTTGCCTGCATAAATTAGTCCTAAATCAACATAAATACCTGTGTTTTTATTGTCTTGTTCAATGGCAGTTTGTAAACTCGAGATAGCTTTACCTGTATCTCCTGTTTCTTTGTAAATGTTGCCTTTTAGGTAATAGCCTTTTGCCAAATTCTCATTTATTTTAAGAGCGGCATTTATTTTAGCAAAGGCATTTTCATATTGTTTTACAAAATAATATATCTCTGCTAGTTTTAATAAAGCATCTGTATTCTCAGGAAATCGTTTTACGGTATTTTCTAAAACGTCTTTTGCATTACGTGTTTCGTTGTTTGCAAAATACACATCTACTTTAGTTAGGTAAAACGATGCTTGGTTAGTATCTATTCGGATGGCTCTATTTGCATCATTGATAGCTTCTTCAAATTGCTTATATTGTAAGTAAATTTTCGCTCTTTGATTATATAGCTCTGGGTTGTTTGGATCGTCTAATATTTTTTTATTTAGGGCAGTTAGTTCTGGAAGATTAATTACTTTCATTAATGAATCGGCATGACTTTTCTCTTCTTCAGAAATTTTTGGTTTTGTATTACAAGCAAATCCAAATACAATAGAACCAATAATGAATAGGTGCAAAAAAACTTTCATAATTTACAAATCGTTGGCATTAGCAATAAGTTCGGCTACATCAAGCACTTTGGTGCTATTCTCTTTATTAAAGTGTTTTACGCCATCTGTCATCATTGTATTACAAAATGGGCATCCTACAGCAATTACGTCTGGTTGGTGCGATAAGGCTTCTTCTGTTCTTTCTACATTTACTTCTTTATTTCCTTTTTCAGCTTCTTTAAACATTTGTGCACCACCTGCTCCACAACAAAATCCTTTAGCACGACTTCTTTTCATTTCAACTAATTCTGCATCTAGTTTTTGAATTACCTCGCGCGGTGCTTCATATACATCATTGGCTCTGCCTAAGTAGCAAGGGTCGTGAAATACTATTTTCTTTCCTTTAAATTCGCCACCTTGTACTTTAAGTTTTCCTTCGTTAATGAGTTGTTGTATGAGTTCGGTATGATGTATTACTTCGTACTGTCCGCCAAGTTGTGGATACTCATTTTTAATGGTGTTAAAACAGTGCGGACAACCTGTTACAATTTTTTTAACGTTATATCCATTTAACACAGTAATATTTTGCATGGCCTGCATTTGAAATAAGAACTCGTTACCTGCACGTTTTGCAGGATCGCCCGTACATGATTCTTCTACGCCAAGTACTGCAAAGTTTGCATTTACATGGTTAAGAATACGCACGATGGCTTTGGTAATTTTTTTGGCTCTATCGTCAAAACTTCCTGCACATCCAACCCAAAATAATATATCTGGTATTTCACCGTTGGCCATTTTTTCGGCCATTGTTGGTACTTTTAGTGGTTCCATGGTTTTAAAAAATTATAAAATGCTTAGTTTTCATTTATCCAATTAGCTCGGTCTGATGGACTAAACTGCCAAGGGGCGCCATTATTTTCTATATTCGAAAACATGCCATTTAGTTCATTAGGTGCGATACTTTGTTCTAATACTAATTGCTGGCGTAAACCCACGATGATATTTAATGGGTCAATATTTACAGGGCAAGCATCTACACAAGCGTTGCAAGTGTTACAAGCCCATACTTCTTCAGATGAGATGTAATCGCCCAATAAACTTTTTCCATCATCAACAAAAGTGCCTTTATTGGCGTCCATGTTCCTTCCTATTTCTTCAATTCTATCTCTAGTGTCCATCATAATTTTACGAGGTGATAATTTTTTACCTGTAATGTTTTGCGGACAAGATGCTGTGCAACGCCCGCACTCTGTACAAGAGTAGGCATCTAATAGATTTTTCCAAGTTAAATCAGTAGCATCTTTCACTCCAAATTTGATAGGCGCATTTGGATCTAACACGGGTTGGTAGCTTGGGTCGAAGTTTGGTTTTACAACATCGGTAACTTCAAATAAGTTATTGAATTGCCCTTTGTTTTTAAGGTTTGAAAAATAGGTGTTTGGAAAAGCTAATAAGATGTGTAGATGTTTTGATTTAGGTAGGTAATTTAAAAAAGCAAACACCATTACAATGTGTCCCCACCAGCCTATGCGCTCAATAACATGTAAGCCAGGTGTAGGCATACCGTTATAAATTAAAGGACCAACATACTGACTAATCGTGAAACCAAATGAGGTATCACCTAAGTTTTGAGCGTGAGAATCACCTCTTTGATAAAGTACTTCATCTGCACCATTCATCATAAAAATGAAACAAATTAAAGTAAACTCCATTAATAAAATAATATTAGCATCTAACTTAGGCCAACCATTTAATTCATTCATGGTAAGACGAGGTACTTTTAATAAATTACGACGGTATAAAAACGCCAGTGTACCAATAAACGCCAGTACAGATAGTATTTCTATAAGGCTAATCATAAAAGTGTAAAACCCGCCTAAGGAGGCTCTAAAAGCGCGATGGTGTCCTGTAAATCCGTCAAATACAATTTCAATTAATTCAATTTGTGTGATAATAAAAGCAGCATATAAAAATAAGTGTAAAATAGCAGGAATAGGACGAGCAAACATTTTCTTTTGCCCTAGTGCAATTAATACCATAGTTTTAATGCGCTCTGCTTTATTGTCTTTTATTTCTATGTCTTTTCCAAGCAAAATATTTCGGCGAATTTTTTTTGCATTGATAAAAAATAAAGTGGAACCTAAAGTGATGAGTAAGCCAAAAATGATAATAGAAATCATGTAGTCTTTAAATTATTTGTTAATCAATTGGTTTGTTTTTGTCTTTTCTTCCAAATAACGAGAAATGAATATAGCGTTCAGGATTAATTCTTAAATCTTTAAGTAGTTTATCTAAGTCTTCACTAGATTTATTAAGATTATTATACAACGAATCGTTTTTAATAATTTTACCTAAGGAGCCCTGTCCTGAGTTTATTTGTGCCATTACTTTATTTAACTCAGCCAATGTTTTATCCGCTTCATCAATAGCTGATTTTAAACTTGATTTAGCCACACTATCTGAAAGCGTACTAAGATTTCCAATAATATTGTCAATTCTTCCTGTATTTTTCTCAAGCATTCCAGCTAACGAATTTAGTTTAGTAAGAATGCTAGAAATTTTTGATTTTTCTGAGGCAACTAAATCATCTAATTTATAAGCGGTTTGTTCTAAACTTTGAATCGCTTTTTTTATACTTTCAAAAGATTTGTTAAGGTTGTCGCGTGTTTTATCATTAAGCACTACTTGCACAATTGTCATCACCGAATCCACAGATGAGAGTAATACATCTACCTTTTTTTGTAATGGAGCTAGTTGTTTACTAACGGTTGTTTTAAGCCCTTCTTCGGTTTCAGCAATTAAAGTATCGCCCGATTCTACAAATTCAGGAGAATTACTGTAAATAATTTCCACTGCTTTAGAGCCTAATAAATCGGAACTAATAGCTCTAGCAATAGAGTGTTTTGGAATTTTTACATCTTCGGTTAATAAAAACTTTACCAATACTTTATAACTTCCGTTATTATCAGGTGTTAAAGAGATTTTATTAATTTGACCTACTTTGTACCCATTTATTAATAATGGATTAGCTTCAATAAGCCCATCAATCTTAGGATATACAGCATATAATTCATATTGATGACTAAATAAATTGAAGCCTTTTAAAAAATTAAATCCCCAAATAGAAACTGCAATGGCAGCCGTTACAACAATACCTATTTTATATTCTTTGGATATTTTCACAACTCATTTTTTGAACCCCTAATATACAGTTTTTATCTGATTGCATGGATAAAAAATGCTATTTCTTAATTGAAAAAATTGACTGGGCGATACCGTAAAATGAAGTAATATTGAGTGGGAATTCTAAGAAAACATGCAGAAAACTCAAGAAATACAAGGCTTTTAATCCAACGCTGTAATCTACAAGATATAAAGCCACTGAAATTATCCACAAAAGTATGGTAATAAATAATGACCTTTTAGACACCTTATGCCATTGAATAACGGAGGTTTTAGAAAACCAATTAAGGTAATGATAGGTGTAAGAGAAAGCAATAAATCGCATAACAATAAATCCTGCATTGGTTTGATATACAATGGCATCTGTATTGGTTTCAGTGGTTTGTAAACCAAACAGGTTAATTAAAAATTTATTTAATAAATAAAACAAGTCGTAGCTTTTGGTAACATAAGCAGACACCTGATACTGTAATCCTGGGGCTTTAATTATAAAAAAAGATAAAGCAATGACTATTAAAGCTACAACTGATAAATATCCAGAAAAGGATTTGTTTTTTAACACGCCATAAAACATAAAAGCCCATGTGAAAATAAAAACATGAATAATGGTTGGTAAAAAAACACCAATCCAAATAAAATAATTATCGCCTACTTGCGCTAATGCAATTCCAACAAATGCTAAAACAGCTAATACAAGGCGATAGAGCGTATCTTTTATAAATACAAAAATAAGAGATATTAATGCAGCATATAAGATAATGTTCGGAATTTGGGTGTTTGATTTTGCTGGTTGAATAAATGAAAAATAAAATACCAAAAAACATAGAATACCCAATGCTATAAAATCATACTTACCTTTGGTGTAATAATTTTTTTTGTGTAGCCAGCCTATTTCAGTTAAATAATGTAATGGGCCTAATACAGCATAAGAAAACAAAAAAAGTTCAAAAGGTAAAATAAAAGCAAGTATTGCAGAAATAACCATTAAGCCTATATTGGCATAATTAATTTGATTAGGGCTAAGCTCAGAAAACTTAATCATAATAAGTGGTTATTGTATATCAAATGTAATAAAATATAGATAATAGGCGCTTATTTTTTGTTTTTATCTATCTCGCCTGTTTTTTTATTGTAACCGTAAGGGCAATGTTTGCAACCGTTTTTACAACAATACCCTCTTTTTAAAAGGTATTTCTCAGTAAAAATGATATATCCCTCGGGGCTATAATAATAATCTTCGGGGTCTAATTTTTTATTGAACATGAATGAATTAATCTACCTTTGTTTCATGAAACATTTCTGTAAATATACTATAATAATCTGTTTAATATTCCTTAATGAAGTTATAATTGCACAGAGAGATTCTTTAATAGTTGATAAACGTTTAATATTTCAAAGAACTGATACTAATGTGACATTTCAAAACAAGAGAATGCAGAATGATAGTTTGTTAAATAATAATTTAGAGATAGGAGCTTATGTAAGTACATATTATGCTTTTTATACTGAAGATAATAATTCAAGTTATGTGAAACATGCTACAATGGCTGCGAGAAATAAGCAAATAGGGTTAAATATGCTTTTGTTGTCATTTAATTATACTTCCAATAGGCTAAGAAGTAATATAGCAATTCATTTTGGTGATATAGCAGAGAGCACATGGCCAAGTAAATTCAATATGATTCAGGAAGCTAATGCTGGATTTGAGGTATTAAAGCATTTATGGGTAGATGTTGGAGTATTTAAATCACATATTGGTCTTGAAAGTACTCAACCAAGAGAAAATGTAACTTCTAGTATGACCTTAGCTAATGTATATGAGCCTTACTTTTTTTCAGGAGTGAAACTAACATACTTAATTAATAAGAAGTTGAGTCTTCAAATCAATACATTTAATAGTTTTAATTCAATTATAGAAAATAATCGTAATAAATTATTTGGTACATCTATAATATTCTCTCCAATTAAAGAATTATCAATTACATATAATTTTATAACTGGAGATGAAACCCCTGATTCAATTGCCCTAAAGAAACAGAGATATTATAATAATTTGTATTTTATCTATCAAAAGAGCAAATTTTCTTTTGCGGGGGAATTTAATTTGGGTAGCCAAGAACACTCTAAGTTATTAAATTCTAATAAAAATACTACTGCGTATATGAATAGCGCATTACTACTTTTTAAACATCAAACTTCAAAATTTTTTGGATTTTATTTAAGAGGAGAATGGTTTAGTGATGAGGATGAGATACTATCATTTGGTAGTAATATGGGGAAGTATACAATTGGAGCAACTATAGGGGTAGAGTTTAAACCATTGAGAAATATGGCGATAAGTTTAGAAACTAGGCATTTAAATTCTGAAAAACCTAATTTTTATTATAATGGATTATATAGTAACCAAAGAAATGAGTTACTTTTTTGTGTAGATGTTTGGTATTAGTATATGATAGAATTAAGAACTCAAATAGATATTATAACATATCAATCCATTTCTATTGGCGTATTAAGGCTAGATTTATTAGATAAGGATATCTCGGGTAACAAATGGTTTAAGCTCAAGTATAATTTACAACAAGCTAAGTTGGCAGGAAAAGACAGTATTATCACATTTGGCGGTGCATTTTCTAATCACATTGTAGCTACGGCAGTTGCTTGTAAAAAAGCAGGCTTACAATCTTACGGTATCATAAGAGGAGAAGAAAGCGCTCAAACAAACCCTACATTAAGTTATGCCAAGCAACACGGTATGAATTTATTATTTGTAAGTCGTAATGAATATGCGCAAAAAACAGATGGCGCTTATTTGCAACGATTACATTATATGTATCCAACAGCTTTTATAATACCAGAGGGTGGAAATAACTTGTTAGGAGAAAAAGGTTGTCAAGAAATTTTAACTACTCAAACCAATATTTATAATAAACTATTTTGTGCAGTTGGAACAGGAGCAACCTTTAACGGTATGGCACAATCATTATTACCGCATCAATATTTATTTGGTGTTAATGTTTTAAAATATGAAGCTAATAGTCTGTATCAACAAGCTGAAATGCTTAACGCCTACCATTTTGGTGGTTATGCAAAGCATACAAAAGAATTATTAGAGTTTAAACATTTTTTTGAAAGTACCTATCACATTCCGTTAGATTACGTTTATACTGTCAAGTCTTTTTACGCAGCGTTTGATTATATAAATCAAAAAAAGATAAAACCAGATGATAAACTTTTAATTGTACATTGCGGAGGCTTGCAAGGAAATGCTGGGTATGAACAACGTTATAACCTAAGTCCTAATCGCCAAGTGAATGATGCCCACGGAAAATAATGTTTATAAGTGCCAAGCCCCAAAGAGCGTGCATAATTTTCAGACAATTGAGCAAATCCAAATCCAATAGCTATTGAACTAACGGTTCGCTCCCTGCTACTTTTTAATAATCCGTTTTGTAATTGAAAAGTAAATCCTTCAATTCCACCTAACGCCATATCCGTTCCGTATCTCACACGTGGACCAAAAAAATATTTTAATCTTGGTTTTAAGTCGTGATAATAATTTATGTCAATTCCAGCAATTACACCTGTTCCTACGTTTCGCTTTTTTGGTGTTGAAGTTGTTGTTTGACTATTTGTAGAATTGGTATTTGTGTTACTAGCATTTGTATTATTAGATGAGAACTCGGCAAGTGCGCCTAAGGCGTCGTAAGTAAGACTCACCGGAATTGTAATGCCGATAGATTTATTAGCAATTAAGCGTTCGTACGAAACTGTTAGTCGCCCAAATGCTATCTCTGGAATATAAAATCCGATAATATTATTTGGTAATAAAACTTCCTTATCTTTCCATTCTTTTAGTATTCGCTCTTTACGCTGTGCTCTGGTTTCTGTGTTATAAGTAGTATAAGTGGTTGCTGTAATTGTTCCTTGGGTAAATGACATGGGTTTAGAAAAAGTATAAATGCCTCCTGATTGATACTCTGTCATTAATACATCGCTTGTATTCATGGTGGTGTCTTTAGCCAGTGCAGAAGTGTCTCTATATGTTATTTCTTTATTGTTTACAGAGATAAGTTGACAAGGAATAACTTTACCCGATCTTAAAATAATTCTATCCTGCGATTTCATTTGAAGTGAAATAACACAAGCCATCAAGCAAAATATATAAGATAATAACTTCATTTAAAAACGATAACCAAAACAATATCCTAAATACACTTTTGGTAAACCGTTATATCTAGGATCTAAAGCGGTAGAATTAATAGGAGCACCAATGGCACCGAATAACTTAAAATTAAAACTTGGTGAAATTTTAAACACCCAACCATTGGAAATCATAACACCAATTTGATATGCCTTTGCATCTTTAAATATTTTTTGATTGTTAGTGGTATCTATCACGTCTTTGTAGTTGTACGCCATGTATTTTACTAACAAACCAGCAAAATATTGAACCCTGCGGTTGTTTCTTGGCATAACATTTAAACCAGCGCCTATATCAAATTTTTTTCGGGCAGCACTTTTAGAATCGGCAATAGCAAGGTTTAAGCCACCCATGCGCGAATTGAAATTATAACCTCCCAAAAAGGTTGCCGATAAATGGTTATTCATAAAATCATGATCGTACATAAAAGTTAAATCGCCATTAGCTAAGGCCAAGGCGTTAATACTAATCATGCTATTATTTAAGTAATAAAGATTTAATTCTTGTTTTGTTTTTTCGCTTGTTGGTTTCTTTTTTAATGGAACCTCCGTGGTTTTCATCTCATTTTCAACTAGTGTTGGGGCGGTAGTTCGTGGGTTATCATTTAGTACATCAATCACTCCATTTTGGTACTCAATTAAAACAATGTCTTGTTTTGAAACAACGTAATTGGGGCCATCTAAGTTGGAAGCATCTTTATATTTAATATTTACTGTGCCTATTTCGGTAACTTTAGCATTAATTTTTGTACCAGAAGTTAAATAGATTTTATCCTGAGATAAAGTCTCTAAAGTAAAAATTAAGCCTATTATAATAAACGATAGATATCGCATGAAGTTAAAATAAAGATAATGCTAAAATAAGGATTTAACTTTGATAATTAACAAGATTTTTATCTTTAAAACACATTCAAAATGCTTACCTTAGTAAACTACTTTTTTGAGTTATGATTAAAATTCAGAATTACATTAATGGTGAATTAGTTACTCCCATTTCAAATCAATACATAGATAATTACGATCCTTCAAGAGGTGTTGTTTATTCGCTTATACCAGATAGCGATGAACGCGATGCTGAGAAAGCAATTGCAGCGGCAAAGGAAGCGTTTAAATCCTGGAGTAATACACCAAAAGAAATCCGTTCAAAGTATTTGCTAAAGATAGCTTCGTTGATTGAAGAACAATTAATGGATTTAGCTAAAGCAGAAAGCATTGACAATGGTAAACCATTACATTTAGCTAAGTCGGTAGATATACCTAGAGCGGCGGCTAATTTTCATTTTTATGGTACAGGTATTTTACATTATGCTGCTCATGCGCATAGTATGGAAGATACAGCTATTAATTACACCCTGCGTCAACCTGTGGGTGTAGCGGGTTGTATTTCTCCTTGGAATTTACCTTTATATTTATTTAGTTGGAAAATTGCACCAGCACTTGCTGCCGGTTGCACGGTGGTAGCTAAACCATCTGAGGTAACACCCATGACTGCTTATTTGCTTTCCGAAATTTGTATAAAGGCTGGGTTGCCTAAGGGTGTATTAAATATTGTGCATGGTTATGGACATAAAATTGGAAATGCCATTGTAAGTAGTACTGATGTTCCACTTATATCGTTTACTGGAGGAACCAAAACGGGTGCGCAAATAGCAAGCATAGCAGCGCCTATGTTTAAAAAATTATCATTAGAGTTGGGAGGAAAAAACCCTAACATCATTTTTGCAGATTGTGATTATGATAAAATGTTGTCAACTACCATGTTGTCTTCGTTTGCTAATCAAGGTCAAATTTGCTTATGTGGTTCTCGTATTTTTGTAGAACGTTCCATTTATGAAAAGTTTAAAGCAGATTTTGTAGCTAAAACTCAAAAGCTGGTAGTGGGCGCTCCGTTAGATGAAAAAACAAAAATTGGAGCGGTGGTTTCTAAACCTCACCAAGAAAAAATTTTATCATACATTGAATTAGCCAAACAAGAAGGTGGAAAAATATTGTGTGGTGGAAAAGCAGCAAAAGTAGCAGGTGAGTTTGAAAACGGATATTATGTTGAGCCAACCATTATCGAAGGCTTAAGCTTTGATTGCCGAACCAACCAAGAAGAGATATTTGGTCCAGTTGTTACTATCATGCCGTTTGATAACGAAGATGAAGTGTTGCAATATGCTAACTCAACTATTTATGGCTTGGCTTCTACCGTTTGGACACAAGATATTACTAAAGCAAATCGAGTAGCCTCAAATTTACACACGGGCATTGTGTGGATTAATTGCTGGTTGTTGCGAGATTTAAGAACGCCTTTTGGAGGTGTAAAATCTTCGGGAGTTGGAAGAGAGGGTGGTTTTGATGCGCTTGATTTCTTTACCGAACCAAAAAACGTGTGCGTGAAATTAAAATAAACTATTACACTTATTATGCTTGAAAATAAAGAAAGAACCGAGTTATCATCTTTAGGAGAATTTGCACTTATTGATCATTTAACTGAACATGTTGAATTGTATAACGCCTCTACCAAAAAAGGAATTGGAGACGATGCAGCTGTTATAAAGTATGATGGTTCAGCTCATACTTTAGTTTCTACCGATATGTTAATTGAAGGTATTCATTTTGATTTAACGTATGTGCCATTAAAACATTTAGGTTATAAATCGGTTATTGTGAATTTATCGGATATATGTGCTATGAATGCCAAGCCAAAGCAAGTTACAGTGAGTATTGCCGCATCTAGTCGCTTTTCGGTAGAGGCATTAGAAGAACTTTATGCAGGTATTTTATTTGCTTGTAAAAAATATAATGTAGATTTAATAGGCGGTGATACCACCTCTTCTCAAAGCGGATTAATTATTAGTGTAACTGTTTTGGGTGAAGCATTGCCCGAACAAATTGTGTATAGAAATGGTGCTAAAGAAAAAGATTTACTGTGCGTGAGCGGTGATTTGGGAGCAGCTTACATGGGCTTACAGCTATTGGAACGCGAAAAATTTGTGTTTAAAGATAATCCAAATGTTCAACCCGATTTAGACGGAAATGATTATATTTTAGAAAGGCAATTAAAGCCCGAAGCAAGAGTTGATGTGGTGGATATTTTACATCAACTAAATATTACACCTACTAGCATGATTGATGTAAGTGATGGTTTAGCTTCTGAGTTATTGCATCTTTGTAAGCAATCTCAAGTTGGTTGCGAATTATATGAAGACAAAATTCCTATTGATATTCAAGCGTATGAATTAGCAAGAGAATTTAATTTAGATCCAACAGTGTGTGCGCTAAGTGGCGGAGAAGATTATGAGTTGCTTTTTACAATTCCTATGAGTGATTATGAAAAAATAAAAGATACTCGTCAGGTAACAGTTATCGGTCATATCACCCCTAAAGAAAGCGGCGTGAATTTAATTGCTAAATCAGGCACTTCGCACCCTATTACCGCACAGGGTTGGAATGCTTTTAAATAAAAAATAAAATGATGATGAAGAAAATAATAATCTGCATGTGTATTTTTCCTTTGTTATTTTGGTCGTGTGATACCAAAAAAACAAGTATTGCAGGTAAAGTAGTTAATGCTACCACTGGCGAGGGTATTTACAATTTATTAATAACTTATACTCAATGCCAAACAGATGGAGAAGATTGCAAAGAACAAATTATCGGACAATGTTATACGACCTTAGACGGTAGTTTTAAAATTGATCAAAAAACCGCTAGTAAATCCAAGAAAAAGTGGATTACGGTACATCAAGGCACTAAAAAATTAATTCAAAAAGATAATGTTAGTTTAAACGATAAAAATATAGTTATTGAAGTAACACCTTAATTTAAAAAGTATGAGTAATAGTATAGAATCTTCTAAAGCGCCTGAGCCAGTTGGCTTATATCCACATGCTCGCCGTGTTGGTAATTTGTTATTTTTAAGCGGGGTTGGTCCTCGCGAAAGAGGCACTAAAAAAATACCAGGCGTTGAGTTAGATGAAAATGGAAAAATTGTAAGTTATGATATTGAAGCGCAATGCCATTCGGTATTTAAAAACATTAAATATATTTTAGAAGATGCTGGAAGCAGTTGGGATAAAATAGTAGATGTGCAAGTGTTTTTAACTAATATGAAAGATGATTTTTCAACCTATAATAAATTGTGGGCCGAATATTTTAAAGAAAACCCACCTTGTAGAACAACCATCGAAATAAACTGTTTGCCAACACCAATTGCTATTGAGTTAAAGGTTATAGCAACTATTGATTAACCTTAAAAAAATCTAAATAAAGGATTAATTAAGCATTATAAGCGATGAATTAACTTGATAAGTTAATTATATTAGGTTATATTTAGCCTTCAAAAATTTTTAATAATCAGATTAAGACAAATTATGGAAAAGGTATTAAAAGCATTAGGAATAAAAGACATCAATGATGGATGTTCAACTGGTAAAAATTTCTTTGCAAGTGGTGATATAATAGAATCATATAGCCCAGTAGATGGGAAATTAATAGCAAAAGTAAAAGTGGCCAACGAATCGGATTACGAAAAAGTAATACAAGTTGCCAGCGAGGCATTTAAAGTATGGCGTAATGTGCCTGCTCCAAAACGTGGTGAAATTGTACGTCAGTTTGGTGAAAAGCTTCGTGCTAAAAAAGAAGATTTAGGTCGCTTAGTATCATACGAGATGGGAAAATCGTATCAAGAAGGTTTGGGAGAGGTACAAGAAATGATTGATATTTGCGATTTTGCTGTTGGTGTATCTCGTCAGTTATATGGTTTAACCATGCATTCGGAAAGAGAAAACCACCGTATGTATGAGCAATGGCATCCACTTGGAATTGTAGGGATTATTTCAGCATTTAATTTTCCAGTAGCAGTTTGGAATTGGAACACGGCTTTAGCTTGGATATGTGGTGATGTGTGTGTGTGGAAACCATCCAGTAAAGTGCCTTTGTGTGCGGTGGCTTGTCATCATATTTGGAATGAAGTAGCAGCTGCTAACGATTTACCAGAAGGTATTTCTTGTTTATTAGTAAGCCCTGGTTCTATTGGAGAAAAAATGTGTGAAGATGGCAGAGTTCCTTTAGTTTCTGCAACAGGTTCTACACGTGTAGGAAGAATTGTTGGGGCAAAAGTAGCAGCACGTTTTGGTCGTTCAATTTTAGAATTAGGAGGAAATAATGCCATTATTATTTCTAATCATGCCGATTTGCAAACAAGTTTACCGGGTATTGTATTTGGTGCAGTTGGAACTGCTGGGCAACGTTGTACCTCTACTCGCCGATTAATCATTCATGAAGATATTTATGATGATGTAAAAAACAAATTAATTAATGCCTACAAACAATTAGTGATTGGTGATCCATTAAATGAAAAAAATCATGTAGGTCCACTTATTGATAAAAATGCTGTAAAAGATTATTTAACTTCTATTGAGCGAGTAATTGCTGAGGGTGGTAAATTTATTGTGCCAGGTGGCGTGTTAGAAGGAAAAGGATATGAGAGTGGATGCTATGTAAAACCTTGTATTGCCGAGGCTAAAAATGATTTTGAAATTGTGCAACACGAAACATTTGCACCAATACTTTACATTATGAAGTATAAAACGATTGAAGAAGCAATTGAATTACAAAACGGAGTACCTCAAGGCTTATCTTCATCTATCTACACATTAAATATGCGTGAGATGGAACGCTTCCTTTCAGCTTCTGGTAGCGACTGCGGAATTGCGAATGTAAACATAGGCACAAGTGGCGCTGAAATTGGTGGCGCCTTTGGTGGAGAAAAAGAAACAGGTGGCGGTAGAGAAAGTGGTTCGGATAGCTGGAAAGCGTATATGCGCCGTCAAACAAACACAATTAATTACGGAACAAAATTAACCTTAGCACAAGGTATTAAGTTCGATATTTAAACATAACAAAAAATAAACATCAATATGACAATTAGTAAAAACAAAGTGGTATCGGTAAATTATCATTTATCATCTCACCTCGAAAATGAAGCGCCCCAATTAGTGGAACAAACAAGTACCGAACATCCTTTTGTATTTCTATTTGGCGTAGGGCAGTTACTTCCAGATTTTGAACTTAATCTAATTAATAAAAAAGTAGGCGATAAGTTTGATTTTAAAATTGAACCCGCTAAGGCGTATGGTTTATCAGACAACGAAATGATTGTAAAAATTCCTAAAGAGGCTTTCTATGTAGATGGAAAATTTGATGAAGAGCGTGTGAAAGAAGGCGAGGAATTAATGATGAACGATGCAGATGGCAATCAATTAATGGGTTTTGTAGTAAAAATTGAAGATACTACAGTTACTATGGATTTTAATCATCCATTAGCCGATCATCATTTACATTTTGTAGGCGAAATTTTAGATATTAGAGAGGCAACCGCCGAAGAATTAGATCACGGGCACGTTCACGGGCCAGGTGGTCATCACCACCACTAATAAAATAAAAGAGGCTGAATTTTTATTCAGCCTCTTTTGTTTATTTCTTTAATGAATCTCTAATTTCCATTAATAATTTATCGGTACTTGAAGGCTCAGGCGGAGCCGCAGGTGCAGCTTCTTCTTTCTTATTCATTTTATTAATTCCTTTGATTACCATAAATAAGGCAAAAGCTACGATAATAAATGAAATGATATTTGAAATAAAATTACCATATTTAATAGCTGTTCCTGGAATAGTAAGAGCTGCTAAATCGGATAAATTAGCTGCTTTTAATGCTGGCGTAAGAATAGCTGGTGTAATAATGTCTTCTACTAGTGACGAGACAATTTTATTAAATGCACCGCCAATTACTACACCCACAGCAAGGTCGATAACATTGCCGCGCATGGCAAAATCTTTAAATTCTTTAATCATTCCCATTTTCAGTCGTTTTTTTGATTGTTGTTTTTTTTATTAATTATTCTCTAATACTTTTAATAATTCATCTAACTTAGGTGTTAAGATAATTTCGGTTCTACGATTTTTTTTACGTGCTTCGGCAGTTTTAGCTGGGTCAATTGGAAAAAACTCACCTCTACCAGCCGCAATAATGCGTTTAGGGTCGGTTGCAGAGTTTTGTAAAATAATTTTTGTAACTGATGTTGCACGCATGGCGCTTAAATCCCAGTTATCTTTAATATCGCCGCTTCCTTTCATTGGCACATCATCGGTATGTCCTTCAACCATTACGTTAATATCTGGATTTTGTTCTAATACTTTGGCCAAATTTTTTAAAGCTTCTACACCTTTAGATTGAACGGCTGTTTTACCGCTTTCAAATAATAAGGATTCATCCATACTAACATACACTTTTCCGTTTTTTTGTGTAATGGTTAATCCCTTTCCTTCAAAGCCCATTAGTGCATCGCTTAATTTCTTTTTTAAATCGGCGGTAGCTTGATCTTTTTGTTTTAAAATGTTTTCAAGTTCAGCTACACGAGCCTCCCGTTTTTTAAGTTCAGCCGAAAGCATGTCTAACTCTTGTTGTTGTTTGTTTAGTTTTGCTTCAAGCGCTTTTAACTCATCTTCTTTTTTTAGTAATTGCTCTTGTGTGGTTTGTAACTTTCCGCTCAAAGCTGCATTATCTTTTTCTGAGCCAGCTAATAAACGATTGTATTTATCTAACAATTGATCGTTTACCGAGTTTAGTTTATCGTATTTATTGGTTAGTAATCTTAGGTTAGAACCTAATACAGATGTATCTCTTTGCAAACCTTCAATAGCTTTGGTGTCTTTTTCAATCTGCTCTTTCATCTCGGCATTTTTAGCTTCGGTTTCTGAGGCTAGTTTTTTTGATGCTGCTAACTCGGTTTCACAATTTGTTAGCTTTGATTTAGTTTCTTCGGCTACTCGTTGCGGTACGCAAGAAGTAAGAAGATATAAACCAGATAAAATAAGGGCATAATATGTTTTCATTCTCTTATTATTTAATACAAACAAAAATAAACCGAATACCGCTTTTAAATGGAAGTCAATTGCTAACTTTTCAACAATATATTTTTGTTAATTTTTTATAGTATTTATGTCTAAGACACAATAAATATTCGTGAAGGTATAGGCAGTATCTCGCTAAAAAACGTATCTTCACGCTCTCAACATGTGGTGGAACGGCATTTATTGGAGCACTTTACAACAAAAGCAAACTCATTTTAATACTAATCAGTATTTTTCAGGTTTGCGCGGGTCTTCTTTGTCTTTTATTATCAACGATATTTTTCAAAACACTAAGCAAAATATGTTTGTAGTGTGCAACGATAAAGAGAAAGCAGCTTATCTATTAAACGATTTACAATCCTTACTGCCTGAAAAAAATATTCATTATTTTCCTGAGAGTTATAAAATACCTTACAAAGAAGAAAAAACGAGTAATGCCTCGGTTCAAGAACGTGCCGAAACCTTAAGCTATTTAAGTAAAGAAAATTATGCAGGTGTTGTAGTTACTTATGCGGCGGCCTTGGCCGAAAAAGTAGCTTCGCGAACTAGCCTTAGTAAAAATACCTTAGTGATTAAGAAAGGTGAAAAGTTGAGCCTTGAATTTATTCAGGAATTTTTAAATAGCTACGATTTTGAATTTTGCGATTTTGTTTCTGAACCTGGGCAATATGCCATCCGTGGCGGAATTATAGATGTGTATTCTTTTGCTCATGAGTTACCATATCGTATCGAATTATTTGGAAACGATGTAGAGGCCATTAAAACTTTCGATCCTATTTCGCAGTTGTCCAATCATCAATATGATTTTGTAACGATTATCCCCAATATACAATCGAGCGAAGTTATAGAAGTAAGGCAACCTGTATTTGATTATTTATCGAGTAACACAATTATTTGTTTTGATGATGTGTTGTTTGCAAAAGATACTATTCAGAAACAAATAGATAAGGCAGAGAAAATATTCGCCGATTTATCAGGAGAAGTAACCCATTTGAAGCCTAGCGAGTTGTATATTAATGCTCATGAGTTTCTTGAACTTATAAAACCTTATTCGCTTATTGAATATGGTATTCAGGCGCATATATCAAGCCAAACGGTGAGTTTTAATCAAAGTCCGCAACCGCAATTTAATAAAAATTTCGATTTACTGATTAACGATTTAAAAGCCAATAAAGCCAAGGGTTATAAAAATTATCTTACTACTGATAACGTAAAACAAGCCGATAGATTAACCACCATTTTTAATGATTTATTGGCGAAAGAACATCGCACCGCGGATAGTTTAATAGAACACGTTTCTATGAATATTCACGAAGGATTTATTGACCACGATTTAAAAATTGCTTGTTATACCGATCATCAAATCTTTGAACGTTATCATCGTTTTCATTTAAAAGAAACTCGATATAAAACAGCTGAAGCACTGACGCTAAAAGAAATTTTATCGCTTAACCCAGGCGATTTTGTAACGCATATCGATCATGGCATTGGGCGTTTTGGCGGATTAGTGAAACTACAGGTAAATGGTAAGGAGCAAGAGGCGGTTAAATTAGTGTATAAGGATAATGATTTTTTATATGTAAGCATACATAGTTTACACCGCATTAGCAAATACACAGGTAAGGAAGGTAATGTGCCTCGCATAGATAAAATTGGCTCAACAACTTGGAATACCTTAAAACAAAAAACAAAACGCAATGTAAAAGAAGTAGCGTATGATTTAATAAAATTATATGCTCAACGTAAAACACAAGCTGGTCATCGTTTTCAGCAGGATAATTATTTGCAACACGAGTTAGAGGCTTCGTTTATTTATGAAGATACACCAGACCAAGTAAAAGTAACGAGCGATGTAAAACGGGATATGGAAAAGCCACATCCTATGGATAGATTGGTGTGTGGTGATGTTGGATTTGGAAAGACAGAAATTGCTATAAGAGCTGCTTTTAAAGCTGTGTGCGATAGCAAGCAGGTGGCAGTATTGGTACCAACTACCATTTTGGCCTATCAACATTACAAAACATTTAGCGAACGCTTACACAACTTGCCTTGTAACATTGCATTTTTAAACCGCTTTAAAACCGCTAAGGAAACAAAAGAAATTTTAAAAAAATTAGAAGAAGGAAAAATTGATATTTTAATTGGCACTCATAAAATTGTAGGTAAAGAAGTAAAATACAAAGACCTTGGCTTATTAATTATTGATGAGGAACAAAAATTTGGTGTTGGCATTAAAGATAAACTCAAAACTTTTAAAACAAGTGTTGATACGCTTACCTTAACAGCAACGCCTATTCCTAGAACCTTACAGTTTAGTTTAATGGGCGCAAGAGATTTATCGGTTATTTCTACACCGCCACCTAATCGTTATCCGGTACAAACGGAGCTTTCTACCTTTAGCGAAGAATTATTAAGAGATGCTATTGCCTATGAATTGGCTAGAGGCGGACAAGTTTATGTAGTACATAATAAAGTACAAAACATACAAGAAGTAGCGGGTATTGTGCAACGCTTAGTGCCAGAAGCCAAAGTAGCAGTAGGGCATGGCCAAATGGATGGCGATAAGTTAGAAGAAACCTTACTATCATTTATTGAGGGCGAATTTGATGTGCTGGTGGCAACCACTATTATTGAATCGGGATTAGATATAAGTAATGCCAATACCATTATTATAAATGATGCTCAAAATTTTGGGTTGAGCGATTTACACCAGATGCGTGGTAGGGTAGGGCGTAGCAACAAAAAAGCATTTTGTTATTTATTAACACCACCTTTTATTAATCTGACTACCGAGGCTCGTAAACGATTGCAAGCCATTGTAGAGTTTAGTGATTTAGGTAGTGGGTTTCATATTGCCATGCGCGATTTAGATATTCGAGGTGCTGGAAATTTACTGGGAGGAGAACAAAGTGGCTTTATAAATGATATGGGTTTTGATACTTATATGAAAATTTTAAATGAAGCCATTGAAGAGTTAAAAGAAGAAGATTGGTATAAAACATCTGTGGATAATAGCGAGGATACAAATAACCAAGATAAGGCGGTTTTTTCAAGGCAATTTGTAAAAGAAACCATTGTAGATACTGATTTACAATTGCTAATACCAGATACTTATGTAGGCAATCTTACGGAGCGCTTATTATTGTATCGCGAGTTAGATAACATAACTAAAGAAGAATATTTATTTAACAATGAAAAAAATTAGCTTGATCGTTTTGGTCCTTTTACTAATGAAGTAATAGAGTTAATTAATGTAGTGCGTATGCGCTGGGCTGCAATGAAATTGGGCTTTGAAAAAATTACATTAAAAGACAATAAAATGTTAGCTTATTTTTTAAGCAAGCAAGATAGCGAGTATTATAACTCTCCTATGTTTAAGGCGGTGCTTTCCTTTGCACAAAAAACACCCAAACAAACAGCCTTAAAAGAAAAAAATAGCAAGCTATGGCTTACTATTGAAGGTATTAAAAGTGTAAGCGAGGCTACCACTGTTTTTTCAAAGATCAACGAGCACTTGGGTTGAGGTACTTGAAAATTAAATGGTAATTGCTTATATTTATAATACCAAATAACGTGCATAGCGTTGAAAATTAAATGTGTTAAATATCAAGTTTTGTTTTTGTTATTCATAACACAGCTAGTATTCGCACAAACAAAAGATAGCACAATGATGCAAAAATGGTCGGTGGGATTTACTTTTTCTCCCGATTATAGTTTTAGGATACCTTACAATACTTCTACGGCTAGTTCAAATATTTCGGAGAAGGGTGTTTTTGCTTTTACATCGGGTGTGCACACTCAATTACAATTATCAAAAATTCTTGCACTCGAGTTGGGTGTTTTATACACTTCAATGGGTTCTAAAGTTCATGTGCCTGCTTTAAATGCTATTACAACTGGAGGTACTTACGATCCCTCATTGCCTTATATAGGGCAGGGAAATTATATGTCAATTCCTGAACGAAAATCTATTTACAGATACCGTTTTATAAGCATACCATTTAAAGCACATGTTTATTTTATTAATAAAAATAAATTTAATATGTATGCTAGTGTAGGCGTGTCGGCTAATTGGTTATTAGATAGAAAAACTACCACCACATTTTTATATACCGATGGACATAAAGAAAAACAAACAGACCATAAATATATAAATACAGGTTGGTATAACTTGTTTCCAGCAGCGCTATTAGGTGTGGGATTAAACTATAAATTAAATAAGCGTTGGTATCTTAAGTTAGAACATATTTATAGACAAGTTTTGAGTCCACTAGTTGATAATCCAATAAGTGGCTATTTTTATGCTATTAGAACAGATGTGGGTGTTAGTTTTAATTTTTAAGAAATGAAGATAGCCTGTATAATCATCATTAGTATAATAGTTTTTGGATGTAAGAAATATAATTGTGAATGCGAAACTGAAACTCTAAGTCATTTTCCAACAACCACGGTATCAAATAAGCAAATAAGTGCGGTTTCTAAATCAGGAGCTAAAAAGAAATGCAGTAAGTATAATCATCAAGCTAGTTATGGAGATGAAACAACAACTTGTGAAATAAAATAAAGTTGATTGATATAAAGGAAGAATATAACGTTTCAGTTTAAACTTAAAAAACTATACAAATTAAATAGTATCAATATCCTTCGTTAATTTACCTGTTTTGGTAAGTGCAACAATAATTCTTTGATAATGTAAAATGTCTTCAAAATCTAGTTTTCTGTCTTTGCGCTCTTTTAACCATTTTTGAGCCGGTTGATAACCATCAATGTAAAAGTTCCAAGCTACTTCGGGCACGTTATCAAAATATTGAGTATCGTTAATATATACTCTGCCTTTTATTAGGTCTTGTGAGAAATTCCCTTCCAAAGGAGGGGTGCCTGAAAGGAGGGGTGGTTTATCCACACCGCCTATACTGTACTGTTCTATAATATATTTCTCCAATCCTATCATTGATACTTCGGCATTTTTTTTTCATATCTGTATCGGTAATACGATATACTTTCAAGCCAAGGTTTTCTAAAAATAGTTGGCGTTGTGCATCGTAATCTTTTTTATTATTATGGCTACTACCATCAATTTCTACTACCAAGCCTAATGCCTTTACATAAAAATCAACAATGTAATTTCCTATAATGCGTTGTCTGTCAAAATCAATGTTATGAAATTTGCCTTTGTGTACTTGTTGCCAAAATAAAACCTCTGATAAAATTCCTGCTTTACGTTTAACTTTTAATAACGGTTTTAGTTTTGGATTGTAAGGTAGGTTTTTTACAAAATTTCGGTATATGGGGTGGTTGTTTATGGTGGTTAGTATTTCTTTATTAACCACCCCGTCTTTCAGACACCCCTCCACTGGAGGGGAATGTTGGGGCGTGCTAATAGAGACCAAAGGGGAATGTTGGCCTGTGCTATCAGCAACCAAAGGGGAATGTGGGGGCGCAGAAAGAACAAACTTTATGTTACGCACCACGTTATCGCCATCAATACAAAACATACACATAAAATTAAAGATAACAAGATTAATACAATTAAAAAAACATAACCATTCGCTTTTCCCTTTTATTCAAATTACTTGCTATTCAGCCTAAAATTTTGTAACTTAGAGTGTATGGAACCGTATTGTTTGATATTGCTTAGAGGGCTTCCAGGCAGTGGAAAATCCACCCTAGCCAAAGTGTTATCCGAAAATAATACCTATCCTATTTTTTCGGTTGACGATTATTTTACAGATGAACACACTGGCGAATATGTGTTTAATTTTAACGACAATTATAAAGCGTATAAACAATGCGAACAATTAACCGAAGATGCGCTCAAACAAAAATTTCCAAAGATATTTATACACAATACATTTACGTTAGATTGGGAAATGGAACCTTATTTTAAATTGGCTTCAAAGTACCGTTATGCAATTTTTGTAGTTACCGTTGAAAACTATCATGGGCAACAAAACACACATGGTGTTACTAGCGAACAGCTTCAAAAAATGGCTGAAAAATATAAAGTCAAATTACTATAAAACTTTTTTTAACCGCTCAGTAATTTCTAGCACTGCTGGGCACACAATGGTGTTTCGATAGGTGAGATCTAAAATTTGTTCCATTCTTTTTCGATTGGTGTGAGGATATTCTCTACAAGCATTAGGTCGTGCCTCATATACTGAGCAGTAATTGTCTGCTCCCAAAAACGGACATGGCGCTTGTGTTAAAACATAATCTTTATCTTCATCAATTTTGAGGTATTTCTCAATAAACTCACCTGGTTTTATTCTAAAATGTTTGGCCAAACGTTCTATATCTCGGTTATAAAATATAGGCGAAGTTGTTTTGCAACAATTGGCACAACTTAGGCAATCTATCTCTTCAAATACGTCGTCGTGTAAAGTATGAAAATGCTGATCTAAGTTTTTGGGCTTAGTACGTTTTAATTTATCGTAAAAGATTTTGTTTTCTTTTTTAAGCGTGGTTGCTTTTTGGTTATGTTTATGAAGATCCAATAAAAAAGCAATTAATTATTTTACGCCAGTGTGTCCAAAACCTCCAGCACCTCTGGTTGTTTCTTCTAGGCTATCTACTGGTTGCCATTGTATTTGTTCGTGTTTAGCAATTACCATTTGTGCAATGCGTTCGCCATCGTTAATCACAAAAGTAGTGTCGGAAAGATTTACCAGTAATACTCTTAACTCACCACGATAGTCGGCATCAATAGTTCCTGGGGAGTTTAAAACAGTAATTCCATTTTTAAAGGCTAAACCACTTCTTGGGCGCACTTGTGCTTCATAGCCTTTGGCCAATTCAATAAATAATCCAGTAGGCACTAATACTCTTTGCAAAGGCTTTACTTCTATTGGATTGTCAATATTAGCACGTAAATCAAGCCCTGCCGAAAGTTCGGTGGCGTATTGTGGTAATTCGTGTTTTGATTGGTTTACTACTTTTACTATCATGGTTATTTTAGTTCTTTAAGTTTCTTTAAATTATGAAACTCCAATTTATAAAAAACTAAGAGATAAAATGCAAATAAGGCGTTATTAATTATGAGCTTAATAATAACATTTTCTAAACCTTGATACAGGGTGGAGATAAAATATAATAAAAGACCTAAGCTAGTAAACACAAATATACTTTTGAGGTTATATTTTATGGGGTAATATTTTTGCCCTAATACATAAGACACAATCATCATAAAACAATAAGAGGCAAATGTTGCCCAAGCACAAGCAATGTAGCCATAGCTTGGCACAAAACCAAAATTAATAACTAAAGTAATTATAGCACCTGCAATGGTAATAGCAGCGCCAAATTTGGTTTGCCCCGTTAGTTTAAACCAAATAGATAAATTCCAATACACGCCCACACATAGGTTCGCTAATAATAAAATAGGCACTACGGCAATTCCTTCGCGGTAACGTTCGCTAACGATATGTTGTAGCCAAGGCAAATTCATCATAATACCTACAAAAATAAACAGACAAAAAATCACATAATATTTCATGGTGATGGCAATGAGTTTATTAGAATTTTTATCGGCAGCGTTATTAAAGAAAAATGGTTCGGCGGCATATTTAAAGGCAGTTGTAAAAATGGTCATTAGCATAGCAATGCGATAACACTGGCCATACACACCTAATTCAAATCGAGCAATATCCTCTGGTAAAAGATATTTTAAAATAAATCGGTCAAAGGTTTCGTTTATCATGCCAGCAAATCCTAAGATGAGAAGAGGCCAAGCATATTGCAACATCTCTTTCCAAATTTTTTTATCAAATACGAGTGGTACTGATGTAATTTCTTTAGCAAGAAACAACATGGTAATTAGATTTGCTACTAAACTAGCAATAAACACATAGCCAACGCCAACCTCTGGATTATACCATTTTGCTAAGGTCGATTCTGGATTAGAATAATAGGCTGGTTTACAAATATTGAGATAGAAAATACATACTAGAATAAACACCAATACATTTAAAATTTTTAATCCTGCAAATTTATTAGCTCTATTTGTTTGCCTTAGTTTTGCAAATGGTATAGCCATTATGGCATCGGTGGCTACAATTAAAATACACCAAATAATAAAATTTACATGCTCTGGTTCTTTTATAAAATCGGCAATGGTTCCAGAAAATGCCGCAAGCATTAAGCTAAGCACAATACTACTACTTAATATAGAAATGAATGCTGTTGAAAACACCGTGTCTTTATTTTCCGATTTTCTGGAGAAGTTGAAAAAAGCGGTTTCCATACCGTAGGTAAACAAAATGTTTAAAAAACTCATATAAGCGTAAAACTCTGTATTTACAGAGAGTTCGGCTGGTTCTTTAAAAACATAAGTTAAGATAAATGAATATAAAAACGTGATAACCCTAGGTAAAATACTACCTAAACCATACACCACTGTTTGCGATGCTAATTTTTTTAATGGGTTCGACACTTTTTAATTAAATAACTGTTAAAGTAAGGCTTTATTTAATAAGGAAAATGGAATAGTTTTTTAAGATATTAACCTCTTGCCGTTATTTATCCGATTTCATTTTTTCAATTAGCTTGGTGGTAGAAAAACCTTCAACTAATTGAATGGTAATAACCTTTCCACCTCGGCTTGTTACTTCATTATAACCTACAATAGCTTCGGCTTTATAGTCATTGCCTTTAACTAATACATCAGGTTGTACAAATTTTATGAGTTCTAATGGTGTATCTTCATCAAACAAAATAATAGCATCTACACATTCTAATCCAGCAAGTATTATAGCGCGTGTATCTTCTGTATTAATGGGTCTTTCAGGCGATTTTCCTAAACGTTTTACAGAACTATCGGTATTTAATCCAAGCACTAGTTTATCACCTAGATCTCTCGCATGATTCAGATATTCAACGTGTCCACGATGTAAAATATCAAAACAACCATTTGTAAACACAATAGTTTGTTTATCGGCTTTCCATTGGTTAAGTCGTTCCGAAAGTTGTTGCTTGTTTACAATTTTATTTTTCAGTTTTTGGTGAAACGTCATTACTATGTTGTTTGTTTACTAGTGGAAGCAAAATTAAACTTAATAAGCCAAGTACAATAATCATTACAAATTGTGATGTCCAGCTTATCCAAGGAAATGAGAAGGCTGCAATTTGATGGATGCCATAATACATTAAAAGAGCAGAAATAATGGCTGGATAAGCGCCCAAGCCACCTGGTGATAATACCACACCAAATGTTCCAAAGAGTAATAAAGCTAAACATTCAGAATGACCTAAATGTGCGGTGTCTGGAAAAACAAAAAAGCAAGCGTATAGACTATAAAAATAGGCTGCCCAAATTAAAATACTTAATGCAATAAATTGAAATTTATTTTCCATATCTTTTATGGAACTTAAGCCTTTTGCAAATCCAGCTATAATAGTGCCTAGTTTTCCTTTTAGCAACCCAGCATATTTTTTACGTAGTATAAAAAATAAAACCGCACATAACACTACAATTCCAATTAAGATAAAAAGCTTAAGCGGATTTTGAGTAACGCCATCTAGCTTATTTATTAAAGGAGTGTAAATATAAGTGATAGTGAGTTCTTGAAGTTGAGAAAATTGAAGTACAAGGGTAAGAACAAAAATTAGAAGCATTAATAACATATCGATAATGCGCTCTGTGATAACCGTACCGAGGGCAATTTCAAAAGGCACATTGTCATATTTAGTGGCTAAGGTGCAACGTGTAATTTCACCCATGCGAGGAAGCCCGTAATTAGCAAAGTAACCTACCAATACATCGGCAGTTGCATTAAACAGTGTAACAGAATGCCCCGTAGGTTTTAATAAATAATTCCAGCGATAGGCTCTTAAAAAATGACTAAGAAATGAAATGATTAACGAAATGGCTACCCACACATAATTAGCCGACTGAAAGGATTCTAGAATTTTATCTTTATCAGCCCACACCGACTTGAAGGAAAGCCAAACTAACACAACACCTATACTCAATAATATAATAAATTGAATAATGGATTTGGTGTTGCTTTTTGCCATCTTATTATTTTAATTGATTGGTTTTAGTATCTGGAAACACAACCCATGGTTTGAATGTTTTAGCTTTTTCAAAGTCCATAGTTGCATACGATACAATAATAACCACATCGCCAAGGTTTACAAGTTTGGCAGCAGGGCCATTTAAACAAATAACGCCACTACCTCTTTTTCCTTTAATAACGTATGTAATAAAACGTTGTCCATTGTTTTTATTTAGGATATGAACTTGTTCGTTTTCAATAAAATTAGCGGCATCCATTAAATCTTCGTCAATGGTTACGCTTCCAATATAATCTAATTCTGCCTGAGTTACAGTTACACAATGCAGTTTAGATTTCATCACTTGAATTTGCATGGCGCGAATTTACGGATTTCAATTGAAATATGAGTAATCTCTAAATTACAAATATTATTAATTACAATATATTTCCGAGCTAATTTTTTAGAGATATCAAGCACAAAAAGCCGCAATCTTGCGGCTTTTTGTGCTTATTTTTTTAAAATTTATAAATGTGCGTCTAACTTACCAGCTAATACATTTTTAGCCGCTACGCCTACGTGTTTATCAACTACTTCGCCATTTTTAAATACTAATAAAGTAGGTATATTTCTAATACTGTATTTAGCTGAAATTTCAGAATTATTGTCCACATTTACTTTTCCTACTAAAGCTTTTCCGTCGTAATCTTTAGCTAACTCTTCAACTACTGGGCCTACCATACGGCATGGGCCACACCATTCTGCCCAAAAATCAACTAATACTGGTTTGTCTGATTTTAAAACTAATTGTTCAAAGTTTGAATCGGTTATTTCTAGTGCCATTTTAAAAATTTTTTAAAGGTTAATACTTTTATTTCACTTACTAAGGTAAGTTTGTTATAAGCAATAATCAAACTTTAAACCAAATAGTTTTCAATGCCTTTTTGACATTATTTTAATAACGTAACATGACCGATTAAGCTATGTTTTTCTCTTAAAACGTCCACCACACTTGCTTTCCACACATAAACCTCTTGTTTAGAGTCTTCTCCGCCACCATTTCCATTCACACTGCCATCCCAGGCTTTATTTATGTCAGATGTTTCAAATACTAAAGCGCCCCAGCGGTCAAATACCTGTAATTTAAAATCCACAATGCCCATGCCTTTTGCTTGAAAACCATCATTTAAGCCATCGCCATTGGGTGTAAATGCATTAGGAATATAAATAACAAATGCGGGTTTAATTTCTACTTGTTTTATAATAGAGTCGCGACAACCATAAGCATTAATAGCAAATTGCATAATAGATACTGTTTTGGCAGAATTGGTGTTGAATTGGTAATCAAAATTAGGCGTGTTTTTGATGGTACCATCATCAAATAAATAACTAACGCTTGTAGCACCAATGGAAGCATCTTCTACTTGAATGAGTGGTTGCGTAATATCAACTTTATCGGGTGTGATATAAAAATTAGCTGTTGGATTAGGATACACATTCACTAAGTTAGGTAATGTGGTTTCATTAATACAACCACTATCCGATACCGTTTTTAGAGTTACTGAATAATTTCCTGTTTGGTAGCAGTGAGTAGGATTTAGGCTGTAATCAGGATTGCTTCCATCACCAAAAATCCATTGGTTAGTAACAATTTGACCACTGCTAATGTTTGATTGATTTATAAAATTGACACACAAACTTGGGCAACCCTCGTTATTTTGAGCAACAAAAGATGAGGTAGGGCTTGGATTTACAAAAGCAGATTTAATAATGGTATTCACGCAACCATATTGTGTTTGAACTTCGAGTTTTACGCCAAAGTTACCACTAGATGTAAAAATGTATTGCGGATTTTGTTGAACATTATCTGTTACATTATCACCATTAAAGTCCCAAGCGTAGGAAGTAATAACACCATCGCTACTTGTAGAAAGATTATTAAAAGTGGTAGCATTAGGAATACAAGTTGAAGGCACTTGAAAATTAGCTGTTGGATTATAGTGCACAATTACATTTCCAAGATTTTGGTTACTACAATTATTGTTAGATATAGCTTGTAATCTAGATTGTTGTGTGCCTGCACTTGGATAAAGATGGCTAGGGTTAGCGGTGGAGTCGTCTATAATACCGTCATTTTCAAAATCCCAACGATACTTGATGATGCTACCTGTAGCAATCGTACTTAAATTATTAAACTGTGTGGCTTGATTTAAACAAGGTTCGTTGCTTGTAAAATTAGCAATTGGCAAAGGATGTACGATAACATTTTGAGTTGTGCTATTCACGCAATTTGAGTTAGTAGTTACAATTAATGTTACTGGAAAAGAACCCGCATTAGCATAAGTATGTGTAGGCTGAGCTAAAGATGAGCTTGAACCATCGCCAAATTGCCAAACAGAATTGGTTACAAAGCCATTATTCACGGTGGTGGTGTTAAGAAACGAAGTGGAGTTATGTAAACAAACGGCATTAGCTGTAAATGTTACAACTGGTAATGGTAAAATAGTAATTGGTATTGTAACTGTATCTCTACAACCCATATTACTTGTACTAATAAGTTGCACATTATAAGTGCCATCGTTAGTGTAATTGTTAAAGCTGTTTAAGTTATTAGATGTATTGCCATCACCCATATTCCAATTACTCATTACAATACTACCACTACTTACGGTGCTTGTATTAACGAATGTAAGACTATGTGTACAAGCAGTAGTTTGTATTGGTAAAAAGCTAGCTGTTGGTTTTGGGTATTGAGTTAATGAGTAAGTAAGTGTTGGACCAGGGCAACCAGTAATAGTAGTTAAGGTTACTGTATAAACACCTGGTATGCCTGTTGTTAAAACTTGTCCGGTTGCTGAAGCTCCATTTGGTAGCGTCCAATTATAAGAAGCAAAGCCAATAGGTGCTGTAAGTTGTATAGTGTTACCTTGGCATAAGTTTGCATCTTGAGTTATATTAAAATCTAAACAACTTCCATCAATATAAGCATAACCATAATGTCCGCCAAGCGCACAGTCGTAAGTGGTGAAGCGAATGGTAACATTTTGTCCAATGTAGTTGGTTAAATCAACACTTACGCTCGACCATGGTTTATATACCACATTATTACAAGTAGTAGAATTTATAAAACCAGGTATGTTTTGACCAGCCGCTACATTGTAAAACGTACAAGGGATAGGTGTGTTTGTTGAATCCACCATGTCAATTTGAAAACTGGGTTGATCGCTTGTGGCATGACCTGGGTCTTCTAGTACCACCGCATATTTGTAAGTAAAATTAGCATTAGCTGGAGTAACCATAAATGTTTGTTCAATTCTATCGGCTAAACCACCAGAACCATTGTTGCCAAGTCGTAACGAAAAATTACCACCGGGTGCTACCACAGGAAAACCAGCGCAAGGGTCGGTTCCAGCGCCTGTCATAATAGTTTGAGCACCACCAGCACTTTGGCAACAACCTAGTGCGTTGTAACCTGGGTTATAACCACTCGAACGTTGCCAACCAGTTAAATCACCATTTTCGAAATCGATATTTGTACAAGCTTGTTGTGGAACAAGGTTTTGAGCTGATGAACGTTGTGTAGGAAAAAATGTTTCGCGGATGTAATCTCTTTGATGAGCATTCAAAAATTCAGCTAATCCACTTGGAGAAGAATGTTGAGACCAATAAAAATTAGTCCATTGTTTTTGGTTAAATTGAGCAAGACTGTCAATCGGAGAGGCGGAGTTGGCGGGTTGCCCAATAGCTGTTGTGCAACTGAATGCAGCCATTACAACAGCGGTTAGTAAATAAGTTTTCATGACGAATAGGTTTTGAAGAGTTAATACTTTGTTTCATTTTTTTATATTTTAGGTTATAATTTATGTTTTGTTTATTTGAGCTAGTAGCTCACTTATGACTACATGATTTCTATTCTTTTTATAGTTGGTATATTCTTATACGATGTTAAACTTAAAAAGGTTATTTTTAAGGACAACAAATTCTTGAACACCTTAATTTAAAGATTGAAAGGGTAGATGTGTTGAGTGATATAAGCCTAATGCTTCTTTAAGAGCGCTATATCTTGTTTAAGATTAAGAAAGTCGGTAATCTTAAATTTATTTTGCCATACAAAAACACAAACTAAAACGATAGTAGTTGTAGCATAAGAAAGGGTGGCGGTATAGGAAGCCCCTAAGAGTTGGTCTTTAGAGATTAGATATTTACTTAAACAAATGGTAACTAAAAATCCCGTACTATTAGCCATTAATAGTATTTTTTGTTTTCCTAATCCAGAATAATAATGGCTAATGATGGTTGCAAAACTTATACATAGCACACCTGGCGAGAGATACAGCATAACGGTTTTTATATGAATGAAATCTTGTCCAAGTAGAAACACAAAAAAATCACGAGGAATAAAATAAAGGCATATCACACATAAAAAGCTTAAAAGAAAACATATTTTGGCATAGGCTAAGGTAAGTCTTGCATTGTTTTCGGGATCTTTTTCATTAGCTATGTGTGCTAAAATAATGGGTGAAGCACTTCCACTAATAATCCATAAAGATTCGATAAGTGAGGTAGCGCTTGAATATACACCAACTAAAACGGTATTGCCTAACAAATAAAAATTGTAACGGTTGCTTAATATATGTGATAGGTTGGCTAATTGATTGTAAAATCCATTTTCGATTATTTTTTTTGGATTAAACTCTTCCCTTGTGTCTTGAGCGGTTGATTGGTAAATTTTAAATAATTGAATAGATGATATAGAAATTGCAATACCAAAAGAAAGATACAAAGCATAAATATAACTTATGAAGTTTTTATTTTGAAAACCAAAGAAGAATAACAATAGTACGAGCAGCAATAAAAGTGGTTGAAGTAGATTTAAGAAATTATACAACTTAATTTTTTCTTTGGCTAAAATTACTACCATGTGAAAGGAATGTTGTATAATTAAAAATGAGAGTAATAATAAATGCAACCAAAAACCACCAACGCCAATATCAAAGAAAATATATAGCAAATACATTACCCCCACAATCATTAAAGTACATAGTAATGCCCAAAAGGTTCCAAAGCGATATAACTGACGAAAAGGTTGTTTGGATATAAAATAAACAGTTGCCGAACCAGTATAAATCTCTGTTATAATTTGAATAATAGCAATGTTTAAAATAATTAAACTTACATAGCCTCTTCCATCGCCTCCTAATTGTTTACTACTTATTAGTAGTATTAAAAGGTTAATAATAGCCACTACGCCTTTAGTAAATAAAGTGGATATGATGTTTTTGAGCAAGGCTTATTAATAGATTGGTTGGCTAAAAATATGAAATTTTTGTGGACTTGTTATATAACCGCAAAATTAGCTTTATATTGTATCCCAAATAAAATCATTTAAGCATTGCGTCAAATTTTAAAAAATATATTGCTCGTTGTTTTTCCTCGTTTTATAAAAGATAGAGTGTTTAAGCATTACCAATTGCTTAATTGGAAATCATTGTCAAACTCAGAGTTTGATGCCGAGTTATTACTTTTAGAGTTCTTATTAAATAAAAACTCTATTTTTTTTGATATTGGCGCTAATAAGGGAGAATATGCATTGTATGCGGAAAAATACATTCCAGCAAATCAAATTTATTTGTTTGAGCCTGAGCAAAAATTGAATTATCAGTTAAAACATATTTTTCCTCAGAGCCATGTTTTGCCATTGGTATTATCTGATAAAAAAGGCGAATTTCAATTTAAAATTCCATTAATTAATGGAGTGCTTGATAATTGTTTAAGTTCATTGGAGGTTAATCGTAAAGAAGATAATGAAACCGAAGCTATTATATATAAAGTTAAAACAGATAGCCTAGATAATTTTGTAACACAACAGGTTCTTAAACCCGATCTTATTAAAATTGATGTAGAAGGACATGAACTTTCCGTATTAAAAGGCGCTGCCAATTACATTGCTCAACATCATCCCACTTTAATTATTGAAATAGAGCAAAGGCATCATCAAAACATGGATATAGAACTTGTGTTTACAGATTTTAAACAACAAGGCTACCGCTGTTATTACTTCTCAAAAAAGGCCATGCAATTGCTTTCTTATGAGGATAAAACACATTTAACCAATCATATATCTTATTTTGGAAATATCAATTACATAAATAATTATATTTTTATTCATCAATCAAATACGAGTATTTCGTCTATTGAGAAAATAAATAAAACAATTTTAGAAGAAGCTAAATGAGTTTAAGTAAGCACAAACATGCTTTAGTATTTATATCGGCAGGAGTTGGCGATGCAATTTTATTAGTACCACTTATTAACGCCTTGAAAAAAGATGGGTTCTTAGTAACTGGACTTTTTACTTCGCCTTATCAATGTGAAGCAATGTTTGAGAATGTTCATTTGTTTGATTTCAAAAAAGTAGCACTACATAAATCAACTTTGTTTTTATACGCTTTAAGTCATTATAAAAAATACGACTTTGTTTTTTTAAATCATTTTGCTTTTAGTCGCTCACATTTTTTAGTGTCTAAATTGATGGGCAAGAAATTATATTCGAATTATAAAGATTTGGAATTACATAAAACATCTAAAGCTGTTCATCTTGTAAAGCCAAAAACGGGTATTCATGATGCGCTACAGCACCTACATTTATATCAACCCGAAGCTACTTTACAGGATTTAGATTTTAACGTGAGGTTTAATCCTCAATCTATTCAACAGTATCAGTTGCCACAGCGTTATATAGTTGTTCAACCTAGTTCGGCAAACAATAAAGCACCATTTAAAAATTGGCCATTTGAAAATTGGTTGAAATTATTTCATCAAATTTCTAACACAACAATTGTTGTATTAGGCGATCAATCAGAGACTAACTTGCATCATGCTATTAGTGAACAAAAATTTCAGCACGTAATCTCATTAATTGGTAAAACAAACTTAAGCGAAGTAATGAACTTATTGTATCATGCGCAAGCTTATGTAGGACTAGATAGCGGACTAATGCATATAGCAGTGTTATTTAATAAGCCAACGTTTACAATTTGGGGCGCTTCAAATCCTATACAGTATGGTTATAATTGGCTGCATAGCAAACATCATGTTCAATCGCTTAACTTATCTTGTGCGCCGTGTAGTTCGTGGATTGGAGCTAATCAGCAACGTGTAAAAAGCCCAAATGATTGCCCTGATTTTAAATGTATTCGTGATATATCGGTAGATAATGTGCTTAAAGAATTAATTCATTTCTTAAAAGTTAATGTATCATCTTAAACATTAAGTAGTGCTGAATGATATCCCAAAGCACAAAACTTTTTTCTTTTATAGTATAACCATTAGCTGCATAAAATTTAACGGCATTTTCTCTGGCTTGAAGTTCTATTTTAGTTAAACCAATCTGTTGGGCTTCTTGTTCTAGCTTTTGTAAAATTAATTTTCCTAAGCCTTTGCCTTGCTGCGTTTCGCTTACTGCCATAAAGCGAATTTGCCCAGTGCCTTGTCCGTTATCTTGTAATCTTCCACAAGCTATAATATCTCCATCTTGTTCAATAAATGCGTTCATAGCCGTTTGTTCAAGTTCGTCGCTAGCGGTATCTATTGGTTTTTGCCAAGGCTTACGCAGCACCTCATAACGCAACTGAATGATACGCTGAATGGTGATTTCATCCTTTGCTATTTTAACAATGTGTGAGGACATTAAATTTAAATTGATAAATCAATATTACTAATTTATTTTAGTATTCTTTTGTGATTAAGAGAAAAATAATTTTTTTGCAATCTATAAAATTGCATTACCTTTATGTAAAAATCAAACTATGACAAAACACCTTATTACTTTATTCGTTTGTTTCGCTTTTATTTCTCATGCTCAACGAAGTTTTGAGAAAGGGAAAAATGTAGTTGCATTGGGAGCAGATTTAGGAATCTATAGTTATACTTCAAAAATTGCCTCTCAACCCACCTCTAAAAAAGAGGCAGCGGCTAATAAAATATTTAGCTTACATTATGAGTATGGTGTTTTAAATTGGTTGGGAGTGGGAGCGAAAGTTCAATACTCCGATTATTTTACAGAAACAGATTCGGTTACTAATACAAAGCCATCAGTTACCTCTGTAGATGGTTCGGTATTAGTTAATGCGCATTTTGTGAGATCAAAGTATGTGGATATGTTGGCGGGATTTAATATTGGATACTCGCACTTAAATTGGGATGCGCGAGATGCTTATGTTTCGCAGGCTAAAGGAGGAGGATTGATGTATGACATCCATTTACAACCCCGTTTTTATTTCGGAAAATATGTGGGTATGTATCTTAATTTAGCATACGTTCATTGCGCTTATAGAGATATGGATTTTCAAAATACCTTTACAAAACTAGATGACGCATTAGATTTAGTAGGCGGTGGCGTTAATATTGGAATTGGAATACAAGCCAAATTTTAATCTATTAAGAACCTTTTAATTCTTCTAACTGTGGCGTTTTAACTTGGTCGGTTTTTTGTAAACCTTCTAAAACTTCAATATTTAAGCCATCAGACAAGCCTGTTTTAATATAACGTTTTTCAAATACTTGTTTTTTGGTTTCTACTTCTACATAAGGTTTTTCTTTGTCAAACAGTAAAACACTTTCAGGAATTGCCATTACCTTTTCTTTTTTATCAAGAATAATATCGGCATTAGCGCTATAACCTGCTCTTAAAAATGATACGTTTGTTTTATCTATGGCAGCTCTTATTAAAAACTGAATAGCACCATTTTCAGTAACACCTTTAGGTGCTATATATTCTAATTTGGCAGTGAAACTTTCTTTATCAATAGCACCTATTGTTAATACAATATCCATGTTTTCTTTAATTTTTCCCACTTCACTTTCATCTAATTTCCCTTCAAAAATCATTTCGCCCATATTAGCAACTACAGCTATTGTTGTGCCTTCGTTAAAGGTATTGCTTTCAATTACCTGCCCGCCTTCTTTAACTGGCACATCTAATACCATACCTGTAATAGTTGCCTTTACAAATGTATTACTAGCAGAGCCCGATGATTTTGAAGCACCTTCTTTAATAATCTGTAATTGATTTTGAGCCGATTCTAATTCAACTTTAGCTGCATTCAATTTCATATCATACACCTGCATATCTGCTTTTGAAATCACATTTTGGTCGAATAATGTTTTATTACGATCGTAATCTAATTTTGCATTATCAAAATTAACCTGCGCTGTGCTAATTCTGTTCTCGGCATTGGCTAGGTTTAGCATATTAGGAATAATTTTAACCTTCGCAATAATATCGCCTTGCTTTATTTCTTGCCCTGCAACTATGTATAGTTTTTCTATAATGCCACTAACTTGTGGCTTTACATTAATTTCTTTACGTGGTGTTACCGAACCTGTGGCTACCGTTTTTTTAATAATGGTTGTATCAAATGGTGTGATGGTTTTATACACCTCTGGAGGTTTTTGCGATTTATTATATAAAAAGTAAAATGTCCAAATCACTAATCCAATAAATAAGATGAGGAACGTAATTTTAATTGTTTGTTTTATCATTTTTATTTGAGTTAAAAATTTATTATTCTGTTCTTAATGCTTCTACGGGTTTAATAGCTACTGCTTTACTGGCCGGTAATAATCCAGCCAAAGCACCACTAATTATTAATACTATTAACGCTTTTATGGCAACAGATAAATCAACCGTAGGGTTTGTAAATAAGCCTCCAGAATTACCAATTGCTTTATCTAAGCCTTCTAAAATACCTATTCCAAACACTAAACCAAAGTACCCAGAAATAGAGGTTAGGAAAATGGCTTCTAATACAATTTGACCAATTACTTGTGCAGGTACCGCACCTAAGGCTCTTTTTACACCAATTTCTTTTGTGCGTTCTTTTACAACAATAAGCATAATGTTACTAATGCCAATTACCCCAGCTAGTAAGGTTCCAATACCCACAATCCAAACTAAAATTTCTATGGCTGAAAAAAGACCAGTGAGTTTGTTATACTCTGTTGCCATGTTCCAATGCCCTATGGCTTTTAAATCATCAGGAGCAATTTTATGACGTTCTTTTAAAAGTTCTACAACTCGTTGTTCTGAAACTTCGGCAGGCACATCTTCTTTAGATTTAATGGCAAACCAGCCAACTACATCGCCATAATTAAACGCATTTTGAAATGTAGAAAAAGGAATGTTTATTCGTTGAGATTGTTCTCTGCCTTCTTGTCCACCAATGGCTATTTGTGTCAATCCTACCACTTTAAAATACACGCCATTTATTTTAATATATTCTCCAATAACATCTTCATCTTTTTTAAATAACAGTTCGGCAACACGAGGTCCAATGACACATACTTTGCGTTTTTCTTTTATATCTAAAGCGTTTATAAATCGTCCTTTATCAATTCTTATTTCCGAAATTTCTGAAATATTAGGATAGCAAGCCTGTATTTCGCAAGCTGCTGTTTTTAATCCTCTTATTACATTATTAGTACCTTCGTGCCCACCTAACTGGTTTATTGGAGAAACCACTGCTACTTCAGGTAACTGTTCTATGGCTTTAATATCATTTGTTTTATAATTAAAAACTCTATTTGGTTTCATACCTTTATAAGCCTTTGTTGTTTGTTGCGCCCACACAAAAAAACTATTTGTAGCACTACCTCCAAACTCACGTAATATACCATGACGTAGGCCATTACCTGCCCCCAACATAATTACCAACATAAAAATTCCCCAAAACACGCCCAACATCGTTAAAAAGGTTCGTAGTTTATTTTTACGAATAGTTGCAAAAATTTCTTGCCAATTATCTTTCTCAAAAATCATCATTCTTCTCTTAATGCAACAATGGGTTCAACTCTTGATGCTCTTAGAGCAGGAAAAAATCCAGCTAAGGCACCAGCAATAATAATTAATATAACCGCTGTAACGGCTACAGAAATATCTACCTCTGGGTTTTTAAAAAAATCACCTTCTAGTTTAAAGTATTTAACTAACTCAATAGTTCCTACACCAAGAATTAAGCCGATGTATCCAGCTATAAATGTTATAAAAACCGATTCTTGTAATATTAAAGAAATAACCGACCAAGGTGTGGCGCCCAATGCTTTTCGAACGCCAATTTCTTTAGTGCGTTCTTTTACTACAATCATCATGATATTACTTACGCCTACAACACCAGCAATTAAAGTAAATACCCCAATAATGAATACAAACCAAGATACCCCGTCAAGCATGTTCATGATTCGCCAATACTCAATATTATTATTAAAGATGCCTATCGCATTCATATCATCAGGATTAAAATGATGTTTTTTAGCTAGGTATTGCCTAATGTTTTGCTCCATCTGTTCGCTATATTCTGCACTAACGGTTCCTGTACTTATCCACATCATCCCAATTTTATCTTGTCCGTTATAAATACGTTGCGCAGTCAGTAATGGAATATAAGCCCTATCATTATCGCCTTTTCCAGGGTCTGAAAAAACACCTACAACTTCAAATTTTGTTCCCGATATATCAATAAATTTACCTAACGATTCTTCGCCTTTAAAAAGTGTTTCTTCAACAGGTATTCCTATTACACATACTTTTCTATATTCATTAAAATCATTTTGATTAATAAAACGACCTTTTACAATTTTGGCTTTCTCTAATAAATTATGATCGGGAGCACAAGAACGAACTGTGTAACCTGCTCGCTCATTTTTATAGGAAAGCGTCATGCCTGCTCGGCCGTTATAAACAGCCGAGGCGTACTCAACACCCTCAATATTATTTTTCACATAATAAAAATCAGAGTTTTTTAACTGAATTTTTCTACCTGTTTTGTAGCCGTCATACGCCATGCTAGTCTCACCACCATCTATCCAGATACTGTTAGCAGCATCGTTTCCAAATTGTGCTTGTGCGCCGTTTCGTAAACCCTGACCTGTGGCAAGAAGTACAATAAGGATAAAAATTCCCCAAGCCACACTAAATGCGGTTAAAAAAGTTCGGAGCTTATTTTTTTTAATAGTTCCTAATATTTCTTGCCATTTATCTAGGTCAAACATGATACAATAGTTTTACGAAACAATTAATCCATCTTTTAATCTAATGGTGCGATGTGTCATTTCGGCAATATCATTTTCGTGGGTTACTAATACAATGGTTTTTCCTTGCTGATTAATGTCTTTAAAAATATCCATCACTTCTATCGAGGTTTTAGAATCTAAAGCACCTGTTGGCTCATCGGCAAAAATTACCTTTGGGTTTCCTATTAATGCTCTAGCAATGGCTACACGCTGTTTTTGTCCTCCACTCATTTCGCTAGGTAGGTGGTTAGCCCATTCTTTTAAACCTACTTTATCTAAATATTCGAGAGCTTTTTTATTTCTCTCTTTGCGCGATACTTTTTGATAATACAGCGGAAGCGCCACATTTTCCATAGCATTTTTAAAAGATAATAAATTAAATGATTGAAAAACAAAACCTAAAAATTGATTTCGTAATTGGGCAGCCTTGGTTTGGGATAAATCTTTTACTAAAAGATTATCTAAGTAGTAACTACCACTATCATAGTTATCTAAAATACCTAATATATTTAAGAGCGTGGATTTTCCCGATCCAGAAGAGCCCATAATGGAAACAAACTCGCCCTCATTAATCTGCAAATCAATTCCTTTTAACACCTCAAAAGAGGTATTATTTAGTTGGTAAGATTTTCGAATTTGATGTAATTTAATCACGCCTAAAAGTAATCATATAAACTCAAATATAATTACCACTTATAACGTAAAATAAGTCGTTTAACCTTTATTAATAGCTTAGATTATAATAAACTCTAAATCCGCAAGCATTTTGAAGTTTAAAAGTTGGGGCATAGCCTAAGGTAATGCGGTCGTAGGAAGGATTATATAAAAGTTGAATGCTATATTTAGGATTGATATTAAAATTAATACCCAAGCCAGCAAAAGCACCAATGCCTACACCAGTAAAATATTTTGCACTGTAGTAGTAATATTGTGATTGGCGATATACATTCATTAAATCAATTGTAAAATTATTGGCGCCACCATTAAAATCACTCGTAAATACGGCTTGGTTTTTTTGAGCTTTTGACATGATAATATTCATACCTGCTTCTACTAAGAAGTTAAGACGTTTGTTTTTACCCAACAAGCGTTGATATCCAAATTGAAACATCAAACGTTGTTCGGATCCAACAATAGCAAATTGATTAATGCGAGGCGTGTTGTTAAATCCATTACCTAAGCCATTTCCAGCACCAGTGGTGTTTAATGCGGTAATCGTAAATTTACCATTTACATTTAGTTTTGTGCCATTTATATTTAAAAGTATGGCTGATTTTTTGTCAATCCTATATCGGGTGTTAAGCCCAACAACGTAAGTAGTAGTATATCTTAAATTTACGGGCATATCACTTTCTGTAAACGTCCAATCGCCAGGGTTTACATTAAGTAATTGAGCTATATAATCTACACCGCCATTACCGCCGCCATAAACATTCACAATCTGGTCGCGCAATACACTATTAACAAATGAATTTCGTTGTCCGTAAATGTCGTAACCATACCCATCGTATAAATAAGCGGTATTTCTATTAGCCCAATAAGCTCCAATAATAACGCCTAAATGGAACCCTTTGTCTGGCACATATAGATCTTGTTCATCTGAGGCTTCGGTTTGTGGCATTTCTTTCTCATTTTCTTGAGCAAATGCGGGGTTAATATAGGTTATACAAAACCCTAAAAGCAAATAGAATGAGAAAGAGGTTAAAAATCGCATATTCAAAAATAGTTCTATTTTTAAAAATTACACTTATTTATGGTCTATCTTTTAATAAAATGTGAAAAGTTAGGCTTGTTTTGGGTTATATTGCTAGGCTTAAATAATTAACTTCGGGAAAAATTTTATTTAAATAGAGATTATGTTTCAAGAGTTAAGCGAACAAGAAATATTAAGACGCGAAAAGTTAGAGGAGTTAAGAAAACTAGGGATTGATCCATATCCAGCAGCTGAATTTAAAGTAAATGTAACAGCCGAGGATATTAAAGAAAACTACGAAAGAGATAAGCTTAACTATAAAGATATAAGCATTGCTGGTCGTATTATGAGTGTACGAGATATGGGCAAGGCAGCTTTTGCATTAATTCAAGATAGTACAGAGCGAATTCAAATTTATGTTCGTAGAGATGATATATGTGCAGGAGAAGATAAAACATTGTATGATGTTGTATGGAAAAAATTAATTGATTTAGGCGACATTATTGGCGTAGAGGGTTATGTGTTTACTACTAAAACAGGTGAAATCTCTATACATGTTACTTCTTTTAAGTTGTTAAGTAAATCATTAAAGCCTTTGCCAGTTGTAAAAACAGATGCTGAAGGTAATGCCTTTGATGAGGTGTCTGATCCAGAGTTTCGTTATCGTCAGCGTTATGTAGATTTAATCATTAATCCAAAAGTTAAGAAAACATTTGAGCAACGCTCCAAAATTATTTCATCTATTAGAGATTTTTTAAACAATAATGGCGCATTAGAAGTTGATACGCCAGTTTTACAAACTATTCCGGGTGGAGCAGCTGCGCGCCCGTTTCTCACACATCACAATGCTTTAGATATTCCGTTGTATTTACGTATTGCTAACGAGTTATATTTAAAACGATTGATAGTGGGGGGATTTGATTGGGTGTATGAGTTCAGTCGTAATTTCAGAAATGAAGGAATGGATAGAACGCATAATCCTGAGTTTACGGTTTTAGAGTTTTATGTAGCCTATCGCGATTATTTTTGGATGATGAACACTACCGAAAAACTACTCGAAAAAATTGCACTAGATTTACATGGTACAGCCGAAATTCCGGTAGGAGATAAGTTAATTAATTTCACGCCGCCATTTAAACGAGTTACTATTTATGATGCTATTAAAGAGCATACTGGCATTGATGTGAGTAATATGGATGAAACTCAATTACGTGAGGTTTGTAAAAAGCTACATCTAGAGATTGATAACTCAATGGGTAAAGCAAAGCTAATTGATACTATATTTGGTGAAAAGTGTGAATCAAATTATATACAGCCTACATTTATTACCGATTATCCAGTTGAGATGAGTCCACTTACCAAAAAACACAGAGATAAACAAGGTTTGGTAGAGCGTTTTGAATTGATGATAAATGGAAAAGAAATAGCTAATGCTTATTCTGAATTAAATGATCCTATTGATCAGCGTGAACGATTTGAAGAACAAGTAAGGCTTATGGAACGAGGCGATGATGAGGCTATGTTTATTGATTATGATTTCTTACGTGCCTTAGAATATGGTATGCCTCCTACATCGGGTATTGGATTTGGAATTGATAGATTGTGTATGTTGTTAACCAATCAGCCATCTATTCAAGATGTATTATTATTTCCACAAATGAGACCAGAAGTACAAACCGTAACTAGCGAGGAGTTAGAAAAATAATTTATGCATAAAATTATTTATTATAGTTTAGTTGTCATTACACTGTTTTTATGGGCGTGTAATAATACACAACCAATAGAGCAACCCAAGAAACAAAGAGTGTTTCCAGGATATAATGTGGTGTTAGATGACATTATTAAAACCAAAGATGGTGTAATTAGAGGATTAAATTTAAATAGTAGAACAGATTCTATTATTAAAAAAGAACAAGCAGTACCTACTGAAAGAGATACGAATTATTTATATTTTGAATTTAAAATAGATAGTGTTACTAATTATTCGGTAACCTATAATTTACAAAATGACAGTTTGGATGAAGTAGAAATTCAAATTAATTGTACAGATATAGATTTAAGTACGGATATATTTAATGATTTAAAACGTTATTATGAGCAAAAACTACCTAACCCAACTGAAGACAAGGGATTTGTAGTATATAATTGTTTTGAAGGAGAACGTAAACCTTTTGTGGTGTCGCTTACGGATAATAGTACGCCAGCATTAGGAATTATTAATTTAGTCATATACCGAGATAAATAGGTATATTGAGTTTCTAGTCTTTAAAAACTAGATTAAAACAAATAAATAAGTATGAGGAAATTTTTTGAGAAAGCAGTTATTTATTTGGTTTTAAACTATAAGAATAAAACCAATAAACACAAGAATTATACCCCGTATTATATTGCAAAGGGCTTTGTTTCTTTAAGGGTTTCGTTTCATCGTTTATTACGCGATATCTTTTTAATAGCGCTTGGCATTGCATCAGCTGCTTTTGGATTAGAAAGTTTTTTATTGCCAAGTCATTTTATTGATGGTGGTGCTACGGGTATTTCACTTTTATTAGCTGATTTATTAAATGCTCCTTTATCTATCCTGCTCGTATTAGTAAACGTACCATTTGTGTTGCTTGCATTTAAGGTGGTAGATAAACAATTTGCTATAAAAACCATTATTAGTATAGCGGGATTAGCTTTAAGTATTACGTTTATTGAATTTCCGGAAATTACCCATGACAAATTATTAGTAGCTGTTTTTGGTGGATTCTTCCTTGGTTCTGGTATTGGATTATCAGTACGAGGTGGAGCTGTGTTAGACGGAACGGAAGTATTAGCTATATTTCTAAGCCGTAAGTTTGGGGTAACTATGGGAGATGTTATTATTGGAATTAATATTATCATTTTCTCTACTGCTGCCTATTTCCTTTCTATTGAAGCTGCTCTCTATTCCATGATTACTTACTTAGCGGCATCCAAAACATTAGATTTTGTAATACAGGGTATCGAAGAATATACAGGTGTTACCATTATTTCATCACATAGTGAAGAGATTAGACAAATGATTATTGAGGATATGGGACGTGGGGTAACTGTTTATGCAGGTAAACGTGGATATGGTAAACGTGGTGAAGGAACCGATATTGATATTATCTTTACAGTTATTACAAGATTAGAACTTAATAAATTGAATACAGAGATTTTAAAAATTGATCCAAATGCCTTTGTGGTGATGAATAGTATCAAGGATACTAAAGGAGGGATGATTAAAAAACGCCCACTGCAACATTAAGTTATAGCATTTCATTATTAATGCTATAGCCTTTTCCTTTGATGGTTTTTATAACCTCTTTTCCAAGAACTTTACGAATATTCCTAATATGAGTATCAATTCTTCTGCTTTTAGTAGGTTCATTCAGATTCCAAATTAGCATTGTAAATTCTTTCCTAGTAAATACTTTTTTGTTGTTCTTGTACATTAAATTAATTAATTCAAATTCTTTTTTCGGTAAGCTTATTTTCCCTTTGGAAGTATGAATTAAATATTGCTCTTTATCAACATAGAAATTTGATTCTATTGGTGTGCGTTTCGTGCTTGTATAAATTTTAGTTAATCGATTTTTAATGGATGAGATACGAGCTTTCAATAATGCTGGGTTTATATTTGATGATATAAAATCATCAACACCTGAGTTATATGCAATAATTTGTATATAATCATCCAGTTTGTTAGAGTATAACATGATATGTGGTGATTTAAATTTTTTATAATTTTTTATCTCACCAGTTAGCGTAATCCCATCTTTTGGTTTGAAGTCAAGTTCTATCAATATCAGATCAACCTTTCCTCTGTTAAGTAGGGTGTAAAGAGCTTTTTCTGAACTGATAATTGAAATTTTATTTTTATCTTCTTCTAAGATGGGAACTACATTTTTAGCAAATGTTTTTTGATTTGAAACTAGAACTATGTGGAATGTATTTTCCATAAATATAAAGGTGCAAACTCAATGTTTGCACCTTTAAGTAAAATTGAATTAATGATTAATAATTACTTTTTTGGTTTCTTTTGTGTTGTTTAATTCAATTGAAATAAAGTAAACCCCACTTAATAAATGAGAAGTACTAACTTTCATAGAATGATGTCCTTTTTCAAATGAATCGTTGTTTGAGATTAAATCAACTAAGTTGCCTAGTATATCATATAAGGCAATTGTAACCTTACTTTCTTCTTTAATATCAAATGTTAGAGTAGTACTTTCTGAGGTTGGATTAGGAAATACATTAAAGGAATTTTTAATTAGATGGATGTTATCTTCAATGCCTGTGAAACCACCAACAAATGCTGGATGCGTAAATGATGCGCCAGTTGCTGCTGCCGAAGTGGCAGAAAGGCGATAGTCTGGTGTTGACCCTAGAGGCACAAAAGCATTTACAAAATTAATCTGAGCAATTGTAGTAACTGTATCAATGTTATTTGAAACGGAATAGTTATGATACCAACTTTGATTAAAAACAGTAGCCGATTCGGTTATATAAGTAGAAGGGATTTCAGATGTAATGTTAACATTTGCAATTACAGCAACCGAATCAGCGTTTGATGGAGCATTAAAATTATCTTGCGTTACAGCATTTTGTAAACGTAATCCTTTTTCGTAACCTAAAATAAGTGAATTAAATATTGAATGTGAAGAGTTACGACGTATGTGCGCCGCTGCTTCGTGTGCTTCACCAACGGGTAAACTCCCCGAACCGTACACCGATCCATCTCCTTTAGCACCTATAAAAGTAAAATTAGAAAATACAGGTTTTGTTAGTGGTAGTGCTAAATATGGAGAGGTGCCATTGTTATCCGATTCTATTCCGTTACTTGCACCACCTGAGATGGCATCCCAAAGATTAGGATCTTTAACACCTAAGCCAAATTGTACGCGTCCTCTATATCCATAATCAGTATCAAAATCATCATCAATTGTTCTGTATGCAATTAAATATTTTGCATCAACTGTCCCGCCAAACCATTCAAAGGCATCATCGCCACAAAATGAAACTTGCACATGGTCAATCTGTGTACCAGAACCAACTCCTCCTAGCGTTAAACCATTAATTTCTGAGTTTGATTGTAATGGGTCTAATGCAACTCCTGCAAATTCAATTCTAACATAAGATAAAATTCCTGAATCATCAGCGTCATTTGTACCTCCATAATATCTTAATGGGTCATTTGTTGCAAAACCTTCAATTCTGCTTACATTTGGATTAGTAGAAACGCCTCCTGTATTTATTACAGCATCCCCTAATAAGATAATCCCTCCCCAATCGCCAGGATTACGACCATCATTAACTGAATTGTTTGATGTAAAAACGATGGGTTGTGATGCTGTGCCTTGTGCATTAATTTTAGAGCCTTTTGTGATTACGAGCGTTCCAGGATTTAAGCTTACATCATTTGATTTACATCTAATAATTGTGCCTGGCGCAATGGTAAGTATGGCATTGTTCTTAACATGCACAATACCGTCTAGATACACAACACCACTTATCGAAGTATTAGTTGAAATATCTCCAGTAATGGTTGATGTAGGAGCAGCATAAACGGTGTTTTCGGGATCCCAATTTGCCCAACCAGAAGTCCAATCTGTTGCTGGTGTATTGTCAGTTACTGGAAATGCGCCTTTGTATGTTGTAACATCCCATGTAAATGGCGACTGTGCGGTTAAAAATGAGCTGGCAAGTAAAGCCGCAGATAAATAAGTTTTTTTCATGATATTTTTTGTTTTTTATTGCCACAAAATTATTTCAGCAATCTTTCTTGAACATTAAATAAATCTTATGTAAAATTTATAATTATATTAATTGAATATTAATAATTTCGATTCGCTTTAAAATTTAATGATGTTGTGATTTGCTAAAATTTGTAGGATAACGATAAAGATATAGTAGGTGCTAGTTTTGTATTAAACATTACATTGTCTATATTGCTTGAATGTGTGAGGTTTTGACTTTCTTTTTCAGCATTTTTATCAAGCTTTCCATTTTTATTAATGTCTTGATACCAAATTTGTCTTTGTGCCAAGATATCTCGTAGGTTTAGTTTTATCTCAAATTTCTGTTTGATAGTTTTAGATAATTGTAAGTCTAATACATGTCTTGGAGCTTCATAAAAGTCGGGCTCTGCAGTGGAACCAACAATTACTATTCTTCTTCCAATTACATTATAGGATAAGCTAACTCCCCATCCGTTCTCATTATCCAAATACTGTATTCCTGTATTAATAATGTAGGGAGATTGGCCTTGAAGTGGACGAGTGGAGGCACCAGAACCATTAATTTTACTTACATCTACTTTAGAATGTATATAGGCAAAATTTGAGAAGAATGAGGTGTTTTTAATGATGTTTAATGAATCATTTTTAAAGAGACTACTTAATTTAATGCGATATTCTAATTCAAGTCCTATGTTTTCTACTAATGGAACGTTTACATAAGTTAAACTCTTAATTTGTGAAGCTGCATTCACAGCCATTTCTGTTGCATTAGTAATTCGTTTGTAAAAGCCAGATATTGAAACCAATTGCCCAACGCCTGGAAACCATTCACCTCTTATATCGTAGTTATCTACCTTTCCTCTTATTAATGTTGGATTCCCATCAATACTAAATCCATTAGAAAAATCTACAAATGTAAATGGTACTAATTCCCTAAACTCTGGTCTAGATACTGTTCTGTAGTAGGATAATCTAAGATTTGTTTTTTCTGTTATGCTATATACTGCATTAATTGAGGGTAAGATGTCTATTACAGTGGTGTCATTTGTAGTTGCTTCATCAGGTTTTAAAAAGTAGGTAATTTTTTGATTATAAGATTCAATTCTTGCGCCATATATAAATCTTAAACGGTCAAAGAATTTTGAGTCAATTGATAAATAGCCTGCGTTTAATAACGAAGATGCTTGGTAGCTATCTTTAGGTGTTGTGGCTTCTACTAATAAAAAACCGCCGTCTTTTACACCTGGTCCGTCAATAATTCCCATGTTCGATTGAGAAAAAATTTCTGATTCATCTAACAATAGTAAATTGGTATTAGGGGTTAATGATGAATTTTTTCTGTACATTCCATAACCTAATAGTCTTGCAGTAAATGCTCTGTCTCTGTAAATATGATTTCCTCCTAACTTTAACTCATGTTGTGTTTTACTAATTTTAATGTTTTTTGATAAGTCATATTTTATACTTTTTATACTCTCATCTGTTTTTGTAAATAACATAGTTCCACCATTACTAGTTGAAGTTGAGTTACTAGTAAAAATGTTTGCTGTGTAAGGCGTTGAATCAGCCTCTACATTTTGTTCGATTGAACTTTTTGTATAACGCATTACTCTTAAGTTAGGCATCTCTCTTTTTATATGGCTATATCCTGCCACCCAGTTTAATTTGATTTTTGCAATTTCAATATTATGTTCTCCATTTAATTGACCCGAATAAATTTTATTTTGAGTAAACCATCTTGCACTTGACTTTTCCCATTTATTATTACCTATATCTAATGCTCCCTTTCGGGTTATTACTTTATCTTCTGAATTTATGCTATATAGATTTTTTAAACTAATTTGATTATTGTCATTTAGTTTGTAAGCTAAATTCCAAAGTGCGCTTGCTAAAATGCTATTAGTATATGTGGTGTCTTGATAATCACTATTCTTGATAATTTCATAATTTTCGCCCTGTTCCGAAAAATCTCTTCTAGTTGTAAATGTTGTATTTGTGTTATTGTTATAGTTGATTGCTAATATACTCCCTGCTTTCCTTTTAAATACCTTACCTACATTTGCTAATGAGTATTGTAGGTTTAAGTTAGGAATTGCTTTTTGAGTTTGTAAACTCCAATCATAATTTAATATTTTAGCATAATTAATCTGCTCTAGTTTATCTTGTGAAAAATCTTTCGTTGTTGGAAGAGAACTCGGTAACGCTCTTGTTCCATCATCAATGCCAAGCCAATCAGTTTTTCCTCCTTTATAGGTTTTAATATCTTTAAATGTTGTTTGTGTATTATAACCAGCCCCAATTGAGATACTTTGCATGTTTTTGTTTGGAATACCTTTCGTATTAATTTGAATAACACCACCTGCAAAATCGCCAGGTAAATCAGGGGTGGCTGTTTTAATAATCATAATATTATCTAATAGATTAGATGGAAAAATATCAAAAGAAAAAGCTTTCTTATCACTTTCTGAACTAGGTAAAGGAACACCATTTATATAAGCGGTGTTATATCTATCACTCATTCCTCTAATAATGGCGAATTTATTGTCTTGTATTGTAGCACCACTGATTCTTTTTATAACATCACTTGTTGTTCTATCGGGTGTTTTTTTGATACTTTCTGATGAAATACCATCACTGACACTTGCATTATTTTTTTGCATAAATAAAATGGCATTTGTATTTTCTTTATTCATTTCTGCTTGAACAACAACCTCCGTTAATTGTTGAGAACTTGATGGGTCTAAGCCAATATTAAATTCTGTTACTTCGTTTGCTTTAACAATAACATCAATATTCTTCTTGTTATCGTATGTTATAAAGCTAGAAATAAGGGTATATTTTCCTGGTAACAAACCCTTTATAGCGTAGATTCCTTCAAAATCACTCAACACTCCTTTTGTTGTTCCCTCAATTAATATTGTGGCTCCTGGTAATACTTCACCTGTTTTTGAATCAACCACTTTTCCAGTGATACTGCCGTTTTGTGCTATAATTAAATTTGAAAAAGCAAGTAGTGATATGATAATTAATTTTGTGTTCATAACTTGATTAGTTTTTCCACAAAACAACAACCATAATTTCACTTTAAAATCATCTAATAATTAATTAAATATTAATTTTGATTCACTATTTATGGTATAATTTAATATTTACTTAACATTAGTGTATCTACTATCAAGTAACTTTGTAGCATTGATTTATTGAATATGAATATTGAAAATAATCTATATAAAATTTTATTAGTAGATGATGAACAAGACATCTTAGATTTTTTAAGTTATAATTTATCCAAAGAAGGCTTTCAAGTATTTACAGCAACTAATGGAAATGATGCGCTCAAGATAGCTAAGAAAGAAATACCGAATTTAATTGTGCTAGATGTGATGATGCCAGAAAAAGATGGTATTGAAACTTGCAGGGAGATTAGAGAGCACGAGAACTTACAACAATGTGTTATTGCATTTTTAAGTGCTAGAAATGAAGATTATTCTCAAATAGCTGGCTTTGAAGTGGGTGCCGATGATTATATTACAAAACCAATTAAACCAAGAGTTTTTGTAAGTAGAATAAAAGCACTTTTAAGAAGAAATACAACATCACCAAAACCAACTTCTGAGATTGATTTAGGGAACATTAAGATAGACAGAGAAAGACATTCAGTATATAAAGATGGGATAGAAATAAATTTTCCTAAAAAGGAGTTTAAGTTATTGTTGTTACTTGCTAGTAAACCCGGAAAAGTATTTACTCGTGAATTTATATTAGAACAAGTATGGGGCGATGAAGTAGTGGTAGGAGATAGAACCATAGACGTACATATTAGGAAGCTTCGAGAAAAACTAGGCGAAGACTATATTAAAACCATTAAAGGAATAGGATATAAATTTGAGTTTTAATTTTCTCGTGTTGTAGGAGGGAATTGAGAACTTAATTTTTTACGTAGATTTATTGACTTTAAATTGTAAGATATAGCGAATAATGTGCCTTTGAATTGATATCATATCTTAGCTAATCGATAACTTTTTTATCCCAGATTGTGCATTAGAAATTAGTAATGATAGTAAAAGTCCAATAAAATATGAACTTTTACGAATGAAGCGTAGCCACTGCTACGGTGATTGAGAAAAAGTTGCGAAGCTTCATATTTTGCAGGGATTTTAGCTCGTAATAGAATTGCTAATGCATAATTTGGATTTAATTACAAATTTGACCCTGAGCTATATGAAACTTATATGACTAATAAAATTATTTTATTGATTATCAGAAAAATACAAGCTTAAGACCATATTTTTTATAAAATAATTTTTAATAGTTAGGAATCCTTACTATATTTGTAGTGGCAATAATGCCAAAAAACAATATAAAACATAAAAAAATGACAAAATCAATTTTCTATCATGCAGGCTGTCCAGTATGCGTAAGTGCAGAACAAGACATCGTTAATCTTATTGGAGCTACTAATGTTGAAATCGTACACATTGGTGAAAATCGTAGTAGAATTGTAGAAGCAGAAAGAGCGGGTGTAAAATCTGTACCAGCGTTGTTAACTCCCAACGGAAATGTTCTTCATATTAATTTTGGAGCCTCGATGGCTGACGTGAAAGGTTAAAAATTTTTTCTCCTTAAAAGTTAGGAATCCTAAATTGAAAGCGATTCCTAACTTATTCACACAATCCTTTAAATTTAAAAATGAGACATTTATTTATTCAACTATGTTTCTTGACAATTACGGTTCTGAGATTAGTTTGTAATAAATAGGATAACTATAATGAAATCTACTTCGTAATGTATATGTGTATTATAATGCTAACTAGCATTTTCTTATTATCTCACAAAATAAAATAAATAACAGCTATGGAAATTTCAGTTTATGACACAGTTTTTAAGAAAGAAGATGGAACCCTACTTAAATTTGATATACTTGTTCCGTCACATTTCAATGATTTAGAGAAAATTTATGAATTTGCTAATTCATTTCTAAAATCCGAAAAAATTAATGCTACGAATTTAATAAGCGCAGATGAATGTGTGTTTTGTCATTTGGAAGTAGCTACAAAAGCAATTGAAGATGATATAAAGCAGAAAGGTTTTTCCATTTTTAAACATTGGGGCTTTGAATCTTCAGTAAATAAAATTTAAAATAGTTGCCTTGCAAGGTTAGGATTCCTATCTTTGTAAAGCTAAATCTTCATGTTTATGAAACTAATAACAACATTAATAACTATTATAGCTATGATAGTTTCTAATTATAAGATGCAGTCTAACATTAAAAACGAATTAAAAATGAAGGTAGCAGTTTGGGATACCTATGTAATAAAGAAAGATGGTAATATTATGCACTTTGATATTATTGTTCCACAAGAAATTAAAGATACAACTGTAATATACGGATACGGTAAAGATTATTTAAAAACTAAAGGACAAGAAGGACAACCATTAACCTCGAAAGAGTGCAGGTTTTGTCACATTGAAGTAGTTAAAACAGATTGGGAAATAGAAATAAAGCGCAAAGGCTACTTTATTATTGAAATGGAAAATTGTAATTAAATGAAATATTCATCTTTCAACTTAAATGAACAAAATCAAAGAGTAGAAAGTCGCATTGTAGTGGCTTTAGAACGAATTTCGGAGGCATTTCGGGTTTTATTATGGAATGAAAGCAAAGAAACAGCATTAAGTCCTATTCAAATTCAAATTTTGATTTTTATTTATTTTCATACGCAAGAAAAATGTAAAATTGGTTATTTGTCCGATGAATTTAATATGACTAAAGCCACTATTAGTGATAGTGTAAAAGTGCTACTTTCCAAAGACTTAGTGACTAAGGAAGTTGATACCATAGACACGAGAAGTTATTCAATTTCTCTTACCGTCGAAGGAAAAAAAATTGCTAGAAAAGCATCTTTATTTACTACTTCAATAGAACAACCGCTTGAGCAATTGTCAAAAGAACAAAAATCTATAATGCTTAATGGGCTACTTAAATTAATCTTTGATTTAAATAAATCAGGAGTTATTACTATCCAACGCATGTGCTTTACTTGTTCTAATTATCAGTTTAATGAAGGAAATCATTATTGTAAACTTTTAAAAAGTAATCTTACTGAGACTGAGTTGAGAGTTGATTGCCCAGATCATGTGTTACAAGAATAAAAACAATAATTTGAGTTAAAAACTTACACCAACACTCACACCTGCCCAAAACCTAAAATAGTTGGGGTGCCAACCTAAAGCATCATGACTTATTATTATAGGTGTAATGGCTGCTCTTAAAAAAAAACCATCGTCTAGTTTTTGGTAACGATATCCACATCTTGTAACACCAAAAACTAAGTTCTCCCAAAAATATTGGTTGGGTTGATTTGGCTTTTCGTTATATAATCGTTCAAGAGTAGCTCCAAGCCCAACTTCGAGGTGATGAGGATTTTTAAAGAGTATAAAATTATGTTCGGCAACATAAGCTTGTTCAATATATATGCCATTAAACATTGGTGCAAAGCCTAGGCGAGCACTTAATTTTAGTTGTTCTTTATAATAATAAATTCGGTCAATGTTTAATGAATATAACCCGCCATTACCGCCTAACTCTATAAAAGTGGCAACCTTTGCAGGATGAAGGTTGTAATCTCTAGGTGGTTTTAATACATAATCATCTTGCGCACTTAGTGAAATGGTCGCACCTAAAAATATGATAATTAAAAATCGCAACAATGGATTGATAATGAGTTTTAATAAAATAAATTATTATACGGAAACCGTTTGATATGTATTTCTTTTACAATGTCGTAAACTGTTTTTTTAAAATCAGTGATGTTTTCTTTCTTCTGAGCACTAATAAACAATGGCGTTTCATTTAAGTTGCTCATCCACGATTTTTTTAATTCCTCTAAAGACATATTCTCGCGAGTTATAGGCGTTAAGTCATCTTCCTCTTTTTTTACAAATTTAAACGCATCTACTTTATTAAACACTAAGATGGTTTTTTTATCTCCTGCGCCTATGTCTTGAAGTGTTTGTCTTACAACGTGTATATGGTCTTCGAAATTAGGATGAGAAATATCCACCACATGAATGAGTACATCTGCTTCGCGTACTTCATCTAAGGTGCTTTTAAAACTTTCGATAAGCTGGGTAGGTAACTTACGAATAAAGCCTACGGTATCGGTTAAAAGAAAAAATAAATTATCAATGGTTACTTTTCTAACAGTTGTATCTAAGGTGGCAAATAATTTATTTTCGGCAAACACTTCGCTTTTACTAATTAAATTCATAATGGTAGATTTACCAACATTGGTATAACCCACCAAAGCCACTCGCACAAACTCGCCTCTGTTTTTGCGCTGTGTAGCCATTTGTTTATCTATAACTTTTAACTCCTCTTTAAGTTGCGCAATTTTATCACGAGTAATTCGTCTATCGGTTTCAATTTCTTTTTCACCCGCTCCACCACGTGTACCAGTGCCACCACGTTGTCGCTCTAAGTGAGTCCACATACCTGTTAACCGAGGTAATAGATATTGGTATTGCGCCAACTGTACTTGTGTTTTGGCATGAGCCGTTTGTGCTCTTTGCGAAAATATTTCGAGGATAAGAGTTGTGCGGTCTAGTATTTTCTTGCCAATTTCTTTTTCTAAATTGCGTTGTTGAGAGGGCGATAACTCATCATCAAAAATAACCACACTAATGTTGTTATCTTGAATGTACTGCTTAATCTCTTGTAACTTACCCTTTCCAATAAAGGTAGCTTTATCTGGTTTATCAAGTTTTTGGGTAAATACTTTTGACGTATCTACACCGTAGGTGAGTGCCAAAAAAGCTAATTCATCTAAATACTCTTTTGCTAAAGATTCGTTTTGCTGTTTATTAATAATACCAATTAAAACAGCTTTTGGTGTAATAAGTTGAGTAGGTTGTGGTGCCGATTTCAAGTTTATTTTCCTTTTAAATCATTTTCGATATAAGCTGTAACGGCAGTAATTTGCTCATCAGTTAAAACACCTCGGTATGAAGCCATGGTGTTTTTACCATTTGTAATTATCTTAACTATTTCTGGTTGGGCAAGGGTAGTAGCCGATAAATCTTTGGCGCCACCTAAGCCAAGTTTGCCATCAGCACCATGACAAGATGCACATTTAGTTTCAAAAATTTCTTTGCCATCTGTGCTTGCAATTTGCTCTCCAGCTTTAGCGTCATTAGCTTTGTAGGCTAATGAAAAAGACACGATGATTAAGAAAAACGAAAGGGTAGCCATAATTTTATTTTCTTTCTTATAACCAATAATAGCTACTGGTATTGATGCAAGTACCAATACAATTTTTAAAATCATAAACTGATTGATTTCTGGAAGTTTAACTAGTAAGTAAACACCTGTAGCTAAAAAGCCAAAGCTCACCACCATTTCAAACACCTTTGTTTTCTTTTTAAAGTTGTTTAAAATTTCTTTTTTGTCGCTTAATAATAAAATAGTTTTTAATAAATAAATAAAGGTAAATAATACCACAAATAACATGTGTGTATGAAACATTCCTGTAGCCATAGTAATTTTTTATAATTTTCTCAAAATTAACAATTTCTGTTTATATAACGCTTACTTAACAATATTTCTATAAATTTGTAGGTAACCAATATTTTATTAAACAGAATATAATAATTAAAATTTCGATACTTTTTATGAAGAAATAATATAGAAAACATATAACATTAGCGTTTGCTAATCCTGCACAGGTAAAAGTCGAATAATTAAATGAAGCAGAGAGAAGAAACAAACGCTCACGCCAAGGCGTGGGCTTTGCTTTACTCTGCTTCTAGGGCTTCGACTCCCTCCTGTGCAAGTTGGTAATTGTCCCACGCCAATTTATTTTTTTAATTCTATTAAGGGACGAAATAGATAAAATAGAAACAAGTTTATATTCTTTAATCATTCGATTATTTAATTATAAATTAATTTATCTCTCGTTATGTCAATAATTAATCAGTTAAAACGCATACAATATATAGATTACCTCATACAGAATAAAATCGCTTGTACAACTCATGGTTTATCATTAAAGTTGAATATTTCTGAAAGACAAATAATTAATATATTGAATTTAATGAAGGAGTTAGGTGCTCCAATTAGATATTGTAGGAAAAGAAAGATATATTATTACGATGAGAAGGAATATTTTGAATATAAATATATAAAAAAAATAGACTGAAAAATAATTTCATTTACTTTGCAATAACTTTGCAGAAATCTTAAAATAAAATAAATATGAAAAAAATTACAGCGTTTGCAATTTGCTTATTTATAACTGCGAGTTGCTATTCACACGAGGTTTATGTTACTAAATCTAAAGGAGGTTTGTTTGGATATAAATATGTAGAGCAGACTTCAATGAATAATGGACAAGTATTTCTTACTTGTACTGATCCAGGGTGGACAAAATGCAGATATTCTTCTGGAGCTAAGATAACATATAAAGATATTAGTATAGATATTTCTCTTGAAACACTAAATATTATTGATGAAACTGTAATTAGAAACATTACAGAATCAAAATTAAATGGTAAGTTTATATTTGATAACACTTTTTTTGTTATTTATAAATATAATTTGGAAACTGACAAGTTAGAATACTCTATTTATTTAATAGAGGAAGCGAATGATAAAGGATTAATCTAATAAACAAATAAAAAAAGATGAGAACATTAATTATTTCTGCAATTTGCCTTTCTACAATCAAAGGATTTGCAATTAACCCAGATGCTGAATTATTATCAACTCCGACATACACAACTATTACAAAAAGTAATGGCGGATTGTTTGGTTACAAATATGTTGATGCTACAATAACTAGTAATGGAAATGGAGGCTTTAATGCCATATTAGCCTGTTCAGATCCTGGTATGACTAGTTGTAAATGGAAAAATGCTCAAGCATTTGAAACTGAACTTTCAAATGATGAATTAAATGAGGTTGAAATCCTAGTATTTGAGAAAATTCAAAATTCTAGAGATGAAATTCAAAAAGGTAATTTTATTTACAATAATAATTTTCTTGTATTGTACGATTACAACTTGGAAGAAAATAAATTAGAGTATAAGATTTTAAACCGCGAAGAAGCGAAGGAGTATGGCTTTAATATATAGTGGTCGAAGATTATTGGTAGTAATGACTTTACTACCAATAATTCTATTATCACAAGGGAATCAAATAATAGAACTTTCAAATAAAAATTTAAAAATTAAGTCGAATGAAACAAGTAGTGTAAATGCTATTGTTTCTACATGTAATTCGGGGATTACCTATTTTATAACAAAGTATAATTACAATCATACAAATTATCGTCAGATTTATAGATATAATGAGGTGTCTGGCTTGATAGATTCGATACAGATTGATAATTCTAAGCATACCAAAAACTTGATTCATGATAATGTGTTTTCTATTGCGGTTGCTGATAGTACAATCAGCTTATTAACTGATAAATTTATTTATCTTTTTGAGGTTTTAGGAAATAAGATTACTAATACTTCTACCATAACTAATAAATATTCTTTTAATCAAATAAGAAAGTTAAGTAATAATGAATATTTCCTGTATGTAAATTATAATTTTCATCCTGCCGATTCACCACATAGGCATTTATGGGGTAAGCTGTTATTAAAAGAACGGATGATAACTGATTTAAAAAGAATGGATGAAAGTAATGCTATTTTCAGCCATTTTATTCACCAATGGTTTAGTATTTACAATGGTTTGATTGCTTATTCTTTGACTACTGAGTATAAAATATATTTTTATGACACTAATTTCTCAAAGATAGATTCTATCTGCTCCAATCGTTTAGATTCAAATCAAATTTATTTGAATGAAATTCGCTCTCAAAATAATTATACAAAGGAAGGGATTAATGCTATGCTTCAAAAAGATGAAGTTTTATTAAAAAGAATTCAAAAGATTTTTCTTTTAGATAGCACTCATCTTTTAGTAATGATAAAATTACCGAGTAGTCCCAAGTGTTTGTTTGATATTTGGTTAAAGGTACACGATAAATGGGAACTAAGCACTTCTACACTTGTCTCTAATTTTTACGAAGCAAATCAAACTTATACCAATAACCATGAACTAGCCGAGGGCTTTTTTGGGAACGTGAATGGAATTGTTTATAATGGAAATAATGAGTTTACTATTGTTTATTTTCCATTTATTGATAATATAGAAACTAAATCATTTGATTTAGATAAAGACTATAATTCTAAAATCAATAAAATGATTAAAGAAAAAAATCTAAGTTATGGAGTTAGGAAATATAAGATTAAGACGGATTAGCATTATACTTCTATCTTTCTTTAGCTTCACAATATATTCGCAAATAGATGTAACAACTCGTTGCGATACAATGTTGCATTCTGTATTTAATAATGAGTTGGAACAGATGGAAACAAAACAGATGCTTACTGATGAATTACCTATCATTCTCATTTCAAACTTAAATTGTTCTTCATGTGTCAATTATTTTGTGAAACATCAAGACAAATATCGTTTCTTGTTTTTGATAAACTCTCTTTCTTTACTAGAGGTTAATACCATTATTAAGTCAAGGCAAATACAAAAAGAAAGATGTTATTTTATGTTGAGTAGGAATACCAAAAATACAATTGAAATTATTGAAAATAAACCAACGCCTTGTATGATTTCAAGCAAAAACCAACAAAAATATTTCTACGACTATGAGCTACTGTCTAAATTAACTCGTGAATTTACCGTCAATCATCGCCAATTTTTAAAGAAATTGTAATCAAGCATTTGTTACCTCTTGGTTGTAATTTAAAACTACTCGAATAGTTGATGAATACTGTTTTAATCTAAAAATTAACAATTTCTGTTTAATTAAATACAAAAGCAAAATTTTATTCGAGGGGCAATTACCTTATATTTGTTATAAAAATATACCTCATGCGTTTATTATTCTTCATTATAATTGTTTTACAGTTTCAAGTTGGTATTTCTCAAATATCAAAACCCAGCAATGGCGCTGTTGATAACACACACACTACTTATGCGTTTACCTATTGTACACTGCATGTAAGCACCGATGAGGTGCTAAATCAAGCCACTTTAATTATTAAAGATGGCAAGGTTTTAAAAGCGGGTACTAATTTAGAAGCACCCAAAGAGGCAATTGTAGTAAATTTGGATGGCAAGCATATTTATCCAGCATTTATTGATTTGTATAGCGATTACGGTATACCTCCAGTAAAAAAGGAGAATATGGGAGATAATCCAAAAACAGGTGCATACGCTTGGAATCAAGCTATTAAAAGTGATGTAGAAGCAAAATCTGTATTTACACATCAAGAAAAACAAGCTGATGAGCTAAGAAAACAAGGCATAGGTGCTGTGCTTACTTCATCAAAAGATGGTATTGTGAGAGGAAGTGGCGTTTTAGTTAATCTATCAAACCAAAAAGAAAACGAAAGTTTTATAAAAGATAGAGCCGCAGGATTTTATTCGTTTAACAAAGGTAGTTCATCGCAGTTATATCCTACCTCTTTAATGGGTAGCATGGCTTTGTTGCGCCAAACGTATTATGATGCAAAATGGTATGCCGAGTCTAAAAACCCTAACAAGGAATTTAATTTGAGCCTTGATGCTTTTAATAAATTGCAAGAATTACCATCTATTATGGAGGTGAGTAATAAATACAATGCTGTTAAAGCTAAACAAATTGGTGATGAATTTAAAGTAAAATATATTATTAAAGGAGCAGGCGATGAGTACCAACGTTTATACGACATACAAAACACTTACGCACGATTTATTATACCAGTAAATTTCCCAGAAGCTATGGATGTTGAAGATCCATTTGATGCCGAACAAGTATCGCTTACGGATTTAAAACATTGGGAAATGGCACCAGCTAATCTTTCTACATTAGAAAAAAACTATGTACAATTTTGTATCACCAGTGCCGATTTAAAAGATAAATCACAATTTTTAAATAACATACGCAAAGCGGTAAAGTATGGCTTGTCAGAAAAACAGCCTTAAAAGCTTTAACCTTTAATCCAGCTATGTTTATTGGTGTGCAAGATAAAATAGGAAGTCTAAAAGCAGGCATGTATGCTAATTTTTTTATTTGCAATAAATCTGTTTTTGAAGACGACGCTATTATTTACGAAACATGGAGTAATGGTGTAAAACATAGTTACAGCGATTTAAGTGCTCCAAATATCTCGGGTAATTATCAATTAAGTCTTGGTAAAGAACAATTTAAAGTAAATATCTTACCCGAGCAACAACACTATAAAGCACTAGTAATAGTATCTGATAGTAATAAATTAAAAGGAAACCTTACGTTTAAAAATAATTTGCTTACTCTTAGTTTTATGAGAGATTCAATTAATTCAGTGCGATTGTCTGGAAATTATACCGAGTCATCAAAATCTTTTTCGGGTAAGGGGCAAACTAACGATGGAGAATGGATGGATTTTAATATGACTTTTATATCGAGTGATAGTGTAAAAGTTAAACCTAAGCATAACCATAAAATAGATATTGGAAAAGTATATTATCCATTTACCGCTTATGGCGAGCCTTTGCCAGAATCTGAAGGCTTAATAAAAGACCTTTGGGGTAAGTTTAAGAAACGTTATGATGCTGTTTTAATTAAAGATGCAACCATTTGGACAAATGAAGCGGATTCAATTTTAAAAGAATACGATGTATATATTGTAGATGGAAAAATAGTTCGCATAGCACCAAATATTGATGCACCCAAAACGGCCTTTGCAAAAATTATTAATGCCAAAGGTTTACACTTAACGCCTGGAATTATTGATGAACATTCGCACATTGCTTTATATGGAGTAAATGAATGGGCTAATGCAAGTAGTGCGGAGGCAAGAATGGGTGATGTGGTGAATCCTGAGGATATAAATATCTATCGTCAACTAGCTGGTGGTGTTACTACAGCCCAGTTGTTACATGGTTCAGCAAACCCTATTGGAGGACAGAGTGTTTTAATAAAATTACGTTGGGGTAAAGGCGCTGATGAATTAAAATACGAGAAAGCTCCTGCATTTATAAAATTTGCTTTGGGTGAAAACGTAAAACATTCTAACGGTCTTAATCCTGATACTAAACGCTTCCCGCAAACCCGAATGGGTGTGGAGCAGGTGTATTACGATTATTTTACAAGAGCCAAAGCTTATCAACAACAAATGGAAGCATTCTCTAAACTATCACCTAAGCAAATTGCTAAAGAAAATTTAACGGCTCCTAAAAAAGATTTAGGATTAGATGCTTTGGTAGAAATTATGGATGGTAAACGTGATATTACTTGCCATAGCTATGTGCAAAGCGAGTTAAACATGTTGTTGCATGTGGCAGATAGTATGAAGTTTAAAGTAAATACTTTTACACATGTTTTAGAAGGTTATAAGGTAGCTGATAAAATTAAAGCGCACGGAACAAACGCTTCAACCTTTGCCGATTGGTGGGCTTATAAATTAGAAGTGATGGATGCTTTACCATATAATGCGGCCATGCTAACTAAAGCTGGTGTAAATACAGCTATTAATAGCGATGATGCTGAAATGGGACGTCGTTTAAATCAAGAAGCTGCTAAAACTATTAAATATGGCGAACTTACTGAGGTTCAAGCACTAAAATTAGTAACTATAAACCCTGCTAAGATGTTGCATATTGATGATAAAGTAGGAAGTATTAAAGTAGGCAAATCGGGTGATGTGGTTTTATGGACGGATAATCCAATGAGCGTTTATGCTAAAGTTCAAACAACAATTATTGATGGTCAAATATATTACGATAAAGAGGAGGATTTAAAATTACAAGCAGACATTCAAAAAGAAAGAGCAAGAATTATAGCAAAACTCATTGTCGAGAAACAAAAAGGGGCGAAGGTTACAAAGCCTCAAGCTAAAAAGCAACCCCGTTTTCATTGTGATAGTGAAGAATAAATACAATACGTTTAGCTACGGATTCTAATTTCAGTAGCGCCATATCCATATTCCTTATATGAGGCATCATAAAACTCAAGCTGGCTATGGGTTTTTAAAATGGCAACAATTTCCTGTTTTAGTTTGCCGTTTCCAACGCCATGTATGGCAATTAATTTCTTATAACCGTTAGCCATACAAAAATCTAATTCTTTTTCAAACCGCTGAATTTGTATCGACATAATTTCATAATTGGTTAGGCCTTTATGCGAATCTACTAACTCCTCAATATGTAAATCAATTTCACGACTTAAATCTTTGAGTTGTTGTTTTACAGCCGACACTTTTTTAGGTTGTTTAAATTCCTTGATGGATTTCAGTCGCATCACATCCTCCGTTGTTAGATTTTGGATAACTTGTTTTTTATCTAAAAAATCATCTTTCAATACAAATGCAATAACTTGATTTTTAAACTCATTATGCGTTAATAAATTAGATTGTGCTAGAACTCTTTCATCAATATGTAAAACTTCGGCTAAAGGTATCTGAGATTTGTAATAAGTGTTTTTAAAAAATAAACATTCAATTTTATGCTTTACAAATTCTTTAAAAAAATCTTTTTTAACTTGCTTTAAAAGTACCTTTTGATAAGCGCCTAATTGCCCTTGCTTTAATGTTTGAAAATGCGCTTCGTCTTTAATACTATAAGTAAACATCATGCTATAAGCCGAAGAATTGAAAAGATAAAATTTATAATCGCTTACCAATAAAGGCATGTTGTGATCGGGTTCTATAATAAAATAAACACAATCAGTCAGTGTGGTTTCGAGTTCTAACTCAATGTTTTCAACCTCTGGATTTAAGATTAGCTCGGTGTGTACTGGTACAAGTTTTTTAACAGGATAAGGAATTTCAAAGCCGTCATTCATTTCTACATATACGGTGTCTTTGTCCTTAATTCTCGTAATGGTGCCTTCACCCACTTCATCTAAAAATCTAACTTTATCACCAATTCTAAGTTTCATAACTATAATTTTATACTTATACTTCCTTGTTCGTTAATAGCATAACACTCTATATGGAGCTGAGCACATTGTTTTTTTAATTTCTTTACAAAGGTATAACTGTTCGTGCAATCTGCAATAATGGTTATCTTATTTTGATGAAGGTGCTTAATTTCTGGCAACTGATTATTGGATACAATAATAATGCTTGAGTTACTATTTTTAGGAGGCGATATCCAAGTGCTATTTGTAACAGTGGTGTGAGGCATACTTATTATTTTATCATTGGCTTGTATGATGCTTAAATTAGAGATGCCTAATAGATAAGGTTTTACATAGCGTTGAAATTCTTTGTCGGATAATTGATGGAGTGATGCGTAAACCTGATGACCTATACGCACAATGTAAGCTGTTTTTCGTTTTACATGAAACACCGTGAGTTCTTTTTCTTGCGATTGCTGATAATGACAGATGATTGAGCTTAAAATCCAAAAAATACCTATCCAGCCAGAGGCGATTAAAAATTTGTAACTTTTAAGTTGAAAGGCTATTAACATAAAACAGATAAGAACTGATAGAAGAAAAAAATCAATAGCTGAAAAAGGGATAAAATCAATAAACCCAAATTTCGGATGGTCAGTTAATCTTGTAAACCATAACATCAACGATGTTAATGAATTAATTAAAACAACTAACATTGTTTTTATAAATACGAGTTTATATAGAGCTACAAGCAAGATAGTGAGAACTAATAACGCCGTGCTGATGGGAATAATAATAATGTTAGAAACTACAAACCAAATAGGAAACTGATGAAAATAAAATAATGAAATAGGTAATGTAAATAGAGTTGCCGAAAAAGAAATAAGTACACTAGACCATAAAAATTTTAAAATTGGTTGCTGAACAGGATAACGATTAAAAAGTAAAGGATAAAGATATAAGATGCCAAATACTGCCAAATAGCTTAACAGAAAGCCTACATCAATGATGAGATACGGATTATATAATAAAATAATGAATGCAGAAAATAAAAGAGTATTATAAGAATTTCCTTTTTTATAAAATGTTTGTCCTAATACCATCAGCGCCAACATCAGCGCTGCTCTTAATACAGAGGGCGATACGCCTGTAATTAAAACAAATAAAATTAAAAAACTAATGATGACAAGGCACCTTGTTTTTTTATAACGTTCGTGTTTATCAATTAACGAGAAAACCCAAATGAGAATAGCGTACAAAACACCAGTGTGCATACCCGATACTGATAAAATATGAAGTGTGCCCGAGTGAGAGAAACTTTGCAAAATATCATTTTCAATTTCATCATCATAACCCAACATTAAAGCTGCACCTATGGAAAACGCTTCTTGTGACAGTTCACATGTTCGTAATAAACCGATGAGTTTAGATTTTATCACAACGCCTATTTCGGAGGGGCGATATTGGAATTTATCATCCTGAATTTTAATAATTGTGTCGGTTGGATAAGCCACACTAAAAATATTTTGACGTTCGAGGTAAGCCTTGTAATCAAACTCGCCTGGGTTTTTAGTGGGATTAATTATATTAAAATTTGTTTTAAAGAAAAGCACCTCTCCTAAATTTGGCATTATTGCCTTTTCGTTTTTGATATATACATAACTTTGCCCTTGGCTGTATTTCCATTCCTGATTAAATTGAATACAAGAAACTTCTATAGGTACTTTAATAATTTTTTCGCCTTTTACTGGAATGTTATTTACTCTAGCAAAAATAGCTTGCGAACCCGATAAATGGTAGTTGGTATAATGGTTGATGTTTATACGAGCATTATATACAAAACAACTTTCAAATGCCGATAAAAACAATAATGCATTAGTAAGCAAAATGAAGAGTATCTTTTTGGCTTTGTGAGCTGTTGTTATTTTTTGAATTATAAATGCTATTAACCACAGTAAGGCTACTAAAGTAAATACGAGATGTAACGAATGAAATGTTCCAGTATTAATGCAAATTAATAAACCAACTAAGTAGGGTAATATAATTTTTAGAAAGGGTATAGACTTCAAATGAATCATTGCCTTATGCAATTTTTAATCCTATGAGTAGGATGTCATCTGTTTGTTCTGATTTGCCTTGCCACTCGGTAATTTCGGTTGTTAAACCAGACTCTAGTTGTGTTAACGACAAATGATTGTGCATTAATAAAAATTGTCTTAAACGAGCTGGATTATATTTTTTATTACGTTCTCCACCAAATTGGTCGGTAATACCATCGGTAAACATAAATAATAAATCACCAGTTTTTAAAGTCATCTTCTTGGTTGGAATAACGGTATTAATATCGCCTTCACCGCCAATGGTAATATTCTCGGAGGTTAAGGTAATTAATTCATCATTTGAAATTATATATAGCGGTCTGTTTGCATTAACGTATTCAAGTTGTTTAGTTTGTTTATTAAAACAAATTAAGGCAATATCTAATCCGTCGGTTACTGTTCCTTTATTATGTTGGTTTAGTTTAGCACTCATTTCCTGTCTTAGATATTCAAGCATTTTTACAGGATCGTGTTGGCTGATATGCTCTTTAACCGATTCAGTTAATATACTACTAGAAATTAATGACATGAATGCTCCTGGAACACCGTGTCCTGTGCAATCTACTACAGCTACATATACTAAATCATTTTGTTCGGCAAACCAATAATAATCGCCACTTACAATATTGCGTGGTTTATACATAACACAGTAATCAGCAAAATGTTTTTCTAAGACACTCGAATCGGGTAAGATGGTTTGTTGAATGCGTTGTGCGTATTTAATACTATCTGTAAGGTCTTTGTTAATTCCTTGTATTAAGCTATTTTGTAATTCTATTTCTCGTTTTTGTGCTTCTATTTCCGAAGTTCTAGCTTTTATTAATAGTTCTAATCGCATTTTTTCGCGTTTCAATCTTTTTTCTCTATTTACAATAAATACATAAAGTGAAACAATTAGTATGATTGATATGAGAATGTAGAACCACTTAGTTTTCCAAAACGGGGGAACAATACTAAAGGAATAAACATATTCTTTTTTTTCGCTAAAATCGTTGCTAGCCGATGTTTTTATAATTAGCGAATAATCTCCAGCGGGTAAATTACGATATGTAATCTCATTCGATCCAAATAATGAACTCCAGTCTTTATCATAACCAATGAGTTTATAAGTATAATTCATGGATTGTTGATTAGCAATGTTATCCGTACTTAAATTAAATTGTAAACTGCTGTGTTTATAATCTAATACTAAATTATTCGGTATTTTGTGCCAGTTATAAAATCCTTTAAAGCTAATACCAGAATATTCCCCCGACGTAAATAAATCTGCATCAGTCCAATCTATTTTCTTATTTTCAATTAATAGCGATGTGATAAACAATTGAGGTTGTTGTTTGTTTTCATGATTGGTTATTGAGAAATTTTTATATTGTGTTAATCCCTCAATGGAGCCAATCCATAATACATGAGATTTATCAAATACACTTGTGTTAGGTTTGTTATCATACGATGCAAAGTTTTGTCCTTTATGAAAGGATTTAATTTCTTTGATGTTGTTAAGATAATAATCAATCTTAAGTTGATTAATGCCATTGTTAGTAATTAACCAAGCAAATTCTTTGTCAAATAAAATAGTATTTATGTAATTACTAGAAATGCCATTTTCTGCATTTATTTTTTCAATAGCGTTCGTTGCATTTTGCTCAAAATAACGTGCTTTTAATTTATTTTTCAGAATAATAACCCCAATATCCGAACTCCCTAGCCACATGTTACCATTCCAATCTTTTGCAATGGTTTGAATATTTTTAAAAACTGCAAATTGATTATCAACATGCCCTGTTTTAGGATTTAAACTCCATACACCTTCATTAGATGTTACCCAAATATTTCCTTCATTATCATCGGTAATACATGTTACATTAAACTTTGCTAAATCGCTAATTGTAAATGAAGTGATTTTATACTCTCCATTTACTGAAACTATTCTGTCAATTTTAGAGGAGGATAAATAACCAGCCCAAATAGCTCCTTTCGAGTCTTTATATAAATATGAAACATAATTGGAGGTGAGCCCATCTCTTTCTTTTAAAACTTTTGATATTTTAAGTTCTTTTTGGAAATCATTTTTATTAATTATATCTATTCCTCCGCCAATAGTGCCTAACCAGATATTTTGCTGATTATCTTCAGTAATAGATTTGATGATTGACTCAGTTATCCCCTGTGGCCAAAAACAAGATTTGAATTCATTGTGTTTATACCTAAATGCGCCACCGCCATAAGTGCCCACCCAAATGGCACTATCACCCGAAACAAATACACTAACTACTTTTTCTTCGCCCAATCCAGTTGATTTATTAAAACTTAATGATGAAGATGTACTCATACATATTAAGCCATCATTTAGTGTTCCTATCCATAAATTTTGAAAATTATCTTCTGCAAAACATAATGAGTTTCTTGAAGGAATGATAAAGGCTTCGTTATAAACATTTTCGCCTGTGTTTTTATCAATAGGGATTTTAATAATATTAAATCCATCGGTTGCTAAATATATATTACCTTCTGTGTCTTTATAAATATTTACCGTACGAGCATGGAAATCTGAAACTGTTGAACTAAACTGAATGTAATTTGCCTGAATACCATTATTATTTATGTAATCAAATTTTATTTCTGCTATTCCATTATCTGAATCGCTTATTATTAAATTATGACGATTATCAAATTCTATGGATGAAATTGAATTACCTTTTAGTAAGTTACTGGTATTAAAGTTTACAATACGAATTAATTTTTTATTAATACTAGTAGAAGAAGTTGCATTTTGTATTAAGATGAATTTTGGAATTTTAGTACAGATATTAAGTTCCATTAGGTACAAGCCTTTTTGACTTGTAGCAATCCATAAGTTTCCATCTTCGTCAAATTCAGCATCTCTAATTTGTTGAGCAATAATGTTTGGAATCGCAACAGAATCTATTATTGGCGATGTACCAAGAATGTTTAATCTATAATATCCTTTGGTAGTTAATACATGTAGTATATTATTTTTTTCTAGTAACTTAACTACAGTACCTGTAATGTTTTTGTAAATAGGAAGTATCTCGATTTTGTTTCCATTAAATGAGCAAAACCCTTTTCTTGTTCCAATATATAAGGCTTTATCTGCAAATAATAAAGCGGTAATATCATTAGATGGTAAGCCATTACTGGTTGTGAAGTTCTCAAAAGTTTTACCGTTGAATCTAGATAGACCATTATTAGTTCCTAACCATAAGCCACCATGACCGCCTTTTTGTATGTGTTTAACGGTAGATTGTATTAGCCCTTCTTTAACTGAGAATTTCTGCAAATTCATTTTTTGTGAATAAGCCACCTGAGTTAATAAGAACAATATAAAGAAGATTTTACCCGTCTTTTTCACAAAACAATATTTTAACAAGTTTAATAAAATAATTTTGAAAATTGTCAATTTTCTTAAAATAAAGCGGTTAATCCGGCGTGAATTTTACCAGTTCTTAAATCAAAACCATTAGAAAACTGTTTGCCCAACGCGTAGCTTAAATTAAAGATACCTGCTTTGGTTTCAAAATTAATACCTGCTCCTACACTTATAGGCACATCGTTTATGTAACCAGAAACGTTATTATTTTCGTACCACGCACTTTCTCCAAATACAAAAATGTTGGAATTTTTTTCAAATAAAAACCGGTATTCAATGGTTGGAATGGCATAAGTTGATGCGTAAATACTTTCTTCATCAAAACCTCTTAGTGTTCTTAATCCTCCAATTCTAAATAATTCATTTTTATAAATAGTATTACCAAATACGCTTCCAAATTGGGTTGCTAATTTTAATACATGATTTCTATAAAGATTAATATATCCACTCACCATGCCTTCCGTTTGATACTGAGAAGTTCTTAATGAAATGTTATTATAGGCTTGGTCATTTATTTTTGGGTTTCGTTTTATAGTTCTATCGCCCACCGAGCCTTGAAGTGAAATACTCACGCCTTTTTTAGGATTAAACTTGTAGTCTAACTGCTCAATAAAAACACCAATACCATAAGCTTTTGTTGTTACATCGGCATAATCGGGTAGTACTGTGGCAAATTGCAAACCAGTTGTTGAAATTAAATTGGCATTACGTTGCTTATAAAATACTTTTAGATAATTTAATCCTTTAAAGTAATAATTTAATCCAATGGTGTTATTCACATCTAAAAAGGTGGTGTCTTTTTTGTATAATTTAATGGCGTAATCTGCGCCAATGGGTAAACCTGCAATATATGGATAGATAATGTTTACTTTTAAATCTTGAGTTTGTGATTGTAGGCGTCGCCATTGCATATCAAAGGTTTCTCCACTTTTTAAAATGGTGTTTACTAGTTTTATTTTTAAGTCGCCAGTAAAAATTGTTTTTCCTTTATCATCAGGTAAAATACCCACAATACCATCAAACTGAGAAGCTGTTTTTTTATCTAAAAACAGGTATAATTTATTTTGTTTATCTGTTAGTTGCATAAATGGCGGTTTTTTCTCAACCACAAATGGCAGTTGTTTAATTTTATTTGAAATTCCTTTATATGCTGCTGCATTGTACGCCATTCCATTCTTCACGCCTAAATAACGCTGTAAAAACTTATGATTTACTTTGCCGCTTCCTTCGGTTATAAGGCTATCTAGTTTTATAAATAAGTTTTTTTGAATGTCAATTTTGGCTGACACTTTATTATCAATAATTTCAACACTATCGAGTTTTACATTGGCAAATGGGTATCCGTTATTTTCATAGTACACAATAATTTTATCAAGTAGTTTATGTAATTCCGAGTATTTAAATGTTCTATTTGTAAAAAAGCGTTCGCCGTATCCAATTTTGCCAATGACACTTTGGTCTTTGGCTTGGTAGCGTAGGTTAACCCAAGTGTATTTTTTTCCAATATATAAATACGCTTTGTAAGTATCTTGATTTTTAATAACACTATCTACGTTAGCAGAAATATAACCTTCGTTCAGTAAGTTTAAGTAAACTCTAGTTAATTCTTTCTCTATAAGATAAGCGTCTGTAAACTGTTTCTTAAAATCCACTTTTTTAAAAATATCTGCGCTATCGGTATTAATAATAGACAGTGTGTATATTGTTTGGGCTCTTGTGGAGATGAAACAAATACAAACGAAATAAAAAAAATATGTTAATTTCTTAATCAAAAGAGGTAGCTTCTAAGGTAATTATTTTTAGCTTTACATTATTATTTTTATTAAATTATAAAACGTATGAAACGTACATTTATTATCGGTGGCATAGTTGCCTTTTTAGTATTAATTATGGGTTATGGTTGTAGTACTCGCAATAAGTTTGTTGATTTAAGTGAGGGAGTAACCTCGCAATGGCATCAGGTTGAGAGTCAGTACCAACGCCGATTAGATTTAATTCCTAATATTGTAAAAACTGTAGAAGCAGAAGCTAATTTCGAGAAATCAACACTTACACAAGTTGTAGAGGCAAGAGCTAAAGCTACGCAAGTAACAATTGATCCAAGTAATATGACTGCTGAAAACATGCAACAATTTAAGCAAGCGCAAGGTGAGTTGTCTTCTGCTTTATCGCGCCTTTTGATGGTAAGCGAAAACTATCCTAATCTTAAATCGAGCCAAGCTTTTAGTGAGTTACGAGTAGAATTAGAAGGCTGTGAGAACAGAATTTCTAATGAACGCATGAAATACAACGAAGCTGTAAAAGTATTTAACGCTTCAATTAAAAAGATACCTGCTACATTTTTTGCGTGGGGATATAAAGATGCCACTTATTTTGAAGCTGAGGCTGGTGCTGAAAAAGCTCCAAAGGTAGAGATGAATATTAAATAAGATGTTCTTTAATAAGAAACTCATATCTACTAAAGACGAGGAAAGGCTTATTGCGTCTATTAAAGCAGCGGAGTTAAATACCTCGGGCGAAATAAGAATTCATATTACGAAATATTGTAAGGGAGATGCCTTGGAGGCTTGCAAAAAGCAATTTGAGCAGTTAAATATGCATCAAACAAAGGACAGAAATGCCATTTTATTTTATTTAGCAATTAAGTCTAAAACATTTTCGGTGTGGGGAGATGAAGGAATCCATTTAAAGGTTCATGATGAATTTTGGAGAGAAATAACCCAATGCGCCATTGATTATTTTAAAAAGGGAGATATTGTTTCGGGATTAGAAACTTCTGTGAAAATGTGCGGAGAGAAACTTAAATTATATTTTCCTTATCATTCAAATGATAAAAATGAACTCTCAGATAATGTATCTTTTAGTTAACGAAATTTAAATTAAATTGAATCGAATTTTACATATATTTATTACGCTTTGTTTTATTCCTTGTGTATTATTAGCGCAAATACCCGATAGGCCTAAGCCTCCAAGATTAGTGAATAATCTTTCTAAGCAATTTCCTCAATTTTTATCGGCACAAGAGCAAGAAACCTTGGAGAGAGAGTTACAAAATTTTAGTAACGAAACATCTAACCAAATTTGCGTGGTAATTGTTGATGATTTGGGAAACATGGATGACGCAACCTATGCTACTAAAATTTTAAATGAATGGGGAGTAGGTCAGGCTGATAAAAATAATGGCGTAGTAATATTAATAAAACCAACAGGTAATGAGGGCGAAAGACGATTATTTATCTCTGTAGGATATGGCTTAGAGGGGGCTATTACCGATATTCAAACTATGCATATTAGGGAAAAAGAGATTATTCCGTTTTTTAAGGAGGGAAATTATTCGGCTGGACTAAGGGCAGGTTGTCATGCCTTAATGATGGCTGCAAAAGGAGAGTACAATGTGAAAGATAATCGAATGGGCAATTCACTTTTAGCATTAATTCAAAATCACCCATTATTATTCATCGCTTTTGTGTTAATTGTGTTGTATATTTTAGCTAAAATTTCTGGAGGTAGTAGTGGCGGCGGTGGTTATCGAGGTGGTGGTGGTTATACCTATTGGGGAGGTGGTTCGTCTTTTGGTAGTTATGGCGGTAGCTATTCAGGTGGTGGTTCGTCTTGGGGTGGTTTTGGTGGAGGAAGAGGTGGCGGAGGGGGTTCGGGTGGTAGTTGGTAAAAAAATTGTATATTTACTCTTCAATAAATCCAAATTATGACTAAAAAAATACTGTTTAGCTGTGTTATCCTATTCTTGTTAGGGAATTTAACAGCACAGATAACCATCACATCTAATAATATGCCTGTGAGTGGCGATACCTGTCGTTATTCTTCTGCCAGACTTTCGAGTATAGGTAATTATACGGCTACAGGCGCCAATTATTTTTGGGACTTTAGCACATTAGATTCAACTGGGCAGGGGATAAGAAAATTTGTTCCTTCAACGGCTACACCTTATTCTTTATTTTTCTTTGGAAAATATGGCGAAAAAACAATGGATTCATTGCCCATTCCAGCTATTCCATTAGGAACTTATAATCTTACATTTAAAAACATTTATAGTTTTTATAAAAAAAATGGAACAAGCTCGTTTAATGCCGTTGGTCAAGGGCAAACCATATCTGGGATTCCTTTGGGTATTACCGCCACTTCATCTAACGAGGATAAACTATACCAATTTCCATTGCAATATTTAGATAGAGATTCTTCCACATTCTTTTTTACTACACCTACACTTACGGTAGTGCCTTTTAATTATAAAAAGCATGGATACAGAATTACCGAAGTAGATGGCTGGGGAACTATCACCACACCTTATGGTACTGATTCGTGTATTAGAGTGGTTACAACTCAATATTCAACAGATACTATTCGAATTAATGCATTGCCTGCTGGTTTTGACAGAGTGGGTTTCCCTAATTATGTGCGAAGCTATCAATGGCTGACTTTAAACGAAAAAATACCTTTTTATGAAGTAACAGGCAATCTCATTGCAGGAGCATTTGTACCTACTCAAGCACGTTATCGTGATAGAATACGTTATTGGGTAGGTGTAAAAGAAGAAGAAAAAAATTTACTAGCTATCTCTCTATTTCCTAATCCTTCAAATAATGAGTTAAATATAATTACACAGCAATATAACCAAGCAATTAGTGTTCAAATTACCGATATACAAGGCAAAGTACTTATGCAACATGTGTTACACGATAATACTCAAATTGTGAATAAACACACTTTAGATATTTCTGACTTAGCCAGAGGGATGTACATTTTAAATTTATCGATTGCAAACCAACAACAAAGCATAAAATTTTCAAAACAATAGTTTTGTTTAATCAATAAATAAATTATTTTTACAAAAAAATTTAATCATTCAAAGTATGAGCGCACATCACGATAATCATTCAGCTGAACCAAAAAAAGTATCATTTCGTGTACCTTTAATTTTAGCATTAGTAACTGTATTTATCATCTTGTTATTAGTAAGTACTTGCGACTGTCATCATGGATGTTGCAAAGAAGGTGAAAAGTGTGAAACATCTTGTGCTGAAGGGCACGATGCGCACCATGATCAAGAAGCAGCAACTCCAGCTGAGGAACATGCTCACTAAAATTGATTCTAGTTCTAAAAGTAATCTTTGTGCAGTTTAATAAAACTGCATGAAGTTTATTTATGTTTTGTTCTCCACTTAGTTGTATTCGGTATTATACCATATTTCGGGTATGTCATTTATCTATAATTTTTCTAACTTTACGGATTAGAAAATGCAAACGCTAGATACTTTAAAAATAGGTCAAAAGGCTATTATTAAATCTTTTACAGATAGTTTTTTGTCATTAAAACTGGTAGAAATGGGCTGTTTACCTGGAGAAACTGTAAAACTAACCAATATTGCACCATTGGGCGATCCATTAGCCATTGAAATTGCGAGCTATCAGCTCAGTCTTAGAAAACAAGAAGCTTCTACGGTTGTAATTGATAAAACAGAGGAGGAGTAACAATTGTAGTGAGTTCTTTAAAAAATATCTCTATTGCGCTTGTCGGGAATCCAAATAGTGGGAAATCTACTTTGTTTAATGCCTTAACTGGTCTTTCGCAAAAAACAGGTAACTACGCAGGTGTTACCGTAGATAAACACTACGGAAGTTATACAACCAACTTGTATAAAGCAACTGTTACCGACTTGCCAGGCACTTATAGTTTATTTCCAAAATCTATTGATGAAAAAGTAGCTTGCCAAGCGCTCATTAGCCAAGATGAGAAAATTGATGTAGCGGTAATTGTTACTGATGCTTCTAACCTCAAACGTCATTTGTTATTAGCTACTCAAATTATTGATTTAAAAATACCTTGTGTGCTGGTGCTTAATATGATTGATGAAGCCGAAAAAAATCACATTTCTATTTATCATCAAGATTTGTCAAAGCTATTGGATGTATCTGTTATATCTGTTAACTCAAGAACTAAACAAGGCATTGATGAACTTAAAGCACAAATTTTAGAGGCTAAAATATCTCATACCATTTTTTATCAATTCGAAAAGTTACAATCCTCTTTTCCTAACATTAATAATTATTTTGAGGTTATCTCTGCCCAATTAGCAGACACAATCACCGATAAAAAAGCCATAGAAGACTTTGAGCTAACTGATAACTTACAACGTTTCTCAAAAATAAATTACATCATTGCTAAGTGTGTAAAGCAACCCGAACAATTAAAGAAAAGTATTTCTCAAACCTTAGATGCTTTTTTTACGCATAAGGTATTTGGTTTTGTTTTCTTCTTATTCATTTTAGCAATTATTTTTCAGTTTATTTTTTATATTGCCGAGTATCCTATGACTTGGATTGAAGAAGGATTTGTGTGGATGATGAATAGTGTATCAAATGCACTACCAGCAGGTAAACTCAACGATTTAATTGTAAACGGAATTTTGGCGGGTATAAGTGGTATTGCTGTTTTTATACCGCAAATTGCTTTGTTGTTCTTTTTTATTGCCATTTTAGAAGATACAGGTTACATGGCTCGTGCTAGTTTTATTTTAGATAAAATTATGCGCCGCTTTGGGTTAAATGGTAAATCGGTTATACCTATGATAAGTAGCGTGGCTTGTGCTGTACCGTCTATTATGAGCACCCGAACTATTATGAACCAAAAGGATAGGCTCATTACTATTTTAGTAACACCATTGGTAAGTTGTTCAGCTCGTTTACCTGTTTACACACTGCTAATCAGCATGATGTTTGTAGGAAAATCTACCAAAGGTTTTTTTAATTATCAGGGTTTGGTTTTAATGGGAATGTATTTGTTGGGTTTTATGTCGGCGCTTTTAGCAGCTTTAGTTTTTAAATATGTATTAAAAGCTAAAGAAAAAAGTTATTTTATTATGGAGTTGCCAGTATATCGAAAACCACAATGGCAAACAGTAATGATGCTTGTGTTTGATAAGGTAAAAGTGTTTTTATTTGATGCCGGAAAAATCATCCTAGCCATTTCTATCGTTCTATGGTTTTTAACCTCGCATGGTTCAACCCAATTTGAGGAAGTTCAGCAAAAAGAAATCCTAGCTTTAAATCAAGAAACAAATGATAGCATTAAACAAGCTTTACAAGTAGATTTTAATGCTCAAAAACTTGAAACTTCCTATGCAGGAATGTTAGGACAAAAAATTGAACCCATCATCAAACCGCTTGGCTTCGATTGGAAAATAGGAATTGCCTTAATTACTTCGTTTGCAGCGCGCGAAGTATTTGTTGGAACCATGGCTACAATTTACAGTGTGGGTGATACCGATAATACAACCACGCTCAGAGAAAAATTAATGTCAGAAAAAAATTACCAAACACAGCAACCCGTTTATTCTTGGGCGGTATGTTGGTCGTTAATGTTGTTTTATGTGTTTGCCATGCAATGTATGAGTACATTAGCCACTACCTATCGCGAAACTAAGCATTGGAAATGGCCATTCATACAATTTGCCTTTATGTCGGGCTTAGCTTATTTTTCTTCGCTTTTAGTTTATAATATCTTAAGTTAGTAGCATGAATTATTCTCATCTTTTACAACAGGCTATTAAAGCTTCTATTTTAGCAGGAAAAGAAATTTTAGAAATATATCACACTAATTTTTCGGTGGAATATAAAGAGGATAAATCGCCGCTTACCTTAGCCGACAAACGTGCAAGCGATAAAATTATAGAAATTTTAAAACCCTTTGGATTTCCAGTACTAAGCGAAGAAGGTAAACACGATAGCCTTGAGGTAAGAAAACATTGGAATACATTGTGGATTGTGGATCCATTAGATGGCACCAAGGAGTTTGTGAAACGTAATGGAGAGTTTACAGTAAATATTGCTTTGGTAGAAAACAATTTGCCCACGCTTGGCGTTATTTATTCGCCCGTACTTAAGCAGTTATACTTTGCCGCCAAACATCTTGGTGCTTATAAAATAGATAACCAAATTTTTGAGAAAATTAATTTTTCGGAAAGCACTTTTTCATTAGATGCACTTATACAACTGGCGCAAAAATTACCGATTGAACACGCCCGAAAAAAATATGTGGTGGTAGCAAGTCGTTCGCACATGAGCAGCGAAACTTATCAGCATATTGAAAAATTAAAAGCCTTGCAATATGATGTGGATATTGTAACAACAGGTAGCAGTATTAAAATGTGTTGGGTTGCCGAAGGTGTAGCCGATGAATATCCACGTTTTGGACCTACCATGGAGTGGGATACCGCTGCCGGGCAAGCCATTTTACAAGAATCGAAGGCCGAGCTGATAGATTTAGAAACGAACCAAGCCATGCAGTATAACCGCGAGCAGTTATTAAATAACTGGTTCATTGCTCGCCGTAAAAAATAGCTCTTATTTCATTTTTATAAATCCAATCTTTTAAGTTACTTTGTGTTACTTAAAACAACATAACTATGTACGGTCAATTTCAAAAACATCTTCAAGATCAACTCAATGAAATAGAGCAAAATGGCTTATTTAAAAAAGAACGCATCATTATTACGCCACAAGGTGCGGCAGTAAAAGTAAGCGATGGCAAAGAGGTTATTATTTTTTGTGCCAATAATTATTTGGGTTTATCTTCTCATCCTAAAGTAATTGCTGGAGCTAAAAACGCCTTAGATACGCATGGTTATGGAATGTCTTCGGTGCGTTTTATTTGTGGAACGCAGGATATTCATAAAACATTAGAGCAAAAAATTGCCACTTTTTTAGGGCAAGAAGATACCATTTTATACGCCGCTGCTTTTGATGCTAATGGTGGTGTATTTGAACCATTGTTTAGCGAAGAAGATGCTATTATTTCTGATGAGTTAAATCATGCCTCTATTATAGATGGCGTGAGATTGTGCAAGGCACAACGCTATCGCTATAAAAATTGCGATATGGCAGATTTAGAAGAGCAACTTAAAAAAGCACAAGCGCAACGCTACCGTATTATTGTAACCGATGGTGTGTTTAGCATGGATGGTTTTATAGCACCACTAGATAAAATTTGCGATTTAGCCGAAAAATATAATGCCCTTGTAATGGTAGATGAGAGCCACGCTACTGGTTTTATTGGTAAAACAGGAAGAGGAACTGTGGAGTTAAAAAATGTGATGAAGCGTGTGGATATTATTACAGGCACACTAGGTAAAGCTTTAGGTGGTGCTATGGGCGGATTTACAACTGGTAAAAAAGAAATTATTGAAATACTTCGTCAGCGTTCACGCCCTTATTTATTTTCTAATTCGTTAGCGCCAAGTATTGTAGGTGCAAGTATTGCGGTGTTTGATATGCTGAGTGAAACAACCGAATTACGTGATAAACTAGAGTGGAATATCAATTACTTTAAAAAAGGATTAAAGCAAATAGGTTTGGAGTTTAAAGAAGGCGATTCGGCTATTGTGCCGGTAATGCTTTATGATGCCAAATTATCTCAAGTATTTGCCGATAAATTATTGCAAGAAGGTATTTATGTGATTGGTTTCTTTTATCCAGTGGTGGCCAAAGGCCAAGCACGTATTCGAGTGCAGCTTTCGGCTGGGCACACACAAGCACATTTAGATAAAGCCTTAGCCGCCTTTGAAAAAGTAGGAAAAGAGTTAGGCCTTATAAAGTAAGGGTATATTTATAGCTCTTGCATAGCATTGTTTGTAATTAATTTATTTGCTATCTTAGATTAAAGTAAATATTTTAATTAACTTACTTAATTGAATAAACCTTTATATATTTTTTTATATATACTTGTAATGCTTTGCTGTAAGGTAAACGCACAAACAGAATACATTACTAATGGTAGCTTTGAACAAATTGATTCTTGTGCTGGTAATATTGCTAATTTAGGATTTGATGTTTTTGAGTGGTGTGGTTGTAAAGGATGGAGTAATCCCATAAAAAGTAGTAGTGATTTATGGTGCCCAAATGGTGTACTCGGTTCACTTGAGCCACCAAATGTAGGATTAGGGTATCAATATCCTAGAACAGGAATGAATATGGCCGCTTTCTTTATTAGCGATCCTTTTGTTAGAAACTATCGTGAGTATATTCAAAACAAACTAAACCAACCTTTAGTAAAAGGTGTTACTTATGAAATAGATATGTTTGTTTCTTCTAGAGATAATGTTTGTAGTATAAGCGAAATTGGCGTTAAATTTTTTAACCAAAGATATAACGACACAAATGCACTTTGGTTAACCAATTTGGTTCCAGATGCACTTAATGATACTAGTAATTATATTACAGACTCATTAGGGTGGCAAAAAATAACTATGCAATACAAAGCAAATGGTAATGAAAATTATGCAGTTATTGGATGTTTTGCTGATAGTGTGCATATTAAATACACAATGAGTAATTGTGATACTTCATATTGGTTTGGCATAAATTTAGCGAGTGATTATATATTTATTGATGATGTATCAATAAAAGAATTACCCTTTAAAGATCCTGTTTTTCCAAATATTTTTTCACCTAATAACGATGGTGTAAATGATATTTGGCATATTGATTTAAGTGTATTCGAAAAGGCTCATAGTGTAATATATAACCGCTGGGGCAATAAAGTTTATGAAACAGATAATCCTATTTTAAAATGGGATGGGCGAACTACAAGCGGTGAGCCATGCCATGATGGTACATATTTTTACATCATCCAAACAGAAGATAAAACATACAAGGACTATATACAATTAATTAGGTAAAAAGTTTTTGAAAAAGAAATGAAGGATTTTTTTACGATACTTTTGGCGGCAAAAGTATCCAAAACCGTTTTATTTTTCGGAAGGATATTTTTGTTTTCTGCGCACTTTCCTCCGCCAAACAAAACCGCTGATTCAAAAATCCCACGAAGCGCTCTTGCCACCCTTCGATTTTCTCACAGCTATATCTGCGAAAAATAAAAATCCACGCACTCAAAAGCCTGTGGGTGGGTTTGTTGTATATTTTATTACATCAAACTATTCCGGTTAGCGCTATGGCATTTTAAAATGTTGCGCAGGAGTGTAAATTGTATAAAATTACTTTTTATTATAACGTTTACGAGAACTTTTACCCGCATAAACAACTTTATATACGGTAATTATATTTTCTTCAACTTCGTAAATAATGTGATAAGGATAAGGTTTTATTAATGCCTGTCTGAAATTTTTATACTTTTTCTGAAACAGTAATGGCTCTTGTTTAATCAGATTAAGATGTGTTTCCCAGTAATCTAAAAAGCGGTCGCTTAATCCTTTTTGTTTTCCTTCGTAATAATCAAAGGCGTTTAAAACACCTTTCTCCGCCGATGTTTTTATATCTAAAAGATACTTCATGCTCCACTTTTACTATGAGCATTTTTTCTAATTTGTGCTAAGGACACTGATTTTAATTTACCAGCTTTATTTTGTTTTTTTAAATCATCTAATTCCGCTTTGTCTTCATCTGTTAAATCATAATCGTACTCTTTCGATTTATCATTTAATAAAACATATATTGCTTTTAGGAAATCTTTATCCTCAATAATATCAATGGCATGATGCATTTCTTTTTTTATGGCAATTGCTTTCATAATACGGTTTTAAAAGATGTGGTATTGTAACAAATTTACTCATTTTATCCTTTGTTTCAAAACGAGTTTTTTATACCAAATGTGTTGGAATGTGCGAAGATTGTTCGGGCTGTTCGCGAAGCGCTTTCAAAGAATCAGTTTGATGCCACGATGATTTTAGCGAGCTTTGAACTTTTGTTTCTTTTACCTCAAGGCAAAAGAAAGTAACAGATGAAACTATTTTTTATGATACTTTTGGTGCATAAAATATCAATAAAATTTTATTTCGAGGTCAATTAGATGTCTTCCCAATAATCAATAATAAGTCCATCATTTGGGCTTATTCCTATTGAGCGTTTTTCGGTTCCAAAGTTAATGATGAGGGCATCATTTAAAAATTGTTCATCTTCTCTGCTTAACTCAAATGCCTCGATGGTGGAGTTGATTACATCAACCCACATTTTTGTTGTTGAAGCATCAATTGGAATCATTTGAATTTTACCGCCAAACTCTTGTTTTAAATGATTTTTTTCGTCTTCAAAATTATAGTTACTTAAAATGTCTATACCTGTGCTTTCATCATTACAAGTAATTACTAAGGTGCTATCGTCTGTAAACACTAGCTCCACATTATCAATTAAATCAATTTGTGCATTGGGATTTAAACGATTCACCCAAAAATAAATCATCACTTTTTTAAGTGTTTTTCCCTCCGCTGAGGTAAGCATTTGCAGTTGGTGGTCAGAAAAATGCGTCATATTGCAGTATTCAAAATCTAAATAGAGAGCCAAGACTTGGCAGCTGTTCCTAATATAACTTGTTTGGTGTCGTTAGATAAAGGTGCTTCTCTTACTAACGTTCCAGGAACTGCCTCACCAAGAGGGAAAGGATAATCAGAACCTTGCATAATTTTATCAGCACCTATTAAATCAATAATATATTGTAGCATTTTATGGTCGCACACATGAGAATCTACCCAAAATTTACCTAAATACTTTTTAGGGTTAAATTCGTTATCAATAGCTACTAAATCTGGGCGACATTCCCAACCGTGTTCTATTCGGCTAATGGTAGGTAAAAACGAACCGCCACCATGAGCAAAGCATACTTTAAGTTTCGGAAATTTCTCAAATACACCACCAAAAATCATGGAGCAAATAGCACGACTAATTTCTGCAGGCATACCAACGAGCCAAGGCAGCCAATATTTTGTCATGTGTTCTTGTCCCATCATTTGCCAAGGATGAATTAAAACAGAAGCATTTAATTTTTCGCAGGTTTCCCAAAATTTAAAAAATTGCGGGTCGCTTAAATTGATATTGTTGACGTTGCTCCCAATTTGAACACCTCTAAAACCCAACTTCATGCTTCTTTCTAATTCTTGTACAGCAAGTGCTACATCTTGCATGGGCACAGTGGCTAAACCTATAAATTTATCAGGATATTGTTTTATAATTTGAGCAATGTCGTCATTTAAAAACTGAGAAATTTCTAATCCATCTTTTGGTTTGGCGTCGTAACTAAACATTACCGGAATAGTGCAAATAACTTGCATATCAATTTGGTGTTTAGCCATGTCTTTTATTCTTACCTCTGGGTTCCAACAATTTTCTTCAATTTCTCTAAATTTTTTTTCTCCTTGCATCATCCATGCTTTGCCTTCAACATGATGATGTAGTTGAATGAATTGACCGTATCCAAATTTTTTTGTAAAATCAGGAATATGTTTGGGTATAATGTGTGTATGTGTGTCTATTGTAAACATAATCAATTAGAATAAGTACAACAATCTAAGCCGACTTAGCTACTAAAAATTTTGAAAGCCAAGTGCTTGATAAAGGCACTTTCCAATTCGACTCTAATTCAGAAGCAAAGGTGATGGAATTATTTAGCACCAGTGTATTTGGATGAATGGTTTGATTTGCCAATAACTCAGGAATTTGAGTGTGTTTTACAATATGTAGTTTATTCGCTTCATCTATGTATCCAACCAATAATCGGTTTAATAATTCAATATCAAATTTATGTTCTAGGTGTTTTACAAAGCGCGTTTTGCTATCTAAGCTACAGCCACTTGCCTCATAATTACTTTCATCTACTTTAAAAATTAAAATTCTATCTTGGTACAATTCATAAGAGGCAACAAGGCTCACTTCGTGCGCCTTCCAGTCCTCCACAAAACTCTGACACATTGCTTTAAACTCTGTAAGCTGTTCTTTGCTTAGCTCTTTGCTTAGTGTGTAAATCCAGATATGTTCCATGTTAATCGAATATTTTAGTTCTTACTGTTTGTAGCCATTTCTTAAAAGTAATGGTGCGTAAAATGGCTATTCAAAATTACGATTTTTTTAAGCAACTATTGCTTAAAATGAGGATATATTTCAAGTAAAGTTTGCAATAAGTTGGCTCATCGCTGGCACGGCTTCTAAATTGAGGGTGTGCCCTGCAAATGGTATTATCTCTAATCGAGCACCGCTAATGGCTTGAGCCACTTCTTTAGCCATGTGCGGAGGAAATAGCGCATCTTTTTCGCCTTGAATAACTAAGGTGGGTGTTTTTATTTTTTTTAGTTCACTTCTATAATCTCCTCTTTCTTTTGTGGCGCGCATTAATTTAAAAAGAGCTTGTTTATCTTCATTTAATTCTTGGCGTGCTTGTTTCATCATCTCAATAGGAATAAGCGGATTGGTAAAATACTGTTCGCTTAATACAGATGGTAACATAATATCTAACATCAATGGATATCCTCCAAACTCTAGTGCTCGCCACCACGATAACTCAATGGCTTCGTAATAGGGTGTTTTGTGCGCAAAGGTAGCCATTAAAATTAGGTGCGAGAGGCGTTGAGGGAAATGAACAGCTAGGTGTTGCGCTACTAAACTACCGTATGATAAACCTGCTATAATAGCACTCTCTATTTTTAAATGGTTAAGAATAGTAACGACATCTTGAGCATGTTGATCGAAGTTACGCCACTCACCTGTTTTATCACTTTGCCCTTGAAATATAAAATCAATAAGTATAATTTTATACTGCTCTTTAAAATACGGAACAGTTAATACCCACGCTAAAGTAGTTTGCGATAAACCATTTAAAAACACAATGGTTTTAAAAGCCTGCTCATTACCATGTATTTCATAGTATATGTTTAAGTTATCGTTGGTTTTGCAATACATACTTTGTTATAAAAACTGAATACTTGCCGAACTCTCTTTTACTTTTAGCTCGATTTTACCACCCAAATACAGGGCTAAATTTTCGCTAATATGTCCTGCTGGTACATCAAAACATACAGGATAGTTGTAATCTTTTACAGCATCTAAAATAATTTCTTCGGGTAGCTTACCAAAAGGAATGGGGTTATCTCTCATATCCGTCATTCCACCAACTAATAAACCTTTTAAGCAACTTAGTTTCCCAGATAGTTTGAGTTGCATCATCATTCTATCAAGGTGATATAAATATTCATCTAAATCTTCAATAAACAATATCTTATCTCTCGTATCAATATCAAAAGGTGTTCCGCTAAGTGCGTATAATAATGAAAGGTTGCCACCAACTAATGGTGCTGTGGCTTTTCCTGTTATATTCATGTGATGTTCTTCTACATCAACTCGTTGATGTTTCCCAAACAAGGCATTAATTAAACTTTTAGTGGCTTTTTTGTTTTTAGTAAAATTAATGGGCATTGTGGCATGTAAAGTCATTATCCCAATATTATGAATAGCGCTGTGTAATACAGTAACATCGCTATAACCAACTAACCATTTAGGATATTGTTTAAACTGAGTAAAATCAACGCTTTCCATTAATCTTACAGTGCCATAGCCGCCACGTGCAATAATAATGGCTTTAATTTCTTTATGATTTAATGCCCATTGTAAGTCTTCTGCACGTTGTTCATCGGTGCCAGCATATTGATGATGTGTGGCAAATAAATTTTTACCCAATACCACTTCTAAGCCACTTTTCTTTAATAATGAAGCAGCTGGATAAACCTCTTCGGGTGTTATTTTACGAGCGGTAGCAATAATGGCAACTTTATCACCCTTATTTAAAAATGGCGGATAAATCATTTCTTCTTTCGTTTTGCAGTGGTTGTGCTTATCGTTTTTTTAGACGGTTTCGATTGTTGTTTTTTTTCTAATCGCTGATGATACTCAATGTTTTGTAGTTGCTTTTTATATTTTGGATGAATGGGTTCGCCCTCCACATGAATATGAAACCATAATTCGCCTTTTTTAATACGATACAAATTCATCTCAGCAATTTGGTATTTATCGGCTAGTTTTTTTAAGGTAAGTTTACGTTTTGGATTCCAAATTTCTTTTTTTAGTTGAATAACCTTTTTTTCATTGAGCTTACGAGCCGATTCTCCCTTATAAATTTTTCGGGCATTGGCTTTTATTACATTGGGATTTTGTTTAAAATGTTCGTAGTACTGTGCTAAGGTTACCCATTTTAAATTTGATACGTGGTTATTTGTTTTGTCATAATCAAGATGAATAACACGATTATGTTTGGCACTTGGTTTCTTTAAAAAAGTAAGTGCTACCGCTTTATGGCAAAAAAGCGCTTTAGAAGATTTGCCCAAGTGAACGGTTACCATAGGTAATCCGCTATTTAGATGTGTTTTTAAGATATAAAGTGCTTTTATATCCTTTTCGTAAGTGGCTAATCTACCCTTAGATGACACAGCGTATCGTTTAATACCGTTAGATTTTATGGAAGGGATGGGTTTCCAAACTTCTTTTGTGTTTAAAGCCATTAATTTTTGATTTTTAATGAATAAAGTTAAATGTTATCTTTACACAATTTTACAGCATTTTAGTCATATAACCAACGCTATGCCAACTAATTATAAACGTACTCTTGTTACTTCTGCCTTACCGTATGCTAATGGTCCCGTACACATTGGGCACTTAGCAGGCTGTTATTTACCCTCCGATATTTATGTAAGATATAAACGAAGCAAAGGAGAAGATATTTTATTTATTTGTGGTAGCGATGAGCATGGTGTGCCCATTACCATTAAAGCCAAAAAAGAAGGCGTAACACCACAAGATGTGGTAAATAAATACCATAAAATAATGGGCGATGCGTTTAAAGAATTTGGTATTTCTTTTGATATTTATTCTCGCACCTCAAGTAAAACACATCATCAAACTGCCTCCGATTTTTTTAAAGTATTGTATGATAAAGGCGTGTTTACCGAAGAAATTACCGAACAATATTATGATGAAGAAGCAAAACAATTTTTAGCCGACCGTTATATTTCTGGAACCTGCCCTAAATGTGCTAACCCTAGTGCTTATGGCGACCAATGCGAAAAATGTGGAAGCACCTTAAGCGCCACCGAATTAATTGAACCAAAATCAACATTAAGTGGTAGCAAGCCTATTTTAAAGAAAACTAAAAATTGGTTTTTGCCATTAGATAAATTGCAACCAAAAATTCAGGCTTACTTAGATGAGCATAAAGATTGGAAAAGCAATGTGTTTGGGCAATGTAAAAGCTGGTTGGATAGTGGCGATGGATTACAACCTCGTGCTATGACGAGAGATTTAGATTGGGGTGTGCCAGTGCCTGTAAAAGATGCCGAAGGTAAAGTGTTGTATGTGTGGTTTGATGCGCCAATTGGATATATATCGGCAACAAAAGAGTTAATACCCAACGACTGGGAAAAATATTGGAAAGATAAAGAAACCCGTTTAATTCATTTTATTGGCAAAGATAATATTGTGTTTCACTGTATTATTTTTCCAGCGATGTTGATGGAGCATGGCGATTTTATTTTAGCCGATAATGTGCCTGCTAATGAATTTTTAAATTTAGAGGGCGATAAAATTTCTACCTCTCGAAATTGGGCAGTGTGGTTGCATGAGTATTTAATTGATTTTAAAGACAAACAAGATGTGCTACGTTATACCTTGTGTTCTAACGCTCCTGAAACTAAAGACAACGATTTTACTTGGGCCGATTTTCAAACTAAGAACAATAGTGAGTTAGTAGCTATTTTAGGAAATTTTGTAAATCGTACCTTAGTGCTTACACATAAGTATTATAACGGTCTTGTTCCTGCCTCCGATACTTACACTAAAGACGATTTATTAATTCTTGAACAGTTGGCTACTTTTCCTGATAAGATAGCTGCTGCCTTAGAACAATTCAAATTTAGAGAGGCGCTATCTGAGATGATGAACCTTGCCCGATTGGGTAATAAATATCTGGCAGATACTGAACCTTGGAAATTAATTAAAACTGATGAGCAACGTGTAAAAACCATTATGAACATTGCTTTGCAAATTACTTGTAATTTAGCCATCGTTTGCGAGCCATTTATTCCATTTACATCGGGCAAATTATTTTCAATGCTCAACCTGCCTGCCTTAAAATGGCATGCTGCTAAACAAACAAATAATATGGCAGCAGGACATAAGATTAATAAAGAAGAATTATTGTTTGCTAAAATAGAAGACGCCGAGATACAAGCGCAGATTGATAAACTAGAGGCTAGTAAAAAATTAAACTTAGCTACCACAGTAAGTATTGCGCCAGCCAAAGCAGAAACAAGTTTTGATGATTTTAGTAAAATGGATATTCGTACTGGAACCATTTTAGAAGCCGAGCGTGTGCCTAAAACAGATAAACTATTAAAACTAAAAATTGATACAGGAATAGATGTGCGCACTGTGGTAAGCGGCATAGCCGAGTGGTACAAACCCGAAGCGATTATTGGGCAACAAGTAAGTATTTTAGTGAATTTAGCACCTCGTAAAATTAAGGGTATTGAAAGTCAGGGTATGATTTTAATGGCATCGAATAGTGCAGGGGAGTTAAGTTTTATAAGCCCTACTAAAACTGGATTTAATAATGGTTCAGAAATTAAATAGTTTATACACTATACTATTTTTTAGTATGTGTATGACTTGTTTTTCGCAAGAAAACAATTCTTTAACACCGAAAATAGATAATTACAAAACCGATTCTTCTTATTTACATTTCTCAAAATTATCGGGACCAGTTGCTAAAGCACAAATTAACGCTTTAAAAAAAGGCGCTTTATTAGTGCGCTTAAAAACAAATGTAAATACCATACAACGGTTAAAGCAAGCTGGTAATATGGATTTAGCCACACAGGTAGAGCGCGAAACATTTTTAAATAATAAAGCTATTGTAAGAGCTTATTTAAAAGAATTTAATTTTTGTCCTGTTTACTTTTTTTATTCCACCTATTCCGATTCGGTTAAACAACAAAAATTAACAGGTATTTTTTTAGATAGTAATTTAGTGCAATCACCAAGTATAGTTTGTAGCGCCTCATTTTATTTAATAGCCGAGCAGGGAAGCGTGTATAATTCTTCCTTAGGTTTTGTACCACTATCAAAAGCTATGACAGCCAAAGAGAATGGTACTGCCTCGAAAGAAGTAGCCATTGTAGTAAAAAACCGTTTTTTCATTCAGTTACACGATCCTTTTCCGTTTTTTCAAAATGGTTATGCTATAAAAAAGTTTAGCACCTACGTCAAAAAATTTAATGCCTCGTTAATTAATTTTTATACTAAAAATCAAAACTTTCAGCCAAGCCCCGAGGTGCAGAGTTTTGTTTATTAATTGAATTTGTTTTGTTTCTTTTGCTTTAAGGCAAAAGAAAGTAAAAGATAAATTTCTTTTACGATACTTTTGGCGCCAAAAGTATCCAAAACCGTTTTATTTTTCGGAAGGATATTTTTGTTTTCTGCGCACTTTCCTTCGCCAAACAAAACCGCTGATTCAAAAATCCCACAAAGCGCTCGTGTCCGCCCTTCGATTTTCTCACAGCTATATCTGCGAAAAATAAAAGTCCACGCACTCAAAAGCCTGTGGGTGGGGTTGTTGTATGTTTTTTTACATTAAGCTATTCCGGTTAGCACCATGGCATTTTAAAATTTCACGTTAAAATCAAATATTATCAAAAGCGTTGGAATGTGCGTAGATTGTTCGGGCTGTTCGCGAAGCGCTTCGAACAATCGGATTGATGATATGCAGATTTTAGTGAAATTTTATAAACCCAAATTATGTGTTAGAAATCGTTATGAGCAACGAAAGTTCAATAAAATAGACACTTTTACGATTGAAGCATAGTACGCACTATATTGAAAAAGAAAAAGTGGCGAAGCGTTCTGTTTTGAAGAAATTTTGAGGCGGAATAGATTATCTTGTACATATTTTGGGTTATTCGCCTTGATTTTTTTGTAACTTTTTGTATCAAGACAAAAAGTTTTATAAAAGACTTTAACTTTTGTTTCTTTTGCTTCAAGACAAAAGAAAGTATTTTCTCCAAATTTTGATAATGCTACAATCCATAGCAAATACCAAGACTTAATTCATTTAATTTTGTGTTAGAGAAACTATTTAATTTATAGAGAGATGCATTTACAAGTGATTCAAACAAAGATTTATGAGATAAGAGGACAAAAAATAATGTTGGACTTTGATTTAGCCGAACTTTATGATGTACAAACAAAAAGATTGAATGAGGCTGTTAAGAGAAATATAGAGCGTTTTCCAGAGCGATTTATGTTTAGGCTTACAATAACAGAATGGGAAAATATGCGGTCGAAAATTGCGACCGCATCCGTGCAAACAAAAAGAAACACCACCGTTACTCCTTATGCTTTTACAGAACATGGCGTTACTATGCTGGCTAGTGTTTTAAAAAGTAATAAAGCAATCAAGGTAAACATTGCAATTGTTGAAGCATTTATTTCCCTTAAAGAATTTGCCTTGAACTATAAAGAAATTGCAGATAAACTCAAAGAACTTGAAAGCACCTACAATAAGCAGTTTAATGATGTGTATGAAGCCATCAATTACTTATTGCAAAAAGATAAACAAGAAATAGCTCAAAAAAAGCGAAATAAAATAGGTTATAATGAGAGATAGCTTTTGCTTCAAGGAAAAGAAAGTAAAAACCTTTTTACGATACTTTTGGCGTCAAAAGTATCCAAAACCGTTTTATTTTTCGGAAGGATATTTTTGTTTTCAGCGCACGTTCCTTCGCCAAACAAAACCGCTGATATAAACCCGAAGTAGTTTATAGGATTTCTATTACAAGTCAAAATAAACTTCAGTCATCGTACGTGCTCGATTCTGCGGGCTTCAAAATATTATAAATATTTCTCCAGTCCTTAAATCTGCGCTGCACAATGCCTTTGTTTATTTTACCTTTCACTACGAAACCTACAAACTACTTCGGGTTAAAATCCCACGAAGCGCTCGTGCCCGCCCTTCGATTTTCTCACAGCTATATTTGCGAAAAATAAAAATCCACGCACTCAAAAGCCTGTGTGTTGGATTACGCACTATGCTATTCTGGTTATGCGCCTTGATTTTTTTGTAACTTTTTGTATCAAGACAAAAAGTTTTATAAAAAACTTACCTCATCAACGTAACATAACCATTCTTACGATGCTCCTCGCCATTAGCATCGGTGTAGCGCAACACAAAATAATAAACACCACTGCTGGTTTCTTCGCCGCTGTTGGTTCTACCATCCCACCACACTATGCTTTGCGCTAAGGTATTTTCTTTTTGGTATATCACATTACCCCAACGGTTAAAAATGGCTATGTCATTTAAGGTGTTGCCTTTACCAAGACTAAAGCGCCACACATCGTTAATGCTATCAGCGTTGGGTGTAAACACATTTGGAATGATTGGCTCTACTACTTGCAACGGCTCGCAGTTGCTGCTGTAGGTAACTACAATGCTTTGGGTAGTAACGGCGCACTGGGTAGTTTGCAACACGTAGGTGGTAGTTTGGTTTGGTTTTACTTTTATAAAACTGGTGGTATCAATGGCAACGCCATTGGCATACCATTGGTAGCGGCTATGCACACGAGCAGTATCTCCTAACACTAAACTATCCGAATGAGGACAAATAGTAATAGCTGTGTTTTGTATCTGTGGGCTTGGCAGTTCATATAAAGCAACGTCGTCGATGTAAACGTAGGAACTAAGAAATATACCATGTGAGCCACAATTTATAGGAGTAGTATAAGTGAAATTCGACTGGATTTTTCTAGTAATCACACCATCTTTAAAATTACCAATGGTTAAATGCTCTTCTCCACCCTGCGCTAAAAAGTAGCCTGATATTTTTACCCAGTTTAAAGTATCTGTAAAAAATTGTGTAGTGTCCCATTGTATTTGTGGTTGAATTGAATTTGTAAAACTACCAATAGTTGTTGTAAATGTATTTTGCGTGAGATATAATCCAAGCTGATTTGATATTAAGCCACTTACTTCGGCTAGGTTTGCATAAAATTCACCATAATAACATCGGTTTTTAATAAGTGTTTTTTTTAATTTTACTGAAACGTATTCTACATACATGTGAGCTGTATCTGTGGTTATTACTTTATCATAAATACAAATACCAACATAAGCATTTCCAGTATTAGGATATTGATATCCGAAACAATGAAGCGGTATAGTGCTTGGACCAGGAGGAGGATTCCCTGGATCAAGGTTCGCACAAATATTATAATAATCTGAAGTTATATTAACAGGAGCGTACCAATTCTTTAAATAGTTGTTTGCTGTTGAGGGAGTGGTCACAAGCATTTGAGTAAAGCAATTATTCCCTATTAAATCCTCAAAACTCGGATTAGGAACTAGATTAACCTGAGCATAATTTGATGAATTAAAGAATAAATAGATAAATAAATATGCGAGACGCCTAAACATAGAAAAATAATAAAGGGAAAGCGATGTGCTTTCCCTTATAAAATTAATGAGTTATAATTAATTTTCCAACTTTTAATTCCTGCTCGTTGTGGTATAGTTTATAAATATATATACCGTTTGATAAATTTTGTATGTCTATTTTTTCGTTACTTGTTACCGCTTTATCAAGCACTAAATGCCCCATTACATCATATAATTTTATATTAATAGTGGTGTCATCTGGTGTATTAACAAATAGTATGGTATTGGCTGGATTAGGATACACATTCAAATTTGTACTACTAAGACCTAATAACTGATTAGCCATACGTTTTGAGGTATTATTAGGCGCTACCATTTCGCATGTGCTAATATAAGCGTGTTGTTTTAAATTAAATAATAATGCGCGCGCTTGATACACCGAAACGCCATAATACATTGGGCATTGCGTAGCTAGGTTTTCTAAGGCTAACACATCGGCATTTGTTGCTGTTTTGTTTTGAGCTAAATAAGTAAGATATAATTCATTAAAGGTCTGTTGGCTTTGTTCTACTTTATTATTAGGCGTAATTACCGCATTTGCTTGTTTAGCAATGGCTATTTTTGTACTATCTTTTTCGGCATGGTGTATAAGGCTATCAATAGCAAATAATAAACCAGTGTTTTCTGTTGCCACCTTGCTCATAAAAGTATTCAGCGCTTTGCTATCTTTTACATCTATTTGTTGTAGCATGATATTGCTCAGTAATTGTTTACGCAGTATAGCATTGCGGTTAACCTCATTATTATTCATATCATCCGTAGCGGTAAGGTTACTAGCCGCAGCCATGCTAAAATTAGTTACTTGGTTGTAATCGCCCGCAATATCTTCGGCTGTTTGCATAAGTTTTGCTAATGAGGCAGCACCACTCAATTTGGTATTAGATGGTGTAGCAGCATTTACATTACATGAGCCTGATGAAGCCGCTGAACTGTTATTACCAAACATTTTTACACATCCAGAGCTAAAATCATATTCTGCTTTAGCATTTGGTAAATCATAACCAGAGCCTAGGCTACGGGTATAAAAAATATGGCTATTTAGGTTACTACTGTTTTGAGCAAAGGTGTAGTAATTACAAGAGCTAGCCCAAGCGTTATCCGAGCTATTGCTACCTGTGTTGCCAGCTTGGTCGCCTATTTCACCATTGTTTACTAGCCAAACTCCATAGTTGGCATTTTGCATATAATTTCCTATAATGCCATTGTTGGCTGGTGTTAAATTACTACCACTGGCTGTTATAGCCATGTTAAGATTATTAATGCTGTTACACTGCACCTTAGGCACTTGATTAGTAGATAAGTTAATACCTAATTGCCAATACGCCCATTGGTTGTAGCTTGTCATATCTATAATATTATTATTAATAGTTGCGCTATTGGTATTAGCGGCATTAATACCACTTTGCCAATGGTCGGTGGTGTTATCTTGTCGTAAATGTATTTCATTGTCATAAATAACAGGAAGCAAGGTTTGTGACGTATAAATACCATTATAGTAGCCACTAATATTATTATTATCAATATCAAAAGCTGGATATGCACTTGGATTAGTGGCTAAGGTAGCTTCTGTACAGTGTATAGCAAAATTATCGGAATAAGTACCAACTGCCGATGCTGTATTGTTAAAATTATTATCTTTTATACTGGTGGTTACATTAACATTGGCATAACACTTAACTCCCAAGTTGTTTTGATAAAAATTATTGTTACGAATGTTTATTGTTTTGCCATTATTATTAGCATTTACATAAATTCCAGTACCCTGTACACTAAAGGTATTGTATGTAGTTAACAAAGCTGATTCCTCAATATTATAAATACCATTATCATTATTTATAAACGTATTTTTATATGCCGTAGAGCTTCCACCTACTTCCATATAACTACCATTACCCGTGCCAAATATAGGCCCCAAAAGTACAATGCCTGCGTTTACGCCACCATACGGCGCAATGCTACTTTTTATATTTTGAATAACGTTGTTTTGAATTTTTGTTTTTGAGTCGTAAGACCAAATACCTATTTGCATTTTATCAAACACGTTTTCTTGCCCTGTATTTCCGCCTATAGTAATAGCAGAGTTTGCTTTCCCTGTGTGTGATGCTGTTATAGCAAATATACCACAATTTGAATGTAGTGTACTATAAGGTGCTTTTAAAGTAGTGCTACTATATGCGCCAAGGCTAGCTGCATTAGTTAAGTTAGTAATAATTGGTTTATATGGTACCGAGCCTGTAGTAGGAATTGAGCTACAAGAAAAGAAATTGTTTTTTATAACAACACTAGAGCTGGATGATTTGGCGGCTTTTATAATAATACCAATGTAATTTTTATTGAGGTAATTGTTTATAATATTTAAACTAGCGGTGCCTAATGAATCTACAACAACTCGCTTGGCATCCTCTACTCGGCTATTACTAATATTTACGGTATTAGTTGTGTTGGCATAAATACCATCCCACATATAATTACAACCTTGCACATAACTATTTAATAAATTAATTCGTCCTGTACCATTTAAAATAATTTTGGTATTAGGCTCCATCAATACATTTTTAGAAATAATGGATAATGTACCACCCGAGTTTACAGTAATGGTTCCACCAAGCGCAATGCTATTTGTACCCGATGCCGAGTTTAAAACAGTAGAGGTAGAATAGGTTGTGTTAGCGTATTTAATCACATTGGTGCCAGTAGGGCAGCAATTAGGAAGATAATAACAACTTGGTGCACTTTGACAACCGTATTGGTTTATAATACTAGCACAAATGTTTACGGGTTGTGTTACATTATTTAAACTAAAACTAGGAGTAGCGCCAGTAGTGCCTGTGCCAGCAACAGCAACTACAGTACCAGTAACGGCATCTTTTACTGTCCAGCTATAGGTGTAACTACCACTTGGTAATGGGTTTGCAGTAAAACTGGTAACACCATTAAAATTACAAGTATAACTAGGCGTAATGCTTATGGTAGGTGTAACAACATTTACAGTAACACTATCGTAAGAGCTACACATCGTTTGCACACCAGCTTCATTGGTATAAGTTACATTAGCTGTAAGCACATAACTTGTTGTAACGCTAGGGCTAGCTATTGTTGTAGCTGTATTTGTTGAACTTAGTCCAGTAGATGGACTCCAGCTATATGTAATTGTAGCACCTGTAGGTAAACAAGTAAATCCACCATTATTAGTACCAATAGTAGTACCGCAACCTGGAAATAATGACACAATATCTGGCCCAGCATCTACACTAAGAGGTGTAATACTTACATCATCAATATAATAATAGGAAGCGTCTAAGTGGTCAAGGCTATCTAATTGATTAGGCAAAGTATAATGCCAAAGATTATTAGGGTCTAAATCAAATTGGTTTCCGCCATAAACTAAAGATAAATAATTTGTATCATTTGTAGCTGTATAGCAAGTAGAAATATAAGTCCAGTTATTTTTATCACTAATAATATTTGGTCCAAAATCTAATAAGTCACCATTAATTTCAGCAAATAGTGAACAAGCATATTTACTAACATGAGCTAATCTCACCCACATACCAATAATATAGGTTTTGCCTTTTTTAAGTGATGTGTTTAGTGTTTGATACATAACTTCTATAGGGCAGGCACCACAACTACCATTATACACAAATACACCTGTATATCCATTGCCACTGTGAGGAGCAACCGTGCCTATAAAATTACTTGTATAATTATTATAAGCATTTGTACTTGCTTTTATTCCAAGATTATACGGATTTGTACTTGCGCAAGCGTGATAGTAATCAGGTGTGCCGGTGCCGTAGAGTGGAGCAGTTGTCCAACTACAAACAGAAAAGTCACAAGAAAACATATTTTTAGGGTCATGACCTGTTACACATAAAGAGAAATTAGGGCTAGACTGAATTAATGTAGTACAAGTTGAATCAGGATCAATCCAAAGACTATTTTCGAATCCTCCATTAGTTACATAGTTACAAGGGGTATTGGTAGTAGAACATGCCACTTGTGCATTGCTTATTTGACAAACAGCTGTTAGGAGTAATAGTATTACCCAATGCTTAGTATTAAAGTATGATTTCATAGTTAGTAGGTTTATATGTGTGTTTTAAATACAAATATATAAAAGAATTTTTAAAATAACCCATGTATGGGCTTTTTATTTTTTGTAAGCAAAGGCAATATTGTATGTGCAAAATATTACTGATAGAAATTTCTTGCTTCTACTTGGAAAAAGGATACGTGAGTTAAGGAAATTCAAAAAATTAACTCAAGAGGAGCTAGGTTTTTTGATTGGTAATTCTGGTAAACAAATTGGGCGCATTGAAAGAGGCGAACATAATGTTACAACAAGTATGATTTATGCCATCTCTTTAGCATTGGATGTTTGTATGAAAGATATTTTTGATTTTGAGATTACTAAAAATCGTATAAGAAATCAAAATTAATAAGTACAAACCATCATCTTACTGCATACTTGCTTTCACAAAGTGTACAAATAATGGATGTGGATTTTCTACTGTACTTTTATATTCGGGATGAAATTGCACGCCTACAAAAAATGGATGAGAAGGAATTTCTACAATCTCCACTAAGTTAGCATCGGGGTTTAATCCCGAAAGCACCATGCCTGCTTCTTTGTATGCAGCCATGTAGTGGTTATTAAATTCGTAACGGTGGCGATGACGCTCTTGTATATTGCTTTGTCCGTAAATTTTATAAGCTAAAGTACCTTCGGTAATTTTGCAAGGGTACGAGCCTAAGCGCATGGTGCCTCCCATGTGCGAAATATGTTTTTGTTCTTCTAGTAAATCAATAACAGGATGCGTTGTTTGAGGGTTCATTTCTCGGCTATGCGCATCGCTAAGGTTTAATACATGGCGAGCAAATTCAATAACTGCACATTGCATGCCTAAGCAAATACCAAAAAACGGAATGTTGTTTTCGCGCGCATATTTAATAGCCGCAATTTTTCCTTCAATGCCTCTGTTGCCAAATCCGGGTGCAACTAAAATACCTTTTAAGTCTTTAAGTGTTTCTTTTATATTCTGTTCGGATAGGCTTTCGCTATGTATCCATTTTAAGTTTACTTTACAATCATTTACCGCACCAGCATGTATAAATGCCTCGGCTATTGATTTGTAAGAATCTTTAAGCTCTACATATTTTCCTACCAAGCCAATAGTAACTTGATGTTTTGGGTGATGAAATTTTTCTAAAAAGATTTTCCATTTATCTAATTTTACAGGCGATGGTTGCGAAATGTGTAATTTTTTTAATACAATTTCATCTAATTTTTCAGCCTCCATTAATAATGGCACTTCGTAAATGGTAGGAGCATCAAGGGCTTCAATAACGGCGTCTTGCGATACGTTGCAAAACAAGGCAATTTTACGTTTTATATCAGCACCAATTGGATGTTCGGAGCGACACACCAAAATGTCGGGTTGTACACCGTATTCCAATAACATTTTTACACTGTGTTGGGTAGGTTTGGTTTTTAACTCGCCCGATGTTGCTAAATAAGGCAACAGCGTAAGATGAATAACGGTGCAATCATCGCCAAGTTCCCATTTAAGTTGTCTTACGGTTTCAATGTATGGTAACGATTCAATATCGCCTACAGTACCACCTATTTCGGTAATTACAAATTGATATTGACCTGTTTGTCCTAATATTTTGATGCGGTTTTTTATTTCGTCGGTAATGTGCGGAATCACTTGCACCGTTTTACCTAAAAATTCGCCTTTGCGTTCTTTATCAATAACCGATTGGTAAATGCGCCCTGTGGTAACATTATTAGCTTGCGAGGTAGCTACATTTAAAAAGCGCTCGTAGTGCCCTAAGTCTAAGTCGGTTTCGGCACCATCATCTGTTACGTAACATTCGCCATGCTCGTATGGGTTTAAGGTACCTGGGTCGATATTAATATAAGGATCGAGTTTTTGAATGGTAACAGTGTAGCCACGTGCCTGAAGTAATTTGGCTAATGATGCAGCAATAATTCCTTTTCCGAGAGAAGATGTTACACCACCTGTAACAAAAATATATTTAGTATTGGATGACATACAGTTTTTAATAAACTGTAAGCAAAGGTAAGTTAAATTTTTGAATTAATCCCGAAATATGTATTACAGAATTAAGTATCAGTCGAAATACAATTTAATAATTGATTAACTTCAATAATTTAGCTTTAAAACGCTCTTTAGGTAAAAAATTCTTTTCTAAATCGGCATTCATAGGCACAGGCGTATCAAGGCTACCTTCACGCATTACAGGCGCATCTAGGTACTCAAAACAATGTTCGGTTATTAAGGCACTAATTTCACCAGCAATTCCGCCTGTTAGCGTATCTTCTTGCAAAACAAAGGCTCTGTTGGTTTTTTTAACGGATTGATAAATGGTGTCGGTATCTAATGGCGATAAGGTTCTTAAATCAATTAAATCGGCCGAAATTTCGGGATGCTCTTTTAAAACATCTAAAGCCCAATGAACGCCTAAACCATAGGTAACAATAGTAACTTGGCTACCTTCTTTTACCAAACGGGCTTTACCAAATGGAATAGTGTAGTACTCGTCTAGCACATCTTCATCAATGCTTCTATAAAGTGCTTTATGTTCAAAAAACATCACTGGATTCGGATCTTCAAATGCACTTAATAATAAACCTTTGGCATCGCTCGGAAAAGCAGGATAGGCAATTTTTAATCCAGGTGTTTTAAAAAACCAAGCTTCGTTACTTTGGCTATGAAAAGGACCAGCCGCAACACCTGCACCAGTAGGCATACGCACCACTACATCAGCATTTTGTCCCCATCGGTAGTGCGATTTTGCTAGGTTATTAGTAATTTGAGTCATGCCCTCACTCACAAAATCAGCAAATTGCATTTCTACCATGGCTTTGTAACCATTAATAGATAAGCCAAAACCAGCTCCAATAATGGCCGATTCGCACAAAGGTGTATTACGCACACGTTCTTTCCCAAATTCTGCCACAAAACCTTCTGTAATTTTAAAAACGCCACCATAGTCGGCAATGTCTTGCCCCATTAATACTAAATTACTATGTTTTCGCATGGCTAAACGTAATCCGTCGCTTATAGCATCAATCATACGTTTGTTGGTTTTTGTTCCAGATTGAGCAGAGGTGTCTTGAATTTGAACTGGTTTATACATTTCCGATAACTCTTTGTGTGTATCGGGTGGAGGCAATGTTTCGGCAAAGGCAATTTCAAGCCCCGCATCAATTTCTTTTTTAATATCAGCACGATACGACTCGATGAGTTCTTCCGTTAAAACACCTTCATCTAATAAAAATTTCTCAAAATTATTCACTGGGTCTTTTCTTCCCCACACGTCAAATAATTCTTTAGGAACATATTTGGTACCCGATGCTTCTTCGTGTCCTCGCATTCTAAAAGTTACGCACTCCAATAAAATAGGGCGTGGATTTTCGCGTAATGATTCGGCTAAATTTTTTACTGTTTCATATACTTTTAAAACGTTATTGCCATCTACGGTTACACCTTCTATGCCGTAGCCAATGGCTTTATCGGCAAACGATTTACATCTAAATTGTTCGTTGCTTGGTGTAGATAAACCATAGCCATTATTTTCTATTACAAAAATAACTGGTAAATCCCACACAGCAGCAGTGTTTATACTTTCATGAAAATCGCCTTCGCTCGCTCCGCCATCACCCGAAAACACAACGGTTATTTTTTTGTCTTTACGTAATTTGTGTGCTAAGGCAATACCATCAGCCACACCCATTTGAGGGCCTAAGTGCGAAATCATTCCAATAATATGATACTCTTGAGTGCCAAAATGAAAACTACGATCACGCCCTTGCGTAAAGCCACCTGGTTTACCTTGAAATTGAGAAAATAAGCGATTCATAGGAATACCACGTGTGGTAAAAATACCTAAGTTACGGTGCATTGGTAAGATGTATTCATCTGCTTGCAAAGCCGATGCCACGCCTACTGAAATGGCTTCTTGTCCTATGCCGCTAAACCATTTTGCAATTTTACCTTGTCGAAGTAAAATCAACATTTTTTCTTCAATAAGGCGAGGGGTTAAGATGTTTTTATAGAGTTGTAATAAGGTATCATCTTTTACTTTTCGACGATCAAACTTTACAGGTGTTTCGGCAGTAATCATAACAAATTATAATTTGTAGCGAAAATACCAATTTTAGCTTACTTTTGAGTTTAATTAGTAAACTATTTATGAAATAAGAAGGGAGATTTATGAAGGTTATTCATTTAATTTTTTATTTATTATTGGCGCTTGGCTCTGTATCGGCGCAGGTTATGTGGCAGGTAAAAACAAGTGGAACTCAAAAATGGTTTTTGCAAGAAACAGATGAGTTTTCGGGAGAAAGCCTTGATGAAAGCAAATGGAAATATGGTTATCCGTGGGGTAATTATGTATATGAATTAGATTTGTTATATAAAAAAGAAAATGTGCAATTAGATAAAGGTGTTGTAAAATTAATTACTCAAAAACCCGTTACGCCGCAACCTATTGTCAACGAGAATTTAGATTTAGAATTTTTGAAAAAGAAAAATAAGTTGCCTAATGATAAAGGAGAAATACTATACGACTATTCGGGAGGGGCTTTTTCATCTAAACAAACGTATAAGTATGGATATTTTGAAATGCGTTTTAAAGCCAATGCCGAAAAGGGAATTTGGCCAGCCTTTTGGTTATATGGCGGTAGCCCAAATGAAGAGATTGATTTTTATGAAGGGAAAGGAGAACGCGCCAATCAAATACATGTAGATGTGCATTGCCCATCGGGTTGCGAAGATTATAAAGGAGGCTTTTTAAAACTTCAAAAAAATTGGGGAGCGTGGATAAAAACCAAACATAGTTTAGCTGATGGTTGGAATATTATTTCGGGAGAGTGGCAACCAGGTTATGTTAAGTTTTTTTTAAACGGAGAGCCATTAGCGTATTACGAGGGCGATTTTAAAACAGCTCAAAATCTTATATTAAATAGTGCGGTAGCTCGTGATGGTAAAGCTTTTAACCCAGGCCCAGATAACAGCACAACTTTTCCAAACGAAGTGAAAATAGATTATGTACGGATTTGGGGCGAAAAAGAAAACCTAACAACTAATATCATGAATAACTATAAGCTATTTGAACACAGTACCCGCACCATTGATGGTAATAAGTTGTACGAAACAGAACTGAAAAAGAAAGTAAATTTTGTGTATAACAAAAAGCAATTATCTGTCGAGTTAGGCACTATTACTTTGTTGCCTATTTTTTATAACAAGTATAGTTTATCCATTGCAGGAAAGCCATTGTCAGATATAACTGTTGAAGTATATGATTACCAACAAAAAAAGCAAATGAGTATTCATTTGCAAAACACCACGTATCATATTTTAGATTTAAGTCAATTACCTACAGGGCCTTATGATGTGAAGATTTTAGTAAATGGTCAAACATTAACACACAATGTGCCAGTGCTTAATCCAGCTAAGATTGGAGATATTAATAAAAATTAATGCAAGATATCATTGCCATACTCATTGTTGTTTTAGCCTTTGTGTACATTGGATATAAAGCCTATCAAAAAATTTTTACTAAGAAAAATAATTGCAATGATGGTGGCGATTGTTGCCATTAGTAGTTGATGTAAAAACTATTTAATGGCTTTTAAACTTAAATCAAGGCTTTTTACATGGTGTGTTAATGCACCAACCGAGATAAAATCAACACCACATTTTGCATAAGCTGCAATAGTTTTTTCGGTAATACCACCCGAACTTTCTATTTCGTATTTGTTGCCAATGATAGCTACTGCTTTTTTGGTATCGGCAATACTGTAGTTATCTAACATAATTCGTTGAAAACCGCCTTTGTTTACAATCTGTTTCACATCTTGCAAAGTGCGTGTTTCAACTTCAATAGGTAGTTTTCGTTTTGTTTTTTTTAAGTAGGCTTGTGTAGCATCAATAGCTTCAATAATTCCGCCAGCAAAATCAATATGATTATCTTTTATCATAATCATATCATATAATCCAAAGCGATGATTAGCGCCACCACCAATTACTACTGCCCATTTTTCAAAAAAACGGAAACCAGGTGTTGTTTTGCGAGTATCAATTACTTTGGCTTTGGTGCCTTTGCACAAATGTTGTAAGTAGTTGGTTTTGGTAGCAATGGCACTCATGCGTTGCATGATATTTAAAATTAAACGTTCGCCAGTTAGTAATTTACGAGAGTTGCCCTCTACTATAAATGCCACATCACCAATGGTAACCGAATCGCCATCTTTTTTTAAAGCTTTAAATTTTATAGAAGGATCTATTATTTTAAAAATTGCTTTAGCAGCTTCTATGCCTGCAATAATGCCAGCTTCTTTTACTAATAGTTGGCATTTTCCTTTTTTAGAAACTGGTATGGTTGCTAAGGCAGAATGATCGCCATCACCCACATCTTCTAGGTAAGCATTTTTTACAAAGGATTTTAAATTAAAGTGCTTTTTGTGTTTTAAAATGTAATTATCCATTATCGTATTCAATTCTGAACTGCGAAATTACATTTCCTCTCACTAATATGGAAATTCTATATTTTCCATTATTGGTATCTAATACACCTGTAATAAATTGCTGATTACCATTTACAATGCTGGTGTGTGCTGTTTGGTAGCTTTTTACTTTATGTTTGCTAAAAAAATCTTCAATAACGGCCTGAGCTTGTGGTTTGCTTAGTAAATCCTCTTGATTTAACACTTTTATCGACACTTTGTCAGAGAATATTTTAACTAATTCGGAAGTGTTTCCTTGTTTTAAAGCACCAGCAATATCCTCTGGAATATCCATAATTCCGAAGGAAAGACTAAAAAAACTAATTAAAATAATAACTAAATTTTTCATTTTAGTAGATTTGCTACCCTAAAGTAACAATTATTATGCCTAAACTTACTGGAATTATTTTGTAGCAATGAAAATTTTACTTATTCAGATAGAAAAAACAAATGATTTATACCTTTTGGAGGGAATAAAAAATTATAACGAGCGTCTAAAAAACTATATTTCATTGGCTACCGAAACCATTGTTATGCCCAAATCGGTAAGGCAAAAACCAATGGATGAACAAAAAACTGCCGAAGCAAAAGAAATATTAAACTTGATAGAACCATCTGATTTTGTGGTGTGTTTGGACGAACATGGCAAGCAACTATCTTCAACTGCTTTTGCCGAATTTTTAAATAAACGCATGGTTTCTGGGTGCAAACGTTTGGTGTTTATTATTGGAGGACCTTATGGAATTGATAAAACCGTTTTAGAGAAATCGCAATATGCTTTGTCGCTTTCAGCCATGACATTTTCTCACCAAATGGTTCGTTTGTTTTTTAGTGAGCAATTATATCGTGCTTTCACTATTTTAAAAAATGAGAAATACCATCACGAATAATCGTTTATTACTTAAAGTCTAAACCATCTTGGTTTCCTTCTTGATTACCCATATTACGCATTTGTTTACCACGTTTAAAAATAGACGAATCCATTTTGCCAAATAAATAGGTAACGGTAAATCTCACATATCTCGATTCTCTTCGGCGTGATAAATCTTGAATATAATAAGGCGTTTCGTAGTGCGTACCCATTTTACGAGTGTTAAACACATCGCTTAATGTGGCATTAAAAATCCATTTTGTTTTATACATATAGTTAAGTGAAATATCCATAGAATAAATGGCATTTGATACACCAAGTAACATAATTTTTGGTGATTCATAATTTCCATTTACTTGTAGGGTAATGTTTTCAGGAAATTTATAAGATAAGGTTGTTTTTCCATTCCATGCGTAACCTTCGGCTTTTACTTCAGGTTCGGTAGGTACAATTTTTCCTTTTAAGTAAATGTAATAAGCATTGGCATTAATTGTCCAATCTAGTTTCTTAAAGAATGTCCACTTAAAGGTGTGTTCCATTCCATATCGAATAGCGTTATCGCCATTAATAGTTGTATTTACTAATACATTATTTTTGGTTGGGTCTGGATCGGGATAAGCAACATCTGTAATAGGTTGTTCTTCGTAACGGAAATAACCTGATACTAAGTAACTACCTTTTGAAAATAGCTTGTTATAGTTGGCTTCGGCAATGTTTTTAAATTCTGGTTTTAATTGAGGATTTCCAATTCGATAGTTTTGTTTATCGGCAAACATTACAAATGGCATTAATTGGAAGAAATTTGGTCGTTGAATTTTACGACTAAAATTTAATTGCACTTCTTGGCTCTTTTTTAATTTTTTGGAGAAATAAATGGCAGGAAATAATGATTTGAGAATGTCGTTACTGGTTGATGGATAGTTATATGAAAAATGTTGGTTTTTATCCGTTATGTGTCCCGCATAGTACGACTGTTCAAATCTCAAACCTGCTTGGTAACCAATGTCCCAAAACATTTTATCACTAAAGTTAATATAAGCGGCATTTACCATATCATCAATAGAGTAGCGATTACTCATAATGGTATCTTTTACATAGTTGTCCTCGCTACCTGTGGCTTTTGAGGTATTATTAACACTTATAGAGTTCTTATAAAATGCTTTTAAACCAAATTCTATTTTTCTAGTTTCGGTTAACGGATTTACAAAATCTGTTTGCAAAACATATTGATTAGCAGTAGTCCCTCCAATGTTTTTTTGATAGCTGGTAGGAATACTTATCGTATCAGGGTTTAACTGGGTAGTAGTAGTAAAAAGATAGCCGTTATTAGATGTTGTGTAATTATAATTTCCATCTATAGTCCACTCTTTTCCAACCTTAGGATAAGTACGACGATACATTAATTGCCCGTTATAGTTTTGAAAGGCGGCTTTTTGTTGGTTTAATTGTGAACCTGATATATAGAGTGGCATTGGTAAATCAAGGTAATCGGCTGAGTATGTTTGTTTGTCATTTGTTCCAAATTGTCCAGCCATTACCATTCCGTTTAATGAAATGGTGTTTCGGTTGTCAATATTATAATCAATACCTAATCTTCCGAAATTAAAAATCATCTTCATTAAGGTGTTATTCTCTTGGTCATAATGTCCTGTTGTAGCGCCACTATCTAGTTGTTTTCTTTTGGTAAAACCAGTTGTACTGTTGATGGATTGGTTATATGAGTACATTAATGATGTATTCCATTTTCCTTGTTTAATATTAAGGTTGCCCATTCCACCGTATCTGTCGCCAGTACCAACATAAGCCATTAACATACCATTATAACCTGGTTTATTATTACGTTTCATAATCACATTAAGTACTCCACCCGTAGCACTTGCATCAAATTTTACAGATGGATTGGTGATAATTTCTACTCTTTCTATTTGATCGGCTGGTATTTGTTGTAAAGTAAGCGTAGTAGGTCGCCCATCTACATATATCATGGGCGATTGATTTCTTAATTGCACGTTACCGTCAGCATCAACTGTTAGTCCAGGTATGTTTTTCATGACATCAATGGCTGTCCCCCCTTTTACAGATAAATCCTTATCTACGTTATAAGTTCGCTTATCGATTGAAAGTACAACGGCACTTTTTTCGGCTGTTACTTCTACTTCATTTAATAATTTATCATCTACTTGTAGTTTAATATTTCCTAAATCCTGATCTACTTTATCAGGTGGCATGATGTAAACTTTTTGATTATAATCTTTGTAACCAATAAACTTGATACGAACTCTTACTTGACCAAATGAAGGTAAACCATCTACAGCAAAATCACCATTTTCTTTCACCAATCCACCATTTAATAAGCTATCCTTGCTATACCATAATACTTGTACTGAGGCATATTCAACGGGTTTTCCAGTGTTAGCATCTAATACTTTTCCATAAACTCGACCAAGTTTAGGGTCTTTCATGCCCTTTGGCAAACCGCCTGGCATTTGGGCATAGATGAATGAGGATAAAAGTAAGGTAAAAATGAAAAATATATTTCGCATGTATTTTAAATAAGATAATACAAATGTAAAAGTTTAATAAAACTTGATGTTGCAAATATTACAAGCGGTTTATAATCGTGATTACCTTGTTAAAAAATGAAAAAACAGCGTAAGAAATTTACAGACCTATTCTGGTTTTTTAGCGTCTGATGTAGTTTCCTTTTTGTTTTCGTTGCTTACAGGCGTAGCAGTTGAATTTACTTTAGCAGAACTTTTAGATTTCTTAGGTTCAGATTTTACCGAAACACCTGGTTCGCTAATAGCTCTTTCTTGAGAGTTTGAACTTGCTGGTGCTTCAGTTGCTTTAGATTCTTTTTGTTTTGCTTCTTGTGCATTTATAGTAAATGCTAACATTATCATAAATGATGTGATGATTATTTTTTTCATGGTGTGATGTATTTATTTTTATTTCAGCAATTCTTGTGCCTCTTGTATCGAAATGATTTCTCCTTTAAACATGGCTATTACAAACGCCTCAATTAAACCTTTGTTGGTAAGTTCTTCTCTATATTTATCAGCTTCTGTGTAGCTCTTAAAAGTTCCAGAGGTATAACGTATCATGCCCGAACCCGTAGCTTGTTTTTCAACATCTTTCATATCCTTAATTTTTTCCTCCATATCATTACCGCCAGCTTTTCTTAAAGCACCTAATTGAACTTTAAAAGTAACTAATGATTTATCTACAGAGCTAAACGATTCTAATTTTGTAACGTCTTCTTTTTCGTTACTAATTACAGTGGCTTTAGTTTGATTCATTGGTATGCGTTTACCATCTTTATAGGCTGTAATAAAAGCATCTACATAACCTTCAAGTACTAAGTCGGCTTTTAAATTAGCAGCGTCTTGAATGGTTTTTAAACCTCGTGTTGCATATCTAAAATACTCATCATTGGTTTTTAATTCCACAATCTCGCCAGCATTCTTAAATACATCTTTTGAAATACGATTTTTATAAGCTCCTAATTGAACACGATACACAATATCGCCTTTAGCAAACACCTCTTCTTTATGCTTGTTGTCGTTGGTGTGTGCAAGTGTGTCATTAGCATTTGGCATAAGTGCTTTTATTTCTTCATCTGTTAGTGTTACAATATCACCATTTTTAAAATAACCTACTTTAGCTCCTTTATTACCTTCTGCAATAAATTCATCTCTACGTTTTACAGCTTCTTGAATTTCGTTATATGTTCCAGCGGTGTACAGCACAGTAGAGTTGTCTGGCAAAATAGTTGATTTAACATCACCAATACTTAATAAGTAAGCCATTTCATCATTTGGAACAGGCCCACTATATCTCGCAAGTTCTACGGTGTATTCTTTCTCATTTTTCTTTGTGTCAGATGTTTTGGTATTGCTTGTGTCTTTTAAAGCATAAAAGTTTTCTACAATTTCGGTTTTTACTACAGTACCGCTATCCATATACATATTGTACCAATTTTGCCAATACTCATCTGTTAAGGCTACTCCTTTTGAATTTACACCAAAGTCAAGTACCGAATTAGCTTCTTCGTCTTCATGGTTAGCTACACCATCATTATCATCATCAAATGGGCAACCAAAGGCATCTACTTTTACGCCCGATGGTGTACCGTGGCATTTATCGTCCCAATCTCTTACGCCATCACCGTCATAATCATCATTATCAATCGCTAACCAATTCACTTCGTCATAATAATCATCAGGTAAGGTGTCTAATTTCGATTTTTTATTGACAATTAAATCATATTGTAATGCAAATGATGTGTAAACGAAATTGTCTTTTTGTTTTGTCCCTTGGCGAGTTCCTAAACTGTTTTTTGTAATCCCGTCAATATAATCGGTGGTAGTAAAATAATATTGAAATCCTATTTTAAAATCTACTCGGTCGGTAATTTTCATTAAAGCTCCTGCGCCCACAGGAAAAGCCCACGCGCGTTCCTGATACTTTCCAAAGCCATCTTTATTACGTTCTCTAATATCAGTTTCATACACGTAATCTCTATTTAAGTTGATGGCTAAAGAGGCTGTTGGCGCACTTTCATCTATGTTTTTAATAGAACCATCGCTCCAGTAATAATATTTGTTCCCATAGCGGTCATATAAGTCTGTCTTTGATAAAAATTCAAATCCATTAACGCCTACCGATATCCAAGGTCTAATTCGATAATCATCTGAGATAAAATTGCCAAAATCGTACATTAAACTTAATCCACCTGCGCGAATTTCAGATTGGAAATTTTCTTGTCGATTATTTATCCATTCATTAGCTCCTAACTTACCAAATAAAACATTAAAATTAAGTTGTAAGGATTTGAATAATCGTTGCGATATATTTAAGTCGTAACCAATGCGCGCTGTCCAAGGTGCTTGATAATGTTCAGCGTATAAATCGCCATGAAAAGATAACATCCCAGTTCCAAGAGAAATTTTAGGTTTAATAATACTACCAAGCGTTGGCGGAGCAGGGGTAGATGATGTTTGAGTGCTAGGAGTTGATGTACTTGTAGTTACAGTTTGTGTGTTTGATGTAGTAACAGTTGAGTCGGTTTGAGCTTTGAGAAAAGAACAAATTATAATAGATGATATGAGTGCTATTCGTTTAAGCATGATTTGCTTTTCTACAAAAATAAAAAAATGGTTTTATTTAAACCATTTTTGACTCGTAATCATTAAGGCTTCTTGTACTGTGATACGTTTTGCGCCATTATATGCCACTACAAAAGCGCCTTGACATCCTTTTTGTTTAATTGTTTCTCTATGAGAGCGCGCTTCTTTGTATTCGCTAAAATTACCTACCATAAATTTGTTATAGCCTTCTGCCATTTCACTTTTTATATTTTCTGAAATATTAAACTTTTTGGCTAAGACTTCTGATTGAATCGCATTGCTAAATGCACCTATTTGTACATTGTAAATTACATTGCCTTGTTTTTTGGCTAATGGTTCAGTTGTTGTATTTGGTGTTGGAGTAGGGTTAGAAGTAGTAACTGGTTCGGGTGTTGTTGCAACTGCTTCCGTTTTTATAGGCTCGTTATTAGTTGTGGTAGTTTGAGTAACAGCTTGTGTTTCAGGCTGTGTATTGTTGCTTACGTTTGGTTCAGTAGTTGTGGTTGGGGTTGGATTTTCGGTACGTGCAACTGCTGTATTATTGCTTAAAGGTAAGTTGTCGTTAGCTAATTTAATTTTTTTACTTTGGTCATTCTCTAGGTATGAAAATTCACCTTTATCTAATACCGTATTTTCCGTTGTTGACCCCGTGTTTTCAAGTACATACGAAATAGTCATTTCTTCGTCAGTAGGTAATGATACCCAAACGAATTTTAATTTACCGTCAGCTACCGAGAATGAACTTCCATTTAGTTGTCCGCCTTTTGCACTAAATCCATTAGGTATTGCCTCTTGAAATTTAGCAAATCCTTTGATACCACCTTTTTTAATTTTCACTTCAATATTATATTCTTTATCGCTTGCTCCTTTTGTAATTGAACGAACACATACAATATTAGCATTTGGCTCGGCATGATTATCAAAATTAGAATTAGTAGCTGGGCTAGTGCTTTGTGGTTGACTAGAAGTTACAGGTGCTGGTGTAGGTTCTGGTGTACTTGGTTGCGTGTTGTTTACCGGTGTAGGTTCTGGTGTTGGCGCAACAGCAACAGCTCCATCGCCAATAGTAATATTGGCAGGAGTCATTTCCGCTACTTCTTTATTGTTATTATTTACATACGAAAATTTAGAGGCAATGGTTTTAGCACCACTAGCCGAAGCATCTGCTACTACTGTAAATTTAACTGTAAAGTCGGCATCGCTTGGCATTGATGTCCAGATAATTTTAGCAATGTTGTTTGTAAATGAAAAATTACCTCCTTTACTCTCTTGTTCTTTTACTGTAAAACCTTGAGGCACGTCTAATTGTAATTTTGCAAAACCACTTACTGAACCTTTACGAACAGTTATCTCTGCTGTAAACTCAGAACCTATAGGTGCTGATTGAGGAATGTTACCTGTAACTGTAACAGGGCCATCGCCCATTAATAAACTGAAAAAGAAAACCGTTACGGTGTTAAATAGGATGATGAGTGGTTTTATCATAGGTTATGTTTACTGTTCAAAGAAATAATCAATGAGTCGGTTAATTTTTTCTACATTAAATGAGTTGGCACCCTCAAAGAATCCGTCAATTGTTTGTGTGATTTCAGATGCAGAAATTTCCCCGTCTTTATTCAAATCAGCTTCGGCAAATTCAGCTGGTAATTTAGATGTTTTTCCTGTTGCTGCTTTCACTTCTTTAGATTTTGCTTCAACATCTTTTAAATAACTTAAGCTTGGAGCAGCATTAAATCCTTCGCTTCTTTCGGTTGACAAACTATCCCATTCAAGTTGTCTTTTTGCTAATGCTTCTTCATCAATAGTAACACCATTTCCATCTACTTTAGCACCTTTCTTAGTAGTTAATTCTTTGTCTTGATAATCAAACACGCCATCTTCATCTTTATCTTCTGGGCAACCTTTTCCGTCAACTTTTACACCTTTTGGAGTGCCTAAACACATATCATTAATATCTTTCACACCATCGCCATCTGAATCTGAGTTGTCAATGGCTGAGAAATCTACATTACTGTAAGCGTCTTTTGGTTTTTTGCCAAAATGAATATTAACACCAACATAAGCTGATGCCCAACTATCATTACCGCCTTTTTTGTAATTATCAATATAATCGCTTAATGCAATATTGTAAGTTGCGCCCACTCTTAAGCTTGCTCTGTAACCCATTTTAAATTTTGCACCTAATCCTACTGGAATGTAGAAAGTATTGCGTGCATAGTTTTTTACAGAGTCTTTTAATTGGGTTTCGTAATCATAGTCTCTTTTTAATATAACTGAAGTAGATTCGTTAGCTGGTAAATCAGCTAAGTTTCTAATTGAACCATCACTCCAATAATTATAAGCTGTTCCATTTTTGTCTCTTAAATCTCCGTACGGATCAAACATTAAGTAACCAAAGCCCGCATGAATATATGGTGCTACGTTTTTTTCTTTTTCTCCTAGTTTGTCAAAAAAGGCAAACACATTTAATCCTCCACCCATAATGGTTGATTGAAAATTAAGGTGAGATGTTTTATCATTGTCGGTACCTGCTAATTTTCCATACATACCGTCAATACCAATTCCAAGAATTTTACCAATACGGTATTCAACACCTAGGTTGTAACCTATACGCATGTCGCTAAAAAAATTGGCATTACCGTGTTTCCCTACGTCGCCTAAATACTTAAGACCACCAGCTTGTGCTGTTACGGATAATTGAGCATAGCTTACTAATGTAATTACACTTGAAAAAGCTATAAGAACTAATTTTGTATAAATTCTCTTCATAAATAGATATTTATTTAGTTTTAAGATTCTACTCAAATAGAGTAAGATGTGATTTGTTTAAGTTATCAACATCTATTCCATTTCGTGTTTGAATCATTTATTATCCGATTAAATTAGTACTTTTTTCGACCAAAACAAAACTAAACTAAAAAAAAGACTAGTTTTTTTAGCTGAATTGTTAATTTTAAACAGATAATTGTTAGTTTCATATTTTATACTTAAACTTTAGCCTAAAAAGCCCATTTTTTACAAATGAATCATTCTCAATATAATATTATTGTAGTTGCGGGTGGAACTGGAACCCGGATGCAATCTACCATTCCAAAACAGTTTATTGAAATTAAAGGAAAACCGATTTTAATACACACGATAGAAAAGTTTCTAGAATTTGATGAATATATGAATGTGGTAGTAGTTGTGCACAAGGATTTTATTACGGATGCCAATTTTATGTTAGCCGAACATTTTCCTGATAAAAACATTCAAGTAGTTGTTGGGGGCGAAACGCGTTATCACTCTGTTAAAAATGGATTAAATTGTATTGTGAACAAAAATGATGTTGTAGGAATTCATGATGCGGCTAGGCCTTTTGTATCGGTTGAAACCATAAAGCGATGTTTTGAAACAGCCGCTGATAAAGGTAACGCAACACCCATATTGCCAATAAATGAAAGTTTAAGAATGGTAACTAATGGAATAAATAAAGCAGTGAGTAGAGATGATTATAAGATTGTACAAACACCACAATGCTTTATTGTTTCAAAAATAAAGGAAGCTTTTGAGCAACCTTATTCTCCTTTTTTTACTGATGATGCTACTGTATTAGAAGGTTTAGATGAAAGCATCAATCTTGTGGAAGGAAATATTGAAAATATAAAAATTACAACACCTTACGATTTAAAATTTGCCGAATTGTATTTATGATGACTACCGAAGATATTGCTGAATCGCTTGAGTTAACAGGGAAATTAATGGAGTTGCATAATGAAAATCCGTTTAAAATAAAATCCATCAATAGTGCGGCTTATAAATTAAGTAAAACACGTATCGATTTATCTAATCAAACAATAGAAGATTTAACTAAAATTGATGGAATAGGGAAGAGCTTAGCTGAAAAAATTTTGGAATTCCATACAACTGGTACTAGTAAAGAATTAAACGATTTAATACATCAAACACCAAAGGGTGTTATTGAAATGCTTGGCATAAAAGGACTTGGACCTAAAAAAGTACGACAGCTTTGGAAAGAGTTAGAGTTGGAAAGTGTTACCGAATTATTGTACGCCTGTAACGAAAATCGATTAGTAGAGTTAAAAGGATTTGGCGAAAAAACGCAAAATAGCATCATTCAAAATATTGAGTTTAAACAAAAAAATGCAGGCTGGTATCATTATGCCTATGCCGAAAAAATAGGACAAGTTATTATTGATAAATTAAAACAGCATACTGATTTAGTAAGTTTTACAGGTGCTATGCATCGCCGTTGCGAAACAATAGAAGAAATTGACATTTTAATTGGCGACGAAGAAATTGATATTGATGAATTTGAATCGGATACAATACCCATCAATTTTATAAAAGTAAACCCCCATCTATATTATAAAACATTAGTAGAAACATCTTCTACCATAGCTCATTTACAAGGAATAAATTTTAAGGATTTAGCAATAAAAAAATACGACAGTGAACAGTCTGTGTATCAATCACTCAATATTCAGTATTGCGAACCAGAGTTAAGAGAGGGATTATTTGAATTAGAAAAAGCAAAGCAATTTCAACTCCCTCAACTTATTGAGTACAGCGATTTAAAAGGCATTCTTCACAATCACACAACATATAGCGATGGTATGAATTCTTTAAAAGAAATGGCTTTGTATTGTAAAGAATTAGGTTATCAATATTTAGGTATCTGCGACCATTCTCAAACTGCTGTGTATGCCGATGGATTAAAACCCGAAACCATACTACTGCAACATCAAGAAATTGATAAACTAAATGAAGAATTATTTCCATTTAAAATTTTTAAAGGAATAGAAAGCGATATTTTAGGAAACGGCGATTTAGATTATGAAGAAGCTATCTTAAAAACATTCGATTTTGTTGTGGCCTCTGTTCATGCTAATTTAAAAATGGATGAAGAAAAAGCGAATACTCGTTTAATTAAAGCAATTGAAAATCCATACACCACTATCTTAGGTCATCCCACAGGTCGCTTATTATTAGGCAGACCAGGCTATCCTATTAATCATAAAAAAATTATTGATGCTTGCGCCGCCAATAAAGTAGTTATTGAGCTAAATGCACATCCTTATCGTTTGGATATTGATTGGCGCTGGATACCTTATTGTTTAGAAAAGGGTGTGATGATTTCTATAAATCCTGATGCACATCAACTTAATGGTTATCACGATATGCGTTATGGTACTTTAGTTGCTAGAAAAGGATTGCTTACTAAAGAGGCATGTTTAAATACAATGGATTTGCAAAGCTTTGAGCAATTTTTAAAACACAAAAGTTAAACCCAGATTGTACATTAGAAATTAGTAGTGAGAATTTAAAACCCAATAAAATATGAACTCTTACGAATGAAGCGTAGCTACTACTACGGTGAAAGAGAAAAAGTTGCGAAGCTTCATATTTTGCAGGTTTTTTTAGATCGTAATAGAATTGCTAATGTACAATCTGGGTTAAAGTAATATTTAATTTTAACTTTGTAACATTATGGCTATACTTAATTCTATTGCATCTTGGTTTATGAAAAAGCGCATGCACCAAATTGAGCTTTTTATGAAATATCCTCACGATGTACAAGAAGAATGGTTACAAACATTAGTTGTCACGGCAAAAGATACTGAAATAGGAAAGAAATTCGGATTTCAAACGATTAAAAATTACCATGATTTTAAATCTCAAATTCCCGTACATGATTATGAAAGTTTAAAACCATTGATAGAAAGAACTAGACGAGGTGAACAGAATTTGTTGTGGCCTAGTGAGATTAAATGGTTTGCTAAAAGTAGTGGCACAACGGATAAGAGTAAGTTTATTCCTGTAACCAAAGAATTTTTAGATGGCTGTCATTATAATGGAGGGCGCGATATGATTACGTTTCATTGTGTAAATAATGAAAATACAAAATTGTTTACAGGAAAAAATTTGGCATTAGGAGGTAGTTACAAAATAGATAATTTCGGGCAACACGATTCGTATCATGGTGATGTAAGCGCTATTATTATTCAAAACTTACCCATGTGGGCAGAATATTTTAGAGCACCTGATGTTGATATTGCTTTAATGGAAAATTGGGAAGAGAAATTAGAGAAGATGGCACACTCTATGGCCAATGAAAATGTAACAAGTTTAGCAGGAGTTCCTAGCTGGATGTTGGTTCTCATTAAAAGAATTTTAGAATTAAAGAAAGTAGATAACCTTAAAGATATATGGCCAAATTTAGAAGTGTATTTTCATGGTGGCGTTAGTTTTACACCTTATCGCCAACTATTTGATCAGTTATTTAATAATAACAAAGTTGCGTTTATGCAATTATATAGCGCCTCCGAAGGATTTTTTGGGATACAAGATGAACGTGAGAGTGATGAAATGTTGTTAATGTTGGATTATGGTATTTATTACGAATTTATTCAAACCTCCGATTTGCAAAAAGAAAACCCAACCGTATATCATTTATCGGAAGTGAAAAAAGAGAAAGATTATGCCATGTTAATTACTACCAATGCTGGTTTATGGCGTTATCAAATAGGAGATACTATCAAGTTTACAAATACCAATCCTTATCGTTTTGTAATTACGGGTCGTACAAAACAATATATTAATGCCTTTGGCGAAGAATTAATGATTCATAATGCCGAGCACGCATTAAAGTTAGCTTGCGAAAAAACCAGAGCATATATTAATGATTATACCGTAGCGCCTGTATTTATGAATGAAACAACGGGGGCTCATGAGTGGTTAATTGAGTTTGAGCATCATCCCAATAATTTAGATTATTTTAATAACGTGTTGGATGAATCTTTAAAACAAATGAATAGCGATTATGAAGCTAAACGATTTAATAACTATATTTTAAAAGCTCCAATGATAAGAGTATTACCAAAAGGCACATTTTACAACTGGCTTAAAGCTAATAATCGTTTAGGTGGTCAGTTTAAAGTGCCTCGTTTAAATAATAATCGAACCATTGTAGATGATATTATTAAATTTTACTCTGCTAAATAAATGCACAATCTGGGTTTAATTAAAACTTTTATTAATTTAGGCTTAAATTTTATTTCAATTGTTGTTAAGGTGTTTCATAATTTCTTTTTGTTTCTTAGGATTACAAGTTAAAGCTTCAGATTCTAGTTTAGTATTTAAAAAAAGAAAATTAGCTCTCGGATTAACTTGTGTTCCATTAGCTACGGGTTCTCTCATATACTTAAATCAGGCTTGGTATGAAGATTATCACAAATCTGCTTTCCATTTTTTTGACGATAATGATGAGTGGCTTCAAATGGATAAATGTGGTCATGTGCTTTCTAATTATCAAACCGCTAGATTGATGATGGATTATATGCAGTGGGCTGGGTATAAAAAAAACACGCAAATTTTTGTAGGTGGTTTAAGTGGTTTTGCCTATATGACTGCTATTGAAATGATGGATGCTTACAGCACAGCGTGGGGATTTAGCTGGGGTGATATGTTAGCTAATGCAATTGGTACGGGCGTTGCGATTGGTCAAAAAGCAATATGGAATCAACAACGCATCCAACTTAAGTTTTCTTTTTATACATCACCCTTTGCACAATATCGCCCAGATTTATTAGGTAAAAGTTTAAGCACACAAATTTTAAAAGATTACAATGGGCAAACGTATTGGTTAAGTATTAATCCTTCTAGTTTTATGAAACAAGAAACTCGATTCCCAAAATGGTTAAGTTTTGCTTTTGGCTATGGCGCCGATGGTATGTTGGGTGCGCGTTATAATAATATTTTAATTGAAGATGAAACAGGAAAGGTAATTAATTATAACAGATACCGCCAAGCCTATTTTTCATTAGATGTAGATTTAAACAGAATACCAGTAAAATCTAAATTTTTGAAAACTGTATTCAATGCGTTAAACATTATTAAACTACCATTCCCTAATATAGAGTTAAGCGAAGGTAAATTAAAAGTAAATTACTATTAAGGATTTAAGTTAGAGGCAGCTGGTGCAGCTTCTTCTTTATTTTGATTTTTAAATGATGCAAAATCAAAAGTTAAAGTAAAACGTAAAGTGTTTTGTAATGGGTTACGTTGTGTGATAGGAATTAAATAAGCCATATCTAATCCAAACACATTATACCTTACACCAATACCTGCTGTAAAAAATTTACGATTCCCTTTGGTTTTAGATTCATTAAAATATCCACCTCTTACCGCAAAAGTATTAGCATACCAGTATTCAAATCCAACACTCCAATTAATTTCATTTAATTCTTCTTTGCCACCACCTGGTGCATCGTTAAACGATTGAAGCATGCCTTTAGGTACAGCCACATCTGGATTTTTTCCTGCTAAGATAATTTTTTCATTAGTAGAGTAGTTGATAGAATCTAAGCCAGTAGATGTTTTTAAATATACTGGTTGTGTGGGTACAAGTAACTTATTTACATCGGCATATATTCCAAAGGTGTTATTATCATCAATAATTTGTTTTAAACCAGCACCTAATCTTAAATTAATTGGAATAAAATCTTTTTTAACTGAGTATGAAATTTTTGAACCAATATTTGTAATAGCTAACCCCGCAGTTGCAATGGCTTTTTTGTCGTTTATTTTTAATTTTTTAGATTGATAATATAAACCTAAATCAACAGCAACCGAGTAACCAGGTTTGGTTGTTTGCCCATTGTTGAGTGTATAATTACCTGTTAAATTAGAACGAATATATCTTGCGGCTAATCCAACTGAAAATACTTCGGATAATTTTTGTGAAAATGCAGCATCAAATGCAAATTCATTTGGTTTAAATTGCCCAGTGGTATTTCCAACAATATCCGTAAATACGATATTACCTAATGAAAAATAACGCATTGAGGCTGCTACCGCTTGTGTTTTACTAATCTTAGAGTAACCTGATACATAATATAAATAAATATCTGGCACCAATTGGCGTAACCATGGAGTAACAGATATGGCAGCACCCGCTTTCTTTTCAGCAAAAGCTAGTTTTGCAGAGTTCCAGTGTATGCTATTTCCATCGGAAGGTGTAGCCACTCCAACTTCACCCATACCTCCTTGCCGAGAGTCTGGAGTTATCATCAAAAAAGGAACAGCGGTAGTAATGGTGTTAACTCTACCACTTAAATCTTGTGTTGATAGTTTACTTGAACTGCTTGATTGTGCTATCATTTGTGATGTAAACAACAAACTCGTTCCAACAGTTCCTATGATAATTTTTTGCATGTATGTTCCAAATTTAATTTAAAAAACGGACTTCAAAGATATAATTAATTTAGAATTACCAATTTTTCTATTTTTTCTGCTTTTTTCTTATTCGAATCGGTAACGGAGACTTTATAGATATAAACGCCTCTTGCCAATTTATCTCCAAATTCATCTTTTCCATCCCATTCTATGCCATCATAACGAAATCCTTCGTTATTTATTGTTTTAACTATTGATTTTACCATTTTACCCGATATGGTATAAATTTGTATAACAACTTTTAAATCTGTACAACATTGGTTATGTTCAATAAAAAATTTAGTTTTTGTTGTAAATGGATTAGGGTAATTTAAGATATGTGTTATTGCTAGGTCTTCTTGATTAGCAACTACAAAATCTATTTTTGTGTTTGATGAATTATTTTGCACATCCCATACTTTTATGCTAAGCGTATGATTTCCTTCTGATAAACTATTTAAAGGATATCTAATTTTTCCAGATTGAAAGGTGTTTAAGTCAGATACATAAAAATCATTTAACACAATGGCATTTTTTGTATTCTCATCAATAACAGCTACAATATCGTGCCCAATTCCGGTTCCTATGGTATTAATACCGCTTTCGTCAGAAACTTTGGCGTAAATTTTTGGAGATTCATTTGTTGTACCTCCAGATACAAAACGCTCATCATTCATAAATAAATTAATAATTGGTCCTTGATTATCGCTAGCAGCATTAGGGTTTGAACCCCCTACTACTACTTTATCATAATATCCTTGAGCATCGGTTACTCCGTTATGAGCATAATAACTAATTTTTCCTTTACCAAATGAGTAGGATATATCTTTAGGTACTAAAAACGAAAAACTAAAATCTCCATTTTTTACCTCAGATTTACCTCTATAAATATTATTTTTTTGAAGTATGAAAGGCGCTGGATAAGAACCTGTGCTTGGATTTGGATCGTTTCCTAGAGTGTAAATTGTTTTTTCTTTATCAAATACTGTAGGATAAACAACGCCATTAAAATTTGAAAGCTTATTACCTAGTTTATCGCCTACGTAACCGCTTACGGTAATTAAAGATAAGGCCCGTAAAGTGTCGCTAGAACTTACAGATAAGGTTTGTGAGTTAATAGTTGAGGTATATACTCGTTGTTGAGGATACGCTAGTTTTAATGCGGGATCTCCTAGTAATGCAAAATTAATATAAACTAAACCAAGCACAACCGACTTAGTTTGTTGATAGATATCACCCAAATGAGGCATTTTACCATTACTCATAGGGGTTAATGCATAGTCAAATAGTTTATCATTTAAGATGGCATTGGGGCCAGAAAAGGCTAACCTCACCGTTGTAAGTAAAGCAATGGCACCACCATTTGGGTTTAATAAACAATACTCGCCAGCCGAAGTTCTATCGGGGTCGTCGTAGCGACTAAACTCACAAGTGGCGGTTACAAATAGAGGTAGATTATTTTTATTTTTCCATTCTAATATTTGTGAAACTTCTAAAATACGTTCTTCTGTAAGCCCTAATTCACCGCCGTGACCAGTGTAATTTACAATTAACGCGCCTTTTTCTACTCTTCGGTTTAGGTCATTAACTGCATCAGGATAACGATCGCCTCCAGGAGTAGAGTATTGAACATAAGCATCAATAAATATTTTATCTACGTTGTATAGTTTATTAAAATTATACACTTTGTCGGCTAAAGCATTAGCGGCATTAAAATGTAAATTTCTATCTTCATCATCCGCCAAAAAACAAACCCAATTTCTCCAATCGCCTTGAGGATAATCGTTTTCGGCAGTTACACATGATGATTCAATAGCATTTGGATCAAACCCATGATTTAATTTATAGTAATGCTCAATTTTAGAAATAATAGCATCTGCCTCTGATGTGTTATGTGCCATTATTCTTCCAACACCTATATCTACAGCATCTGATCCGCTTACAGTTCCTTCATTTATATCCATCATACCGAAATAGTCATCAGAAACAAATGAGCTAGTGTATGACCAAGAGTTAGGTGTTTGATAGGTAGGTACTAGGGCTGTGTTCCCAGAAACATTAATATCCTTGTTTTTATAGGAGCCATCGCCTAACAATAGTAAATATTTTGCGGATTGATTTGGATTACTTGGTCTAAAATACAGCATCCTTGCAAAATCTCTAATAGCACCTATATCAGGTGTTCCCGAAGAAAATTCATTATAAATTTGATTAGTTGTAGCAATCACATAAGTTAATGAATCATAATCTTGATGCAGTTTTGCTAAACGTTGAGCATGAGATAAAAATGAAGGATGTGTTACAATAATGTAATCTGCTTGTTGTACAGCATGTAAGTTTTGGTTTTCAATAATACCATATAAAGCAGGTGTGTATGTTAAAGCACTTGTAAATGCTACAAACTCCCTTAATGAGTCAGATGTTGCTGTAAAATCTAATTGATTACTATTAATATTTACAAGCTGTTCTTTAATATTTAATTTATCAGTTACATCCCAAATGGTGGGGGTTACACTATTGTTATTGGTTATAATATATTTAGCAAAACTCCCACTTCCTAATACTGTCTTTCTATCTCTGAAATTAAATTGAAATTGATTAAAAATTAAGTTGCGTCGAGCACAAAATTCAATTTTGTCTAACCAACCCACTGCTTGCGAAGTTTGTTTAGATACATTTACAGTTAAATAACTAGATGATAAAATGCCTCCCTTCCAAGATTCGCCAGGATACCCAACATCAGCAAGGTACGAACTAATAGAAGTAGTAGCACAGGTAACTGCAAATGTACCAGAATTGAAACTAAAATTATAAACTGAATTTAGTTGTGGTGGACCACACCTGCTTAACACGCTACCATACACATAAACACTATCACCTACAACTGCATCAGGTATATTAAACGAAAAATTATAACTAGTTGTAATATCAAATTTTTCGCCATAAAATTCTCTGCCACTTTTTACAAGGTTAGTGGTGTTTTGTTCATGATAATCATAAAAATCTTGTGTGCTTGTGGTTGTATTCGGACTATTTACTAATGTGTTTTGAGAGGTAATTCGTTTACCATTCCCTAAATCAGTTGTAATAAAATAATAAGAGGTGTCGCTAAAATAATGCAATTGATGAGAGAAAGGCATGGCAGAACCTGTTTTTTTATACCATTGATCGGTGCCTTCCCCATAAAATAAAACATAATCATTTGCATCAAATTTTCCATCAGCTTCGCCCACTACCACGATAGCGTTTTCTAATAAATCATCATATCTAAACTTACTATTGGCTTCGGGTAATAATTTTCCACCATTTCCATAAATTCTAATATGACGTGGATCGATGCTTGTAACATTAATACCTAATTTAGTTAACGCTGTTTTATCTAACTTATAAACACCATTTTTTGTAACTGCAATTTTATACCAGTTGCCACTTGCTAATACAGATGAGTTGGCAACCGAGAATGTTTGAGTTGATTGTATTTGTTTTTGCTGGATATTGCTATTCGGTTTACTCAAATCCCATGTTGGGTTATATTGAACTAATCCCTCATATTTATTAGTGTTTGGGTTTAGTCGAACCGCAATAATATGAGAATAGAGGTATTTTTGAAAACGAGCCGTTGCTACATAACTTTCAATTCTAAATTCTGATGTAATATAAGGTTTACAATCTTCAATTTCTTTTAATTCTGAAGTAGTTAACTCTCTAATTTGTGTAGCTTCAATTTGCATGAAAGGTGCGGTATTTCCTTGTAGAGCATATCGTTCAGAATAATATGGTAGTAGTTTTTTTTCGGAGTCACGAAAAGTTTTAGTAAAAAAGGCTTCATTTTTAACAGTTTCTTCAATCGATTTAGATGAAGGTGTTTGTAATTGGTTGTTTTTACTACTATTACTTTGAGAATGCCCGATAGATAAGCAAAAACACAGTATTATGAGGACAAATTGTTTAATAAATATTGATATATGTACTTTTTGCATTATATAACCTACTGGCTTTAAAAACGACAAAGAAAATGAAATATTGTTACTTAAAAGTTTTTATTTTTAAAATTAGTATTATATTTGTAGTTACCAAAAGATTAACATAAAAAATATTTATGGCTAAGAAACTAATATTTTTATTAACCATTGCTTGTTTGACGGGGTTTTGGAATCAAGCGTACGCACAAGATCCTCAATTTACGCAATTCTATGCAAATCCATTATATTTAAATCCAGCTTTTGCAGGTACAGCAAGATGTCCTAGAATATGCATGAATTACCGTAATCAGTGGCCAAATTTATCAGGAACTTATGTTACTTATAGTGCTTCTTACGACCAACATATTGATGCAATTAGTGGAGGTATAGGTTTATTAGTTACCCAAGATGACCAAGCTCGTGGAACTTTAAAATCTACAAACGCTAGCTTAATGTACTCTTACTTATTACCTGTAACTCGTGAATTTTCTATTAAAGCAGGCTTACAAGCTGGTTTTTTTCAAAAATCTTTAGATCGTACTAAATTAAACTTTGGAGATATGATTGATGCTAGAAGAGGATTCGTTTGGAATACAAATGAAGCAATTCCGGCTCAAACAAAAACTAATATGGATTTTTCTGCTGGAATTTTAGGATATAGCAAACGTTATTTCTTTGGTTTTGCTGCAAATCATATTACTCAACCAGATGAAGGATTGTTAGGGCCATCTAAGCTACCAATTAAATTTACTGGACATGCTGGTGCTGTAATTCCATTAGAAAAAGGAAACGAGTCTTATATTTCACCTAATATTTTATTCCAACAACAACAAAATTTTACTCAACTTAATTTAGGATTGTATTTTGTTAAAGGAAGTTTTGTGGGAGGATTATGGTATCGTAATGCAGATGCTTTTATTGTGTTGTTAGGTGTGCAAACCGATCATTTTAAAGTTGGGTATAGTTATGACGTAACTATCTCAAAATTAGCAAGTAACACAGCTGGGTCACACGAAGTTTCTTTACAAATTCAGTTTGAGTGTCGCCCTAAGAAAAAGAAGTATAGAACTATTAGTTGTCCATCTTTCTAAAAAAAATTGTAACCTTTTTATAAAAATATCGTTATAGCCTTACATTAATATCTAGAACCTATGAAGTTTAATTTCATTAAAAGCAAAAAATCACTAGCGCTAATTTTATCCGTGTTAGCTGTATCTTGTGGCACAGAGCGTTCCCCAGTTACAGGTTGGGCATACAACGACCCAGATAATGGTGGTTTTGAAAAAGTACCTTATGAGGAGCAAGAAACAGGACCAGGATTGGTTTTAATTGAAGGTGGTACCTTTACAATGGGTAGAACAGAACAAGAAGTAACCTACGAATGGAATAATGTACCGCGTCGTGTTACCGTTTCTTCGTTTTATATGGATGAAACTGAGGTAAGTAACTTCTCTTATCTTGAATATTTATATTGGACAAATCGTGTATTTGGGCCTACGTTCCCAGATATTTATTATAAAGCACTCCCTGATACATTAGTTTGGAGAGAAAAATTAGCTTATAATGAGCCTTATGTAGAGTATTATTTGCGTCATCCTTCTTATAGAGATTATCCTGTGGTGGGAATTAATTGGTTACAAGCAAATGAGTTTTGTGCTTGGAGAACTGACCGTGTAAATGAATTTATTTTAATTCGTGAAGGTTTATTAGATCACGTTCCAAATCCATCAGATCAAGACTACTTTAGTACAGAAGCGTATTTGTCTGGTAAATGGCAAGGGCAATTAAAACAAAAATTACCTTCATTTGATGAACAAAACCCTGAAAGAGATGTGAGAATGGAAGATGGTATCTTCTTACCAAAATACCGCCTACCAACCGAGGCTGAGTGGGAATACGCTGCTTATGGCTTAATTGGAAATACTATTGGTGAACGTATTACCGACAGAAGAATTTACCCTTGGAATGGACATGGAGTTCGTAATTCATCGGACAAATATATTGGACAAATTGCTGCTAACTTTGTACGTGGCGCTGGTGATATGATGGGTACTGCTGGTTTCTTAAATGATAATGCTGACGTTACAGCACCTGTATATTCTTATTGGCCAAACGATTATGGGTTATACAATATGGCAGGTAACGTATCGGAGTGGGTAATGGATGTTTACAGAGCCTCTACAGTTACTGATGCGGATGAGTTCCGTCCTTTCCGTGGTAACGTATTTGTAACTCAAGTAAAAGATAGTACAGATAATACAATTGCTACTAATATTGATGGACCTGTTTTCCAAAAATTTATTCATAAAGTTAACCCTCCAGGTGCACATGGTGTGAGTCAAGAAACTACAGAAGTAACAGATAGTGTATTAACGATATTAACTAACGATGCAGAGAATTACAAAAATGCACCTGCTGATGGTAAGTCAGATATCCCTGGTCGTGTAAAATGGAGAGAAGTTAGTGCAGCTATTGCATCGGATAACTTAGATGAGCGTAGAAATTATAAAACGGCAGATTATATCAGTTATTTAGATGGTGATGTCAACTCAAGTATCTATTATGCTTATGGAGAAGAAGCTTATTCAGAAAGAGCCAATAGCTTAATGTATGAGTACGCTAAAACATCTTTAATTAATGACAAAGCCCGTGTATATAAAGGTGGTAGCTGGAGAGATAGAGCATATTGGTTAAACCCTGGTACGCGTCGTTATCTAGATCAACGTCAATCTACCGCTCATATTGGATTTAGATGTGCCATGGTTCGTTTAGGTAGTCCTGTAGGATTAGGAAAATAATTTTGTTGAAAACTATATTTAAAGCCCTTCCACAAAGTTGGAGGGGCTTTTTAATTTTATGCACATGTCAAAATACCTAACCACAGAGGAGTTACATCAGTTATTTATACAATGTCATCAAAAAGTTACAACTGACACTAGAAAATTAAATAATGACTCTATCTTTTTTGCCTTAAAAGGTGAAAATTTTGATGCCAATACCTTTGCCAAACAAGCTATTGAACAAGGGTGCAAATTTGCAATTGTAGATAATGAACAAGTTTCAGATAACCATACAATATTTTTAGTAAAAGATGTATTACAGTCTTTACAAGATTTAGCTACATATCATCGCAAAAAGTTAGCTATTCCTATTATAGGCATTACTGGCAGCAATGCTAAAACGACGCACAAAGAATTGATTCAAGCTGTATTATCTAAAAAATACAAAGTATATGCAACTTTTGGGAATTTAAATAATCATATTGGAGTGCCACTAACTTTATTAGCTATTACGCCACAACATGAAATAGGGATTGTTGAAATGGGGGCTAATCATCAAGGAGAAATTGCGCAATTGTGTGAAATAGCTGACCCAGATTTTGGATTAATAACCAATATTGGAAATGCACATCTTGAAGGATTTGGAGGCCCAGAAGGAGTGAAAAAAGGTAAAGGTGAATTATATCACTATCTGAGAAATAAAGCAGGGAAAATATTTGTAAATGCTGATGATATAGTGTTAATGGAAATGACAAAGGGCTTACAGGTTATAACTTATGGACTAAACAAGATGTATGATGTTTATGGTTCATCTATTAAACACTCAGAATATGTTGAATTTAATTGGAATCAAAAGAACAAAGATTTGCAAAATCAACCACTTGTAAAGACTCACTTATTTGGTCATTATAATTTTATAAATGCACTTTGTGCGGCTTGTGTTGGAAATTATTTTGGCGTTTCAGAACAAAATATTAATGATGCATTAGCTGCGTATTTGCCAGAGATGAACCGCTCTCAGGTGAAAAAAACAACGGATAATACCCTGATTTTAGATGCTTATAATGCTAATCCAAGCAGTATGAAATTAGCTTTAGAAAATTTTGCGAATCAAAATTTGCAAAATAAAGTACTTGTATTGGGCGATATGTTTGAGTTAGGAGAATATAGTAACGACGAACATCGTAAGATATTAATGCAACTTGTTTCATTACATTTTAATCACGTTTATTTGGTAGGAGAAAATTTTATGAAACATATTCAGGATTTTAGCCAGTTCCAATTTTTTAATAATTCAGATGATTTAGCAATGTATTTTTCCGTTCATCCAATGAAGAATCATACCATTTTAATAAAAGGTTCTAGAGGGATTAAACTTGAGAAAATTGTAGGTTTCTTGTAGTTTTTATAATTAACTTAATTTCTTAAATGATTAGTTTTTAAAGTATTTTTTAATTATATTTGGTTTGTTGTTTAATTTATTAAAAAAAACTAATCATGAAAAAACACTTACTAATCACTACGGGTATTTTGGCAGGAGGAATACTCAGTGCGCAAGTAGCCAGAGTTGCAAAAATTCCGGCGCACTTGGCTAATCAAAAATTATTAAAATCAGCAGTTGTGGATGAAAAAATAACTCCTCAACAAATGAAGGCTATTCAGAAGGCAAAATCAGTTTCGGCTAATAATAAAAAAGTAGCAGCTTATTCTGAGACTCCAGTTGGTTTTACAAATTATGATTTACAATCCAATGGTAGTGTTGGAGATAGAATAGTTGTAAATGCTGACGGTTCTATCGCATTATGCTGGACATCATCTGCTGGTGATGGAGGTACTTATGCTGATAGAGGTACAGGTTATAATTATTATAATGGAACAGCTTGGGCAGTTTCAGGACCTTTTAATTCTACTAACACATCTAGAGTTGAAAATGTACGTGTAGGTTGGGGAAATGTAGTAAATACACGTAATGGTAAAGAGGCAATTTTGGCTCATGGAGCTGGTGGAAGTTCATTAAATATTGCTTCTCGTGCTACTAAAGGAACAGGAACTTGGAATAATAGCACTACTGCTTTACCTAATGTAACCGGTGGAAATTGGTGGCCTCGTATGGTAACTTCTCATCCAAGCGGTGGTGATACTATTTATGCTATTTCTATTACATATCCTGTTGCAAATGGTGGAGCTGCTTATAATGGATTAGACGGTGCTTTATTATTTTCACGTTCTACCGATGGAGGAGCAACTTGGGATATACAAAACACCCAACCAAATGGATTTACTTCTACTGAGTTTTTAGGATTTAGTGGCGATGGTTATGCAATTGCTGCTAGAGGTGCAACTGTAGCCATCATTGCTGGTGATTCAGGTACGGATTTGGTTTTATCTAAATCAACTGATGGTGGTAATACTTGGACATCTTCTATAGTTTTAGATTTCCCAATTAATAAATGGGACTTCACAACTACAACTTCGGATATAGATAATGATGCGGTTGCAGATACATTAGAAACAAATGATGGTAATTTATCTATTGCGCTTAACAATAGCGGAAAAGCATTTGTTGCTTATGGACGTATGAGAATTTTAAATGATGCTCCATCTGCAAATGGATATAGCTATTTCCCTTATACTGATGGATTATATATTTGGAATGAAAGTATGCCTACTCAAACAGTAAGTACAGTAATGGGTACTAACATTGCAGCTGGAATGGAAGATTTATATCAACAAGGTACTATTTATTTCCCTACAGTACCTCAGGGCTCTTGGCCATTTGGTTTAACACGCGCTAATTCATTAACTTCTTTCCCTAGCTTAGCATTTGATGCTGCTAATACTTTATATTTATCATATAGCTCGGTGGTGGATAGCTGTATCTCAATTACTGGTGATAAATTAGTGAGACATCAATACATTACTAAATCTACTGATGAAGGTGCAAATTGGGAATGTCCTTATGACATCGTTCCATTTGCTGCTGGAGCTGAACAAGAAGGATTGTATGGTTCATTAGCTAAAAATGTAAATTCAGATGCGCATATTATTTATCAAAGAGATTTTTATCCTGGTAATGGTATTCCTGCTTCTTCTGGAACTAACCCTGATGGTAATCAGTTAGACCAAGGTAATGATATGATTTATGTAAAAGTACCTACATCTGATATTGGTAATAACTGTTCTGTTCCAACTGGAATTAAAAATAATAACTCACCAATTGCTTCTGTGAATGTATACCCAAATCCTGCTCAAACTAATGCTACAATTGAGATTCAATTAACTGACAATGCTAACTTAAATGTAGCTATTTTAAATGCAGTAGGACAAACAGTTTATACAACTTCTACACAAGCTAATGCAGGTTTAAACGCTGTATCTTTAAATATTTCTAATTTAAGTGCTGGAATTTATTTCTACCAAGTAAAAATTGGAAATGGTTATGCAGTTACTAAAAAGTTTGTAGTAAATAAATAATCTATTTAATCTACATTAACTAAAGGAAGCTACCTCAAAAGGGTAGCTTCTTTTTTTTGTATGAATATTTGGGCTGCTTTAGAAACAATAAATAAGAAACACCTTACTCGGTCTAACAAATTTATTTAGTATTTTCCAAGCCTTCCTCAATTTGTCGCTTTCCCCAATGAGGATGTAATGCTGAGGATGTTTTTTGTGATTTCTCCTTTTCTAAAGCTTTTTCAAAAATAATTTTTGCTTTTTCTTTACCGCCTCCTAGGGTTTTTGGTGTATTAAGTACATTTTGTGCTTTTAGTAAATAGGCTCGTGGATTTTCTGAATCTAAACGAATAGCTTCGTTGGCATATTTTAAAGATTGTGCGCCATATTTATGTGCACGAGTTTGAGGATTCACTAAAATTCTTGCCGCAAAAATCATTGATTTTAAAACTAAAATTTCAGAATTATTTTTAGAAAGTGAATCGGCTGTTTTAACGAAGTTTTCTGCTTGTTGACATAAATGATCAATTTCATCTTTTGGAGATTCAAGCGCACATAAAGCATAACAAGTACCAGCATAGTAATATGCTAACCAATCGTTTTTTTGTTCATCGGCAAGTTGTTTAAATGTAGCGCCTAATTTTTTAAATGATTGATAATTTTTTGTTTGATGAAACAATGCGATTTGTTTTTTTAATTGCTCGTTATAATGGCTGTGTTGAGCTTTAATGTTTGTAGCAAATCCAAACACAATAAAAATTACGGAAATATAAAATGATGTATATAATTTACCATACTGAAAACTAAACATGGCGTTGTTATTTTTTATTTTCGTGGTATGCTTTTATGTAATCTGCCCAAGGAGTGGTTTTGTATTTGTCTTCGGCGTAATATTTTAAGATAGGAAGTAAACTTTTCGGCGTTAAAAATGCGTTAAGGGCATCTAATGTATTCTGTTTGTCATCTAAAACCGCAATGCTTGGAAATTGTAATCGGTTATTGGTAGCTCTTAATGCAAATGTATGTAATGGGTAACCATTTAAAATGGTTTTATAACATTTTTCTCCTCTAAACATAAGGGTGTCGTTACTTTCAGCATCAAAATTAATGAGGTAAAAATTCTTATTGATATAAGCCGCAATTGTAGAATCTTTTAATGTAGTGGCGTATTGAACTTTACATGAGTTGCAAAAGCCAGCCGAGATATTAACTAAGATTTTCTTTGGTGTTTTTTTAGATAGTTTTTCAATTTCTTTTAATGTGTATGTTTTTACAGGTAGTTTAGAAAAAATCGTATCGTAAAAAGTATGATTAAATTGGGCAGAGAAGTCGTCGTAAGTAGCGCTCTTAAATACACTTTCTACCGTGTAGATTAAAAGTGGTTCTATTTTTTTGTCTTCTAAATATCCTTGAGAAAGTAAATTAAACTCAAAATTATTAGCAATAAAAATAGTGGAAGGGTAACTTAAACTGTTTCCTAAAAATTTAATGGCTAACTCGTGTGGTGTTTTTGGATTAGGAGAAGTTGGTTTGTAAACCTTTCCATTAAATTCAATCGTATCTTTAGTTTCGGCATTAAATTTTACTGGATAAAAATACTGATTAATGTAGCCTGCAATGTTAGGATTAGAGTAGGTAGTTTTCATCATGTGTTTACACCATCCGCACCAATCGGTATAAATATCAACTATAAAAGGTTTTGGTTGTTGTTTGTTTAACTTTTGAGCTTCTTCAAACGATAGCCATTTTACTAAACCATCTTCTGATTGGGAATAAGTAATTGTTGAAAAAGATATAAAGAGGAATAAAATGTATAGTTGTTTCATAGTTGCAAAATACAGGTTAGGCAAGTTAGCGAAAAATATTTAATAAAATATTACCGTTGTTTTTTCTTGTGTTTAATATTATATCCTAATGTTCCTTTTAAGCGATACCAGTTACTTTGAGTTTCAACTATTGATGTGAAATTTTCTACTTTTAAAGGTTTGTAATCTATAAGCATGGTGTCGCTATGAGGCAATGTTCTTAATGTGTCGAGATTGACAGGTAAAAATTTTAATGGTTTTAACCAACGTCTTCCAAAACGATAGGTCATGCGTGTTTGGAAAGGATCGGTAGCTAATGCAATGGTGTTATATCCTTTTGATTTACCTAATAAGTAGCCATACCATAAATTTTCGGTACTGTGTTCGGCTTTACTTTCTACAATAATATGTTCGGCAGGCACTCCAAATGTAATGGCATAAGCTTTCATAATTTCACCTTCTATATATGGCGAGTAAACAGAGCTACCACTCATAATTAAATTTTTAGCAATCCCTTTTTTGTAAAGATGTACAGCCCACGCTACACGCATTTGCATAACTTTACTCCAAGTGGGCTCAAAAAATGGCACACCTGGTACTATTACAGCATCGTAGTTACTGTGCGCTTTTATGGCTCTATTGTACAATTTTGAGGCAGACGGTTGAAACAATGAGCAGGATGTACAAGTCAAACTGATGAGTATAATGATAATAAATTTTTTCCCCATATCATTCAAAAATACAATTTCAATTGAATAGCTTTGTATATTGCATTATAAAAAATGTTATTTTAACGTATCTGTTTCTTTTGACTTCAACATCTGACATATTCTTTTATCTAAAAAAGTATTGGAATTATGATTCATTTCGTCCTTTACAACAAGAAATCATTGAATCTGTATTAACTAAAGATGATACATTGGCTTTATTACCAACGGGTGGTGGTAAGTCTATTTGTTTTCAAATACCGGGCTTAGCTATTGGAGGAACTTGTTTAGTTATTTCTCCACTTATTGCGTTAATGAATGATCAGGTTCAAAATCTTAAAAAGAGAGGAATAAGTGCGGTTGCAATTACATCTTCTATGAACGCCAAAGAGATAGATATTGCGCTTAATAATGCAGCCTTAGGACACGTACAATTTTTATATGTTTCTCCCGAGCGTATTGAGAGTAAGTTGTTTCAAGAGCGCTTGAGTTATTTACCTATTTCGTTAATTGTAGTAGATGAGGCGCATTGTATATCGCAATGGGGATATGATTTTCGCCCCTCTTATTTAAAAATTGCCGAAATAAGAGCCTACTTTCCAGATGTAAATGTAATTGCTGTAACAGCAAGTGCAACGAAAGATGTAGTGAGCGATATTCAAGAAAAACTTGGATTCAAAAAACCTAATGTGTTTCGTCAATCCTTTGAACGAAAAAATATTAGATACGTTGTTCAGCTAGAGGAAAATAAATATCCCCGAATGATAAAGATTATTAAAAACATTGGAGGTTCGGGGATTATTTATGTACGCAATAGAAAGAAAACGGAGGAGATTAGCCGATGGTTAAATCAACAACATATTACATCATCATTTTATCATGCAGGATTAACACCAAATGATAGGGAACAAATTCAGAAAAACTGGATTAATAATAAAACGCAAGTGATGGTGGCTACAAATGCCTTTGGAATGGGAATAGATAAACCCGATGTGCGATTTGTAGTTCATATTGATTTACCAGATAGCTTAGAAGCATATTTTCAAGAAGCGGGTAGGGCAGGTAGAGATGAAAAAACAGCTTATGCTGTTTTGTTATATGATAAAGGCGATGTTTCTGCACTACAAGAATCTTTTGAAAAACAAACACCAAGTAGCGAAGAGATTAAACAATCTTATCAAGCGATATGTAATTTTTATCAAGTTCCGGTTGAGAGCGGCGAAGGGCTGATAATTGATTTTGATATGAATGAGATTTCAAGAAATTATAACATTAAACCCTTAATTTTATATAACTCTATTTTAGTACTTGAAAAAGAAGGTTATTTCTCTTACAATGACACCAATGGTTTTGAGCCTGCAAAATTAATGTTGGTGATGAATAAAGAGGAGATATATAATTTTCAATTAAAATTTCCGAGATACGATTTATTACTAAAAACCATATTACGAAGTTATGGTGGCGTGTTTGAACAGTATTGTTATATCAACGAAAATCAGTTAGCATTTCGGGCTAAGTTTCCTGAGGCAGAGGTTAAATCAATGCTAAATAATTTGCACACACAAGGCGTTATTTCTTATGTCCCACAATCTACACTACCTAAGTTAATATTTTTAAGAAATCGAGTTAATGTAAAGTTTAGCCCATTGCAATTAATTAATTATCCCATCTTAAAAGAAAAAGCCAAGCAAAGAATTAATAGTGTTGTAAATTATGTAAATGAAACAACAACGTGTAGAAGCCGATTATTATTAGCGTATTTTGATGAAAACGAACACCGTGATTGTGGTTATTGTGATGTGTGCGTAGAAAAACAAAAACAATATTTGGAGAATGAAGAACAAATTAAACACGATATTAAAGAGGTATTACAACAACAATCTTATTCTTTACAAGAATTGAATGAAAAATTTAGTGCAATCAATTCATTACGTTTACATCAAATTATAAATAAGATGATTGATGATGATGAAATAGAATGGAATAATCGCCAATTATTAAGTATAAAACAATGAGTCAAAAAGGTACATTATATTTATTTCCGGTTACACTTGGTAATAGTGTGGTTGAAGATGTTTTGCCAAAACGAAATATTGATTTAATAAAACAACTTACTTTTTTTATTGCCGAAAATGCTAAGGAAGCTAGGGCATTTTTAAAGCAATGTCAATTTCCAGATATATCGAAAGCACAATTCTCATTAATCAATCAACATGTTAAGCAAGAGGAATTAAACTTGTTTATCAATCCTTTGCTACAAGGTCAGGATATGGGTTTGATGAGCGATGCGGGTTGCCCTGGTATTGCCGACCCAGGTGCCGATATTATAAAACTAGCGCACAAACAAGGCATTAAGGTGGTGCCACTTGTTGGACCAAGTTCTATTGTTTTATCTATAATGGCAAGTGGATTTAATGGACAAAATTTTGCTTTTAATGGTTACTTACCTATCGAAAAACCTACCCGATTAAAACGCATAAAGGAGCTTGAATTACTCACACAGAAAAATAAACAAGCACAATATTTTATTGAAACTCCTTATCGAAATACCTCTTTGTTTCAAGATTTAATACAGCAACTCCAAGCACATACTAAATTATTAATTGCCTCAGCTCTTACAACTAATGATGAAGTGATTATGGTAAAAACCGTGCAACAGTGGAAACGTGAAGAAATGCCTCAGTTTAATAAAGTACCTACCGTGTTTGGTATTTATTCTGAATAAAATTTGACTGATTATTTATAAAAAATCATTTTGTATTTTTTTAGCATTTGGAATTTTTTAGGATTACTTCAATTAAAAAATCCAATTTTTATACAAATTTGAATGAGTGATTTTATTTAAGATTTCTAATCTAATGAAAATAAATATTGTTTAATTTACTTAAAATCAGTTAGATACGAATTAAACTAAGAGTTCAAGAATCGTTGAAAATTAATACTAAAATTTACCTCATTTCTTTTTAATTACAATTTGGGTTTAATAACTTGAACTTTACTAAACCCAATAACACATGAAAAAAACATTTTTACTAATTGCAATGGCTTGCTTAAGCATATTAGCTTTTGCACAAATGCCTACACAACGTACTTGTGGTACGATGGATCATCATGAATATTTAAAACAAACTCGTCCTAATTACGAGAATGATCGTATTCAGTATAATCAAATGCTTGATCAATATTTATTAAATAAAGCAGCTTCTAAGTTAGCAGGTACTGCTTCTGCTGCCTCTACACCAACTGTTATTCCAGTTGTTGTACACGTAGTATATGCAAATGCAACTCAAAGTATTTCATTGGCTCAAGCAACTTCGCAAGTTCAAGTATTAAATGATGATTTCGCAAAACTTAATGCTGATGCAATCAAAGTTACTCAACCTACTTTTTCAACAGTAGCATCGGGAGCTAACATTCGTTTTTGTTTAGCACAACGCGATCCAAATGGGAATCCAACTACTGGTGTCGTTTATAAATCTACTGGTGTTTCTTCCTTTAGTACAAATGATGCGGTGAAATCGAGTGCATCAGGTGGAGATGATCCATGGGATGTAACAAAGTATGTAAATATATGGGTATGTAATTTGGGCGGAGGAATTTTAGGATATGGTGAATTTCCTACTGGAAGTTTGAGTAATACTTGGGGTTTAGTATTAGACTACCAAGCTACTGGAATTGGTGGAACGGCTCAAGCACCCTATAATTTAGGAAGAACAGGTACACATGAATTTGGTCACTGTTTTAATTTATTTCACATTTGGGGAGATGATGGAAGTTCTTGTTCTGGTTCCGATCAATGCGCTGATACACCTAATCAGGCTGGGGAGCATTATGGATGTTATACGGCAGGTTCTATTCAAACGGATGCTTGCTCTCCAAGCAGCCCAGGTACTATGTGGATGAATTATATGGATTATTCAGACGACGCTTGTTTATATATGTTTACAGCTGGTCAAGTTGCAAGAATGGAAGCGGTGGTAAGTAATCCACCTTGGAATGTGTTAGCAACATCTAATGCATGTAGTCCGCCTACAGCATTAGATGCAGGTATCTCAAGTATTCTTAGCCCAGTTAGTGGTTCATCTTCTTGCAATAACACAGTAATTCCAAAGGTTACTTTAGTAAATGCAGGCTCTACTACTTTAACATCTGCAACTGTACTTTATAAGATGGATGCAATGGCTACTCAAACATTAAATTGGTCGGGTTCATTAGCTACAGGAGCTTCTACTGTTTTAACTTTAAATACTTACTCAGGTTTAACAAACGGTGCACACACATTCTCAGTTTCTGTAACTAATCCAAATGGTGGTGCTGATGGTTATGCAGCTAATAACTCAATGACTTCTACATTTACTATTACATCTGCACCTGTTGGTGCAACATTGCCATTTACTGAAGGCTTTGAATCAACTACATTCCCGCCAACTGGATGGGTAAAGCTAACAGCTAATACCCAAAATCCTGCCAACACTTGGACAAGAGTTACTAACTCAACTGGTTTAGTGGCAGGAAGCACTGCTATTGCTAAGATGGATAATTATTCGGGTAGTACAGATATCACTGGGCAGTTAGATGCCTTAAGAACACCAGCATTAAGTTTTGCTTCGGCCAATAGTAGCTTAAAGGTAAAATTTGATGTATCTCATCGTTATTATGGAACATCAAATTTAGATACCTTGAATGTATATATATCAACAGATTGTGGAGGTACTTGGACTAAACTATATGGAAAAGGTGGCACGCAACTAGCAACTGTTGCAGGTGCCTACACTTCTGCTTATACTCCTACAGCAAATGCACAATGGCGTAGAGATAGTATTAGTTTATCGGCTTATGCTGGGCAAAGCAGTGTGTATTTAAAATTTGAAAATAGAAGTGGTTGGGGAAATAATTTATATTTAGATAATATCAATGTTTCATATACAACTGCCGCAGCACCACCTACGGCTAGTTTTACAAGTTCTTCTACTAAGTGTGTTGGACAACCAATTACATTTACAGATGCTTCTACGAATTCTCCTACTAGTTGGACTTGGTCATTCCCTGGAGGAAGCCCTACATCATCTACTGCTCAAAACCCAACCGTTACTTATACTGCTGCAGGAACTTATACCATAACACATACTGCTGCTAACTCATCAGGCACAAGCACTCCTGTTTCTCAAACTATAACAGTAAATGCTTTACCAAGTGTAGCTAGCACAAGTGCTTCTATATGTAGAGGTTCATCAGCAACATTAACAGCTAGTGGAGCTTCATCTTATGTGTGGAATACTGGAGCAACAACAGCTTCTATTTCTGTTTCGCCTACGGTAGCAACTGTTTATACAGTAACAGGAACCTCGGCTACAACAGGTTGTTCAAATACAAGAACCACTACAGTTACTATTAAAACAACACCTACGGTAACTGCTTCTTCTAAAACAGTGTGTCTTGGTTCTGCAACTACTTTAACAGCATCAGGAGCAACTTCTTATACATGGAATACAGGTGCAACTACATCTTCAGTATCTGTTTCTCCTACTATAACCACTAATTATACAGTTGTAGGAACTAATAGTGTTGGATGTACTCATTCTCGATCATTAACAGTAACAGTAAATCCTTTGCCAAATGTTGTTGCTAATTCAGCTACTATTTGTGCTGGGGCAACTGCTACTTTAATAGCTAGTGGTGCAAGTACTTATAGTTGGAGTACAGGTTCTACTTCTGCAACACTAACAGCTAGTCCTTCTTCTAATACAACATATACTGTTCTTGGAACTTCAACTGTTGGATGTTCTAAAACGATAACTGCATCGGTAGTGGTTGGCGCAGCACCTGCTATTTCTGTAAATTCTTCTACCATTTGTGCAGGGCAAACTGCTACATTAACAGCAAGTGGAGTTAATACTTATACTTGGAACACATCATCAAATTCTCCTTCTATTGCAGTTACTCCAACTGCTACTACGGTTTATACTGTTTCGGGAAATATGACAGGATGTACGACTACTGCTGTTAAAACAACAACAGTTAATGTAAATCCTCTACCGTCGGTTAGCATGGGAACATTAACTAGCCCAATGTGTACAAATGGACCAACTGTAAATTTAACTGGTTCACCTATTGGTGGTACATTTTCGGGTGTAGGTGTAACAGGAAATGTATTTAATCCAGCTTCTGCAGGTGTAGGTACTTTTACTATTACATATAATTATACCGATGCTAACTCGTGTTCAGCTGTAGCTACTAGAACTGTTTCTGTAAGTTCATGTACTGGAATTATGGAATTAGCGGGTTCGTATTTGGCTATCTATCCAAATCCAGCTAAAGATGTTTTAAATATTTCAATGGATGCTACTTTAATTAATGAATTAACTACTATTGAATTATATGATGCAACTGGAAAATTATTAATATCACAGATTATCATAAACGAACAAACAATAATCCCACTTCAACAGTACGCTAGTGGAATATATGTTGTAAGAGTATTAAATAGCGGTAAACAAGTAACTAAACGAATTGTAAAAGAATAATAAATAAAAATGATAACTATGAAACATGGATTTTTAAAATTATCGGTGGGGGCTCTGTTCCTTGGAACAACAATGCTTGCACAAACGGGTAGAACTGTTAAACAAGTTACCCCAGCTTTAAATGATAATCATACACCTATGAATGTTGTAGGGAGAGGTTGTGCTACACAATCTCCTAACGCACAATGGGAAGCTGATTTCCAACAATTAATAGCTCAGTTTAAAAGTAATTCATCTGAGGCAAATAAAACAATGGCGAATTACACAATACCGGTTGTAATCCATGTTATTCATGGTGGGCAAGCAGTAGGATCTTATCCTAATTTGTCTAATGCGCAGGTAACCTCTCAAATCACTGTACTTAATAATGATTTTGCAGGAACTGGTTTAAATGTGGCTAATTACCCTGCAACTGCTTTTACTACTTATGCAACCAATGCAGGTTTGCCAGCAGCTAATAAAGATGCTAATGGAAGACCGAAAATTTCCAATTTCAATATTAGTTTTTGTTTAGCAACTATTGATAAGAATGGGAATACAATGTCGGAGCCAGGTGTAGATAGAGTAAATTATAACTCTATTTCCACACCTACATCTGCTTCATATCCAAGTAAAAATCCTGCATCTTATACTTCTATTAGTACTTTCCAGAATTTCATTGATGGATACATTAAGCCAGCTACTATTTGGGATCCTACTAAGTATATGAATATTTGGGTTACTGATGAGAGTTCGAGCGTAGGATTACTAGGTTATGCAACATTTCCAATTGGTGTTTCTTTAGCTGGTATATCTGGTAATGGAACAGCCACAACGGATGGTTTATGGTGCTGGTCAAGAGCTTTTGGAAATACTGGTACACTTCAAGCGCCATATAACAAAGGACGTACAGCAACGCATGAAATTGGACATTGGTTAGGTCTTCGCCACATTTGGGGTGATGGAAGTTGTGCAACCGATTATTGTTTAGATACACCACCAGCTAGTTCAAGTAATTCGGGTTCTCCTTCGTACCCTTATTCTGCTAATTCATGTAATAGCCCATCTGGAACTAATAATACAACACCAAATGGAGCTAATGGAGAGATGTTTATGAACTTTATGGATTATACAGATGATGCCGCTATGTATATGTTTACTGAAGATCAACGTACCCGTGCACAAACTGTTATGGCTAATGGTACTTATCGTAAATTTCTTGGAACACATGGCTTATGTGCTACTGGTTCTTCAACCCCAGCAGTGGCGGCATTTTCAATGACAAATACTGCATGTAATGGTGTAGCAGTTTCTGTAACTAATAATTCAACAGGAAATCCAACGCCTACTTATACTTGGTCGGCTTCACCTGCAACGGGTGTTACATTTAATCCTAATGCTAATTCAGCTAATCCTACAATTACATTTGCTAATAACGGTAGTTATGTAGTTACTTTATCTGCTAAAAGTGGTACAACGGCTGTAAGTACCAAAACAAATGCTATTACTGTAAGTACATGTACTGGTTCGGCTTGTAGTGCAACTATAACAAACATTTCATCTACTGATACAATGTATGTAGGAAGGGCAGGAGCTGAAGCAGTATCTGGTTGTACACCAAATGCTGGTTGGGTTTTTGGATCTAATTGTTATAAGGATAAAGAAAAGGCTAGTTTCTTTGCGCCTGCAAAGTATAGCAGTATTACTAACGCACATGTAACAGGAGCAGTTGTTGTTTTCTTTAAAGATGGAACTCAAGGTACTACGGGTACAGCTTCAAGGGCAGTAAATTTAAAAATGTATAATGGAACCTTAGCCGCTGGCCCTACAGGGATAACTGGTATTGCAACGGCAACGGCTAATTTAGGATTAATAACTGCTGCTACTGCAACTAATAACCTTGGTTATTTAGCAGGCGATCCGTCTGTTACTTATGTAAGTAATGTTGCTATACCTTATAAATATACTTTCCCTACCCCTGTGGCAGCACCTGCTGGCGGATTCTTCTTATCTGTTACAACGCCTACCACCGCGGGTGATACAGCAGTTATAATGAATGATTTTCATGCTTCTACAAATACTTCATGGGAAATGTTTGATGACAATACATGGCATGATATGAATGTATCTTGGGGCGGTTTAGTTAATAACATGGCTATATTCCCATTAATGACTTGTGTAACAGGTGTTGATGAATCAGGTTTATTAGCTGCTAATTTTAGTATTATGCCTAATCCATCTAATGGAATATTTAATGTATTATTAACATTACCAAAAACTCAAGATGTAAGTATAAATGTAGCGAATACACTTGGACAAGAAGTGTACAAACAAGAGTATAAAGCTTTCTCTGAAGGTGTATTATCACTTGATTTAAGCAACAAAGAAGCAGGTGTTTATTTTGTAACCATTACAAATGGAACTGAAAAATTAGTGCAAAGAATTATTATAGCAAAATAACCATTTCTTAAATTATAAAAAGATAAAGAGGCTGTCGTATGAAGGACAGCCTCTTTTTTTTATGAGTCATTGTTTTGATTCTTTACTTTCTTTTACCTTGAAGTAAAAGAAACATAAAAATCATTAACTTGGATTTTGAAGATAAGTATGAGATAAACAAATAGACTTAGTATCGCAGCATTGCAAATGCAGCGAAACGGGGAGGCTGGGAGGGTATAAAGCGTGTATTGCGAGAGCTATCCCCGCCTTGCTTCCTAAAATGCTTTGTTTTAAACTTTTTACTATATTTGAGCCCTAGTTCTTCGTTTAAAAATTAGTGCTAAAAACCCAATACACTGCCAAGTAAACCTACAATGATGCTTCTTTTATTTAAAAGCGAAGTTGTATATAATTATAAAACATGTTTTTATACAATTTAGGCATACACCTATTTAATATTGCTTTACGCATTGCTTCATTGTTTAATCCCAAAGCAAAACAATGGATTAAAGGCAGAAAAAATTGGAAACCTAAATTAATAGAACAAGTAGCCGCTTTAAACCTTGAAAATGCTGTGTGGCTACACGCCGCCTCCTTAGGCGAATTTGAACAAGGAAAACCTGTTATTGAAGAAATAAAAAAACAATTTCCTCATCAAAAACTTATTCTCACTTTTTTCTCCCCTTCTGGATACGAAATTCAAAAACATTATCCATTAGCCGATTTGGTGTTGTATCTACCTATTGATACAGCGCCTAATGCCCAAAAATTTCTAAACATTATAAAACCAAAGGTGGCCATATTTGTTAAATATGAATTTTGGTTAAATTACTTAGCTGAATTAAAACAACAACAAATCCCCACTTTTTTAATTTCTACTGTTATTAAGCGCCATCAACCTTTTTTTAAATGGTATGGTTGGAATTTTAGAAAAGCCATTCATACGTATCACACTATTTACACGCAAGATGTTTATTCTTTACGATTGCTAAAGTTATTAGGTTATCACAAGGGCGTATTAGCTGGCGATACTCGATTTGATAGGGTGTTACAAATTTGTTCGGCACCTAAGCAACTCACAGAAATTGAGCACTTCGCTAACAATAGTTTTGTAATTGTAGCTGGTAGCTCTTGGGCTAAAGACGAAGATATTTTAATTGAAACCTATACTCGATTAAAAAATAAACACAGCTCCTTAAAATTAATTATTGCACCACACGAAATAGAAAAGAAGAACATTGATAGGCTCTGTAATTTATTACATAAGCATCATTTACCTTTTCATTTGTTTTCAAAAAACGAACCTCAGATGAAAGACTCCATTTTAATTATAAATGCTATTGGTTTTTTATCTTCTATTTATCAATACGGCACCATTGCTTTAATTGGTGGTGGATTTAATAATGGAATTCATAACATCTTAGAACCTACTGTATATGGCTTGCCTGTGTTATTTGGACCTAATTATCATAAGTTTAATGAAGCCCATCAAATTTTAGATTTAAAAGCAGGCTTTGTTTTTCAAAATGCCGATGAGTTAGAAAAACAAATTCAGGCTTTTTTATCAAATTCTGAATACCTAAGTGAGGCATCGGCACTTGCTAAAAATTATGTACAAAAAAACTCGGGTGCTACACAAAAAATTATGGAAGGTATTAGAGTTTACTTTTAATGCGCCTCTAACCAATTTTGTCCAACACCCATTCCTACTTCAATAGGAACGTTTAGCGGGAGCGCTTCTTTCATGTGTTTTTCAATAACTGGTTTAATGAGTTCTAACTCTGGTTTATACACATCAAATACTAATTCATCATGTATTTGTAAAATCATTTTTGATTTTACATTCATTTGATTTAAGGCATGATGAATTCTAATCATAGCCACTTTTATCATATCAGCCGCCGAACCTTGTATAGGTGCATTAATAGCATTTCGTTCTGCAAATGAACGCACCGTTGCATTAGCCGAGTTTATATCTTTTAGCCAACGCTTACGTCCTAATAAAGTTTGTACATAACCATGTTCTTTAGCAAAAGAAATTTCATTTTCCATATACGATTTAATGCCCGTATATTGTTTAAAGTAATTATCAATTAATTCTTTGGCTTCTGCACGTGGTATATTTAAGTTATCAGCTAATCCAAAAGCACCTTGTCCATATATAATACCAAAGTTCACACTCTTGGCTTTATAACGCATTTCTTTTGTTACATCCTCATCATTAACACCATAAACCTTTGCGGCGGTAGCTGTGTGGATGTCTTTACCTAAATTAAAGGCTTCGCACATGCCAGGGTCTTTGCTAATAGATGCTACAATTCTCAATTCTATTTGTGAGTAATCGGCACTTAATAAAATATGATTTTCATCTCTTGGTATAAATGCTTTTCTAATTTGTCTTCCGCGTTCGGTTCTAATAGGAATATTTTGCAAATTAGGACTATCGCTACTCAAGCGACCTGTAGAAGCTACCACTTGATTAAATGTGGTATGAATGCGATTGGTTTTCTCGTTCACTAATAAAGGTAAAGCATCTACGTAAGTTGATTTTAATTTTACGAGTTCGCGATAATCTAAAATCTTAGCAACAATGGGATGTTTACCTTCTAATTTTGATAAAACATCTTCACTGGTAGCATATTGTCCTGTCTTCGTTTTCTTTGGTTTTTCAATTATTTTCAAATAATCAAATAATATTTCGCCTACCTGCTTTGGCGAAGAGATATTGAATTTAGTACCTGCTAATTCCTGAATCTCTTTATCTACTCTCGAAATATCTTCTTGTAGCTGCTGCGAAAAATCAGTTAGTCCCTTTACATCTAGATTAATTCCCTCACGCTCCATGCCCGATAATACTTCTATTAAAGGTACTTCTACTTCATTAAAAAGTTTCTCAATTTGTAATTCTTTTAGTTTAGGTTCAAAAACTTGTTTGAGTTGTATAGTAACATCAGCATCTTCGGCCGCATAATCTTTTATTTGTTCGAGTGGCACATCGCTCATGTTACTTTGTCCCTTACCTTTTTTCCCAATTAACTCTTCAATATTTATGGGCGAATAATCTAAATACGTTTCTGCTAATACGTTCATGTTATGACGCATATCGGGCATAAATAAAAAATGGGCAATCATGGTATCCCATAATTTATTTTTTATCTGAATCCCATAGTTATTTAATATCTGAAAATCGTATTTTATATTTTGTCCAATCAGTGTTTTAGATGTATCGTTAAATAGTGGAATAAAAGGTTGAATAAATTGGAGTGCTTTTTCTTTCTCAATAGGAAAAGGCACATAATATGCCTCACCTGCTTTTACTGAAAACGACATGCCAACGATGTCGGCCAAGATAGTATCTAAACCCGTGGTTTCAGTATCAAAACAAAATTCGGAATGAGATTGTAATACCGATAGCAATTGTTGTATCTTCTCATCTGTATCACACAATATATAATTTGGTTGAGTGTCTTTTATGGTTTTAAAAACTTTTGCATCAGCTTCTGCTACAGCTTCAATATGTGCTTCGCTAAACAAATCATCGCCTACACTAAACAAATCAGCCTTTGGTTCTTTTTTAGGTTTTGTACTACTTTCATTACTTGTATTAGCATCTTTTGCAACACCAATATCTTCTCCTAATACCTTTTGAGCAATGTTTCTAAACTCTAACTCTGTAAATAGTTCTCTCAAAATGTCTTTGTTTACAGCCGAAACTTTTAACTCCTCTTCATTAAATTCTACTGGAACATCTAAAATAATAGTAGCTAACCATTTTGATTGAATGGCTTTATCTTTATTTAATTCTACTTTCTCTTTTAATTTTCCTTTTAGTTTATCTGTATTATCTAATAAGTTCTCAATGCTTCCAAAATCTTTAATGAGCTGAATAGCTGTTTTTTCGCCCACGCCAGGAATACCCGGAATGTTATCTACTTTATCGCCCATTAATCCTAAAATATCAATGAGTTGCTTTACATGTGTAATCTCCCATTTTTTACATATTTCTTCTACACCCAATACCTCTGCTCCATTTCCAAACCTTGCTGGTTTATAAATAAATGTATTAGCATCTACTAACTGCCCGTAATCTTTATCAGGTGTCATCATATAGGTTGTAAATCCTTTTTCTTCGGCTATTTTAGCCAATGTACCAATAGCGTCGTCTGCCTCATATCCAGGCGTTTTAATTATTGGAATATTAAAGCCTTCAATTAATTGAAATATGTATGGAATACACGTTCTTAAATCCTCAGGCATTTCTTCTCTGTTAGCTTTGTACTCTACAAACTCGGTATGACGCACTGTTTCCTCGGGTGTATCAAACACAACAGCAATGTGTGTTGGTTTTTCTTTATTTAATATTTCTAATAAGGTATTGGTAAAGCCAAATATAGCCGAGGTATTCATGCCTTTAGAATTAATGCGTGGATTAGTGCTAAAAGCAAAGTAAGCCCTATAAATTAATGCATAAGCATCTAATAAAAATAATTTCTTAGGCGTATCTTTTGTAATCATGTAGTTTGTTTTTGGTTTGAAATATAGAGTCTATAAATCAAATTTTATTTCATAAATAGTGGGCCACATTTTACCAGTAACCAATACTTTTTTATTGATTGAATCGTAAGCAATGCCATTCATCTCTAGTGAGTACGGATTTTGTGTTTTAGCTTCCTGCATCAATCCGCTTAAGTCTAATTTTGCAACAACATTCCCAGTACTTGGATCAATTTTCACAATGGTATTGGTTGTCCAGATATTCGCATAAATAAATCCATTTATATATTCTAATTCATTAAGATGCTCCACTACATAATTATTTTCGGCAACATCTACTACTTTTGTTACCGCATAACTCGTAGGATCAAAATAGGTAAGATAACTTGTTCCATCACTCATAATGATGCTCTTTCCATCTGTTGTTAAACCCCAACCTTCTCTATTGGTGTAGTTAAATGTGCCTATTTGTTTAAAGGTTTTGGCATCGTAAACAAATCCTAATTGGTTTTTATAGGTTACCTGAAAAATTTTATCGTTCAAGAAAACAATGCCTTCACCAAAATAAGTATTTCTATCTAATTCAACCTTCACATTTATTTTCCCAGTCTTTAAATCTACATCTCCAAACACCGATTTAGTTTGAGGAAGATTATCAGGAGAGCCTGTACTTTCGTATAACTTATTATCATGAAATAAAAAACCTTCGGTAAAAGAATTAATATCATGCGGAAATTTATTTTCGATAGTATATTTAATTTCAGGAGTTTTTGGAGTAACTGTTTCTACCGTAGTTGTTTGAATTGTTTTGTTCTCAGGTTTCTCTTGAGTACTACATGAACTTAACAAGAGAGTAGAGATGGAGGCGCTGATATAAATGATACTTCTAATTTTTTTCATAACTTTTTACTGGAGCTTAAATACTCCAATTGGTTCCTTCTTTAGTGTCTTTAATTTGAATATTTACTTCGGTTAATTTATTTCTTATCGCATCAGAAGTGGCATAATCTTTATTTGCTTTTGCCTTATTGCGTAAATCAATAATAAGTTCCATAACTCCTGCAAGTGCTTGATTTGCTTTTCCTGTTTCCTCCTCTTTCTTGAGTCCCATAACATCAAACACAAAGTGTTGGTACATGTTCTTTAATAAATTAATATCTTCTTGAGTTAAAGTGGCTTTGTTGTCGTTGGTAGAATTTATGATGCGTATGGCTTCAAATAAATGTGCAATAAGAACAGGCGTATTAAAATCGTCGTTCATAGCCTCATAGCATTTTTTTTCTAACTCATTAATTTTTTCGGAACTAGTTGGTGATGGTTTTAAATTTTGCAATGTTTTATAACTTTCCATTAAGCGCGTGTAAGCTTTTTCTGCCGCATTTAAAGCATCGTTGCTAAAATCTAGTGTACTACGATAATGTGTTTGCATCATAAAAAATCGCACTGCCATAGGCGAATACCCTTTTTCTAATAAAGGATGTTGGCCTGTAAAGAGCTCCATAGGCAGAAAACTATTTCCTAATGATTTGCTCATTTTTTGCCCATTTACCGTTAGCATATTTGTGTGCATCCAATAATTAGCGGGGCTTTTACCACAATAAGCAATGTTTTGTGCAATCTCGTTGGTGTGATGGGTGGCTTGTAAATCCATCCCTCCACCATGTATATCAAATTGCTCACCCAAATATTTTGTACTCATGGCTGAACACTCAATATGCCAACCTGGGAAACCAACACCCCAAGGACTAGGCCATTTCATTAAGTGTTCTGGTTTTGCTTTTATCCACAATGCAAAGTCTAATCGTCCACGTTTGTCATCTTGTCCGTCTAACTCTCTAGTGTTTTCAAGTAGTTCTTCTAACTTACGGTTTGTAAGTACTGTATAGTTGTTATCCTTTGCAAATTTTTCGACATCAAAATATACCGTACCATTACTTTCATAAGCTAAACCATTTTTTATAATTTGTTTAGCTATTTCTTGTTGTTCAATAATATGTCCCGTAGCCGTAGGTTCAATGCTTGGCGGTAGCGCATTAAAAAGGCTCATCACATCTCTAAACCCAACAGTATATTTTTGTACTATTTCCATAGGTTCCAGTTGTGATAGCTTCGCCTTTTTAGAGATTTTATCTTCACCCACATCAGCATCGCTTTCTAAATGTCCTGCATCGGTTACATTTCTTACATATCTCACTTTATATCCTATATGAGTAAGATAACGGTATATCATATCAAACGACATAAAGGTGCGGCAATTTCCTAAGTGCACATCGCTATAAACGGTAGGACCACACACGTATAAACCAACAAATGGGGCATTAATAGCTTTAAACTCCTGCTTGGTACGTGTAAGTGTGTTGTATATATATAATTTTTCCATAAATGAGATTTTAAATTTAGCAAAAAAAAAGACGGTAAAACAACCGTCTTTTTTTAAATTGATAATTTTTATGAATTAGTTTTCAATTGGCGCATCTCCAATATAAATACCATTTCTATACTTTGCGATACGTTGTAAAATACCATTTTCATCATAAATATAAGCTTTCCCGTCCATTAAACGGTTATCTTTAAATATTCCATCCTTTGTAATTTGCTTATTTTTATTATATGTAATATGCTGTCCGTTTAACACCATAGGCCCTTTAGTTGTTGCTCCATTTGGTTTTTCATCTTCTTTTAATACCACTTTTGGCGCATTTTCTAATGGTGCATCTTTTATTTTCACAATTGGTTTTTTAGGTTCGTATTCTTTTATAGATGCTACATCTACAGCGCCATCATTAAAGGTTTTTTCAGCCTTTAAGTCTCCATTTTCATGATATTCCTTTATTACACCAGCTTCTTTCCCATTCACAAAACTTCCCTCAATGGCTAACTGACCATTTTCATAAAAATACTTTACTGGTCCTTCACGTTTTCCTGAAGCATTAAAATTAAATTCGTGTTGAGGCGTACCATTTTCATAATATAACTTGTAAGGACCAATCCAACGGTTGTTTTTCCAATTTCCTTCTTCTGATATTTTACCATTTTCGTGGTACATAATCGCATGACCATCAGGGCGACCATTTTGAAAAGTCAGTTGATTTTTCATATTACCATTACAATAATACTCCACCCACTTTCCAATTTTCTTATTATCTGTATATTTTCCTTCTTCAATTTTTTGGTCTGCGGCATAACAAGTCCCAGGTCTGTGTTTACCTCTTACAATCCATTTACCTTGTTTTTTGCCTTGAAAATCAATTAAATTGATAGTATCTTTACCATTCATCTCATAAGACTGGGATTGCCCTTGACTTACCTGATAAATGAAGAAAATTAAGAATATATAAACTTTTTTCATAATAATATTGCTTTTACTAAAATACACATTCTTGTTTAGTTTTTTATAAAAAATTAGACCAAACCCTCAAAAAACCCGACCATTTTCTAATTTGTTTATTATTGTACGTATAACTTAAACAAAAGTTACACTTTATTTTAACATTTATTGTGCCAAATTTTTAAGCATATCCTCTGTTAACGACGAAATATTATATTTTGCCGACCAATTCCAATCTTTTTTAGCCCTATCCTCTAAAATACTTTGAGGCCAGCTGTCGGCAATTTGTTGTCTAAAGTCTGGTTTATAGGAAATCGTGAATTCGGGGATATGATTTTTGATTTCGGCGGCAATTTGAGCAGGAGTAAAACTAATGCCAGCTAGGTTATATGAACCCCTAATTTTTATATTTTCGGAAGGAGCATGCATAATTTCTATAGTTGCCCTAATCGCATCTTCCATGTGCATCATAGGCAAAGCGGTATTTTCACTTAAAAAACATTCGTATTTTTTATGTTTTAAGGCTTCATGAAAAATATGAACTGCATAGTCTGTTGTTCCACCACCGGGCGCTGATTTCCAACCTATTAAGCCTGGATAGCGTAAACTTCTTACATCTACCCCATGTTTATTAAAATACCACTCGCACCAGCGCTCACCAGCCTGCTTACTGATGCCATACACCGTTGTAGGCTCCATTACTGTAAATTGTGGCGTGTTAACCCTTGGTGTCGTAGGGCCAAAAACGGCTATTGAACTTGGCCAATACACGCGCTTAATGTGTTTTTCTTTAGCTAAATCTAACACGTTAAACAAGCCTTCCATATTTAGTTTCCAAGCTAAATCAGGTTTTTGTTCGCCAGTGGCAGATAATAAGGCCGCTAATAAATACACATGGGCTATATCATGTTTTTTTACAATATTTAATAAGGCATTTTTATCTAAAACATCTAAAGTCTCAAAAGCGTTATTACTAAGTGCTGGAATTGGTTTTAAATCGGCTGCAATTACATTGCTTGAACCATACAACAAACTTAATTCTTGAGTTAATTCTATACCTATTTGCCCTCCTGCACCTATAATTAAAATTTTATCTTCTTTATTGTACATACGAGTAGATGTTTTAGTATTTTGAAAATTTAGTACCTTTGCAAACGTAAGAATATTTAGGCAATTAGGCAATTTAGCTTTAACTAATTAAAATCATTCTTTATTTTATTAAACCAATAGTATAACCTGCAATTATATCTATTATGAACAACAAGAAACCTGATTTAAGAAATCGGATTAATAAAGACGAATTAAAACGTCGCTTAGCTCAAGAAAACATCGAGCGCATTACCATATCCTTTTATAAGTATGTAAAAATTGAAAACCCTCAAGAATTAAGAGATTCGTTGTTTATAAAGTGGTCTCAACTGAATTGCTTTGGGCGAATTTATGTAGCACACGAAGGAATTAATGCTCAAATGAGTGTACCTCAATTAAATTGGGAAACCTTTGTGAATGAATTGTATAGCGATGTGCGATTTAAAGATGTGCCATTTAAGATAGCCGTAGATGGAAACGGAAAATCGTTTTATAAATTAGTGATAAAAGTAAAAGACAAAATAGTAGCTGATGGCATTGAGGACAAACAGTTTGATGCTTTCAATACAGGCACTTATTTAAACGCTAAACAATTTAACGAAGCTATTGAACAACCCGATACCATTGTGGTAGATATGCGTAATCACTACGAAAGCGAAGTAGGTCGTTTTGATAAAGCTTTTTGCCCCGATGCAGATACATTTAGAGAAGAACTGCCTTTGGTGGTAGAACATTTAAAAGGGCAAGAAGATAAAAAAGTAATTATGTATTGCACAGGTGGCATACGTTGCGAAAAAGCCAGTGCTTATTTAAAACACAAAGGATTTAAAGATGTTAACCATTTGCATGGCGGTATCATTAAATATGCGCAAGAGGTAAAAGAGCAGAATTTAGAAAGTAAATTTCGTGGAATTAACTTTGTATTTGACGAACGCATTGGCGAACGCATTACTGATGATATTTTATCTAAATGCCACCAATGTGGTGAGCCATGTGATACTCATGTAAACTGCAAAAACGATGATTGCCATTTATTATTTATACAATGTCAATCTTGTGCCGAAAAAATGCAAGGTTGTTGCACACCTAAATGCCAAGAAATAGCAGCTTTACCTATTGAAGAACAAAAAAAATTAAGAAAAGGTAGAATTAAAAAAGGAGAAGAAAGTTTATCTGTTTATAAAAGTAGATTACGTCCAAACTTAGCCGAACTCATTAAATTACAAATGGCAAACTCAAAAAATCCCGATTAATGTCAGTATTTTTAAAAAATGAAATATTATTTAATTTTTGTATTATTGTGATACTTAATTTTTTTGAATTGCTAACACAACTATAATTTAAGCCAATGCCCATTTATCATAAACTAGGAAACTTTCCTCAAAAACGTCACACTGTTTTTCAGTCGCCCAAAGGAAACCATTACTACGAACAATTATTTGGAACCGAAGGTTTTAGTGGCTTTTCATCATTACTTTATCATACCCATCGCCCTACACAAGTTAAAGAGGTTTTAAAGAGTTACGATGTGTCGCCAAAAGTAGCCATCGAAAAAAACATAAAAGCCTTATTACTAAAAGGTTTTGAAATAAAGCCATGCGACGATTTTTTAGAAAGTAGAAAAACTGTTTTATTTAATAGCGATTGCCATATTGGTTTAGCAGCGCCTAAGCAAAGTACCACTACTTATTTTTATAAAAATGCTGATGCTGATGAGTTATTGTTTATTCATAAAGGAAAAGGTACGCTTAAAACATTGATGGGCAATATTCCTTTTGAATATGGCGATTATTTGGTAATTCCTCGAGGAATGATTTATCAACTTCATTTTGAAACAACAGATAACCGTATTTTTTATGTAGAAACACCGCATCCGCTTTATACACCTAAACGTTATAAAAATCAAAGCGGACAACATTTAGAGCATTCTCCATTTTGTGAACGCGATTTTAAATTACCTACACAGTTAGAAACCTATGATGAAAAAGGTGATTTTTTAATTAAGATAAAAAAAGAAGGCATGATGCATGATGTGGTATATGCCACACATCCTTTTGATGTAGTAGGTTGGGATGGTTACAATTTCCCTTGGGCTTTTTCTATTCATAATTTTGAACCTATAACCGGTAGAGTACACCAGCCACCACCTGTTCATCAAACATTTGAAACTTCGGCATTTGTGGTATGTTCATTCTGTCCACGCTTATACGATTATCATCCTCAAGCAATTCCTGCACCTTACAATCATAGCAATATTGATAGCGATGAAGTATTATATTATGTTGATGGCGATTTTATGAGCCGAAATAATATTGAACAAGGTCATATTACGTTGCATCCTAAAGGTATTCCGCATGGCCCAGCGCCGGGCGCCATGGAAAGAAGCATTGGGCAAAAAGAAACACAAGAACTAGCCGTGATGGTTGATACTTTCCGTCCACTTAAAGTTACTGAGGAGGCAATGGCTATAGATGATGGAAAGTATTATAAAAGCTGGCTTGAATAATTAGTAACAAACCGTAAAGTAAATGCGATATGGAATCTAAAGTTTTAAAAAATCAACTAGAGCTCAAAGCCATGTACATGGCCATGTGGTCGTAAGACATTCATTTTCTTAAAAAAATTATTCATTAACTAAATTATTAAATCATTAAAAAAAATTATCATGTCAAAAGAATTAAAAAATGTAGAATACGGATTAGAAAAAATATTTGAAGGTGCTCAAGATTTTTTACCGTTATTAGGAACAGATTATGTAGAGTTTTATGTTGGTAATGCCAAGCAAGCAGCCCACTACTACAAAACAGCCTTTGGGTTTCAATCCTTTGCGTATGCAGGTTTAGAAACTGGTTTAAAAGATAGAACCTCTTATGTATTAAAACAAGATAAAATAAAATTAGTACTTACCACCGCTTTAAACAGCCAATCGCCTATTGGCGAACATGTAAAAAAACATGGTGATGGTGTAAAAGTAATTGCTTTGTGGGTTGAAGATGCTCGTAAAGCTTATGAAGAAACAACAAAGCGTGGTGCTAAATCTTTTATGGAACCTACGGTAGAAAAAGATGAAGATGGCGAAGTGGTTCGTTCGGGTATTTACACCTACGGTGAAACAGTACATATATTTGTAGAGCGTAAAAATTACAAAGGTACTTTTTTACCAGGTTTTAAGCCTTGGGTAAGCGAGTATAATCCTGCGCCTGTTGGGTTTAAATATATTGACCACATGGTAGGTAATGTAGGTTGGAACCAAATGAATGCAACCGTAAAATGGTACGAAGATGTGATGGGATTTGTAAACTTTTTAAGTTTTGATGATAAACAAATTACCACCGAGTACTCTGCTTTAATGAGTAAAGTAATGAGTAACGGAAATGGACGCATTAAATTCCCGATTAACGAACCAGCCGAAGGGAAAAAGAAATCTCAAATTGAGGAATATATTGATTTTTATGAAGGAGCAGGTGTGCAACATTTAGCCTTAGCTACCGATGATATTATAAAAACAGTTGCCGATTTAAAAGCTCGTGGTGTAGAATTTTTACCTCCACCGCCTCAAGCCTACTATGATGATATTCCTAGAAGATTAGGCGTGCACATGAATGTTATGAAAGAAGATATTAAAGAACTTCAGAAATTATCCATTTTAGTAGATGCCGATGAAGAAGGGTATTTGTTGCAAATATTTACTAAACCAGTTGAAGACCGCCCAACTTTGTTTTATGAAATTATACAACGAATGGGAGCAAAAGGATTTGGTGCAGGCAACTTTAAAGCCTTATTTGAATCGATTGAAAGAGAACAAGAAAGAAGAGGTACTTTATAGTTCTTATTTAAGTTTTATTACAAAAAAACCGTAGTGATTAGCTACGGTTTTTTGTTTTTATTGCCACAGCATTACAAATAACTGCGGAGTGGGGTTTCTGTAATATCCCGCTCGCGAGGAGATGAAGCGGGAGATGATTGACTGGCATCCGTGCGTTTTTTTTATTCATTTTGCATAATCTGGGTTAAATATACTATTTATACCCAACCATAAACAGGGCACAACCTGTATAAGAAGCATTATCCGATGTAGGAATAATATAGTTTACATATACATGGCGTGTTTTAGAAACCTCGAAGGTAAATTCCTTTTTATCTCCAATATCTTTTGATGAGAAAAGTAATTTTCTATTCTTAGAGTCTTTACTCTTATTATAGATTTGAACTTCAACTGGTTTAGGCAAGGCTTCCATTTCAAATACCATCATGTATTTTTCGCCAATAAATAATGGCACTTCTACTTCTTTAACAGTTTCTTTATTTTTGTACATGATACGGGTTAGCTCCGAACTATCATACTTATAGGCTTCTAAAGTATTTCTTGCTTTCTCTTTTAATGCCTTAGGATTGCATAATATATCGCCCGATTGAAAGGCTGTTAAAATAACTGATATAGAAATTAAGATGAATAATCTCATAGTATTTAGTTTTAATTAGTTATTTGACTTCTTAAGTTACTTACTAAATCATAAATTGGTTTTAATTCGTTAGCAGAAATAGATAGTGTGCTAAAATCCACATCTTCATCTCTTTCCATTGCTTTTTCAATAGCTGCAATAGCAACAGTTTTAGAGTTAATTTCTTCTATCTTTTGAATCAGCTCTGGAATTTCAGCTTCGGTATGTTGTACACTCTTTAAGGCTCTAATAATCGTTTCAGACATCAGTAACTGCTCTAAAATATTGCCTAATATTTTTCTATTGCCTGTTTCTTTAGTGTATTGTTCGTTTTCTTTTCCGTACATGCTCATGGCAATGTGTAAACTTTCTGTCCATGCACCTGCAAAAGCTAATACGGTAATGTGTTCTTGTTTGTTTTCTTCAAATATAGCATCAGATTTTAATTGTAAACTCGATACAATTTTTACCACTGAATCTTCATTCGAAATATTCTTATCAAAACGTTGTGCCATATTATCCGACTCAAAAGCTTGATTTAAGCCTAATGAAGCGCCTATCTCTTTACAAGCTTTTAAACTTTCTTTAGATTCTTGAAAACGTTTATTAAATATACAGTACGCCAAATCGGTACTATACACACCAAAGTTTAGTGCCTTTTTGTAATTAGTGGAAGTGTATTTTGAAGTGTTTTTTGGGTTATTCATTAAACTTTGGTCGTACTCAACACCCGATTTACGTAGTACGTAAGCAATTTGTAGTGCCGAAGGTAAGTTAAAACTTACTTCTTCTTCAGTTACTGCACTCGAGTCATTAGTTTGTGTCAATGAATCTAAATTTTCTTGAGAGTCGTTAGCGGTTGTTTCTTCGGAGTTACTTTGACAAGCAGATAAGAACAACGAAATAAGCAAACAACTAGCTAATATACGTTTAATAGGCATAGGCATTGTTTTAATATATTATATCAAATATAATAAATTGTTTGAAATTTATAAGGGTTTAGTTTTTATTTTTGAAAATAGGATAATTTTATCCTATTAAACCCAGATTATGCATTAGCAATTCTATTACGAGCTAAAATCCCTGCAAAATATGAAGCTTCGCAACTTTTTCTCAATCACCGTAGCAGTGGCTACGCTTCATTCGCAAAAGTTCATATTTTATTGGGCTTTTAACTCTCATTACTAATTTCTAATGCACAATCTGGGTTAAAATGCAATTTATATCGCAGGATGATTTTAATTAAATTAAATCTTTCATAGAATAAACTCCGTGCTTGTTTTTTAAGAACTCCGCAGCAATGACGGCTCCCATGGCAAATCCTTTTCGGTTATGCGCTTTGTGCATAATTTCAATATCATCAATAGGGGAAAAATATTTAACGATATGTGTACCTGGCACTTCTCCTTCTCTTACATCTTTTATAAAAACAGTATCGGTTTCTTTATTGCTAATGCTCCAATTATTTTTTCTATCTATCTTATCAATAATTTGATTAGCTAACGAAATGGCTGTCCCGCTTGGCTTATCTAATTTATGAATGTGATGAATTTCTTCCATTTCCACCTCGTAATGAGAGTATTTATTCATTAATTCGGCTAAGTAAGAGTTTACTTTAAAAAATAAATTAACACCAAGACTAAAATTGGTGGCATGAAATAAAGCGGATTTATTTTCTAAACACAAGCGCTCAATTTCGTTAAATTCATCATACCAACCTGTAGTGCCAACCACAACAGGTAGTTTTAATTTTATACATCGTTTAATGTTATCAATAACAGTATGTGGTGTACTAAATTCAATGGCAACATCGGCTTGTAATAGTTCTTCGTCGGTAATAACTGAAGCGTTTTCTTCGGTTACTTTTAATACAATGTGATGTCCTCTTTGAATGGCAATGGCTTCAATTTCTTTCCCCATTTTCCCGTATCCTAATAATGCTATTTTCATATTTTAAAGAGTTATGATTTTTTAATTTATTTAAACGTTAGTTTGATAGAAACGCCAGTTTGCCAGTTGTGATTATAATTAAGATGGTAATAAGGTTTTACTTGAAGGCTTAAATCATCGCTTACATCAAAGGTTTTTAAATGCGCGTCAACATTGGCATCTATGATGTTGAGAGCATATACAAGTGTGCCAGCAAGTATGGCCGTATTACGATACTTTTCATAATATTTTTTTTGTGTTATAAGTTGGTCGCTCGAATATAATGTGGTGTTGTTTGTATTAGGGTCATCGTCATACATGGCTCTAAGATTATTACTGTAGTATTTATATTTTGTATGATTACTGATTCCCCAATACGCCAAGCCGCCTAATGCAACGTAAATAACAGGTGCTTTCCAATATTTCTTATTATAAATTTGCCCTAAGCCTGGTAGGCAAGCACTCATAATAGTGGCTTTTCGGGCAGTGGAATAAATAGCTTTTTTTACAGCTCGTTTTTTTTGAATAGAATCGTGTTGATACGACAAACGAAGTGAGTCGGATTGTTGAGCAACACAAAATGATGAGGCGAAAAAGAACAATAGTAATATGTAAATATTTTTTTTCACCTCATCAAAAATAGTAAGCATACTATTCATTAAGCCAATACAGTGTGGTTAATTTATGTCAAAAAAAGATAAAATATGTTGAAGCTCGGTATCGTTACTAAAATTAAGTGTTACCGAACCAACGCCTTTAGCATTACGTTTAAATTTATAAGACTTATTAAATAGTTTCTCTAATTTTTTGGCAATTTGTTTGTCTTCAATAGTGAGTGGTTTTTCTACACGACTTACTTTAGGTTTAAACTGCATCTTTTCGCCTCGAGCTAATTCTTCAATCTGTCTAACTGATAAATCATTTTCAACAGCCATTGCAAAAATAGCTAATTGCTTATCTTCATTTTCAATACTTAATAGTGCACGAGCGTGTCCCATCGATATTTCTTTGTCGCGCAATGATTTTTGAATAACTACGGGTAATTTCAGTAAACGTAAAAAATTAGTAACTGTACTACGTTGTTTACTTACTTTTTCTCCTAATTGTTCTTGAGTTAAATTACATTCATCTATCAATCGTTTGTAGCTTAAGGCAATTTCCATAGGATCTAAGTCTTCGCGTTGAATGTTTTCAATTAAACCCATTTCCAGCATTGCTTGGTCGTTTGCTACTCTTATGTATGCTGGAATTTCCGTTAGTTCTGCTAATTGTGATGCTCTAAAACGTCGCTCACCCGAAATGAGTTGGTATTTATCATATCCTAATTTACGAACGGTAATTGGCTGGATAATGCCATGTAATTTAATAGAATCGGCTAATTCTTGTAAAGCAATTTCTTCAAAATTAGTACGTGGCTGAAATGGATTTGCCTCAATATCTTTTATTTTTATAACAGCTATCGAACCAACAACTGGAGTTCCTTCTCCAGATTGTTTTGTGGTAATATCTGTTTTGGCATTTTGTAATAAAGCGCTTAATCCTCTTCCTAATGCTGGTTTTTTACTGCTACTCATCTTTTCTTCTGTATTTATTCTTCGTTAAATTCTGATTCAAATTCCATTGGATTAATATTACGTTCTTCTTCGGTCATTTTTGTTAGTCCGTTTCTTTGTAAAATTTCGCGAGCTAAGTTTAAATAATTGAGTGAACCTTTTCCAACGGCATCGTGCATAATAATGGTTTTTCCATGACTTGGTGCTTCGGCAAGTTTAGTGTTTCGTTGTATAATGGTATTAAACATCATATTTTGGAAATGCATCTTTACTTCTTCCACGACCATGTTGGCTAATTTTAAACGAGGGTCGTACATGGTTAAAAGTACGCCTTCAATATCTAAATTGGTATTAATATTTTCTTGTATCAATTTTATGGTTTGTAGTAATTTACCCATACCTTCTAAAGCAAAGTATTCACTTTGTAGGGTAATGATAACGCTATCTGCTGCCGCTAATGAGTTAATAACAGTAAGGCCTAACGACGGACAACAATCTATAATTATAAAATCA
>CAUJCR010000011.1 GCA_963169355.1 Bacteroidota bacterium | reverse complement strand
TGTTTAGACCAGAAGATTATAAGTATAGTAGTGCGACAGATTATGCAGGTTCAAAAGGTCTCCTTGATGGTGTTTGTGTTTTTCAGTATTTTAAATTATGATAATTACAACCACACGAAAGGATTCGTGCGGGAGCGGGGGACGGATCAAGTTCCTTTCACAGTTGGATTTAAAGATGGTACAAATACTGGTGATGACTATAGCTATGATGTCAATGGGAACATGACAAGAGATAATAACAAAGGGATTGACAATATCTTATACAACCATTTGAATTTACCCGTAGAAATAATTTTTGGTACAGGAAATAAAATTGAATATCTTTACAATGCGGTTGGGCAAAAGGTTAGAAAAACAGTTACTAAAGATGCGGTTGCTACTGTAACTGATTATTTGGATGGTTTTCAATATACTGACGCAAAGTTGAATTTCTTTCCTCATGCTGAAGGTTATGTAAAGGTTACTTTATGTGAAGAATGTGAGCAACAATATCAAGTTAGATTTAATTATGTTTATAATTATTTAGACCATTTGGGTAATATTAGGCTTAGTTATGGCATTGACCCAAAAGATGACGTTCTGAAGATAATGGAAGAAAATCATTATTATCCTTTTGGGTTAAAACATACCAATTATAATGTTGATAAATTGATCCTTGTTAAAGATGAAGAAGAGGCTAAGTATTCAAAATTAAAGCAATTGCCGAGTGGAGAACAGGTTGAGTACAAGTACAAATTTAATAATAGAGAATGGCAGGACGAGTTAGGGCTTAATGTGACTGCAATGGATTATCGTCAATATGATAATGCTTTAGGACGCTTTAACTCAATAGATGCCTTATCAGAAAGAGCCTACGACATATCACCTTATCGCTTTGCTTTAAACAATCCAAATATCTGGATGGATCCAACAGGTTTATTTGAAACCAGAAAAGAAGCAAGAGAGTACAGAAAAGAGCACGGTATAAGTGGACGTATATCTAAACAAAGTGATGGTACGTTTGCAATTAACGATAAAAAGCACGGAATTAGTTACTCTAAAGGAGACGATTCTAATTTCGGAATGGATGCACACGCAAATGACGGAGTAATCGAATCTGTATTAGTGGAAGCAACAACTAAAAAAGGCGAAAGCAATTTTGTGTCAAATGGTAAAACTATTAATGATTATGCAGGTTTAGGTTTAGCTCCTGTTGAATACATTCCAGGTTCTTTTAGATTAGGAACAGCCAATCAAGCATTTAGTCCTAAATATTATGCTAACTGGACAACTGGTAATCAATATACGAAAGTTACAACTTTAAGTAAAGTTGGTAAAGGTTTAGGTTGGGCAGGTTTAGGAGTTGGTACATATTTAGATTATCAAGGTGTAAAAAATTATAACAATCCAAAAATAGGTCCAAATAGTCCAAATTCTGTAAACCCTGGTAAAGCAGGATTAAATTTAGGTATGGGACTTTATGGTATATTTATCAACCCAATTCCTTCTTTGATGTATAGTGGTATTGATACTTTTTATCCTGGAGGTTGGGATCAAGCAATGAAAGACCAAGATAGACTAAATCGAGAAAATAAAGCTATAAATCCAGACTTCCAATTATTCCCTGGAGCAATGAAATTTTAATTATGAAACTTCTAAAACTTTATCAATACTTTTTTTATAAGCTTTATAAGTCAATAGAATATACTTCTGTTCCAAAGTTTTGGAGTGAGTGGAAAGCAATAGGTCTTTTAATATTGTTAGAAATATGGACAATAAATATAATCGATGTTTTATTCCATTATTTTACAGGTATGGCAATGTCCTCAACTTCAGGAATATTAGAAAACTATCAAATTTTTGTAATTATCTTTTTAGTTTTAATTAATTATTATATCTTTTATTATAAAGATAGATGGAAAGAATATATTTTATATTTTGAAGATAAAAGTAAAAGTCAATACAGGTATGGTGGTATAATTGTTTTTATAATTGTTTTTCTTATAATATCATTGTATTTACTCTGTCTTTTTTATTTTATGAGTAAACTTAAATACGAATAGCAAAAGCGCATAAAACAAAAACCGAGCAAATGCTCGGTTTTTTTATGCTCTAAAATATTTTTTTGTATCTTTTTTACGAACGAAAGTAAAATTTATAACTGGCTTTAAAGTATCTTTTTTAGGGTAATGTATTAAATTAGGACATAGAGTAAAAAACAATGTTAACAAATTGAAAAACAGCAATTATATATAAAATAGTTGCTGTTTTTGTTGTAGTATGCAGGATGTAAAAATAATTATTACTCAATCAAGCTACTGAAACAAGTGGTTTTCTTGGCTTGGTGTATCAAATTAGGATATATACATTATTTATTTCTCCCCGCTCCCGCACGAATCCTTTCGTGTGGTTCTAATTAAATTCAAGTGATTATAAAACAAAAATACTATTTTTGATAAAAAAACAAAAATGAGTAGGAACTATAAATTCCACAATCCAACAGGTCTTTATTTTGTTAGTTTTGCTGTTGTGGGTTGGTTAGACGTGTTTACTAGAAATGAATACAAAGATTTGCTACTTGATAGTTTAGAATTTTGTCAGAAGAATAAAGGCATGGAAATTCATGCATGGTGTATTATGACA
>CAUJCR010000010.1 GCA_963169355.1 Bacteroidota bacterium | reverse complement strand
AGTTAAATTTATAAAGCAATAAATTAATAAATTTACATTATGAAAGCATTATACTTTATCTTCATAGCTTTAGCTCTTGTATCTTGTATAAAGGATAAACCACAAGAACCACAAAAAACAGTGGCTAATATAGCTTATGATGATAAAGTATTAGTTATAAATGAAGGAAATTTTGGCTGGGGTGTTGGATATATTTCACTTTATGATCCAATAAGTGGCGCAGTGATTGAGAAATATGATCAACAACAAAACTCGGGAAACACACTAGGTAACGTATGTCAAAGCATAACTAAATATAACAATAACTACTATATTGTTATTAATAACTCAGGAAAAATAGTTATTTCAAACACCACTGATTTTACTCAAAAAGGCACTATTACAGGATTTAACTCACCACGTTATTTATTACCTATAACATATAGTAAAGCTTATGTGAGCGATTTATATGCCAATTCTATTCAAATTGTAGATTTGAATACCAATGCAATTAGTGGAAATATAACCTGTATGGCTGGTACCGAAGAGATGGCTTTAATATACAATAAAGCTTTTGTAACTTGTACTAATAGCAATTATTGTTATATTATAAACACGACAACCGATGCTATTACAGATAGTGTTTATGTTGGAAAATCTGCATCGAGTTTAATAATTGATAAATATTCAAAAGTATGGGTACTTGCTTCTGGTAGTAGTACAAGTTCGCAAGTTGCTATGCTAACAAAAATCAATCCAATAAGTCTGCAAATAGAACAAACATATAGTTTTAACAGTAACGAAAGTCCGTTTAGATTATGTTGTAATAAAACTAGGGACACATTATATTTTCTTAATAAAGGGGTTTTTCAAATGTCAATTTTATCAAGTAACTTACCTAATAATGTATTAATACCTCAAGGCTCAAAAAACTACTATGCTATATCTATAAATCCAAAAGATTATTCCATTTATGTAGCAGATGCTATTGATTATGTTCAACGTTCTAAAGTTGAGATTTATAAGCCAAATGGAACGTATATAACAAATTTTACAGCTGGCATTATTACAAACGGATTTATGTTTGAGTAATCTTATCATTTTTATACCTTTAACGCATGCGATTTTTGGGTTCTTCTCAAGTATTTTCAGGAAAAGAATTTTTAGCCCCTCATACAATACTTGTATTAAATAATGCAAATAAATTGATTGATATTGTCAATTCTAATGAAATTGACGAACTAAAAGTAGAAAAACACGAAGGTATTATTACTCCTGGCTTTATTAACGCCCATTGTCATTTAGAACTAAGTCATTTAAAAGATAAAATTAAAAAACATACTGGTATTGTGGACTTTGGTTTGGGGGTTATGCAACAAAGACATACCTTTTCTGAAGAGTTACAAATAAAAGCCATGGCAGAAGCTGATAAGGAAATGGTAAAACAAGGTATTGTGGCTGTGGGCGATATTAGTAACACCAATTTATCAATCTCAACCAAACAAGCATCTAACATATATTACCACACCTTTGTAGAGCTCATAGCACTCAACCCAGAAAAAGCCACTACAGTATTTGATAATGGAAAACAATTATTACTCGATTTTAATAGTTCCTCACTACATGGCTCATTAGCGCCACATGCACCTTATAGCGCTTCAAAAGAATTAATCCAACTCATTAGCCATTATTGTTTTCAAAATAATTCTCCAACCAGTATTCACAATCAAGAAAGCAACGCTGAAAACGATTTTTTTCAATTTAAAATTGGCGACTACTTGCGCTTATATGAACAAATTAAATTACCAATTGATTATTTTACAAAAACTCAAAAAAGTAGTTTATTAAGTGTTATTGATGCCTTTCATCCATCTATAAATACATTATTAGTACATAATACATTTTGTAGTAATGAGGATATGAAAGTTAGTCAACAATTACATCATCAACTTTTTTGGTGCTTATGCCCTAAAGCAAATCTATATATTGAGAATACTTTACCTGACATTACCGAACTAATAAAACAAAATTGTAATTTAGTAATAGGTACAGATAGTTTAGCTAGTAATTCAGGACTTTCTATTATTGATGAAATCAATACTATTTGTAAAAATTTTCCAGAAATACCGTTAGATATATTACTGCAAGCCGCAACCTTTAATGGCGCTTACTTTCTAGGTATAACAAATCAATTTGGCGAATTAAACCCAAATACAAATTGCGGTATTAATTTAATTGAAGGAAAAAAAAGTGAATTTACAGTGAAAAAATTAGCTTAAACTAACACTTGAAACTAAAGTAAATAACGAGAAATTCTCATTTATCTTTTTAAAGTCCATTTTTAATTTATTACCACTCTTCATGCCTATGGTAATAAAGCCAAGTCCAGCGCCACCTTTTTCACTCATGGTATTATTTTCTAAATGCTCAAGATAATATGCCTTTAAAGCTTTTTCATCCTCAAATGAATTGATTGTTTCTATTTGTTTTTCAAGTGTTGGTATTGAACTATTAGAAACTAAATTAGAAGAGATAACTTGTAAATGTGAACCATTTTTTACTAAAATAAAAAAGTTATGTTGTTCACCTTTATTATTCTTATGCCCATGAATCAACATATTTTGAAGCGTTTCAACACTGATAAAGAAAATCTTTTTAATTGGCCCTTTAGGAATTTCAAGTGAAGTGATTTTTTCTTCAACTGCACCTTCTAAACCAGTAATAACTTCTTGAGAAAGTTCACCATAGTGTGATACTAAAACAGTTTCACCTTGTTGATGTTCCTTCAACATTTGTTCGTACTGTTGGTGTACAAATTCTTTTTCGTTATCTGTATAATTACTCAAAGGCACTTCTTATTTAAATAATCCATTAATTTCTGCATCAATCATTCTAATCACTTTTCCTAAATCTTCTTTACTTTCAGAAAAATGATTTTCATCAATATCTACTATTAATAATTTTCCGCTCTTATACGACGAAACCCAAGCTTCGTATCGTTCGTTCAATCTTTTCAAATAATCTAAACGTATAGAGTTTTCGTATTCTCTACCACGCTTTTGGATTTGCTTTACTAATGTAGGAACCGAAGCTCTTAAATAAATAATCAAATCCGGTGCTTTTACTAAACTATCCATTAGTTTAAATAAACTAAAATAATTGTCGTAATCGCGCGTTGTCATTAAACCCATAGCGTGCAAATTTGGTGCA
>CAUJCR010000009.1 GCA_963169355.1 Bacteroidota bacterium | reverse complement strand
GTGAGGAATTTTTGGTTTCAACTCCAATAAATTAACATCAATCTTTTTCACTATTCCTTTGACCCATCCCAAGCCAGGAAGTTTGCCTTCCTCACTTCCTTCGGCTAAAATTTGCATTCCAACACATACACCGATAACCGGGATTTTTTTTTCCAAAACTTCCTTGTCTAAAACTGACCTGAAGCCCGAACTATCGAGTATAGAAATTGTCTCATCAAAAGCACCAACACCCGGCAATATAATTTTTTCAGCCCCGATTACGTCCTGTGGACAATTTGCTATTTTGAATGGAATATTGAGTCGATTGTATATATTTCCAATTGCATTAATATTCCCGGAACCATAATTGATTATTGTAATCATCGCTTTCCTCCTCTTTCAAGCCCCATTAAACGCATCAGTTTTGACCCTAATTTATAGACATTTTCCTGAGACTTGTAATCTAGATGTGTTTTCTTGGGCATGTTGAAATATGTCTGGAGTTCGTCTTTAGAAATACCAAGTTTATTGGCAACAAATTCAAACTCATGTTTTATTTCCTCCGAATCATAGGCCGGTAACTTTAATTGATTCAAAGCATCTTCTCTACTCATCTGGCCTGTAAGAATTAAGCTGGAGAACTGCACTCTTCGTGTATCATAACCAAATCTTTCCGGCAACCAATAACTCTCATAAAACCTGGTAAAACGGGATTCAAAATGTTTTTGAGGATACGGTTGCCATCCAAACTCATTTTGAAGAAGATCCATTGCTTCCTGTTTATTATATTGCATATAATCCAATGGGCGCAGGACTTTTATTTTTTTAACATAAGGCAAATACACTTTATGCCACAGAATATTTGTTACTAAATAATCTGCCAAAGGTATTTGTCCAAACTTTTTATGTATATCCTTTAACTGAACCGAATCAGACTGATAGTACATCCATTCTATCGGGTTTCGAACACACTCAGTAGAATAATTTCCACCTGTTAGAATATAATTCACCTTATATTTTGATGCAAAATGGTACATTGTAGCGAAGAATGCATGGTCCTGTGGTACGTCGATATGTGGTACACCTGATTTAAAATAAGCGAGTTGCAAATCCTTCATTTCTTCCCAATTGATAACCTCAGTAAATAAATCCAAGTTTAGTTTATCGACCAATCGCTCTATATTATTTACCGCCAACTGTGTGTTCCATCCCGCATCCACATGAAAAACTAACGGTCTTAGCCCCAGTTTTTCTTTCACTAAATATAACAAATAAGAACTATCAATGCCGCCACTCATACCTAAAATACAATCAAAATCTTTTGATTTACCGGAGGCTTTTATCTTATCCGCCATAGAGCTAAGCTCCTTTTCTCTACCTTTACCGTAATTCCAAACAGGCTCTATATCATTATAATAGGTATTACAGTGGTCGCAAACTCCTTTATCATCAAAGGTGATCTTTGAATCCGATGTGTCCATGACACAATTGGTGCATATTTGGTATTCACGCATAAATCTTAAAATTTTTAGTTGGTGAAATCATATTAAACATTTATACTTCAATTGCTTTTTTTGCAATTTCATAATATGAAAATTGGTTAACCCCTTTCTCCATGGCAATTTGTTTCATTAATGCCAATTGACTTTTGTTTTGATATAATGCTAAAATATTGTCTTTTATTTCATCATTTGAATTTATAAAGAGGCAATTACCTCCAATGTCTATGTGCTGGATTCCTTCCCATTTTTTAAAAATACAAGGCAACCCTATTCCAACTGCCTGTTCCCAAAGAACTGAATGAGTTCCAGGGAAGAAGGCAAGATCACCTGCAAAAAAATAATTATACACTTTTTCAGAAGGCAACCAACCAAGATATCTTATTGTAGACGAATCTAATAAATTCCTGATTTCATCTTTCATATCGGGCGTAGGGGTTCCAAAAACAATTAATTTTATATTATCATTTTTTAATTCATTCACTACCTTTATTAAATGATGAATATTTTTTCTTCTATCAATTTTACCTCCAGTTATAATAACAAAATCATTATCGTTCAATTCCAATTCCTTTCTAATCACCTTTCTAATCACCTCTTTTTGAGAAAAATCAACCTGCGTGTCATCTATACCCAATTGTAATAATTCAGTTTTTTCTGGTGGGGTGTTATAAATATTCTTAAAAAACTCAACTCTAAGTGGAAGTGTGCCATAAAACTTTTTTGTATAAGGGGAAATTTTCTTTACACACCATTTGTATATCATTTTATGCAATATATTCTTAGAAATCCATGTTTTAGCGCTATTAATAAAATCTGTATGTCCATCAACATAAATCCTGGTATTTGTATGCTTCTTTGCATAAGCAGCAATTTCTTTGATACCAATGAATTGGCAATCATGCATAAAAATTATATCAGGATTAAAAGATTCCAAGGTATCGGTAATTCCATTATATATACGCAACTTTTTAACAATCTTAAGTGGTAACCATTTGGCGTAAGGTATGCGAACAACTTCTATTTGGTCATTATTGATATACGAACACGGTTGAATATAACCTAAACTATTTTCAATATAGGTTTCTGTAGAAGCTAATATTTTAACTTCGTGGCCTTGCAGTTTATGCATTTTGGGTAAAATATTTTCTTGATAACCAAAATTATCTATATAGAAGGCCGCAAGACAACAATGAAGTATTTTCATAAACCTAACTCCTGAATAAATCTTTTTGGATCAGTAAAATATTTTGCATAATGTTTAAGTTCCTGATCATTAAATTTCCACCATTCAATTTGCAGTAACTTTTGAATGATTGAATCATCAAATCTTTTCTTCAACTCTTTTGCAGGGCAACCAGCATATATTGAATATGGCTCTACGTCTTTTGTAACAATACTACCCATACCTACAACGGCTCCAGTTCCAATTGTAACACCTTGTTTAATAATTGCACTTTGACCAATCCATACGTCATGACCAATAATTGTTCTTAACGGCGGCTTCCTTTTGTGCACAGAAAATTTTGCTTTTACACTATCTCTTCCTTCATAAAATACAGGAGACATAGAAACCCAGTCCATTGGATGTACACCACCACCTATTTTAACATTGTTTGCAATAGAACAGAAAGAGCCTATCTCACAATTAATAATTTCACAATCATATCCACAAAAAGAATGTTTATCAAAAGTAGTGTTCACTATGTGACTACCTGATTCCACTTTCGATGTGGGATGTATAATACTATTTACAATTGCATTACCTCTAATTTTCTTTAAAAGTTTAGACCATATATAAAGAATGTTCATTTTGGCTTTGGATATTAATTTTGTTATTTATCAATAAATTCTCTGAACCACAATTCTACATTCAACATTCGATATAAAAACCGCGAACGATCTTTTGTCCCTCTCTCTAAATCTTTAAGCGATTTTTGAATTCCTTTTTCAGAAAACAGTCCTCGATCAATACATCTTTTTGAAAGTAATATAGAAGCAGCAGAATTATTCCCTTTTTTTAAAAACATATTAGTTAGTGGTGTTGAAAATCCAAATTTTGCTTTTTGAGACAGTATTTCATCCGGCACAACTCCTTCCATAGCCTTTCTGTGAATAAATTTAGCATAGCCATTATGAATTTTAAATTCCGCTGGAAGAGTAAAAACATATTCTACTAGTCTATAATCCATAAAAGGAAGTCTGCTTTCCAATGAATATGCCATTGAAATAGCATCACCATAATGGAGTAAATTTACCAATCCCCCTGTATGAGATTCAAATAAATGTGCATTGACAGAACTATCAAAACCCTTTGCCTTTCGTGGACTGTCTTTAATGTGCACATATTTTGATAAATGACCAATATAAAATGCACTTATTCCTGATGCTTTATAATATAATTTATGTATCCATCCAGTGTTTAACTGACGAACAAAAAGCATTATTAACGATGACAAAGAATATACTTTGCAATATTCATTCAGTTCAATTATGGCTTTTTTAAATCGAAATTTTCTAATCAATTCGATTAAATATATTGATTCAACATTATTAAGATATCCAGCCAATAGTTCATCTGCTCCTTGCCCTTCCAGCACTACAGTAATATCTTCAGTGGCTTTCTTAAAAATTGAATTTAAAGGAAAAACCGCTGGGGAGCCATGCCCTGACTCCATATAAAAAATAATTTTACTCAATTTTTCCACATAATTAGTAAAATTAATTTCAACTAAAGTTGGGTCTAATTCCAATTGTTTTGAAACTTCTTTAACTATCTTAGCTTCATCAATTTCAATATCATTTTTATAATTCTGTTTTTCTGATTTCAGAAACTTATTCTCCGGAAATGTAGCCGTGTAGCTTTTGTTATTTCCATTCAATTGATTTTTTAATACAGAAACAATAGACATTGAATCGATTCCAGAGGACAATGTAAATCCAACGGGAACATCACTTCTCATTCTAATCTCTACCGCATTTTTAAACAAATCACGATATTGCGTTACTGCATTTTCAAAAGTAATGTTCTGATTCGTTTTCTTTGGGTAATCCCAATATCGTTCTATGTTAACTCCTTCACTGGAAACTGTTAAATTATGAGCCGGTTCTAACCTAAATATATTTTGAAACCATGTTTCTTTTATTTGTGCACCGACACTATTTCTACAAAAATTAGAAATTACATTGTAGTTTGGGATTTTTTCTTCCGGAAAGTATTCTATAATACTTTTAATTTCAGAGGAGAAAATAAATTGTCCATTGACAGTAGCATAGTTAAAGGGTTTTACGCCAAAACGATCTCTTGAACAGAAGAGCTTGTTTTCTAGTTGATCATAAATAGCAAAAGCCCACATCCCATTAAAATGATTTACACAGTCGTCACCCCATGCTTGGTATGCAGCAACAAGTACTTCTGTATCGCTTTGAGTTTTAAATTTATAACCGACTTTAATTAAATCTTCTCTTAACTCAATGTAATTGTATATCTCACCATTATAAGACACAAAATACCTGTCGTCTCTTTCAAAAGGCTGGTTACTATCAACAACCAAATCAATGATTGCCAATCGTAAATGAGCAAGTGCTGCATTGTTATCAAAAATCCGAATTCCCATATAATCGGGTCCTCGGTGATGCATACTTTCTACGGATAATTTTATTTTTTCCTGCTCAAAATAATGTTTCTCTTTTATATTATAAATCCCAAATATTCCACACATAACTATACTTTAGGTAATAAAATTGTAAGAGTCATAAATATCCATATTTCAGGACTGGCAAATATACTTCCAGATGTTAAACTAAGGAAAAAACTTAGTAACATAGCACCTACTAAAGGGATATAGTAATTATACTTTTTATCAATTAAAAGTTTATATACATTCTTTATAAACTTAATGAAATATAAAAGAAAAAATATTCCACCAAGTGTGCCTGTTGCCATTAATACTTCTAAAAATATATTATGTGGATAGAAGTTATCATAGGTTCCAACATATTGTTTTCCTATAAAAGGGCTGCTCAAAAAGTCATTCCATGCACCACTAAAGGAGTAATCACGAGCTTCTTTTATTCCTCTGGATCTTTCAGTCATGAAAGTCATAATTCGATCTAATAAAAATATATCATATTTAGCTAAAATTTTTGAAATTATACCGCTTAAAACACTAATATACAAACCAATTAATATGAATAATTTTATTATATTTATAATTTTTTTATCACTTTTATACCAACTTGAAATTAAACATATAATTAAAATCACTATTAATCCTAACAATGGTCCTCTTGAGGCTCCTAATATCAAGATAAAAAAGCCTAATGCCATTAACAAATAAAGTATAAGGTGCAATATCCTTCTATTTATCAACTTATTTAATAACAAATTAATACAAAAAAGCACTAATGATGCACCATAAAGCCCAATAGTAATGGGATTAATCAAAGTACCTACATCATTAACACTCTCAATTTTTATGTTAGCTCGCATTGATAATTGTTCTTCTAACCCACCAAAATCACCTATATAAAATAAATAATAAAATAAACTAACATTGGAAATTATTAATGCCAAAAAAACAAAAATAGTAAGCTGACGAATATTTATATACCTATATCCTACAGCAACGGTTATGATAGGCAACAAAGTTGCTACAAAAAAATAAGCGAGTACATAATATGGGCTATAATACAATATTGTAACATCTGCAATAAATATATCATATAATAGCCTAACAGAGTATATAAAAAAGAAAAATAACCCACTCAATAATAAATTTGGAAATCTTATTCTTTCTTTCGCAGAAATAAAATATATTATAAAAAGAGCTAATAAAGAATAAATAACTTTCAATCCTATATTAGTTTGAGAAGAAGGTAAACGTGAAGATGCAATTACAACTGCTGTAATTGGATATGAAAAACAATTCATAACAATCAGCAATGATATTAATGTAGAGATGCTTTTATTTTTAATTTTTATCACTTCAATTGACTTTAATTCAAAGTTAATATGAAAATAACTATCACTTTAATTCAATTGAAATATTTTGATATTTTGAATTTAAAATAAGAATTGTTTCTTTAATATCATTCGATTTAGTAAACTTTTTATTTGAAATTTTATACTTATAAATATTTTTTATATAATTAATTGAACGCTTAACTATAATAAAACTAACAAATCCGAAAACTCTAACAGAAATGCCGACTTTTTGAAAAAATGTTTTCCTTTCATACATCTTTTCAATAACAGTTGATGTATAATTTTTTTCATAAATAAGGCAACAAGCATACAAATAAAGGTAATTCAAAGAAAAGTTGTAATTTTTTGTTTTAATTAATGCCTTTGATGCAGATTCAGAATATATTGTAGGACCTGCCCAAAATAAAGGAATCTCTTTGGTCCATTCTTGTTTGGTATTTTTGGGAAGAAACTTTTGTTCATCTATATCTCCATGATGCTTTTTCCTGCTGCCTTGACCGCCCGTACTTTTATAACTTTGTCCTGAAATTATACATGGAATATCAACATAAACATATTGATTAATGTATTTAGAAATTCCTACCGCATTTCCCATATCAGGACTTGGTCCAGGAAAGTAGGTGTTGGTTTCTTTTTTTAGTTCACATAATTTTCGTCGACTTATTAAACCTTGGTAGATTTTAGGTAATTTACCCAAGCCGAAAGCTCCACCTTCATTGCAAACTTTCTTTAACTCCTTTTCTGTAGTTAATTTAAATGCCTTATAAGTATATGTTTTATTTTCAAATTTACCCGAAAGTGCACTACCCCAAATTGCATGGGTAATATCCGGCCATGAATAAGGAATAACATTTACAAGTGCAGCATCCAAACTGTTATTCAATAAAAATAGACAAAGGGACAAACAATTATCAATAAGGATACCATCATCATCACCTAACATACATACAAATTCACCTGAAGCCCGTTCAACCCCCAAATTACAATTATCAACCACAGAAAGCCAACCTGAATAATAAAAATAATTTAACCTATTATCATGCTGATAATTATCTATAAATGCTAAAAATTCGGAATTGTTATCAGAATTATCGGAAACTATTATTTCAAAATTTTTATGCGGGTTCTCAAGCAAAGAACTCAATAAGTTCTCTAAATAATTATATCTATTTTTAGTTGGAATTACAATAGAAAGAAGAGGCTTATTTGACATCTTTTAATTTATTTTAAATTTAACAAGTTTAATTAAATCTACTTTGGGTGTAAAGAAAATAGTTGTAATTAAAAAGGTAACAATAGTTGAAGTCCCAACTCGCAAAAAAGCAATAAATCTGGCATTGTCCTTTAATACAATTAAAGAAAAGAGATAAGCAATAAATAATGCAACTATGCAAGGAAGCAATAATTTTGTTATAATAAGTGTATAGAATGAAATTCCTTTTAAAAATCGCTTGTTTATTAGATACAAATAAATGAAAGTTATTAAAGTTTGGACAATAAAGAAAACGAAGGTTGCGCCCCACACTCCATATAACTTTATTCCAAAATAATATCCTGGTATTGTTATTAATAAACTTGTTATTCCCAATATATTATTTAACAAAGTATAGCCATTTGCAATAGCAATGTTGTAAAAGAGAGTCTGTATTGATAGCATCGCATAAGCAAAAGCTAGAATAGGTAAATACTTGCCCGATTCGTCAGCTATTGTCATATCACCTGTCCAGACCCATATAATATCATTTGCAAAAAAAATCATATTTGCCATAAATGCAAATACAATAATTCCGATAATCCCATGAATTTTTAGTAAAAGTGCTGATGCGTCATTAATCTTATTTTCAGAATAATATGCAGTAAACTTCGGGAGTACTGCTATTGTAAAAGGTGAAATCACAGATAACAAACCCAAAGATAAAGATACTGCTATAGTATAATATCCCAAACTCTCAATCGATAAAAGATTGCTTAACATTAACTTATCAACTTGTGTATTTATGCTTGCTACAATAGAAATCAATAACATTCCTGAAGCAAAACGCCATACATCTTTATATCCATCTATCTTATTACTATAATTAACATTTTGAATAGCACAAATCTGATTTAATAATCCAATTCTAGCAATCAGAACAAAGACAAAAGAAACACATGCTTGCCATATAAAAAACGAGCTAAGTGAAGGGCTTAAAAGAAGCACTAGAATGACCGCTGCGTTTCGTAAAACGCCCCACCCGATTTGTATAAAATTAGCTTGGACCTGTTTTTCCAGTCCTAACAAACCACCAATATAAAATCGAGTTATCATTTGACATGCTATATCTATCCCAATTATCCTTAAAAAGAATATTACTTGATCTTGGTTGTAAAGCGAACTATCTATAAATTTATCAGCAATGATTCCAGCTAAAAAATAAACTCCTAATATTATAGTAGCACCTATAAATAAATAAAAAATTTCTAACTTATCAAATACTCTTTTTTTTTCAATTCGACCAATGTTCCGCTTTGCAAATTCACGCGATAAAGTAGCGGTAAGTCCTGAGTCCAAGACCGCCATAACACCAGACAATACCAATGTAAAGCTTATAATTGAATAACTCTCAAATCCCAAATATTTTATATAGAGAGGTATAAAAATAAAACCTGAGATAACACTCCAAAATCGCCCTATAAAATTTGCAATTATGTTAATCTTCATAATTATGACCTTCTCTTAAATTCGTATTTTAATAAATCGTGCAGATATTCACCCATAAATAACAAGAAAGTCTACACTTCTATTTACTAAAGAATTCGTTGCACTAATATCTCTCTCTTCACACTTTACCTCCAGTATGAGGTGGTTTTAGTATCCTAAACATAATTGTAGTAACCTAAAAAAAATTCTCTAACTTAATATCTAATTTAAAACAGCCTGTCATTATATCTCAAATTATAAAATTCATTCGGTAAATAATTAAACACAAAAGTGTTTGAATCTGAATTCGGATGTAAGTTTTTTATTTGAATCCAATTGCATTTTGAGTAAAAAGGAATCAAACTCTTTTTACAAAACAATATCCCTTTACTACTAGTCGAAAGCAAAAACTTATTGACTTGTTGCATCAACTTTAATCCATCTCCTTTACCTTTATATCTGGTACAGACGTTTCCAATACCCCAAAAAGGAATTGGTTTATTGTCAATTTCAACTACAATACGAACTAAATTCATATAACCGACAAGAATACTACTTTCCATATAAAAAAAATGCAAGTCACCATTCTGCAGATTCGTATTCAACCATTCCAGATGTGATTCATAAGAATGCTCCCAAGATAAATTCTTGAATTCAATGATTTTCTGAATAAGTTTATCATTTAATTCTGAGTGATCCAATATTTCTACCATTCCAAACTTTTAATTTGTTCTTGTTTCACCCACCACCCCGAAGGTAATGCTATATATCGTTTATAAAAATCCTCGACACCTGAGAGAATAGTTTGACTCCCAAAAACAGAATAAAAATGATTAGGAAAATGCAGGCCTGACACAATAAAACCTCGTTTCTTCATCTCAACAATTAAGTTGTCTTTTTGATCGCTTAATAATCCATAAACCCAGTAGTTTGAGCTACTTTCATTGACTCCTTTAACTGGGACACTATTTTTCAAATGTGCACATACCCATTCGTCCCATTGCTTTCCATTGGTCTTTTGGATTTGAATAAGTTCTGCGAGGTTATCCATCTGTTTATAACCTATATATGAATTAATCTCATTCATTAAGGCCGCATAACCTTTGAATGTCACATCATAATCTTTATTTATTTCTCCACTTTCAGTTCTAAATTTTTTTCTATCGATACCTAAGTCTCTCACGATTAAAGAATTTTGAAAAAAGTTATCATCTTTAAATGAAAGACCACCTCCTTCAATTGAATTAGGCAACCTTACAGTCTGAAATGAAAATATTGTTATATCGGAACCTGTTGAACCAATAAACTGTGATTTATATTTTGATCCAAAAGCTTCAATTGCATCATCAATTACATAAATACCATAATCGTTGGATATTTTTTGTATTTCATTTACATAACCGACATTACCTGCGAAGTGGTTATGCAAAATAGCCTTAGTCTTTGGTGTAATTGATTTTATTACACTGTCTGGATCTAATGTCCCTGTCATCGGGTCAATATCAGCCCAAACAACTTTCAAATTATGAGATAATAAAGGCTGATTAGAAGCCAGACAACTCATAGGAGAAGCGATAATTTCATCACCGGGTTTAAGCTCTAATGTAGTCAATGCAACTGATATGGCATTACTATATGAGTTTATTGTACATACCTTAGTATTGCCAATAAATTCAGATAATACTTTTTCAAACCGAATACCCCAAAAACTATATGCAAGCTTTCCAGAATATAGAATTTTATTTAATTCTGTTAGATCTTGGGGCATATTTGGTTTAAATAATGGAATCATCACCATCCGCTTTTAATGATATTTGCAATCTTTTCTCTGTCTTCAACAGTGACCCACCACCCACATGGAATATGAACCATCTTTTGATAAAATTTATCTAACACAGGAAGATCTTGATTAAAATCATTTAGAAAATCATGTGAATCACTTCTTTTATGCAATTCTGATGCACTTATTCCGTTCTCTTTCATTTTCCTTATAAATCCATCTCTGTCTTCCACTTTTAAAGTATAAAGCCAATATGATGGCTCGGAATCAGGATAATATTGCAATAATTCAATACCCGGTATATCAGATAACTCTATATCATAAAATTTGCCATTCTCTATATATAACTTAATAATCGAATCTACATATTTAAACTGACATATTCCAATGGCAGCATTTACATTATTCATATGGTATTTATACCCCTGAATTTGAATATTGTTTTCTAATCGTTGAAGGCCTTTATCCAGTCCGAACCATCTAATAAGTTTACTCTTTTGATAATCCTCAGATGAGTGAACATGTAAAATACCCCCATCAACAGTAGTCATATGCTTGATTGCTTGTAAAGAAAACACAGTATATGGGAAATGATTTCCGGTCATTTTTCCTCCAAATTTTGATCCAAGTGAATGAGCGGCATCTTGTATCACTGGTATTTTATATTTCTGAGAAATATTTTTGATAGATACTACATTAACCGGAATACCTGCATAATCTACAACAATTATTGCTTTTGTATGAAAATTAATATGCTTTTCGATAGAAGCAGCATCAATAGCACCTGTATTATAATCAATATCAGCATATCTGATTTTAGCTCCTGTCATTTTTATTGCTACATTGGTTGGCTCTGCTGTAAGTGCAGTAGATATAACTTCATCCTTTTCCCCAACACCAATACATGCTAATGCAATATGCAATGCCGCTGTGCCTGAATTTAAAGAAACACTATTCCCATTACCTATGTATTTCTCAAACTTTTCTTCAAACTCATTAACAACTTCGCCCTGTGCTATATAACCACTATATAAAACTTTTTCAATTTCAGGAATTAATACATCAGCAGGTGGTAAAAATGTTTTAACTAAAGGTATCATATAATTATCTTCCAAGTTCTTTTTGTACATAATCCAATTCTAATAAAACTTTTTTCAATTCATCAATATCCAATTGTTTAGTATTAAAAGAATTATATTCATCATTAACAAACTCAGCAGCTTCAGTTTGAATATATTTTGTATAGTTTAAGTCTCTAAAATCAGCAGGAATTCTGTAATAATTTCCCAGATCTTCAGCTTTTGCCATTTCTTCCTTACTGCAAAGCGTTTCATGCATCTTTTCTCCATGTCTAGTGCCAATAATGTTTATTTCATTTTTAGCATTAAATATTTCTAATAGAGTTTTTGCCAGAGTTAAAACAGTAGCAGCAGGTGACTTCTGCACAAAAATATCACCAGGATTCGCTTTTTCAAAAGCAAACAATACGAGGTTTACAGAATCTGGTAAAGACATCATAAATCGTGTCATATCAGGATTGGTGATTGTAAGAGGTTTACCTTCTTTAATTTGTTGAATAAATAAAGGGATAATAGATCCTCTGGAGGCCATTACATTGCCATAACGTGTGGCACAAAAAACTCCATTGTTATTTGCAACAATTGGCTCTCGGGCTTTACTAATCGTCAGTTTCTCCATCAGAGCTTTTGTCATACCCATTGTATTAATTGGATAGACAGCCTTGTCTGTACTTAGTACAACTACTTTTTTTACCTTATTAATCGTAGCAGCTTCTAATACATTTTCTGCACCTAAAATATTGGTATTAATAGCCTGTAGTGGATAAAACTCACAGGAAGGAACTTGTTTCAATGCTGCAGCATGGAATACATAATCCACTCCACGCATCGCATTTTCTATGCTTTTGAAATCACGGACATCTCCAACTACAAAATTCACTTTTGGGTTTCTTAAAGCGATTCTTAGGTCTTCTTGCTTTTTTTCATCTCTGCTAAAAATCCGAATTTCAGAAATATCTGTATTAATAAAATGTTGGAGCATAGTGCTCCCAAAACTACCGGTCCCGCCTGTTATTAATAATGTTTTATTCGAATAACTATTCATAAAAAATTTTATTTAAAATTAAGATTGACTATTCTTCGTCAAACTAATAATTCGATGTATGACTGCTTAAATTCAATTAAAAATTTGTATTAGTCCTGATTCATTTTGAAAAAACTTCTTACATTTTGAACCATTTTCTCCTTTTCTCATCCTCATGATACCCATATCCATACCCATACCCATATCCGTATCCATAGCCATCCTTGGCTTTAATATCATTGAGTACAATACCTATACGGTCAAATTTACCTTCATTGGCGTATTGCTGTATAGCTGCCACTTGATTTTTATATGAATAATTATGCTTAACTAAAAATAGTGCTTGATCAGCGTACTTAGAGAGAAGAAATGCATCCGTGACCATACCCACGGGCGGTGAGTCGATGATTAAATAATCATATTGCTGTTTCAGTGATTCAAACAAGGATTCTGTAGCCGGAGACAATATCAACTCAGCAGGGTTCGGTGGTATGATGCCCGATGGCAGGATGAATAAATTTTCTTCTATTCCGGAGGGGATAATGATTTGGTTGAGTTCATCTTTACTCTGCCCACTGACGTAGGTAGAAAAGCCTTTCTTTGCACTAAGTCCCAATTTTTTCAGGATGGTAGGCTTCCGTAAATCCAACTCTAAGAGCAATACTTTTTTACCCAATAAAGCGATGGTGACAGCAAGATTGAGCGCGACAAATGATTTGCCCTCACCCATAATACTCGATGTCACAACGATGGTTTTGGCGCTTTTTGTGTTTTGTACAAAATCAAGGTTGGTACGCAATGCCCTAAACTGCTCGGCAATACCTGTGCGGGCAGTACGGTTGATAACCACTTCCTCTTTACCTCCCGAACCTATCTCGCCATATATTGGAAGGCTGGATATAGAGGTCACATCTTCACGGCTACGCACACGAGTATTCAACAAATCTCTAAGATAAAAGACCCCTCCCGGTATAACAATGCCTAATAAAAGCGCTGCTAAATAGATTATATTACCTTTCGGCGAAACCGGCATATTAGATGCTCGCGGACTGTCAATCATCTTAATATTCGACACATTGGAAGTCCGTCCGATTGCCGTTTCCTCCCAGGCTTGCTGCAAAAACACATATTGTGCTTGTTTGATTTGCTGCATTCGGGACATATCGGTGAAACCGCGCTCCATGGTAGGGATACGGTTGATCTCAGTGCCTAGCCGTGCATTGCGCTGCGAATACTTTTGCTTGACGAGTTGTAACTGGCGGATATTGTTGGCAATATTGGCGATCATGTCACCTTTCAAACGCTCTATCTGAGCAGCAATATTCTTCAATGCCGGATTAGCACGAGTGCTGCTGACGTGGAGTCGTTCATAATCCAATATTAGTTTATTGTATTGAGCTATGAGGTCTCCTATTACCGGATCTTGGAGCATACTCAATGCCGGCACAACCCTTGCTGTCGTATCATTTCTTAGATAACGCTCCATCTGTTGGAGTGCCTGCAACTGAACCTCCGTAGATGCCATTTCTTTGATGGCTTCATCACTACCCGTGATGAGTTGGGCTGCTTGGGTCGGTATGTCTATCAGACGATTGTTGCGCTTGTACGTACTGATATTATCCTCGAGACTCGCCAACTCTTTGGTGACCATAGCTAAGCGATCGGCGATAAATGCTAAAGTACTGTCCGCCACCTCATTTTTGTCATTGATGTTTTGACGGATGTAATTTAAGATAAGTCCATTTAAAATTTGTTCTCCTTTATGTTGTAAGGGATATTTCAGGCTAAGGTTGATCACACTAGACTTTGGACTGGCTATTTCAAGGGACAATGTATTCTGG
>CAUJCR010000008.1 GCA_963169355.1 Bacteroidota bacterium | reverse complement strand
GGTATTTTGCGGTCGGTAATAACAGTAAGTACATTCCCTAAATGGTTGCTTAGTTCGTATTGTTTTTTTCCTAACACGCGTTGGGCTTGGCTTGGGTTTAAGCCAGCGTTTCCAATAAATTCTACTTCGTTTACATCTAAGCCCACTCTTGCGCTTCCGTATATATGCCTTTCGGTTAGTTTATAGCTTTGGGTTGGCGAGCCTCCGCCACTTGGTATATTGGTGCTGCTTTTGTAAGTAGCCATTACGTTACCTTGGGCGTCTCGCACATAGTAGGTTGTTTTCCAAAACTGTTCTGGGTTTAATGAGCCTGTGGCTACGCCACTTGTAATTTTTGTTTTTTCTATTTTGGCTATTCGGTTTCCGCTGGCATCGTATAAAAACTTTATATCGGGTTTTATACTATTAGGTGTTCTTATAATACTATCTAGTTTACCATACACAGTCCATGCAATACTTAATATTTCTTCGCTTTCATCTTTAGTAAGGTTTCCTATTTCGTCGTAAGTATAATTATTGTTTTGGTTTACTATTTGGTAATTCATAGGGTTTGCTACTTGGTTACCTGTATTAAAATTAAATACGCCTTGGTCTTCAATATCATCGTTTTGTAGGGTAGTGTTGCTTACGTTGTCGTTTACATGATACAATCGGTTTTTTAGAAGTCTGCCACCAGTAATTTCATACAAGTAGTTGTAGGTTAGGTCGTCAAACAGTATTCCGTTTTGGTCGTATCGTTGTTGCTTAATAATGTTACCATTCGCATCGTAAGTAAAGGCGTTTTTATACATATTATTTACCGCGCCACTATTTAACCAAGTATTGATGTTAGAGCCACTGGTTTGTATATTGTTAAAAGAGTTGGCTTCGTGTAATCTATTAAGTAGGTCGTATTTATAGGCGTTTCCAATAATTAAAGGCACCACTGTAGTAGCCGTAGCAACAGATGTGTAGTTGCTAATGTCTCTAATAGTAGTTTGCATATAAGAAATGTTTCCATTAAATAAGTCGTTTCGGGCAGCCATTAAGCTACTGCCGGTGGTAACGGGTTCAAATCTATAAGCAGGCACCCACTTACTATTGTCAATAGGGGTATAATCGTTGTCAAAATACCCCAGTGTGTAGCCAAAAGCATCACGAGCAATAAGATGGTTGGGGTTATTATTGCCATTAGGTAATGTTGTGTTTCCGCCATCTACTCCCATATCAGTTTCGGGGGTTAATAAATTACTATTTACGCCTTTAATCCAACCTTGTAGGGTGTAAGCATAATCTAGTCCCGCTCGCGCGGATATGAAGCGAGAGCTAATTGGCTGGTATCCGTGCGTTTTTATACTCATTTTCAAAATCTAAATTAATGATTTTTTTTGTTTTTATTACTTCAAGGCAAAAGAAATTTTTTACGATACTTTTGGCGCCAAAAGTATCCAAAACCGTTTTATTTACACGCTATGCTTTATCGGTTACTGCTGTGGCATTTTAAAATTTCACGTAAAAATCAAATATTATCAAATGCGTTGGAATGTGCGAAAATTGTTCGGGCTGTTCGCGAAGCGCTTCGAACAATCGGATTGATGATATGCGGATTTTAGTGAAATTTTAAGGAGCCTTGATTTTTTTGTAACTTTTTGTATCAAGACAAAAAGTTTTATAAAAAAACTTGAACTATTGTTTTTTTGCTTCAAGGCAAAAGAAATGAAGAAAAAATTTAAGTTATGATAATGCGCAATCCATAGCAAAAGCCAAAACCAAATTAATTTAAAGATGGAAAAAAAGCATAATCAGCAAATACTTTATGGCTAGGGCTGATTTTTATCATTTCTTGCCCCCACACATTATCGGGTAATTGTGTAGTTAGTTGTTTATAATTTCCTGCATGATGAAACCAAGAATCGTTTAAAATTTCATCTTCTAACTGTTCGGCACCCCAACCAGAATAACCAATATAAAAACGAATTTGATGCGCTTGAATTTGATTTTTTTCTATCATCGAACAAAGCGCCATAAAATTTCCTCCCCAATATACATCATTTGTAACCCTTATACTATCAGCTAGTTGAGTGCCTAAGGTATGGGTGTAAAATAGTTGATTGGTAGAAACAGGCCCTCCTTCAAAAACTGGAAAATGAGCATTTTTAAGATGAGGAAAAACATCATTTAAGAGCAAACCTGTTGGCTTATTAAGTACAAAACCCAAACTCCCATCCTTGTTATGTTCGCATAAATAAATAACCGAACGATAAAAATATTCGCTCTGCATAAATGGTTTAGCTATTAAAATATCACCTGCTGTTATCAAAATAAACTATTTATATTTGTGTAAAATTACGAAAATGAATACGGTAAGTCAATACATCTCACAATTAAGGGCTGATTTCACTAAGGGTGAATTAAATGAACAGATGTTAGAAAAAACACCTGATCTACAATTTGAAAAATGGATGAACGAAGCTGTAAAATCTGAGGTAACAGAGGTACAAGCCTTTCACTTATCAACGGTAGATGAGTATCATAAACCATCGTCGCGTATTTTATATTTGAGAGAATTTAAAAATAATGAATATTGTTTTTTCACGAATTATCAATCTCGTAAAGGCGAACAAATTTTTACCAACCCGCATGTGTGCATGTTATTTTTTTGGCCTGAGTTACAACGACAAATTAGAATTGAAGGCGTAGTGGTAAGAAAAGAAGATGCAGATAAGAGCGATGATTATTTTAATAGCCGTCCCGAGGAATCAAAAATTGGAGCTTGGAGTTCTCCTCAAAGTAAAGTAATAAAAGGCAGAGAAGAGTTACTGACTTTACTAGAACAAAATACCGAGAAATTTAAAAATAAAGAAGTACCTCGCCCTGATTTTTGGGGTGGATATATTGTAAAGGCAAATTATTATGAGTTTTGGCAAGGGCGCATGAGCCGTTTACATGATAGAATGATTTATACTTTGCAAAATAATGAGTGGAAGATAGAACGTCTTGCGCCATAATATTTTTTCAAAATTTGTTATGCTTTTTTAACGAGCAAACAAAAAGAAACTTATTTTTATAGCATGACTAAACAAGACAAAATTAAAAACTTCGATCCTAATAGCGTAGGCGATGTTAATGCCAATATGTTCGGGCTACCGTTTACAACTGCCGAAAGTGAAATTGTATTAATTCCAGTACCTTGGGAAGTTACTGTTAGTTATGGAGGTGGTACGATTGATGGACCACAACAAATTTTTGATGCATCATTTCAAGTAGATTTATACGATCCTATTGTAAAAGATGCTTGGAAACTAGGTATCTCGATGGATGATTTTAGCGAGGAGCTTAGAAGCAAAAGCGAAACTTATCGCCCAGTTGCCGAAGTAATTATTAATAGGCAAGCCAATGGCGAGGCGGTGGAAGAGATAGCTGAGATTAAAACCATTAATAAAGTGTGTGCCGAAATGAATGCTTGGGTAAAGCAACGTGCCTTACATTTTTTTAAACAAAACAAAACCGTTGGTTTAGTGGGTGGCGATCACTCTACACCATTAGGCATTATACAAGCTACTGGCGATCACTTTGGCGAATTTGGAATTTTGCATATTGATGCTCATGCCGATTTGAGAGATGCTTACGAAGGTTTTGAGTTTTCTCATGCCTCTATTATGTTTAATGCGCTTAAAGAAAATAACGTTAAAAAATTAGTGCAAGTAGGTATCAGAGATTTTTGTCAGGCAGAGTTGGAAGTAATTCATCAATCTAACGGACGAGTAAAAACATTTTTTGATAGAGATATTAAGCAACAACAATATCAAGGTAAAACTTGGGATGCTATTTGCAAAGAGGTGATTAACGAGTTACCACAAAATATTTATTTAAGTTTTGATATTGATGGCTTAGATCCTAAACTTTGTCCTGGCACTGGAACGCCTGTGGCTGGCGGTTTTGAAACCGACCAAGTATTATATTTATTAGAACAAGTAGTAGCCTCTGGTAAAAAAATTATTGCCTTCGACTTAAATGAAGTAGCAGGAGAAGATGAGTGGAATGCTAATGTAGCAGCACGCTTATTATACCGCATAGCTAATTTAGTTGCATATAGCCAAGGTAAAAAAGCTTAATTAGCTTTCCGTTCTATTAATTTATCTCATTATTGTTATCGTTTCCAAATCTCAGGAGACTGATAAATTAATTCTAATTCATCATACCATTCTTTACCGTATTTTCTAATGAGCGGTTCTTTTAAAAATTTAAAAACAGGTAATTTAAGTTCTTCGCCCAAGGTACATGCATCTTTACAAATTTGCCATTGATGATAATTAACAGCATCATATTCTTTATAGGCCGTAATTCGTATTGGATATAAATGACAAGAGATTGGTTTTTTCCAATCAGGTACAACAGCTTGCGTTTTACCATCTAAGTAAGCTTGTTCAATAGCACACTTAGCAATGTTTTTTTCATCAAAAAAAACAAAGGCACATTCAGCACCTTCTGATACTAATGTAGTTGTATAATCGCCGTCTTCATCAATAACATAAGCCCCTTGTTTTTCAATTGCTGCTTTTCCTTTGTTCGTTAAATAAGGTTTTACAACGGGCAGTAATTTATCTAAAATATCTAACTCTTCCTTATCTAATGGTGCACCACTATCGCCCGCTACACAGCACTCGCCTTTACAAGCGCTTAGGTTGCATACAAAGTTTTTTTCGAAAATATCTTCAGAAATGAGGGTTTGTTGAATCGCAATCATGCAGTAAAATTACAATAAACTTTGAGCATTGATAAAATAAAATTTATATTTGAATACCATTAGACATGAAGCAGGTATTAGCCATTTATTATTCACAAACAGGGCAAGGTAAACAAGCACTAGATGCTGTTTTAAAACCTTTTTCAAATTCTACTGATTTTCAAATCACTTATTTAAACATTAAACCAAAAATTCCATTTCCGTACCCTTGGAGTTATATGCAGTTTTTTGATGCATTTCCCGAAACGGTTAAAGGAGTACCCTGCGAATTAGAGTCTATGCAAATAGACACGACTGTATCGTATGATTTGGTTTTTATAGCTTACCAACCTTGGTTTTTAAGCGTGTGTGTGCCTATTAATAGTTTTTTACAAAGCAATGAGGCAAAACTACTTTTAAAAAACAAACCTATTGTAACCGTTATAAACTGTCGAAATATGTGGCTAGGGGCGCAAGAAAAGATGAAACAACAACTTATTAACCTGCAAGCTAATCTTGTAGGTAATATTACATTTGTAGATCATGCTTCTAACCTCACCAGTTTAGTAACTGTATTGGCTTATGTATTAAAAGGAACTAAAGAAAAATTTCTAGGTATATTTCCTAAGTATGGCATTACTCAAGCCGATATTGATAAAGCACCCGAATATGGTAAAATTATTCTTGATAATGTTACCACATCACAACTGAATCTTATACAACCACAGTTGGTAGAAAAAGGAGCAGTTAGCATAAGAGGCAATTTATTATTAATGGAAGGTAGAGGCAGGGCACTGTTTCCTTTATACGCAAAATTTATCTTAAAAAAGGGAGAACAAGGTAGCCAACAACGTAGAACGAGAGTTCGTATTTTTGGAATTGTTTTACCTACGGCTATTTTACTGCTTTCTCCCATTATTACGGTATTGTCGAGATTAATACCTGTATTAGCCAAACGAAAATTTAAGCAAGAGATAGCGTATTATGCTCAAAATAATTTGAGATAAGTAATCAGATTATGGAATGATTTTTGAAATACATAAGCAATAATTCAAATAAAACAATGAAACAGCTTTTAAAATTTATAATTCCTTTAGCCTTATTAGTTGCCTCTTGTGCGCCTGATAAAGATAACGACCCAAACTCTCCATCTCCTAATACGGATGATCGAGATAAATTTGCAGCACAGTGGCATGTTACCGAAAATAGTGCAGTGGCTGGAACTAATACACATAATGTTACCATTTCAAAATCTACTACTAATTCAACTGAGGTATTAATTAGTAATTTTTCTGGTTTATCTGTTAGTGCTAGAGCCTCTGTAAATAATAATGTTTTAACCATTCCATATCAGCAGTTAGGCTCTCTTGGCTTTACACAAGGCTCAGGTACACTTACAAGTAGTAGTAATATAAATTTAACTTACACCACAACCATCTCGTCAAACAGAGATAGTTGCACGGCTACTTACACAAAACAATAATAACCATTTTTGGCCTGTAACATACCACTTATCAATTAAGTGTAACCACCTTTCAATCGAAGGTGGTTTTTTGTTTTAATTGAAAATACCTTTACAATTAGTTAAAAAGATGTTTAACCCTTTAAAACAAAAACAATGATGAATATACTTGGAATTAATACTAATAAGTTAAACGAATTAGTATTTGAACACAGAAATAAAAGTTATGGAGCATACGATATTAGACAGCATTATAATAGTACAATATGTAAAGCGCTATTAAGCATTGGCGTGTTACTTGGCATATTATACATTAGCACATTTATTTATAACAAATACAACGCACTGGTAGAAACACCAAAACCCTTATTGATAGATGACTTAAAGCCTGAGCCAATTATATATGAAACAAAAATTGATTTAACTCCGAATCAACCAACTCATACACCCGAACAACATGTTGAAGCATCGGTGGCACCACCAAGTAATATGGTAACAGAAATTATTGATGAAACAACTCAAACACAATCAACCACACCCATTGATAACCCTGTAAATGGTAATGGCTCTAATATGGCTACTGGGAACTCAGCAACTGGTACCGAAACTGGCACCTTGAATGTAGGAACGAGTCAAACTAGTTCTACGCCCAACACTAATAATACAGAGTATGTCATTGTACAAGACATGCCAGAGTTTGAGGGTGGAAATGCCGCTTTATTAAGTTTTGTTGCTAAAAATATTGTTTACCCAACATTAGCAAGAGAAATAGGACAAGAAGGAACTGTATTTGTTTCGTTTGTTGTTAATGAAAACGGTATGGTAGAGGGCGCTAAAATATTAAAAGGCATTGGTTATGGCTGTGATGAAGAAGTGTTGCGTGTTATTAATAAATTACCAAAATGGAAAAAAGTGGGTCGTCAAGATGGAAAGCCTGTAAAAGTAAGGTTTAATATACCAGTTGCTTTTAAGTTGAAATAACAACTTTGTTACGAGCTAAAATTCCTCCAAAATAAAAAGCTTTGTAAATTTTATCACATGTAGTAACAGCAACAACACAATATTTGTAAAGGTTTATGTTTCATGGTGCTTGTAACTCTTACAACCAATTTCTAATTTGCCAACTAGGTTAAAAAACAGGATTTATTAAGTAAAATAAAATGGTTTGCAGAATTAATAAACCATCTACCCACAAATAATAATAAAAGGCATGACGTTTTTCGTTCGTAATAAAAATAGTTATTAATAAAATTAAGCGAAGGATAATAGAGAGTAAAGTATATAAGTAGTGAGAATTAAAAAAGTAAAAACTAATAAATCCAAAAAGGATAAGACTAGCGCAAATAATTTTAGTTATTCTTTCGCCAAAACGATTTGCATACGTGTTAACACCTTCTAAATAATCTTTATCATTATCTTTTATATCAAACAACATGCATAATACAGATATAAATACAAATTGTGAAAAGATAAACCAAATGCTGTGTGTGCTTAGTAAATCATTTTCAATGAGTGGAACCAATACACAACTCATAACCCACACCATTGAAATTAAAAAAGGTTTTATGTATCCAAAACGCCGAAGATTAAAAGGCTGCATGTAATATAAAGTGGAAATAGCTTCGGCTCCAATCATAATACCAATAGAAGTATAACTTAAATTATTGCATAAAAACAAGACAATGATAAGACAGGCTATAATGCTATAAAGCATTATCTTTTTATGTTTCATTACCCATTGCCCTCTATCTGATTGCGAATCGTGATGACTTAAAATGCTATAACCGCGTTGCACGTTATATTGTAAATAAGTAGAAAGTAATACAAATAATAAGTATGAATTGTTCTCGAAATTTAGCGGAATTGGAAATAAATGATAGGTAAGCAATACTTGTGATAAAGCACAAAGTGCAATAAATATATTGCCATACACAATGGTTTTAATAAATGGAGAAGATATAAAAGAATTAGTTTTCAAAAATATCGAGTGCGTTTTGAGTTGTAATAGTGGCAACTTCTTCTAAAGTAACTTGTTTTATATCGGCAATTTTTTGAGCAATGATAGGAATATAAGCGCTCTCATTGCGTTTGCCACGATGAGGCACTGGCGCTAAATAGGGTGCATCGGTTTCCAAAACAATATCTTGTAGGGTTAATTGCTCCACCACCTTGTCTAATCCTGAATTTTTAAAAGTTACAACTCCACCAATTCCTAACTTAAAATTTCCTAACGATAACACTTTTTGTGCTTGAATAAAGTCGCCACTAAAACAATGGAAAATGCCTTTGGGTAATTTTTCGAATGATTTTAAAATTTCAAAAATTTCGTCAAACGCATTTCGACAATGTATAACAATAGGGTAGTTGTATTCTATTGCCCAAAATAATTGTTCTTTAAATGCCAATTCTTGTTCTTTTATAAATGTTTTATCCCAGTATAAATCCATACCAATTTCTCCAATAGCAGCAAATCGGCGTAGTTCCAACCATTGTTTCACAATATTTAATTCCTCTCGATAATTTTCTTTAACCGAACAAGGATGAATACCCATCATGGCAAAGCATTGTTCAGGAAAATGCACCTCTACTTTCAACATCTCGTCTATACTACTGCTATCTATATTGGGCATATACAATCGGCTTACTCCTTTATTAAGAGCATCCTGTATTAACTCATATCGATTCGTATTATATTCCTCCGAATAAAGATGTGTATGGGTATCTATAAACATTCAACAAATTTCGTTATTTTTGAGGGTAAATTTAATCAATATCTGTTAAATGAAATATTTAATAAAAATAGCACTACTTGCTGCATTGTTTATTGGAGTGTTCTCGCAATGCAAGAAATATCCAGAAGGACCAATGATAAGCCTACGATTAAAAAAAGAACGTGTAGCCAATACTTGGAAAATAGATAAGTTATTAATTAACAATGTGGACTCTGCAGCTTATTTTTCTAATATATATAAAGATTATACGATTAACCTCACTAAAAGTGGAAGTTATTCAATAACATATTATGTTACCATTCCGCTAGCGGGGAATGTTACAAATACCGAAAGTGGAACTTGGAGTTTTACTTCTAATAAAGATGATTTAACCCTTACGCCCACATCAATTACTTATGGTAATGTGCCTAGCCCAAGTACATTCCAAATCCTGAAACTATATGAGAAAGAAATGTGGGTAAGAAAGGTAGATGGAAATGGTAAAGTAACTGAGTATCATTTATTACCTAAATAAAGCAGCCTTGAAAATCTTAATTGTTAGATTTAGCTCTATTGGAGATATTGTATTAACTACACCAGTTGTTAGATGCGTAAAACAACAACTAAATGAGGTAGAAGTGCATTATGTTACCAAACAAAAATTTAAAAATGTTATTGAGCACAATCCTTATTTGGATAAAATTTACACCTTTCAACATTCTATAAACGAAATCATTACCGATTTACGAGGCGAACAGTACGATTATATAATTGATTTGCATCATAACTTAAGAAGTTTAAAATTAAAATGGCAATTAAAAGCAAAATCTTTTTCGTTTAATAAACTTAATTGGGAGAAATTTTTAAAAGTACAATTTAAACAAGATGTTTTACCATCAGTACATATTGTAGATAGATATTTAGATACGGTAAAAGCATGGGATGTGAAGAATGATGGTAAAGGATTAGACTATTTTATCTCTTTACATGATGAGCTTAATCTTGCCGAAGTGTTACCCTCACATTTTTTAAATGGCTATCAGGCTTTAGTTGTTGGGGGCTCATATTATACTAAAAAAATACCGCTTCAAAAGTTAAAAGAGATTTGTGAAAAAAGCACCTTACCACTTGTTTTACTTGGTGGAAAAGAAGATGCTGCTGTAGCTAATGAATTACATCATTTATTTAAAGAAAAAACATTTAATGCTTGCGGACTTTTTTCACTTAACCAATCGGCATCGCTTGTTAAACAAGCTCATTATGTTATTACTTCTGATACGGGCTTAATGCACATTGCGGCTGCTTATAAAAAAAACATCATTTCTTTATGGGGAAACACAATCCCTGAATTTGGAATGAGTGCATACCTTCCAGGGCCTCAATCACAAATATTAGAAGTAAAAAATTTAAGATGTCGTCCTTGTTCTAAATTAGGGTATAAACAATGTCCTAAAAAACACTTTAAGTGCATGAACGAGATTGATATTGCTAACTTAAAATTGGAATAGTTTCATCTTTTATTTGTATATTTATTTCATAAATTACAAATAGCCTGTGTTAGTGATGATGAGGTTTTTCACTGGTTGATGTTAGTGCTAATAACCATAACTTGAAATAATATAGAAAAATGCAAAGGAAGCTCTTGATAATAATAGTTTCAATTTTCACATTATTTCATTCGGAAAGAGCAAACTCCCAAATAGACACAACAAAATACAATGATGTTAGTCTCTCACAATTAGATACTGTTCTAAAAAAGAATACAGTATTTGTAGAAATTGGAGGGAATGGACTTGTCTATTCAATTAATTACGACAGACTTATCAATGTTTCAAGCAAGATTAAAATATCAACTAGAATAGGAGTTCATTATACAAATTATTTTCCACTTATTTATTATAGGACAGTAAGCATACCTATTGAAGTTTCAGCCTTGTATCCTTTTTTTAGAAACAAACATTTTCTAGAAATCGGCTCTGGATTATCATACTTAAATAGCTATGATAAAATAACAAATTATACTGAAGATATATTAATCCTAGCATTGCGATTAGGATATAGATATCAAAAACCTCAAGGAGGTTTGTTTATTAAAATTGGATTTGTCCCGTTGTACGATTTTTATGTAATAAATCCTGATCCGTCTGTGCCTCATCAAACTTGGTTTTTATCAGGAGGAGTAGGTATTGGAAAAACATTTTAGTAATTAATATGTCGCCAACATTTAATTTTTAAAAAAATCCCGCTACAACATGGCGGGATTTTTTTTGCTAAAAATCATAGTAACGCTCACTGATATGTTGAAAGCTAAAGATGGAGATTTTTCTTATTTCTGATTGGCTTCGTAACCGAAATACTGTTGAGGATCTTACAAAACGACAAATCAATTTTTCTTTTTGTTATCTTTGTAGCGAATTTTAGATAAGTAAATATGGATTTTGAGAAGTTAGTTTTACGCATACAGCAAACAAATGACTGTTTACAGCAAGGTGCTGTAAAAGCGGTAAACACATATCTAACTTTGAGAAATTGGCTAACAGGTTTTTACATTGTGGAGTTTGAGCAAAATGGTAGCGACAGAGCCAAATATGGAACTAAATTGCTTGAAAATATCGCCAAAAATATCAGCGTAAAAGGGCTTACAGCACCTGAATTATCACGTTGCCGACAGTTTACAATACCTATCCGCAAATTTTTGGGTTGATAACCCAAGAATTTAAAAATGTGCTTCCTACCGATTTTTTGCCCGAAAACGCAAGGAAATCAATTCTTGGGTCGGCAACCTAAGAATTACAAAACGAAGATATAAAACACATTTCAACCGTTTTTCAAGCCATTTCATACACGCATTTTACTGAACTCATAAAAATTAGCGACAGCACCAAAAGACGTTTTTACGAATTGTTGATTTTAAAAACACAACCAAGCGTAAAAGAACTGAAACGACAAATTGATACACTAACTTTTGAACGTATTGGATTATCGGAAAATCACAAAAATTCGTTTGACGAAATTGCAAACAAAATACAGCCACAACAAGCAACAGATTTAGTAAAATCGCATTATTTCTTTGAGTTTTTAAATGTTGGGCAACCGCATTTAATTGAAGAAAGTGAGTTAGAACAAGCCCTTGTTTCGCATTTGCAACAATTCATAACAGAACTTGGAAATGGGTTTTGTTTTGAGGCACGACAAAAACGAATTTTAATTGGTGATGAATATTATTTCATTGATTTGGTTTTCTATCATCGAATATTGAAATGCCATGTTTTAGTGGAACTAAAAACTGAAATTGCCAAACACGAACACATCGGACAACTAAAATCGTATCTGCAACACTACAAGAAAAACGTGCAAGAAGAAAACGACAATCCACCTGTTGGAATTTTGCTTGTTACCAACCAAAACAAGACATTAGTAGAATATGCTATTGCAGACAGCGACTTAGACATTTTCGTAAGTAAATACCAACTGCAACTTCCTGACAAAGCAAAGTTAGAAGCGTTTATTAACAACGAACTAAAAAATACGAAGTAGAAAAAGAAGCCCAGCCGCCAACATCTAATTCTTAACCAAAACGCCACTTCAACCTCGCTCAACTGAACTGTTTTATGTTTTCATCTTTTATTTGTATATTTATTTCATAAATTACAAACAGCCTGTGTTAGTGATGATGAGGTTTTTCATGGGCTACAGTTACCGCCAATTGCAACGGAAATACACGGCTATTTCGACGCTATTTTAGACTTGAAATTCTTAATGAAATTTCTTACATTTGTTTTATGCCAACAGTTTTATACATATTTGGGTGGAGGTTGTTTTTTTATTCTAATGAAAATTTAGAGCCAGTACACATACACGCAGAGAAGGGAGATATGGAATGTAAGTATTGGCTTCTTGTAGAGGAAGTTGAAATAAAGGAGGCGTTTTCATATAATTTAACCCCAACCTCTAGAAAAGAAATAAAGAAAATTATATATCAACACTTTGACTTAATCGTAGATTCTTGGAATAATCATTTTAATAAGTAAGAATATGATTGCAACTCACAAAATACAGACAATAACATTTGACAAGGATTTTATTTACTTGCAAATAGACGGAAAAGACATTAAAGTTGAAATTGAAAAAGTATCAAGTAAATTAAAAAGTGCTGATGATTTTCAAAGGATGTTTTATAAAATTTCTCCATCTGGTTACGGTATCCATTGGCCGTTGATTGACGAAGATCTATCTGTTGACGCTTTATTAAAATGTTTATAGGCAACTTCCGCCAACATCTAATTCTTAACCAAAACACCGCTTCAACCTCGCTCAACTGAACTGTTTTATGTTTTCATCTTTTATTCGTATATTTATTTCATAAATAACAAACAGTTTGTGTTAATGATGATGGGGTTTTTTCACAGGCTGCCGTTGGGCGTCATTATAGGGCGACCATGCAAACAATGAACATAGTAACAAACAGAGAAAAAAATCGTAACTTTGAAGTATGGAAATAAAGCCACTTTATACCATCGGACACGGTAACAGAAAGCCAGAAGATTTTCTTGCTTTACTGAAAGACTTTGGCATTGAATATCTCATTGATGTTCGTTCCCAACCGTATTCAAAATTTAATCCTCAATTCAACCAAAATGACCTTAAATTCTTTTTGGAACGGAACGGAATTAAATACGTTTTTATGGGTGACACAATTGGTGGCAGACCTAAAGACACTTCTTGTTACGACAACGAAGGCAAGGTAGACTATGAAATGGTAAAAATAAAAGAGTTTTTTCTAAAAGGTATTGACAGACTAAAAACCGCCTACAATAAAGGCATTAATGTTGTAATAATGTGTAGTGAAAGTAAGCCTTGCGAATGCCACAGAAGTAAATTAATCGGCAAAGTTCTAATCACAGACAACATTGTTCTAAAACACATTGACGAAAAAGGAAAACTTAAAGACCAATCAACAGTAATAAATGAATTAAATAAAGGGCTTTCAGAATATGACTTATTTGGAAATCCAATTAACGCAACATCAAGAAAAGCTTATTTATAATTATGGAATTTTTCACAATCGGAGTTTACAACTCTACTGAAAAAGAGTTTTTTGAAAAACTTACTCAAAATAATATTGACACATTTTGCGACATCAGACAGCGTAGAGGCGTTAGAGGCGCAAAATATTCTTTTGTGAACAGCAACAGACTTCAAGAAAGACTTAATGACTTAGAAATTAAATATGGTTACATTCCTGACTTATCACCGACAACAGAAATCAGAGAGCTTCAAAAAGAAATTGATGAAGAAAAAGGAGAACTGAAAAGAGAACGACAAAAGTTAGGGAAAATCTTCGTTATTGAGTACAAAAATAGAATTCTTAAAAATTTCGACTTTGAAAAATTCTTTGAAAGCCTCGATCAAATTGGAGCAAGTAGAATAGCATTGTTTTGTGTAGAGGAACATCCCGAAGCTTGTCATCGTTCAATTGTAGCCGACAGATTGATGAATATTTTTAACTATAAAACCACTCATTTATAATGGACGTCTTAATACTTTCCAAGACTCATATGAATAATGGTAAATGCTGTATTGGTGGCATTACAGGAAGTGGGCGTTATGTTCGATTGCTAACACCCGCAGGTGAAAACCAACCTGAAAATACTGATTTAAATCCCAGACAAGTTTGGGAAGTTGAGTTTACAGAAAGACCCAATATGACACCGCCTCATATTGAAGACGTATTGGTAATATCTCGTAAAATAAAAGGAAGTTTAAAAGACGAAATAACCATTCTTGAATTTATCAAACAGAGAAAAATCGAAATATGGCAAGGTAGTCCTGATGTTTTGTTTGATGGTAAGTTAAAATGGACAGACAAAGGAAGTGGTTTTATAAGTAAGGACGCTGTTTCAAAACATAGTGTTGGATTTTGGATTGCAGATAAAGATTTAACCAAAAGTATTTATTTCAACAAGCCAAGGTATAGTTATCACGGTTCAAGTGGTTGGCGTAACTTACCATATGTTGGTTTTGACGATCCATTAGAAGTTATACCTAGAGGAACATTAATTCGAGTTTCTTTAGCTCGATGGTGGGATACAAAAGGAACAACAGAACTTAGATGTCCAACAATTATCGGGTTGGTATGACATTAATGAAAAGCCGCAAATACAAGCAGACGACTTGCCATTTTAACGTGTAAAAAGAAAAACGAACGCCCAACTTCGGTTTTGCAAAATGGCGGGTTCAGTGCGTAATCTTCCTAAAAATAGTTTAGTTCCAAAGCATTAATATTTTTCAACATCATAAAATTAACCACGACAAAAAAGTAATTTTAAGGAATGAAACAGGATATTAAAAATAAGATCGAAAGTATAATCAGCAACCCAAACGCTTACGATAAAGAAATTATTTTTCAGTTAAAGCAATTGCTTTATGATGTCGAGTTGCAATATGTTGCAGAAAAAGAATCAAAAAGTATTGCAGACCTTGTTTCCGAGAGTTTAAATCAGCTAAACAGCACAACACAACCAAATATTATTAAAAGTGGATTTCCCGACTTTGATAATTCGTTTAATGGTTTTGGGTTAGGCGAATTTGTTGTAATAGGGGGGAGACCTTCAATGGGTAAAACACAACTCATGGTCAATCTTGCATTAAACATATCTCTTGAAACGCCAATATTGTATTTTACGTTTGATTTATCTATTTCTTCATTAACCAATCGTTTTATTTCTTCGCTTTCAGGTATAGGAATGGACCAACTTTTACAACACACTATTACGGATGAAAAAAAAGAAAAATTAGCCTTGGTTGAAAAAGAGTTTAGCAAACATAAAATATTTATTAACGACAACTTTAATGCTTCTATTGTTGCTTTAAAAGCTCATTGTAAAAAAATGATTGAAGAAAAGGGTGTGAAAGTGATTTTTGTTGATTACATACAAATGATGAGTTCAAATAAATATCGCAATAGCCGTGAATTTGAAATTAGTTACATAATTCGAGAATTAAAGAGCATTGCCAAAGACTTTAATGTTTGCGTAATAGCAACAAGTCAGTTAAGCAGAGCAGTAGAAACAAGAATTGGTTCAAAATATCCGCAACTTTCAGATTTGAGAGATAGTGGAACTATTGAGCAAGATGCAGACAAAGTAATTTTTATTTATCGCCCCGAATATTACGGAATTGAATTTGATGAGGATTCTAACAGTACAACAGGAATAACGGAGTTAATTCTTGCAAAAAATAGAAATGGAAAGTTAGGTACAATTAAACTTTTAAGAGATACAGAATTTACCAACTACCGAAATTATGAATATAAAAAATATGAATTCTCATTTTCGGCAAGTAGATTAAGTGAACTGAAGGCTACGAATCCTAATGTAGATTTTAATATTGATAATCTTGATGTAAACACCGATATACCACCATTTTAAACTTTAAAAATATTGAGCCGTTGCTTTAAAAATTATGAGGTCAAAAATAGTAAGACTTTGAGGTTGTGTTCCAGCAGCCCGTGCAGAAGCGGAAGAGGGGGAATTTGCATTCTTTATGCGAAGCCCACTGCGTTCTGCTTCGCATAAAGAACGATTTTAATCAAAGATAATTTGCAACGGCTCATTTTTAAACCTATGCTAACAAATCAAGAAATAGTTCCATTCGTTAAAGCTAACAAAAGTAAAATCCAAAATTACTTTTATCGTAAATCGTATCCTAATAAAAAATGGTTCGAAAAATTTCAAAAGCACGAACTGAATACTTTTTATCTGCTTACAATTGAAGAGCCAAGGGAACTATGTAAATTTCTTAATACGTCATATTATCATTTAGAAAAATTGATAAACAATCCTGTTTACAATAACTATACAATAAAAAAAAAGAAAGGTGGCGAAAGGCAAATTTCTGCACCTGAAGAACAATTAAAAAAAATTCAAAAGCGTTTGAATTATTTTTTGCAAGCCTATTACTTAATGATAAAACCTAATGAGATTCATGGATTTGTAGTAAATCCGCACTACTTAGGAAGACGTTGCAATATTTTAGAAAATGCCAAAGTGCATATAGGAAAAAAATTTGTATTGAACATTGACTTGAAAGATTTCTTTCCAAACATTTCGTCAATGCAGGTAAAACAAGTTTTTACTTCCGATTATTTTAGGTTTAATGAACAAATTGCTACCGCTATAACATTACTTACAACATACGAAAGTAAACTTCCGATTGGTTCACCAGCATCGCCTGTAATCTCAAATTTTATTTGCATACAGTTAGATAACACTTTAAAAAAGTTTGCCGAAGCAACCGGATTGACTTATACACGCTATGCAGACGATTTAACTTTTTCGTCAAATACCGAAATTTCAAACGATACTATTCTTAATATTATTAATCTGATTAGAAAAAATAATTTTGAGGTTAACGAAAAGAAACTTCGTTTGAAAACAGCCAACCGAAAACAAACGGTTACAGGCATAACAGTAAACGAAAAAGCAAACGTGGACAGAAAACTTTTAAAAAAAGTAAGAGCCATGCTTCATGACTTAACCAAAAATGGAATTGATAAAGCAACACAAAAACATTTTAATTTAAAAAGTGAAGTTGATACTAGGCATAAAGAGAAGTTCATAAATAGACTTAAAGGCTATATTAATTTTGTAGGGCAAGTTAAAGGTAAAGAAGATTTATTTTATATAAAGCAAAAATTAGCGTTTGATGCAATATTTTCACAGGTCTAACCGTAGTTTACAGTGATAAAAAAACTAACTGTATTTATAGCCTTAAACCCAGATTGTGCATTAGAAATTAGTAGTGAGAGTTAAAAGCCCAATAAAATATGAACTTTTACGATTGAAGCGTAGCCACTGCTACGGTGATTGAGAAAAAGTTGCGTAGCTTCATATTTTGCAGGGATTTTAGTTCGTAATAAAATTACTAATCATAATTTGGGTTAAACTAAATCTTGTTTCTAGGATGTGAATGAGATGAACTGTTTACTCGATGAGCATTTATAAAACAATTCTTTCTTCAGTACCAAAATAAAAAAAGCTGTCTCAAACAAGACAGCTTTTTTTGTGCGGATGAAGGGACTCGAACCCCCACGCCTCGCGGCGCCAGATCCTAAGTCTGGTGCGGCTACCAATTACGCCACATCCGCATCGCGAGGCGCAAATATACATTTTTTTATGAATTTGTACAATATTTTATGCCCTTTCTTTTGCTTTTTAAAACCTACAATTTTCCTTTCTTTTATCGCTATTCCGTTTTAAAAACTGTAAATTAGTACTCTTAATTTTTAGTTTTTGTACATTGACTTTCAACGATTTTAATTTTGGTGAGGCGTTAACGGAGGGCTTATTAACGGTTGGCTACAAAACTCCCACACCTATTCAACAACAAGCAATTCCCGTTATTCAAAATAATAAAGACCTTATTGCTTGTGCCCAAACGGGTACAGGCAAAACGGCGGCCTTTGTGTTACCTATTATTGATAAAATCGTAAAATCGCAAAGCACTGGCATTAACACGCTCATTATAGCTCCCACTCGCGAGTTGGTATTGCAAATCGACCAGCAAATAGAAGCCCTAGCTTATTTTTGTAATGTAAGTTCTATTCCTATTTATGGCGGAAACGATGGAGTAGCTTGGGCAAATCAAGCAAAGGCTATTGAAAATGGAGTGGATATTATTGTGGCAACACCAGGTCGATTAATTGCTCTCTTACAATCGGGTGATATTAAGTTTGAAACCTTAAAACATTTGGTGTTAGACGAAGCAGATAGAATGTTGGACATGGGATTTATAGATGATTTAAAATTTATTTTTAAATACTTGCCTCAGCACCGCCAAAACATTATGTTTTCGGCCACCATGGCACCAAAAATAAGAACACTGGCACATCAAATATTACACGAGCCCGAACAAATTAATATAGCCATTTCAAAACCTGCGGCGGGTATTGTTCAGCAAGCTTATGTGGTATTTGAAAACCAAAAGGAGGGTATCTTAAAAGAAATCTTAAAAAACGAAGATTTTTCTTCTGTTATTATTTTTTCGTCAACTAAAGAAAAAGTAAAAGAGTTGTATAAAACTTTTCATGCACTCAATTATTCTGTAAAAGGCTTTTCATCTGATTTGGAGCAAACAGAGCGAGAAGAAATTATGCGTAGTTTTAAAAATCGTCATTTACGCATATTAATTGGAACCGATATTTTATCACGAGGCATTGATGTAGAAGGTATTAGCTTAGTTGTTAATTACGACGTGCCACCCGATCCCGAAGATTACATACATCGTATAGGCAGAACCGCTCGTGCAGCAAAAGAAGGGGTGGCCATTACGTTTATAAATGATAAAGATCAGGTTCGTTTTTCGCAAATTGAGGCCTTGATGGGAATAGATGTGGTAAAATTACCAGTTCCAGAAGCATTTGGCAAAGCTCCAGAATACAATCCAGAAGCACACAAGAAACAAAACGCAAGGCATAAGCCAAATAATAAACATCACAAATCGGGCTTTAAGAAAAAATCATTTCATCGCCCTAAAAAAGAATAATATGCTTGTAAAATAGTATATTTAAAGCATTAAAATTAAGTAACTAAATTTAATACAATGACACAAGATACTTTAACTAAACATACCAAAGAACAAGAAAATACAATGAATGCTAAAATTACTTTATTAGAAAAAAAGCAAGCCGAAGCTTTATTGGGAGGCGGACAAAAGCGCATTGACTCACAACATAAAAAAGGAAAGTTAACCGCCCGCGAACGCATTCATTTTTTATTAGATGAAGGAAGTTTTGAAGAAATAGGAATGATGGTTACACATCGTAGTAAAGATTTTGGATTAGATAAAGAACAATATTTAGGAGACGGCGTTGTAACAGGTTACGGAACAGTGAATGGCAGATTAGTGTATGTATTTTCGCAAGATTTTACAGTGTTTGGGGGTTCGTTATCCGAAACTCATGCCGAAAAAATTTGTAAGGTAATGGATTTAGCTATGAAGAATGGCGCTCCGTTTATTGGATTAAATGATAGTGGTGGAGCGCGTATTCAAGAAGGCGTGGTGTCATTAGGTGGTTATGCCGATATTTTTTATAGAAATGTAAGAGCAAGTGGGGTTATTCCTCAGTTATCTGGTATTATGGGACCATGCGCAGGTGGTGCAGTGTATAGCCCTGCTATGACCGATTTTATTTTAATGGTAGAAAACACCAGTTACATGTTTGTTACAGGACCCAATGTAGTTAAAACCGTTACTCACGAAGAGGTAACTTCTGAAGAGCTTGGCGGTGCTATGACTCATGCGTCTAAGAGTGGTGTTACACATTTTGCTTGTGCTAATGAAATTGAGGCCATTAATAACATTAAACAAATTTTAGGATACATTCCTCAAAATTGCGAAGAGGATGCGCCGTCTATTCCTTATGATTATAAAGGCTCCGAGCTTCGTCCAGAGTTAAATACTATTATTCCTGATAACGCTAACCAACCTTACGATATCAGAGAGGTAATTGAAAAAGTAATTGACGACAATAGTTTTTTAGAAGTACATAAAAACTTTGCTGAAAATATTGTTGTAGGTTTTGCTCGACTAGCTGGACGTTCAATAGGTATTGTAGCAAACCAACCTGCTGTCTTGGCGGGTGTGTTAGATATTCATTCATCTACTAAGGCGGCTCGTTTTGTGCGTTTTTGTGATTGTTTTAATATTCCATTATTAGTATTTGAAGATGTACCAGGATTTTTACCAGGAACCGATCAAGAGTGGAATGCCATTATTACCAATGGTGCTAAATTATTATTTGCATTTAGCGAAGCCACTGTGCCACGCATTACAGTTATTACTCGTAAAGCCTACGGTGGTGCTTATGATGTGATGAATAGTAAACACATTGGCGCTGATATGAACTACGCTTGGCCAAGTGCCGAAATTGCCGTAATGGGTGCAAAAGGCGCCGCCGAAATTATTTTTAAAAATGAAATATCGGCTGCTGCAAATAAAGAAGAAAAGTGGAAAGAAAAAGAAACAGAATATCAAACTATGTTTGCCAACCCTTATCGTGCCGCCGAAAGAGGATTTATTGATGAGGTTATAAAACCAGAACAAACACGTGAAAAATTGATTAAGGCATTTAAAATGCTTGAAAACAAAGTGGATCATTTGCCTAAAAAGAAACATGGCAATATTCCATTATAAAGATTTTTTTAATGAGATTTTATAACCTGATAGTTGGCTTAACAGCGCTTGTTTTTTCATCTTTTTATATGCAAGCTCAATGGACATATCCTGAAACAAAAACTGTTAAGCAAACAGACGACTATCATGGCACTAAAGTAGATGACCCTTACCGTTGGTTAGAAGATGAAAACTCGTCAGATACCAAGGCATGGATTGATGCTGAAAATGCGCTTACAAATCAATACTTACAAACAATTCCTTTTAAAGAAAAAGTAAAGGCTCGACTCACAGAGCTGTGGAACTACGAAAAACGCCCAATGATGTTTAAGAAAGCCAATAAGTTTTATTCGTTAAGAAATAATGGCTTGCAAAATCAATCGGTTTTATACGTTCAAGATGCTTTGTTATCAAAACCTAAAGTGCTACTTGACCCGAATGAATTATCTAAAGACGGAACGGTTTCATTAACTAATTTTGCTTTAAGTAAAGATGCATCGCATTTAGCCTATGGTATATCAAAGGCAGGAAGTGATTGGGTTGAAATACATATTAAAAACTGTCTTACAAATCAGGAATTGCCAGAAGTAATTAAATGGGTTAAGTTTTCGGGCATTGCATGGAAAGGAAATGGGTTTTACTACAGCCGATATGATGCGCCAAAAGCAGGAAAAGACTTTACCGACAAAAATCAGTTTCATAAAATATATTACCATCAATTAGGCACGCCTCAATCAAACGACCTACTGGTATATGAAGATAAATTAAATCCAAACCGTAATTTCTCAGCACAAACAACACACGATGAAAACTACCTTATTATCTACGGTAGCGAAACAACCAGTGGGCAAAGCGTTATGATGAAAGATTTATCGTCATCACAAAATAAATTTATACCTATTGTAACTAATTTTGATAATGAGTATAGCATTGTAGATAATATAGGTAATCAGTTTTATGTGCTTACAAATTACAAGGCGCCACGTTATCGTTTAATCCGAATAAGCTTAAATAACCCAAGTCAAGATAACTGGTCGGAGGTTATCTCTCAACACGATGATTTATTAATGGGTGTATCGTTTTGCGGAAACAAAATAATTACCAATTATTTGCATCAAGTTAATTCTAAATTATTTTTACATGCTATAAATGGCAAAATAGAAAGCGAAATAGCTTTACCAGAACTTTGTAAAGTAACGTATGTAAATGCGAGTAGAGAAGAAGATGTTGCATTGTATTCTACCGTTTCGTTTACACATCCAGAGGATATTTATTTTTTTGATACACGCTCTAAGGCGAGTAAACGAATTTTTAATCCAATCATCCCATTCAAATCTTCTGACTATGAAACTAAACAAGTGTTTTATAAAAGTAAAGATGGAACCAAAATTTCTATGTTTATAACACATAAAAAAGGCATAACCTTAAATGGTAATAATCCTTGTTTTGTGTATGGTTATGGTGGATTTAATATTTCAATTGCTCCCGAGTTTAGAATAGATAGAGCTGTTTTTTTAGAAGCGGGCGGTATTTATTGTGTTCCAAATATTCGTGGAGGCGGCGAGTATGGCGAAGAATGGCACTTGAACGGAACAAAATGTAAAAAGCAAAATGTATTTGATGATTTTATTGCTGCTTGCGAGTTTTTAGTTGCTAACAAATACACATCGTATCAAAAAATGGCTATTCATGGAAGAAGCAATGGGGGATTATTAATAGGCGCTGTTATGACTCAGCGCCCTGATATTGCAAAAGTAGCTTTACCAACGGTAGGCGTGTTAGATATGCTGAGGTTTCATTTATTTACCATTGGTAGAGCTTGGACAGTAGATTATGGTTGTAGTGAAAACAAAGATGAATTTGAGTGCTTGTATAAATATTCTCCGTTACATAATATAAAACAAACGGAATATCCAGCTACAATGGTTTTAACAGGCGATCACGATGATAGAGTAGTGCCAGCTCATTCATTCAAGTTTGCTGCAACTCTTCAAAAAAATAATACTGGCAAAAACCCTCAATTAATAAGGATTGATAAAGACGCTGGTCATGGAGCAGGTAAACCTACCGATAAACAAATTGATGAGTTTGCCGATATGTGGAGTTTTGTGTTTTATAATTTAGGAATAGCGTACTAAATTTTCGTTAGTATATTTTGAACACCAAAAACATAGTTATTATTGGTACTGGAAATGTGGCATGGCACATCGCCAATTCTTTTGCGCACCATCATCACATTCGAGTTGTTCAGGTGTTTAATCATCACTTATCTCCTAAAGCAAAACAGTTTGCAAAACAATTTCATCTTAATTTAGTAACTGATTATAAAAAATTAGATACAACTGCCGATGTATATTTAATAGCGGTAAAAGATGAAGCGATTGCGGATGTGGCTCGACAATTAAAACCACTTAAACTAAAAGGCATAGTAGCTCACACATCGGGTAGTGTGGATATATCTGTTTTAAAGGCGACATCTACTCACATAGGCGTTTATTATCCTCTACAAACTTTTTATACAGGCGCAGAAATTAATTGGAAAGAAACTCCCATTTTATTGGAGGCTAATCAAACTAAAGGACTTCATTTGTTACGAACAATTGCTAAAACGGTTTCAAATTATGTACATACTTTAAAATCAGCCGAAAGATTAACATTACATCTAGCCGCTGTTTTTGCAAATAATTTCACTAACGCTTTGTATGCTGCCTCATATCAAATAGTTGAGAATACTTTAACCAAAAAACAAACCAAATTACTTAATCCAATTATACAACAATCGGTGGTAAAATTACAAAAACATCATCCTTTAGAGGCGCAAACGGGACCAGCTAAACGACATGATAAGGTAACTTTACAAAAACACATGGCTCTTATTAAACATCATCCCAACTTGCTAAAGATTTATAAAACCATGACTGATTTAATTGTTCAACAGCAAGCACGTAAAAAATAACGATGGAAAATTTTAAACAAAAACTCACTCGAATTAAAACACTGATGTTTGATGTAGATGGCGTTTTAACAAATGGACATATTCTATTAGCTGAAAGTGGCGAGTTTTTAAGAAACTTAAATAGTAAAGATGGCTATGCCATACAACTAGCTTGTAAAAAAGGCTATCGTATTGTGATTATTACGGGAGGCAATAGTAAATTAGTTAAAAATGCGATGAGAGGTTTGGGAGTTGAAGATGTATTTTTATCACAACACGATAAGTTACAATGCTATAAAGATTACATCAATGAGCATAACTTAAATGAAGAAGAAATTTTATACATGGGCGATGACTTACCAGACTGGGAAGTGATGAGACGAGTTGGGATTGCTTGTTGCCCAAATGATGCTGCACCTGAAATAAAAGAAATTTGTATTTATATCTCAAGCCGAAAAGGTGGCGAAGCTTGTGTACGTGATGTGATAGAGCAAGTGATGCGCTCGCAGGGTACTTGGGAAATTGCAGGTTGGTAGTTATAAAACTAATTCGCCTTTATCTAACAAATACTTCACTTTATAGATTGCAGAAACACTGATAGCATCGGTAATTTCGCCATTAAGTACCATGTTAAAAGCTTCCTGAATATGAACTTTCTTTACTTTTAAGTCTTCGGTTTCTTCGGGTTCGGCTTCTTCAAAACTTAAATCGGTAGCCAAAAAAACATGAGCGGTTTCATCAGTTGCTGAGTTACTTAAATGTAATTCCATTAATGGATGATAGTTTTTAGCCACAATTCCGGTTTCTTCTTTCAATTCACGTTGGGCAGTTTTAATAGGTTCTTCGCCTAATGGACCACCTCCTTCTGGTATTTCCCAGCTATAGGCATTTAAAGGATAACGCCATTGTCCTACAAGCCACGTATAACCATCTTTACTTAATGGTATAATCCCGATGGCTAAATTTTTAAAATTTACAACGCTATAAATCGCTGGTTTACCAGCTGGATTAATAGTTTGATGCTTGTGAACGGCTATCCATGGCGATTCGTAAACAAGTTCAGTATTTAACGTTTTCCAAGAATTTAAAGGATTTTGAGTATTCATTATCGTTATTCGGTACTTATAGTTAATATTTTACACAGTTAAAATGTTAATATTAGGTTTATTTTCTTATATTTAGAAACAGAAACTGATATAAATTCGTAAAAAGTTAGAAACGGTTTATGTTGAAAAAACTTTTACTATTTTTTGGGATACTTTTTTTAGGACATTTAGGTGCCCAAAAAATGTATTGGGTTGGTGGTTCTGGTTATTGGAATGATTTATCGCATTGGTCTTATACTAGTGGCGGTGCGCCTGCAGGAGTTCTTCCTTCGGTAAATACATCGGTTGAGTTTGATAATAATTCAGCGCCTCCATCAGAATCACAAATTACCATTCATGCCCTACATAGTTTTGGATTTAAGAACATAACGGCTCTTAATACACAGGTTAAAATTGATATTATTGGCTCTCCAACGGTAGATTTAACGATTAAAGGCGATGTTGAATTAAATGAATACTTTTATTTTAAATTAAATGGTAAGATTAATTTATACCCAACTACGGTTGCTAAGTATCAGTTCTCGCATAATAAATTTAATAATGATATTTATTTAACGGCTCATCACGATGTGGCTATGGGAGTGATTTCAACTACCAAGTCCTTAAATATGAGTGGTAATTTTAAATTACAAAATTCTATCATCTTTGCTAAAGATTTGGTTTTGAATCATCTTAATTTGAATTTACAGAATAACACCTTTCAAATTTCTCAAAATCTTACATTAAATAATGTTCAAATAACAAATACATCTGGCGTAAAATCTAATATCATTTGCCAAAAAAATACTTTACCAACAACCGTACTAACTCATCTTTCAAGTGTTCCAAACTTAAAATTATCTCAATTAACTCCACAAGCTTGTATAGTAACTTTAACTAATTCAACTAATCCAACATGTTCAGGGGCTTGTGATGGAACAGCTACATTTAATTTATCAGGTTGTACCAATGCACCTTATTCTATACAATGGTTAAACACCGATCCATCTACTCCTTGTCAAACCTTGCCTCCAGCTGTTGATTTTTCAGATAATTTTACAAGTACAACTTATACAGTTGGTAATTTATGTGGTTGTGGAACTCAGTACATTGTATTATTTGAAAACTCCTTAGGTGAACAAGCAGCGGTTCAAGTATCTATTATTAATCCAGCAGCAACATTACTATCATTCTCAAAGGTGTTACCTAATTGTAATGGAGATTGTAATGGGCAAATTAGAGTTTTAGTGGTTAGTGGCGTTGTTCCTCTAACAATAAATTGGAATCCGCCTAATACTAACCATACCAATATTTTTACAAGAGATACCTTGAAGAATGCCTGTGCAGGAAATTATTCATTAACAGCAACTAATAATAATGGCTGTATTACTACATTTACAACTAATTTAACTCAGCCTTCGGTATTGGTGGCTAATGGCACTGCTGCGAGTGTAACTTGTAATTCAGCTTGTAATGGTTCGGCAGCTGTGGCACCAACTGGTGGTACAGCACCTTATTCATTTTCGTGGAGTTCCCCTACATCAACGCCTTCTACTTCATCTACCAATTCTATTACAAGTTTATGTCCTGGTGTAGTAACCGCCACAGTTACTGATAGCAAAACTTGTACAGCAACTTATTCATTTAATATTACACAACCTCCCGCAGTAACATTAACAGTTACTAAAACTGATTTAACTTGTGGAAATGTTTGTAATGGTACAGCTTCTGTATCGGCATCTGGTGGATTAGGTCCTTTTACGTATTCATGGTCGCCAAGCGGAGGAACTGCCGCACAAGCCACTGGGTTATGTGCTGGAGATTATACCTGTACCGTAACAAATAATGGTAATTGTATTAATACGATTACGGTTAATATTGCAACACCACCTACCTTAACAGCCACTCCAACTCAAACAAATTTAATTTGTAATAATGCTTGTATTGGAGCTATCAATTTGAATCCATCGGGTGGAACAGGAGCTTATTCGTATTCATGGTCGCCGTCGGTTTCTACAGGTTCAACAGCAACTAGCTTGTGTGCTGGTGCCTATACATTTACTTTAGGTGATGCTTTAGGATGTAGATTTTCTAACACAGTTACTATTACCGAACCACCATCATTAACATTAACCGCTACGAGTACAAGTGTTACTTGTAATGGTGCTTGTGATGGTTCGATAACGCCTACTGTAACAGGCGGTACAGCTCCATATACTTTTACATTACAATCACCTTCATCTACGGTAACAACTTTACCTCCGTATAACAGCCTTTGCCCTGCTACATATACTGTACGAGTTACAGATGCTAATGGTTGTTTAATCACTAGAACGATTAGTATAACACAGCCTAACCCTATAACTGTGAATATTACAACTGTTTCGCCAACATGTAATGGCTTATGTAATGGTTCAATAACAGCAATACCTTCTGGTGGTACCGCTCCTTATTCATTTACTTTGCAGTCATCTAGTTCAACAATTACAACTAACCCTCCCTATACTAATTTATGCGCTGGTTCATATACTTTAATAACAGGTGATGCGAGAGGTTGTACAAGAACTCATACAATAAATTTAACTCAACCTAACCCTATAAGTTTAACGTTAAATGCCACACCAATTAATTGTGCTAATCAATGTAATGCCTCCATCTCAACAGTGGTAAATGGTGGTACACCTGTGTTTACATTTACATGGAGTTCTGGTGGAACAGGAAGTTCTATTAATAACCAATGTGTTGGTGTACATACGGCAACCGTTACAGATGCTAATGGCTGTCAGGCTTCTGCCTCAGTGAGTGTGGTAGCGCCGCCTGCGCTTACTGTAAATATTACACCTACTAATCCAAATTGTAATTCGCAATGTACAGGTATTGCTACTACTTCAGTTACTGGAGGTACTCCTAATTATACCATTAATTTGAGTAATGGTAGTTCGGGGAACGTGATTAATGGTTTATGCCAAGGTGTATATACCGCTACGGTAACAGATTTTAATGGTTGTACCCAAACACAAACAGTGGCAATTACAGCACCACCTGCCCTAACATTAACTCCGTTAAATGGCACTGTAAGTTGTGCTGGTTCTTGTGATGGAACTGTATCGGTAGTGGCAACTGGAGGAACATCAGGTTATTTTTATACATGGAGTCCAACAACGCCTACACAAAATACCCAAACAGCCACAGGCTTGTGTCCAGGAAATTATATAACAACTGTAACTGATTCAAAAGGTTGTGTTGCTTCTGCAACAGCTAATGTTTCGCAACCAACAGCACTTACCGCATCTATTAGTAACGTGCAACCAAGTTGTAATGTTTGTATTGGTGCTGCTACAGCGCAGGGAGTTGGAGGAACTGGACCATACACGTATTCTTGGGCACCTGGTGGGCAAACAACGGCAACAGCAAATAATCTTTGCGTGGGTATTCAAACAGTTACAGTTACTGATAGCAAAGGTTGTATAGCTACACGCACCGTTCAAATTAATCAAACAGTTATAACTTTAATTACTACAAATGGCGCAACCTTAGCTTGTAATAATGCTTGTACTGGTATTGCAACAGCCAACCCAACGGGCGGTTTAGCACCTTATTCTTATACTTGGACATCGCCGCCAGTGGCACCTACTCAAAACTCGCAAACAGCAACTGGTTTATGTTCTGGAGTACATACTGTTCAGGTAACTGATGTAAATGGTTGTTCAAGTACTAATACGGTTTCTTTCGCTAATCCACCTGCTATTACCTTAACGGTTAATCAAGCGAACGTGAGTTGCAATGGTTCTTGTAATGGAACTGCTTCTGCTACGGTAACAGGCGGCACAGGAGCTATAAATTATTTATGGCAACCAGGTGGGCAAACTACCTCTTCTATATCTGGATTATGTGCTGGTAATTATACAGTAACAGCAAGTGATGCAAATGGCTGTTCTAGAACACAAGTTATTACAATTACAGAATCTAGTTCTATCACCGCAACGTTTACATTCACAAATCCAGTTACTTGTACTTCTACAAATGGTAGCATCGGCGTTGCGATTAACGGTGGTACCTCGCCATATACTTTTACATGGAGTCCTGGAGCTTCTACTTCTAATCCATTAACTAATGTTGGAGCAGGAACTTACTCTATTGTTATTAGAGATTTTGCAGGTTGTACACAAACATTAGTTACAACTTTAAATAATCCAACTGGTCCAACGGTTACGGCAACTTCCAATTCAATAAGTTGTTTTGGTTCTTGTACAGGTTCGGCTACATTATCCATTTCTGGTGTTGCTCCATTTAGTGTTAATTGGCCAACCATACCTTCTACAAATACGGTAGTAACTGGATTATGTGCAGGTGTATATATTCCTCAAATTACCGATGCTAATAATTGCGTTACAAATCAAACGGTTAATATTGCTCAACCATCACAAATAACTAGTACAGCAACTATTAACAATGTAACATGTAATGCGGCTTGTAATGGGTCAATTAATATAACACCTACGGGAGGAACGCCTGGATACTCCTTTGCATGGCTACCTACTGGAGGTTCGGTAGAAGACCCAACTTCATTATGTGCAGGTACTTATTCTGTTGATATTACAGATGCTAATAACTGTACAGTAACCAATACATTTGTAATTACAGAGCCATTGGCTTTAGCTTTAAGTTTTAATAAAAAAGATGTTTTATGTAATGCAAGTTGTACGGGCGGAATTAAAGTTTTAGCAACTGGCGGCACAGCGCCTTATTCGTACACCTGGGCGCCAACAGGTTCATTTACTGGAGCAAATATTGATACCATTGTTAATGTATGTTCTGGAATTTACACAGTTTCTGTTAGCGATGCGAATGGTTGTGTAACTACTGCAACTGTAGATATTAACGAACCACCTGCCTTAACTTCTACCATAATAACTCAAGATGTTAAATGTAATAATCAATGTAATGGTACTGCAACTATAAATGCAACGGGAGGTGTATCGCCTTATAACTATTCATATAATACAACACCTATTGCACTTACTCAAACTGTGGGAGGCTTGTGTGCTGGAACTTATACGGGTAATGTAACAGATGCGAATGGCTGTGTGATAACTCAGAGTTTCGTTATTAATGAACCATTGCCAATTGTAGTGTCGGCTACAGTTACGAATCCAAATTGTAATGCCGCTTGTAATGGAAGTGTAGCTACCTCGGTAACTGGTGGAAACGCACCATACGCCTATAGTTGGGTGCCATTTGGTGGTTCTGTTCCTAATCCAATAGGATTGTGCGCTGGAAATTACACGATCACGGTTACGGATGATAGCCTATGTACAGGGCAAACAGTTGTAACATTAACAGATCCTGCTATTTTATTAGCGAATGCAAGTTTCACTAATCCAACATGTGCGAGTGCTTGTAATGGTATTGTTACTGCAAGTCCTATTGGTGGTACATCACCATATACCTATGCTTGGTCTGCGCCTACTAATACGAACCAAACTGTGAGTGGTTTGTGTTCTGGAACTTATACTTTAGTATTGTCTGACGCTAATGCTTGCCAAGCTACACAAACAGTTACCTTAACCGACCCAACGGCTATTACAGTAAATCCTGGTATTACACCTGCAACCTGTGGTTCTAATAATGGTTCTATTAATGCAACAGCAGTTAATGGCACAGCGCCTTATACCTATAATTGGTTGCCACCAGTTTCAGGTGCACAATCTACAAATACTTTAGTAACTGGATTGTCAGCTGGGGTTTATACAGTTGTTGTTACCGATGCAGCATCTTGTTCTACTACCGTTAGCATTCCATTAAGTAGTTCTAATGGCCCAAGCGGCGCCACAATTACTTCAACCAATGTTACATGTGTTGGTAGTTGTAATGGCGCAGCTAATATTACTGGTGTAACAGGTGGTTTAGCGCCATACACAGTTAGTTGGATTAATCCTGTTTCTACTAATAGTTTAGTAACTGGTTTGTGTGCGGGCACTTATACAGCACAGGTAGAAGACGCTAATAATTGTGTGTTTTTTCAAAGTGTAACAATTACGCAACCGCAAGCCATAGATGATAATGAGATTATTACTAGTGCTACCTGTTTAGGAATTTGTGATGGTAGCATTGCAGTAAATCCAACGGGTGGTAACGGAACTTATACTTATTCTTGGAGTACAGGTGCTACAACTCCTACACTTACCGCTTTATGTCCAGGAACACTTTCATTAACAATTACAGATGGATTAAATTGTACATTAACTGCAACCTATGTTGTGCCAGGCATTACCAATATAACAGCTAATACCTTTGCAACTAATAATGCTTGTTTCTCTAATTGCAATGGTAATATTGTAGCAACAAATGTAGCAGGTGGCTTACCACCATATAGTTTCGTATGGACTGATCCTTTAGGACAAACAACGGCTCAAGCTAATGGGCTTTGTAATGGAACTTATTCAGTTACTATTACCGATGCAAATGGTTGTATCAATCAATATCAATCTACAATTACTTCACCTTCTTCCATAACCATTAACCCAACTATTACCGATCCAGCTTGTGGTATGTGTAATGGTACTGCAGTTTTAAATCCTACAGGTGGAACACCATCGTATTCGTACTTGTGGAGCAATGCTCAAACGGGTAATACCGCTAGTGGCTTGTGTTCGGGTGTTTATATGGTTCAAGTAACAGATGGCAATGGTTGCGTTAGTAATTCCAATGTGGTCATCAATAACTCTTCGGGTATTACAAGCGAAACAATTTTAACAGCAAATCAATCTTGTTCTGCAACCTGTGATGGTAGTGCTACTGTAACTGCAATTGGAGGTACGACACCTATCTCTTACCATTGGTTACACGATAATTCTACTTCACAATCAGTAAATGGGTTGTGCCCAGGAACCTATTACTGTAATATGACTGATGCCAATGGTTGTACAAGAACAGCCACGGTGCTTATAAATAGTACGCCAACTTTAACACTTACTTCTCAAGTTGCACAAACATCATGCTCGGTTAGTACTGGTTCCATTTCAGTAAATGTAACAGGAGGAAGTGGTTCTTATACTTATGCGTGGTTGCCTTCAGGAAACACACCATCAATTACTAACTTAGCTGCTGGTATTTATACATTAACTGTGAGTGATGGTAATTGCTCACAAACACAAACTTATGCTATTAATTCAATTAATGGACCTTTATTAAGCACAAGCCAACAAAGTGCTAGTTGTAATGGTGTTTGCGATGGTAGTATAAACATGACAATTTCTGGAGGAACACCTGTATATACCATTGTTTGGTCGAATGGAGCTAGCACAAATTCAATTAATAATTTATGTGCTGGAAATTATTCAGTTTTAGTAACTGATGCTGCTGGATGTTCGGCGGTTAAAAATTTCTCTATTGCAACGCCTCCACCAATTGTATTTAGTGTAGCTGATGTTGATAATCCTTTATGTAATAATAATTGTAATGGTGTAGTAACTACAATTGCAAGCGGGGGTATATTGCCTTATACTTATACTTGGACAACTTCAACTTCTACAACCAATATAGCCAATGGATTATGTGCTGGAAATTATTCAGTAACCGTGGCTGACGCTAATTCTTGTCCATCAACTGAAACTTATACTTTAACCGGACCACCAACTATTAGTATCACTGCCACTATTTCTAATGTTACTTGTAATGCAGCAACTAATGGCACTATAAATATTACTGTTTCGGGTGGTGTGCCAGGATATTCCTACACTTGGACACCTACAGGAAGCATTACTACTGAAGATTTAGAAAACATTGGTGCAGGCACTTATAGTTTACATTTAGAAGATGCTAATGGTTGTAGTGTAGATACCAGTTTTGTAGTAACTGAGCCAGCAGCTATTGATGATAACGAAAGTATTACAAGTGCTGCTTGTTTTGGAAATTGTAATGGTTCTATTGCCTTAACACCAACGGGTGGTGTTGCTCCTTATACTTATTCTTGGACACCAAGTGCAAATACTGGAACCTTAACAAATCTTTGCCCTGGACCATTAACGGCTACAATTACAGATGCTAATAATTGTACAAATGTATTTACATATAACATCCCAAGTATTACCACTATTACAAGCACAACGTTAGCTGTTGATAATATATGTTTTAATGATTGTAACGGTGTGCTTACTGCTACCAATATTGCAGGTGGTGTAGCGCCATATACTTTACAATGGAATGATCCATTGGGGCAAGTAGGGAACTCAGCATTTGGATTATGTACAGGAGATTATTCGGTAACAATTACCGATGCGAATGGCTGTTATAATCAAATTCCTGCTCATTTAGGTTCTACACCTCCAGTTACATTTACACCAACTATTACTCAACCTAGCTGCGGTGCATGTAATGGCTCGGCAGTCATAAATCCAGTAGGTGGCACACCAGGTTATACTTATTTATGGACCAATAATCAAACTTCTAATACGGCTACAAATTTATGTGCAGGGTTATATGCTGTTCAAATTACAGATGCCAATGGTTGTGTAAATACAACAAGTGTTGTTATTAATAGTTCGTCGAGTATTACTGGAGAAACAATTACAACAACTGATGTAACCTGCTCGGGTAGTTGCGATGGTACAGCAAGTGTAACAGCAGTAGGTGGTACTGCTCCAATATCTTATCATTGGGTGCATGACAATTCTACTACACCTGGGTTAACTGGATTGTGTGCTGGTGTTTATTATTGTAATATGATTGATGCGAATGGTTGTTCAAGAACAGCAAGCGTGGTAATTAATGCAGTTACCGACTTAACAGTAACTTCTCAGGTTAGTCAATCTTCTTGTACTTCATCAACTGGTTCCATTACGGTTAATGTGAGTGGCGGAACTGGAACTTATACGTATGCGTGGTTGCCAGCAGGTAATACGGCTACATTAACCAATTTAGCACCTGGAGTTTATACCTTAACGGTAAGCGATGGAAATTGTTCTAAAACTGAAATTTATACAGTTCAATCATTTAATGCCCCATCTATTGCATCTGTAGAAGAAGATGTTTCTTGTAGCGGCTTGTGTGATGGAAGTATTTCAATTACTATTTCGGGAGGCACACCAACTTATACAACGGCTTGGTCGAATGGAGCTAGTACAAACACCGTTAGTGCATTATGCGCTGGTGTATATTCGGTAGAGGTAACAGATGCTGCAGGTTGTAAAGCTATTAGAAACTATTCGCTTAGCACCGTCAATCCAATTGCATTTAGTGCACCAGATTTACATAATCCTAAATGTCATGACGATTGTAATGGTACTTTAACAGCCATTCCAGTTGGAGGAACGATGCCTTATACATTTACTTGGACACCAAACAATGTGAATACAGCTACTACCAATAGTTTGTGTACTGGAAATTATACCATTACTATACAAGATGCCAATGGTTGTTCAGCTACTGATAGTTATTCTTTATCTAATCCGCCAACACTAACACTTACCGCTACTATTACTGATGCGAGTTGTAATACCGCACCTGACGGCGCTATTGACGTAACTGTATCGGGTGGTGTAACTCCTTACACATATTCATGGACTCCAACAGGCAATACTACTGAAGATTTAACGAATGTATTATCTGGTACACACACTTTAGTTTTAACCGATAATGGCGGCTGTGTGATTGATTCTACATTCATCATTAACTCTACACTTACCGTTAATGCAATTGCAGGTAACGATACTATCTTCTGTCAAAACGGAACTTTACAATTAGATGGTTCTAACTCAAATGGAGGAGTTACTTATCAATGGTCTGAGATTCCTTCGGGTACGGTTATTTCTAATACCTTAATTACAACCGTAACACCTGCTACTGGAACAAGTACTTATGTATTAACGGCTACTAATGGTGTGTGTATTGATCAAGATACCATTGTTGTTAATTCTTTACCATTACCAAGTGTAGATGCAGGACCTATGCTTAGTATTCCAATTTTTGGAACAGGTACAATTGGTGGAAATCCAACAGCGCCTGGTGGAGGCACTATTACTTGGTTACCAATTTCGGGATTAGATAATCCTACAAATCCAAACCCTACTACTAGCACCACAGTTACTACTATTTATACAGTTACTTTAGTAGATGCCAATGGTTGTACAAATTCGGATACCGTTACAGTATATGTATATCCTGAAATAACCATCCCTAACGGTTTCTCGCCTAATGGTGATGGTAAAAATGATGTATGGCAAATTGATTTCATTTATCAATTCCCAGATTGCGAAGTAGAGGTGTATAACCGTTGGGGTGAACAATTATTTTACTCAAAAGGATATGCAGTGCCATTTAATGGAAAATATAAAGGTAAAGATTTACCAGTAGGAACTTATTATTATGTGGTGAAGTTAAATCATCCATCGTATCCAAAACCATTTACAAGTCCGTTAACGATATTTAGATAAAATGAAAGAAATAAAATACATAACGGTTTTTATACTGATACTGAGTATGCAGGTAGTGGCGCAACAACTGCCTCAATACACACAGTATATGCTTAACGACTTAGCTATTAATCCTGCTGTTTCTGGAAAAAATGAATATGGCGATGTGCGTTCTAATAACCGTTACCAATGGGTAGGCATGACAGATGCGCCTCGTACTTATATGCTTACACTTCATAGTCCTTTTAAAAACAGACACATGGGTTGGGGCACACATATTTATACAGATATTGTAGGCCCTACACGAAGAATAGGCATTAATGCTTCTTATGCGTATCATATTAACCTTACCAAAAAAGTTAGAGTATCATTAGGTCTAACGGCTGGCATTCAACAATGGGGTATTGATGGTCATAAATTACACTTACACGATGCGGGCGATGATAATTTATTAACGCAGTATCAAACTAAAATTGTTCCTGATTTTGGAGCAGGCATCATGGTGCATCGTGATGATTGGTACATTGGATTTAGTGCACCACAATTGTATCAAAGCCCTATAAAATTATATCCTAACGGAGATGATAAAGGAACTTTGGTAACACATTTTATTTTAAATGGAGCTTACAAAATAAAACTGAATGACGATTTTAAAGTTGAACCTTCGTTTTTAGTTAAGTACGCCAAGCCAGCTCCTGTTGAAATTGATTTAGGCGCTAGAGCAATTTATCAAGAGCAAGTGTGGTTGGGTGTAGGCTATCGCCATCATGATGCTGTAACTGCTTTAGTGGGCTTTATGTATAAAAATTATTTAATGATAGGTTATTCGTATGATTTTACAACAACTAATTTGCGTAAATATTCATCGGGTACACACGAATTGATGCTGGGACTTCGTTTTTCAAAACAACAAAGTAAACATTGGAAAGAAGACGCTCAATATTAGTTAATCATAATACTTACGTATATTTACGCCTCTAAAACATCATACATGAAATTTCACAAAGAAGGATACCCTACATTATTACTTACTATTTTATTTAGCACTATTATTATTACTATTGCTAAATTAATTTTTCCAGAATTTGCTATTGCACATTGGTTTGCCTACACCTTATCTGCTTTTTTATTAATAGTAGTGTTACAATTTTTTCGTCATCCAAGTCGAGTGCATACCATTAACGAAAATGCTATTATAGCGCCAGCCGATGGCAAAGTAGTGGTGATAGAAGAAACAGAAGAAACCGAATATTTTAAAGATAAACGCATTCAAGTATCTATTTTTATGTCGCCTATTAATGTGCATGTTAATCGTTTTCCTATTGCGGGCGATGTTACGTATGCTAAGTATCACCCCGGAAAATTTTTGGTAGCCTCATTACCAAAAGCTAGTACCGAAAACGAACGCACTAGTGTAGTTGTAAAACATGCTAGCAATGGTAAATCGGTATTATTTAGGCAAGTAGCAGGAGCTTTAGCACGTAGAATTGTGATGTACTGCAAAGAGGGCGATAAAGCAACCCAATGTGGAGAAATGGGCTTTATTAAATTTGGCTCTCGTGTAGATTTATACTTGCCCTTAGATACCAAACTAAAAGTAAAAATGGGAGAAGTAGTAAAAGGTTCTCAATCCATTATTGCTGAGTTTTAAAAACGCTTTGACTTAATAAAAAATTCATAAAGGGAATAAGCTTATAACTAACAGCGAAACCTGTGTGTAGCATTAGCGCAGATGCCACAGAGTGGGGGGTAATTTGAAAGAAAATAAATTGAAAGAAATGATTGAAAGTTTAGAACTTGAGTAATAATAATAACAATAATAATATGCCACTTAAAGCCACCAAACCTTTACAATACGTGTGTTTGTTTCCTGCTGATATGCCAACCCAAAAAGATGGCGATGTGTTTATTTTTATGTTTGTTGATGCTTATAGCGGTTTTGCATTTAACCCTTTAGTTGAGCACGATAGAGAACCTGATACTGTTTTAAAAAACATTAGTGCCTTGTTACAAACTCCCGATTTTATAAACCAAAACACCAATGGTTTTACTATTGTGTTGCATAAGTATGATAACATATTAGCGCAAGCTAACGAACTTGTTAAGCCTTACAACGGTAAAGTTATTATTGATGCTATTTACGTTACGCAAATTGTAATGCCTGTGTTACAACACATGTTCTCTCACATGGCTAAATCTATAAAAAAATCGTAGCGATTAACTACGGTTTTTATTTTTATTGTCGCAGCATTACAAATGACTACGGAGCGGGAACAATTTTACTGAATAAAAAAGTTGATGAACAACCACTAGAAGAATAAACACATAGCGGATAAAATTTTAAGAAGTTACTATAATGTTATGAATTTTCTACCTTTCACATATAATTTTGATAATTCAACTTCTGTTCAACAACAGACAGTTGAGTTCCTTGAAAACAATAAAGAAATTGATAGACAACTGTTTGAATTATGTTGGGCTTTTGAATCCATTAAAGATTTAATACCTCATACGACAGAAAGTTGGTGGTCAGGTCACTACTTCCCTATTACAGAGGCTTTTGAGGAATTTGAAATATCATTTCTACTATGCTCGCAAGGACTTTATAAACAGTCAATGACATCGTTACGATCTGTTTTGGAGACAGGGTTACTATCAGTATACTACAATATAAATAACGAAGGACATAAAACAGTCCAAGGTTGGCTCCAATCAGAAGATGGTAAGAAGAACGACACTCCATATTTCAAAGAAATTTGGAAAATACTTATTAAACACCCGAATATTCTGAAATTTCAGGATGCTTACGATCTATGTACAGAAATACAAAACCTTGAATACTTACACAACTACGTACATTCTAAAGGTGCAAAATACTCAAATCAAATTGGTCTTCTTAAATCTAATACACAGACATTTGAGAAAACTGGTTTTAGTAACTGGCTTGAGACAGCTCAAAAAGTTGTAAGAATTATTTTAACACTTCACCTTTTAAAATTTCCAATTGGAATTATCGATTATGATTTTTCTAAGAAATTCGGGATTGATATACCAATGATTGGTGTACTAAATTCAGCTCAAATCTCAAGATTAAAATCCGTTCTTGGAGCGAAACACTTTGAAGAATTATTGAACATTGCTCTTGAAGACAACAGTGTAATTGATCTTATTACACAAATTGAAAGTATGACTGATATTTCACAAACCGAAATTGACAAACAAATTGAAACAATAAACCGAATAATAGACAAAAACCAAAACCCCACTTAGCATCTAAAGCTTCTTAAAACCTTGCTAAAAACCAACTTTTCAACACCGTAAACAACCTTTTAACAAATCTCCTGAATCCCATCATATAATAGTATATTTAAGCCTCGTTAATAATAGCATTTTATGGCGAAGAAGGAAGCCCTATTAAAAATTAAAGAACTAGTTGAAGACTTTGAAAGAAACAAAGCCTATCATTTATCTAAAGAGTTTTTAGAAAACCATTGCGAAGAGCAATTTGTAAAACCATTTTTGCGTGCACTGGGTTGGGATATTGAAAGCCGTGGTATTGCACCTTATTTAAGAGAAGTTATTACCCAAGATAGAGTTACTAGCCGAAAAACAAAACGTGCCCCCGATTATGGTTTTAGATTACCTGGTAGCGATGCCCGTTTGTTTTTTTTAGAAGCCAAAGGTGCTTTTGTAAAACTAAAAACCGATAAAGATGCTGCCCAACAAGCTCGTTGGTATGGGCGGGCAGGTAAAACTCCTATTACCATACTATTTAATTTTGCCGAGTTTGCTGTTTACGATTGCACACAAAAACAAACTTCTAGCAGCGATGCCAAATTTGCACGCATTAAATATTTTACCTGCGATGAGTTTGAAAGTAATTTCGATTTTATTTACGATACCTTTAGTCGTGAAGCCATTTACAATGGCAACTTTCAAAACTTTATAAAAGACAAAACACAAAAAAAAGGTAATGTAACGCTTGATAAAGATTTTGTTGAAAGCCTCGAAAAATGGCGCTTAAAACTAGCCAAAAGCATTGCCACCAATAATTATAAAATTACCAGCGAAGAACTTAACCACGCTGTACAATTACTGTTAGACCGACTTATTTTTCTGCGTTTTTGCGAAGAGCGTGATGTAGAACCTTTTGGGCAACTGCAAGCCGTAGCTAAAACAGCTCACATTTATAAACACTTGTTTGATTTGTTTTATGCCGCCGACCAAAAATACAACTCGGGTTTATTTCATTTTCAAGATGGCTGCATTACCGAAAAACTAAAAATAGAAGACAAAACCCTGCGCGATATTATTGAAGAGCTGTACCCGCCTAAAAGCGATTACTCTTTTTACTTAATGCCTGTTGAAATTTTAGGAAACGCCTACGAGCAGTTTTTGGGTAAAGTAATTCGTATAACGGCTGGGCACAATATAAAAATTGAAGAAAAACCCGAAGTACGCAAAGCAGGCGGAGTTTATTACACCCCACAATACATTGTAGATTATATTGTAGAAAACACCGTAGGAAAATTAATAGAAGGAAAAACACCAAAAGAAATTGAGAGAATAAAAATTGTTGACCCCGCTTGTGGCAGTGGCTCATTTTTGCTAGGTGCTTTTAAATATTTATTAAACTATCATCAAAATTACTATTACAAAAAATCGCCTACTAGCAAAGAGTTAAACCCCGATGGCACTTTAACCACCGTTGAAAAACGAAAAATATTAACCAATAATATATTTGGGGTAGATTTAGATGAAAACGCTGTTGAAGTAAGTAAACTTAGTTTACTGCTAAAATGTATGGAGGGCGAAACGGCTTCATCTGTAAAACAACAAATAACACTGCACCACACCCGTGTGTTGCCCGACTTGGATAAAAACATTGTGAATGGAAACTCATTAGTTGGCTTTGATTTTACCGAAAACGAATTAAACCTTGATAAAGTAGCCCGCCAAGCACTAGAACATAAAATTAAACCCTTTGATTGGAAAGTAGCCTTTCCTAATGTGTTTAAACAAGGTGGTTTTGATGCGGTAATTGGTAATCCGCCTTATGTAAAAGAATATACAGATAAAACACCATTTGAGATTATAAAAAAATCATACCTATCAAAATATTATGAGGGGAAAATGGATTTGTGGTATTTTTTTACATGTTGGGGTATAGATATTTTAAAGGAAAATGGTTTGTTAGGTTATATTGCTCCAAACAACTGGATTACCAATGCTGGAGCTTCCATTATGAGAAACAAAGTGTTAGCAGACTCTAAAATAGTTGATTATATAGATTTTAATAATTACAAGGTTTTTGAAGATGCAAGTATCCAAACAATGATATTTGTTTTAGAAAAAAACAAACCAACAAAACCTTATAATTTGTTATATAATAAAATTATAGATAAAAAAGCTACAACAATTGTACTTAACGAAGCAATTAAAACTAAAAGAAATAAAGCGGTATTAATTCAAATTAAAACCACCATTAACCCTAAAGCATTAAACCAATTACTTTCGTTTAATGATAGCCAAATAACCAATGTACTTGATAAAATAAAAAGTAGGGCAAATTATTATTTAAAGAGTGAAGAAGTTGCTACTGGCATTGACGTGCATCAAGATTTTGTTTTAGATGGCCATATTGAAATTTTAAAATCTAATTCTATAAAAAAAGGAGATGGTATTTTTAATCTTTCAGATAAAGAAAAGAAAAGTTTTAATTTTAATACAGAAGAAAAAAAGATTATTAAACCATTTTACACAACAAGTGAGCTTCATAGATTTTATGGTAATCCCAAAAATTCATTATGGGTAATTTATGCCGATAAAAACGTGAGGCAAAACATTACTAACTACCCAAATGTAAAAAAACATCTTGATAAATTTGCCCAAGTAATCACTTCCGATTTTGGTCCTTATGGTTTACATAGAGCAAGAGACCAAAAGTTTTTTGAAGGAGAAAAAATAATTTCATTAAGAAAAACCAAAATCCAAACATTTACCTATACTAATTTTCCGTGTTATGTTTCGCAAACATATTTTGTATTGAAACCTAATCACGTGAATCTAAAATATTTAACGGCTTTACTCAATTCAAGCCTAATATACTTTTGGCTATATAATAAAGGTAAAAAGCAAGGTGAACAATTACAAATTGATAAAGAACCATTGCTTGAAGTTCCATTATTAGTAAATATTGATAAAAAGAAGGAAAACTTACTAGAAGCGTATGTTAATTCTATTTCGGAGCTTATTGCCGAGAAAATTATTACTACAAAAACTTCTGAAATTGATAGTTTAAATAATAAAATTAAATCAATTGAAAACAAAATAGACCAATTGGTTTATGAATTATACGAACTAAGTCCCGAAGAAATCCAACTAATTGAATCTGCAAATGAAAGCCATTGAACTACGCATACAAGAGGCGCATGAAAAGGCCGATGAGTGGATTGAATTTTTGGCTACCTATAGCGATGAAAGGCTTAGCAAGCGCATAGATATAATACGCCAACAACAGCTTATTGCCGAGCAAAACAAGGATGCTTTAGGTTTTGAATACATGTTACTAATGGAACAAATAACCATTAGCGCCCGTGTGTACAAAGAAGAAAACAACATATCCGATGCCATTGATGAAGATGTCGATGCTTTAAAGCAAATAGAAACTGTGGTGGTTCTTGCAGAAAAAAGACAAGAAATAGTTAATGAAATAGCCTCAGCAAAAATTTCTAAACCAAAAATTCAAGAAGATAATAGTAGCCAAATGAGTTTGTTTTGATACGCTCACGTGGAAATAATGCATTGTGTGCGTTTAGGGTATTATTGCGTTGCAAATATTTTATTCGTTAGAAAAAATTTAACCCAGATTGTGCATTAGAAATTAGTAATGAGTGTTAAAAGCCCAATAAAATATGAACTTTTATGAATGAAGCGTAGCCACTGCTACGGTAATTGAGAAAAAGTTGCGAAGCTTCATATTTTGCAGGGATTTTAGCTCGTAATAGAATTACTAATGCATAATTTGGGTTTAAGAAGCCTTGATCTTTTTGTAACTTTTTGTATCAAGACAAAAAGTTTTATAAAAACTTGAATTTTCGTAAAAGAAACAAAGAAAAATTTACTCTTTACTTAATTGCTCCAGGGCTAATTGGGCAACTTTTTGTTCGGCTACTTTTTTAGAACTATGTTCGAACTCAACAATAGGAACATGATCAATAATGAGTTGAACATGGTATAATTTTCCTTTTTCGGTTTTATATTCATTAAGTAGTTTGTATTCAAATGTGGTTTTTTGTTTTTGCATTAAAATCTGCAACTGAGATTTATAATCTGTATTATTTTGCAACACAGTATTCATATCTAAATGCAGTTTAATGATTTTATTTAAGATGAATTTTTTTGTAACATCAAATCCTTTATCTAAATATAAGGCACCTATAAAAGCTTCAAAAGCATCGCCATAAGCAGATGAATTGATTCTATCTTTTTGAGTTAATTTAGAAGTAAGCAATGCATCAAACCCAAACTTTTTAGATAACATCTGTAGGTTTTGTCCATTTACAATTCTACTTCTTATTTGCGTTAAAAAACCTTCATTTTCTTTAGGATATAGTTTAAAAAGGTATTCGGCTACTACCATGCCAAGTACAGCATCGCCTAAAAATTCTAAGCGTTCGTTACTTTGTTTAAATTCACTAACATTTGTGCTACTATGCCTAAAGGCTTGATGATACAAAGCTAAGTTTGAAGGATAAAACCCCAAAATATTTTTTAGCTTTTGCCTAAAGGCTTTATCGTTTTTGGAAAGTGGTTTTAAGGCTGATAAAATTTTTATCAAAACAATAAAACTAAGCGTTGTACTTTTTAACTACAATAGCTGCATTATGACCACCAAATCCAAAGGTGTTGCTAAGAGCCACTCGAATAGGGCGTTTTTGAGCTTTATTGAAAGTTAAGTTTAATTTTGGATCAATTTCAGGATCTACGGTTACATGATTAATGGTTGGTGGAACAACATCATTTTGAACCGCTAATACAGTAGCAATAGCTTCTACAGCACCTGCTGCACCAAGTAAGTGCCCAGTCATAGATTTTGTTGAACTAATATTCATTTTATAAGCTTGTTCTCCAAATACATTGATGATGGCTTTAAGTTCTGCTCCATCGCCAAGCGGAGTGCTAGTACCGTGTGTATTGATATAATCTACTTCGTTAGGAGAAATACCAGCATCTTTAATGGCACGTTCCATAACTAATGTTGCGCCTAATCCTTCTGGGTGTGGAGCTGTAATGTGGTAAGCATCGCCACTCATACCTCCGCCAATAATTTCAGCATAAATTTTTGCACCACGAGCTTTAGCATGTTCAAGTTCTTCTAAAATTAAACAAGCACCACCTTCTCCTAATACAAAACCATCACGATCTTTATCATAAGGGCGAGAGGCAGTAGCCATGCTGTCGTTGCGCGTACTCATTGCCTGACAAGCGTTAAATCCACCAATACCACTTTCATTAATGGCAGCTTCGGAACCACCAGCTACAATAGCGTTTGCTCTTCCTAGTCGAATATAGGTAAAAGCATCAATTAAAGCTGTTGTAGAAGAGGCACAAGCTGAAACGGTTGTGAAATTTGGTCCTCTAAAACCAAAACGAATAGAGATATGCCCAGAGCAAATATCCGCAATCATTTTTGGAATAAAGAATGGATTGAAGCGAGGATTTCCGTCGCCTTTTGCAAAGTTAAAAGTTTCAGTTTGAAAAGTATCTAATCCTCCAATACCTGAACCCCAAATTACTCCTATTTCATTTTTATCTATGTTTTCTGCGTCTAACCCCGCATCTTTTACAGCTTGCACAGAGGCGGCAATGCCATAATGCGAAAAAGCATCTAAGCGTTGCGCTTCTTTCCTATCAAAATAATCTACTAATTTAAAACCCTTTACTTCGCAAGCAAAACGAGTTTTAAATTTTGACGCATCAAAACGCGTAATAGGTGCGGCACCACTTACGCCATTAATCAGATTTGTCCAATAATCATTTACATTATTGCCCAAAGGTGTAACAGCACCAAGTCCCGTAACTACTACGCGCTTAAATTGCATACAGAAAATTTTTTAAGTTAAAAAGATGTTTAGTTTTTAGCGTTTGCCTCAATATAAGCGATAGCATCACCTACTGTAGCAATTTTTTCAGCTTGATCGTCTGGAATAGCAATATTGAATTCTTTTTCAAATTCCATAATTAACTCCACTGTATCTAATGAATCTGCTCCTAAGTCGTTAGTAAAGCTAGCAGTTGGAGTTACTTCTTTTTCTTCTACACCTAATTTATCTACAATAATAGATTTTACTTTTGATGAAATGTCTGACATTGTGTTTTAGTTTTAAAAATTCGCCACAAAGATAATGTAATGCTACAAAAAACAAAAAAAAAAGACATTTGTTAAATAATTGAATTTCAATTATTTAACAAAATTATCTTTTAATAAACTCATTCCTTAGATAAAACACTCAGGAAATTAGGCTGATTTTCTAATAACACGACGGTGATGTCTTGGGTGGCTGTGCTTTATGAAAGGATGAGGTTGTGAGTCGTCATCTTTTCTTAAGGCTTTGTTGTAAATAACATAGGCAAATATTCCAAAAACAATAACGCCGCCTATAATATAAAAGCTAGCCATATTATCCTTGGCTACATCGCCAATTTGTTTAGTTACACTTTCTTGTGCCCAAACACTTGAGGTAAGAAAAACAAATAACACGTTTAAAAGTACCCCTTTTGCTGAATTTTTTTCGATTGGTTTCATAATATTGAGTTTTAAGGTTAAACATTGGTAATGGTGTAGTTTTGTCCAAAATTTAGGGTTTAAACACTCTTTTCGGGGATTGCTTGATTAAATTTAAGATGAAAAAAGTGGCTTTACAAGCAAAGTTTATTTGGTAATTAATAAATATTTAAGTACATTTGTATCCGAAAAAATAGATGAAAAGATTGAGGGACGATAAAGTCCCTTTTTTATTTTTAATTTTTTTTAAATGATTAAAAAAGAAAAAATATTACAACTCATTGAAGAGCATCTGCAAAATACCGATAAGTTTTTGGTGGATGTTAAGATATTACCTGGTAATGTAATTGAGGTGTATATAGATTCGCCTACTCATGTAGTAATTGCAGATTGTGTAGCTTTAAGTCGTCATATAGAAGGAAATTTAGATAGAGAAAAAGAAGATTTTGAATTATCAGTATCATCGCCAGGAGCCACACAACCATTTAAAGTGTTGCAACAGTACAAAAAATATGTAGGCACTAAAGTGAAAACACAAACTCTTGAGGGCAAAAAACATGAAGGCATTTTATTAAAAGCAGATGATATTGGTTTTGAGATAGAAGAAACAAGACGTGAAAAAAAACCAATAGGCAAAGGCAATCATACCGTAGTTGAAAAAATTAACCTAACATATAATCAAGTAAAAGAAACAAAATCAGTATTACCATTTTAAAAACAACAAAACAATGGAAAGTGTAAATTTAATAGAGTCATTCTCATTATTTAAGGAAGATAAGAACATTGATCGCGCAACCTTAATGAGCATTATTGAAGATGTATTTCGTTCAATGTTAATTAAGAAATATGGTTCGGATAAAAACTTTGATATTATTGTAAATCCTGATAAAGGAGATATTGAAATTTATAAAAACAGAACGATAGTTGATGATGAGTTTGCTGAAGATTCATTTGATTATGACCCGAACAAACATATTAGCTTAACGGAGGCTCAAAAAATCGAACCAGATTTTGAAATTGGCGAAGAGGTAACTGAATTAGTTAACTTAAATGAAATAGGAAGACGTAATGTGTTATCAGTTCGTCAAAACTTAGTTCAAAAAATATTAGAACTTGAAAAAACAGGCATTTATAATAAATATAAAGAACGTGTTGGAGATATTGTTAACGCTGAGGTTTACCAAGTTTGGAAGAAAGAAATTATGTTAGTGGATGATGAAGGTAATGAATTATTATTACCAAAATCAGAACAAATCCCTTCTGATTTCTTTAAGAAAGGCGATTCGGTAAAAGCAGTTGTGTATAAAGTAGAATTAAAAAACGGGACACCTTCAGTTATTGTTTCTCGTACAGCGCCTTCTTTCTTAGAAAGATTATTTGAGATGGAAGTTCCAGAAGTGTTTGATGGATTAATTACCATTAAAAAAATTGTTCGTGAGCCAGGTGAAAGAGCAAAAGTAGCGGTAGAATCTTATGATGACAGAATTGACCCAGTGGGGGCTTGTGTGGGGATGAAAGGTTCTCGTATTCACGGTATTGTTCGTGAATTAAAAAATGAAAATATTGATGTGATTAATTATACAACAAATCCTCAGTTATTAATACAACGTGCACTAAGTCCTGCTAAAGTTACATCAGTAAAATTAGATGAAGAAAATAAACGTGCCGAGGTGTTTTTAAAACCAGACCAAATTTCATTAGCTATTGGAAAAGGTGGCTATAATATTAAATTAGCTGGTAAATTAAGTGGTTATGAGATTGATGTATATCGTGATAGCGAAGAAAGTGATGTGGATATTGATGATGTGGACTTAATTGAATTTAATGATGAGATTGAAGAAGAGGTGATTCAAAAACTTCAAGCTATAGGCTGTGATACAGCTAAAGCTGTTCTAGAAATTGAGAATTCAGATTTAGTACGCCGTACTGGATTAAGTGAAGATGTAATTGAAGATGTAAAACAAATCTTACAATCTGAATTTGAAGATTAAGAAATAAATATTAAACTGTTTTGAGAATAAGTTGTTGGCAACTCAAAACAGTTTAATATAATTAAGTACTAAAAAAAACAACAACTAATTCAATAACCCGGAATTAAAAAGACGAGAGGAAAAAAGATATGTCAGATGTAAAACAAATGCGATTAAGTAAAGTAGCAAAAGAATTCAATCTTTCCATTGGAAAGATAGTTGAATTTTTGGCTGCTAATGGTCGCCCTATAGATAGTAACCCCAATACTAAAGTTGGAGAAGAAGAATACAATTTATTATCAAAAGAATTTTCGGGAGATAAATCTGCTAAGGAAGAGGCAAGAACTGTTGGTCAGACCCTTAATAAATTAAAAAAGGATACAATAGTTATAGAAGACACAAAGGCTATTAAGGCTAAAGAGTTAGAAGCACAAAAAGAAAGGGAACTGTTAGAAGCCGCAGCTTTAAAAGCTGCCGAGAATAAAAAAATAGAAGAAGCAAAACAACTCGCCTTAAAGCGTGCACAAGAAGAAGAAGCCAAGAAGGCAAAAGAAAAAGCGGTAGAAACTGAAAAAATAGAAGATGAAGCCATATCCATTTCAGGACCTAAGGTGTTGGGTAAAGTAGATTTAGCAAGTATTAATACGAAAACAAAACCTGATAAAAAATCGAAAAAAGAAAAAGAAGAGGTTGCCGATGCTAAAGCAAAAACTACTAAAGGCAGAAAGAAAAAAGTGGAAGAGGTGAATGAGGTAGAAGAGGTTGTAGAGATTGAACCGCCAGTTGTAGAAGAAGAACAAAAAGAAGAATTTATTGAAACGGTTTATCAAAAATTAGAGGGACCGAAGATTATGGGTAAAATTGAGCTTCCTGTGAATAAGGAAGTAAAGAAAAACCCTAATGAACAAGCTTCACAAGCAGATAAGAAAAAACGTAAGAGAATACGTAAGGGTGGAATGAGTGAAGAGGAAATTAAGAAAGTAGGTTCTGAACAAGCGCAAATAGCAAGAGAAAGAGCAAAAGAAAAATACGGAGATCCTAGACAAAAGAAACAACAAGCTAGAGAGTCTCGTCCTGCTCTTACAGATGAAGAGATTCAAGCACAAATTAAAGAAACATTAGCTCGCTTAAGTAGCAAAGGTACTAAGTCTAAAGCCTCCAAACATCGTAGAGATAAACGTGATGATGTGAGAGATAGAATGGCTGAAGAACAAGAGTTAAGTGAACTGGAGAGAAAAACATTAAAAGTTACCGAATTTGTGTCAGCTAATCAGTTAGCACAAATGATGAATGTTCCTGTAACTCAAATTATCTCTACTTGTATGAGTCTTGGGTTATTTGTGTCTATTAACCAACGCTTAGATGCGGAAACCTTGGCGATTGTTGCCGAAGAATTTGGTTATAAAACAGAGTTTGTGAGTGTTGATGTTCAAGAATCTATTGCTGAACAAGAGGAAGTAGATGATCCAAATGATATGATAGAACGCCCTCCAATTGTTACAATAATGGGACATGTCGATCATGGTAAAACATCATTACTAGATTATATTCGTAAAACAAATGTATCGGCAGGCGAAGCTGGAGGTATTACTCAGCACATTGGTAGCTATAATGTAAAATTAGAGAACGGAAAATCAATCACATTTTTGGATACTCCTGGCCACGAGGCATTTACCGCTATGCGTGCACGTGGTGCTAAAGTTACTGATATTGTAATTATTGTGGTTGCCGCTGATGACAGTGTGATGCCTCAAACAAAAGAGGCAATTAATCACGCACAGGCTGCGGGTGTACCAATGATTATTGCAATTAATAAAATTGATAAACCAGGCGCTAATCCAGATAAAATTCGCGAAACTTTAGCTGGCATGAATATATTAGTAGAAGAGTGGGGTGGAAAATACCAATGCCAAGAAATTTCAGCTAAGAAAGGAACTAATATCGAATTGTTACTCGAAAAAATTATTTTAGAAGCAGAAATATTAGAATTAAAAGCAAATCCAAAAGTAAAAGCGTCGGGTTCAATTATTGAAGCTAAGTTAGATAAAGGTAGAGGACATGTGGCTGATATTATTGTACAAAAAGGTACATTAAGAATTGGTGATGTGTTAGTAGCTGGGTGTTATAGCGGCCGTGTAAAAGCTATGACAAACGAGCATGGACAACATGTAAAAGAAGCTGGTCCATCAATGCCTGTTCAGTTACTAGGTTTAAATGGTGCACCTACGGCAGGTGATAAGTTTAATGTGATGTCTGACGAAAGAGAGGCTCGTGAGTTAGCAAACAAACGTTTACAATTACAACGTGAACAAGGTATTCGTACTCAAAAACATATTACATTAGATGAAATTGGTCGTCGATTAGCAATTGGTGATTTTAAAGAATTAAACATTATTGTAAAAGGTGATGTGGATGGTTCTATTGAAGCTTTATCCGATTCATTATTAAAATTATCAACCGAAAAAGTTCAGGTAAATATTATTCATAAATCGGTTGGTGCCATTAGCGAAACAGATGTGATGTTGGCAAGTGCCTCTAATGCTATTATTGTTGGTTTCCAAGTTCGCCCATCGGTTGCCGCACGTAAGTTAGCCGAAACTGAAGAGATTGATGTACGTTTATATTCTATTATTTACGATGCTATTAATGAGGTAAAAGCCGCTATGGAGGGTATGTTAGCACCAGAGTTTGAAGAAAAAGTGGTATGTAATATAGCTGTAAGAGAGGTGTTTAATATTTCTAAAGTAGGTACTATTGCTGGATGTTATGTGCTTGATGGAAAAGTGTCGCGTAATACAAAAGTGCGAGTTATTCGTGACGGCATCGTTATTCATACAGGTGCTTTAGGTTCATTAAAACGCTTTAAAGATGATGTGAAAGAAGTAGCAGCTAATTACGAATGTGGATTAAATATAGATGGCTTTAATGATGTTAAAGTAGATGATATTATTGAAGGATATGAAATGGTAGAAGTAAAAGCTAAATTATAGTTTATTACATTTATAATTTTTACATTCGCAAAATCTTAAAATGTCATCTATTCATTTGCGATTTATGATTTAAAAGGGGGATTAGCTCATTTGGCTAGAGCGCTTGCCTGGCAGGCAAGAGGTGACCGGTTCGAATCCGGTATTCTCCACCAGAGCGGAATACTTCAAATTTAAAAGAGGTATTCCGCTTTTTATTTTGCTTAAAGTCTGCTGCTGACAAGCCATCCAAAGAAAGGCGTAATTATATTCTTCGGTTCGAACCGTGTCATTTTGCTTATTATACCTCATACCTACTGGAAATACCCAATTTTGCACCTTTCTCTTTTGTTCATACCCTCCCGAAGCCCACATATTGCTCAAATTTTGAGCGTTTTCTAAAGTCATTTCAATGATGTTTTCGTGGTTCGAACTATCAGTCTCTAATTTCTGTAATTCAACCAATACTTTGTATTTATCTTGCTTAAACTTCTCTCCATACTTTACGTAAAGTTCCTGAGTAATTTCCTCTAAAACGTAACGCTCTTCTAATCGACTGAGCTTTCCCTCTATTTCTTTTAAGTTAGCTTTAAGATGTTTTATGTTATCGCTGGTTTCTTTAGTTAAACCACTTATTGTTTTGTACATCTGCTCTTTAATCAGCGGGGCGTATTTAGAATCAATTGTAAAAGCTTTTAATATTTCGCTAAATGTGTCGTGCAATTTTTCAGCAGATTTATTTACACAGCAGCCTTTTGTTTTACACTTATAGTACCAAATATTTTTCTTCTTTACAATATAACCACTTAAAGCCAAACCGCATTTTTCGCAACGCATAAATATTTTCATTGGAACTTTGATTTGTTCTTCTTTCCATTTATAACCATGCGTATTTTTACTTTGGACTTCGTTTACTTTCATAAACAATTCTTTTGAGACTAATTTTTCGTGATTGCCTTCAACCATTTTACCCTCCAATAATCTGTGGGCAATTAAGCCACAATAGAAAGGGTTTTTAAATATCTCAGATATACGCTGGAAGTTTACTTTAAAACCAAGCTTTTCTAGCCTTGCTCTACATTCTTCATTACTAATTCCTTCATTAGCTTTCCAGTAAAACGCTTTACGTAAAAGTTTACCTTTTTCATTTACGATAATTTTACGTTTACCATGTTCGTAAATTGCTGTGTAGCCAGTTGGTACACCATGACACCACTCGCCTCTGTTTAGGGCTTCTATTATTCCTGTAACGCATTTCTCTCGCCTAACTTGGTTATCGTAGTGAGAGAAAATCATTTGGATATTTTGCTGAAAGTCTCCACTTGAAGTCGTAACGTCAACTGGTTGCCTTACTGACTGAATATAAATGTTGTTTTTCTTTAATTGCTCTTTGATATAAATGGCGTTTGCTCCTGAACGAGAAAATCTATCAACCATGTGAACAATAATGTAAGTTACCTTCTCTTTACTTTTTTTGATGAAAGTCAACATACGATTAAACTCTTTACGTTCATCAGTAGATGCACTTTCATAAGTTCCACCAAAATAACTCAATACATTGTAATTATTTTTTCGGGAGAACTCAATATTTTCTTTTAATTGAGTATCTAAGCTATATCCTGATTCTTGACTTTTTGAAGATACACGAGTATAAATCACACAATTATTCGTAAGCTTTTTTGAAGCTGGTACTTTGCCTTTACCAAACAATTCGTTAAAGTGAATTTCGGTAAGTTCATCTGAAGTAGATTTCACTTCCAAATCTTTTTTGTTGATTTCATTTGACTTTCTCATATCAGTTTTTTTTTACAAATTTAAACATAAAAACAAATGTAACTAATTGATAATCAATATAATTATTGACAATACAGAGCTTATTATGCAGCCTCTTTATTAAGGTAATTTTCATCATCTTCGCTCTCTTGTTTTCTCATTAAATACTGATACAGCTCAAAGTTTATTTCGCAAAACTGTTTGATACTCTCTAATACTTTTGCCAGTTCCTCATCATTTGCTTTTTCTAATTCCGTTCCAGCTATCAATTCTCTTGCTTTATCAATACTGATTATTTTTTCTTCTTCAAAATTTATCATTGCTCACTCCTTTCTGAATTAAATTTTTGAATACCAAATGCCATTGGCTTACAAAGGTTATTATCATCCATTTCAGTTTGCTTTTTTCTGAGGTCTAAGATTTTTATAACTCTCAATGCTACCTCATCAAGTAAGTTCGAGATTTCATTTCCGTTATCAACTATTTTTTCGTTGACCGCTTTTACATCATCCTTACTACTTTCTGAAGTTGATAAGTTAAGTTGCAATCCATTTCTTTTGAAATAAGCCAGCTGCTTACAATTATCACTGCAATATTTTTTCGATAATCGTTTGCAATCCATTTCAGTCCCACAATACAAACAAGCCTTGTTCATTTTACGTATTTTACTTTTACTACTTCTTGTTAAACGATACAAAGATGATCCGTATGTTTTAGAGCCTGACTGGAATATTTACTTGTATATCCTTATTAGTTTTGGTTTAGCCATCGTTAAACTTTGACAACATGAATAGAACAATTAATTACTTCTATTTCATTGTTGTGGTGTAATTATTGCAATAATGGATGCGATTGCAATGCAATTAAAAACAATTCAGAACCGATTAAGGAGAATTGAGAACCATTTACGGAGCAATTAAAAGGATTTGAGAAGCGATTGAGGATTATTTAAGGAATGATTAGGGAGTAATTGAAGAAAGTTAATATAAGTGTATAAAAGTGAAAACACACGGTATTTTTAAGTCATTCAAATTACTGTTTAAAAGATTTTCAAATCGGAATAGAGATTATTTTAATAATTTTAGAAACAATTATACAGTCATCAAGAAAAATAATTACAAGAGTAGCCGAGATTTCAATTGATGACGATGAAATTATCTATATCTCGATGCTTGATTCAGTTGATATTGATGAGTTCGATATAGTTGATTTGAGTTTACATTTAGGCACAACAAATACAAAATATAAATTGATAGTAATTTAATTGCACTTGTCATATAAACATGATTTTTGATTTTTTTAGGTGAACTTAATAAAATAATATTTACAACTCCCCCAACTTCAAATCGCATTAGCTTCCGCTTTTTTCACACCTGATGATATTAAAAATCTAAACTTTAAGACGTAAAACTCATTTTAAAACCATTTTCTGTAGGAGTTATTATGTATTGGATAAAATATTCGCTTTCTGAAAATCAAAATTAATGTTAGAATTCCTAATGTACCTGAAACACCAACAAAATTAGATAATAAATAATTTTGATTTTCAATAAAAATACCACTGAATCCGCTTGAAGCGTTAATCATTCCATGTAATAATGCACAACTAAAAACTGAAGAGGTGGTCTCTCTTAAATAATAAAAAATGAAACTAATACTAATACAGGATATAATCATCAATAGTATTCCTAAAACAGGATACTCTGGAAAATTTAATCCCAAAATAATAAGAGGCGCATGCCATATCCCCCAAATTAACCCGACAATTATTGAGCTTTTATACTTTTGTAAATTTTGAAACTTACTAAATAAATAACCCCTCCACCCAATTTCTTCACCGATAGTAAATATAGAATTAATGAAACCTGAAATAAATGGACCGAAAGTAAGACTTATTGCTAATATAATAAATGGGATAAATTTTGAAAATGACTCACTTCTTAAATCTTCGAGTTCTTTGACATTTATACCTTTTATAAAGTAATCGTAACTAAAATTTAATTTTCCAAATATCTTAATATCTAATAAATTACCAAATAGGTATATATATAAATAATTAGAGATAATCAACAATAAAAAAATTAAATGAACCTTTAAGTATTTTTTAAAGGAAAAATTGAAAATTACATTTTTTAGGTTGAAGTGTTTATTACATATTTTGGACACAATAAAAGTACTAATACTTGGGCTAAACATAAATAAAGTTGAAATTAATGCTTTTCCTATAAATGAATCAAAATTGACATTATTTAGATACATTAACAGTATGGTTCCCCAGCCAATACTAAAACAAAGTATAATCCAAATAATAAAACTTCTCTTACTCACAGCTGTTTTATTTTTATTTCAGTAAATAATATCGTGAATATTAATGTTAGAATAAAACACACAACATTAATTAGAATAGAAATGTTGTGAATTCCAAAATAATAGTAATTTACTATGTATACAATAGTTGAAGCAAGGCTAATTCTTAGAAATAGCTTATTGAAGATTCCATTAATCCTGTCCCAGTTTTCTTGATTTTGCATAGAATACGCACTACGGTAACCATAAAGTGCATTAATTTTCTTTGGAGGAAAGAAGAGCAATAAAAGAAATAGTATTGAGTGAAAAAACACTGGTGATATAAATATTAATATTTCTTCCATATAATAAATTTTTTGAAATCAATAGGTTCATCCATTGAACATAAATACATTACTAATCCTCCGCTAATTGAAATGAAAAAACTTACAAGTCCAAAATATAAGAGAATAGAAAAATGAAAACAAATTCCCAACACAAATAAATATTTTCTATATTTCTTTTCCATGAACAATCCTGTAAACAAAAGCAATTCAAGAAGTATTGATCCCCATGTAACCATAGTAATGATTATGGAGTTACTTAATAATAAATTTGTAATTCCTTCAAGATAGTCAGGCATTTTAAAAAATGGGTCATTTAACCAATAATATATAGCGGTTCCATTAGCCCACTCTTGCACATTAAATTTTCCAATTGCTGCATGAAAATATATTACTGCCATCTGTAATCTAATGAACTTAAACCACATGTTAGAAAATATTAGTTTATAAAAACTAATATCTGACTTGTTTAAGTTAATCCAATGTGATTTCCGAGAATCTAGTATATAAATAGGAATCAATAACAATAGCAAATTCGATGCAATTTGGTCACCTCCTTCCACTGCTGACGAGGAATTAATAAAACTATATTGTACCCACCAATGTACAAGGCACGTAAATCTCGGATATACTCCCAAAATAACCAAACAAAGTACCAAAATAGCCACCCAGTACATTATTTGTAAATTTTTAAATCCAAATAAAAAGAAAAAATTAAATCTATTAATTAATGAATCAATTTTCATTAATGAATTTGCAGAATCTCCACCTATTTGTAAAAAGCAATTATCAATAGGATTAATTAAGAGGGTAAGAAGGAGACTAAGAGCAATTAGAGACCTAGCACTAGCCATAACATTATTATACATGTTATGAGTAAAATGCTCATCAATAAGTGAATTTGATTTCTGTATTAATAAATTTTTAAACGAATTATTTTGCATGGCATTTTTTCTTTTTCTAAATTTTTTGACCAATTCCAAGGAACAAGTTTTTGTATAACAAGAATATATTCACCTAGAACTCTTGGATTATCGAATTTATTTTCAACATATACAATATCAGAAGGTAGTTCCTTTATATAGCCTGTTTGAATATTACTTTCTGAATCTTTAAACTTATCACGAGCTATCTGGCTGTATATGCCAGTTAATTCATAATTTATTCTAGTTGAATTTCTGATTAAGCCAAACAAATTTTTATAACTACTGTGATAATGCGTGTATTTTTCATATTTATCGCCATTACATTTAAAAAGTTGCACCTGAGCTTCCCTTGGATTTCTAGTAAAAAAAGCCCAGCCTTGAGGAATGAATGTGAAAACTTTTTTATCAGTCTCAACCCCAATATTAAAAGAATTATATTCAACTGAATCAGCTAAGACAATAAAAAAACCAACCGCTGATAAAAAAATCAGTAAGTAAAAATATACTATTTTTTTCATTAAAATTTAGAAGAAAGGGTCTAATATAATTAGACCCTTGTTGTTAATGTTAAATAAAATATTAATTAATAATTAATATCACATAAATCCTTTACGAAATGGTCATACTTTAAACTATTAAGTTTTCTCGCATATACAGGAATATCACTATTGTCATACGATACTAACTCGCTAGTCCAACACCATTTTGCCTTCCATAAAACAATAGCAGCATATACTGCACCATTCGCAATTGCTGCTACATTAATAGTTGCTGCATATGTATTATGTATAGCAACAGAAAAATAAACAACTCTAGCTACTAACGCAGCAGCTTGCCCTTGAACGACATTTGGAGCAATTGGATTATTATCTAGCAAATCAGGATTTTGAGCTATTAAATCATCAGAAAGAACTTGTTGATAATTAGGACTTAGTCCTTGATTAGACTTAGCTTTGTTAATAACAGGTTCTCCTTGAACCATTTTCATTAATGATGCATAAGCTGGAATTTGACGCATAGCATTAATTAATACAAAAACACCCTTGTCCAAAGCTTTATCAATCCTTGTACATGAGCCACTTTTCATTTCCCCTTCAAAATAGGTAAAGAAATTCGGGTCTTGTTTATTAATTGTTTCAATAATACTATTTTGGTTAAGAAGTTCGTCAGCATATTGTGCAGGGCTTGCTCCAGCATAAATATTAACATTTTTATAAGAATTAATTTCAGAGGCAAATTCCCCATTCATAAAAAATACTCCTCTAAAAATCTCTTCTCCCTTGTAGCTTAATCCATTTGCTTTTCTTGCATTTGAAGTAGACGATAATACTTCAGCATTTGAATTGCTTGAAGAATCCTTGCTTGGATATACATTTTCTTTTTTACAGCCTACAACAATAATTGAAGTAGCTAAAATTGAACATACAATTGTTACGTTCAAGGCAATTTTTTTGTTTATATTCATCATGTTTAATATTTTTGTTTAACAAATATAAATAAAAAAGTGAATCGTCCAAATTTTTCTAGGAAAATAATTGTATTTGATGATAAATGTGCCTTTTGCACTAAAATTATTTTATTCTTCAAAAAACAATTATTAAGTGATTTTCTTTATTTATCACTTTATGACGTTAAATCAAGGACTTTTCTTAAAGAAGAATTTCAAATAACTCCTATTAATAAAAATACAATTTATGTTTGTATAAATAATACATATTATACAAAATCTAAAGCAGTTTTTGTTTTAATAAAGAACTCTAGCTATCCGTTAAAGTGTTTGTTTATTTTAAATATTCTACCTTATAAAATTGCAGATAAAATTTACGACTTTGTAGCAAAAAACAGATATAGGATAATGAAATAAGCTCCTTTCCCTCTATCTCCCATCAAGGCAATCATAATAAATCAATGGCTCATACGTTTTATGTCGAATAGGGAGAATCTAAAAAAATGCATATTAAACACAATTTTTCAATCAATACAAAAAATGCCTTTTATAAAATTATAAAAGGCATTTTTTATGAAATCTCTTCTGTAAGATTACGTAAAAGCAAATTCATGCCATAACTTCTGTTAAATTAATGAACTAAGTGGTAAATTATAAGTAACTGATAATCAAGTAAAAGCAATTTTAAGGCAATTATTTACGCAATTTATAACGCAATATTGGAAATTATTATTAATTTTGATTTATTAAATTAAAAATGATGTTACAAACGCAATCTATAAACCAAAAAATGATTTCTATTGCGAGAGAATCGAGAGGAATGGAAAATAAAGAACTTGCTGAGAAATTAGATGTAAACAGTTCGAGTGTTACACGTTGGGAAAACGAAGGCATGGGAGTATCGAAAGAAGCCATTAAAAAAATTAGCACAATACTCAATTACCCTGAAAGCTTTTTTTATCAAAAAGGCGAAGTATTACCACTTTCTTTAAGCTACCGCAAGCGTAATGTTGTGGCTGCAAAACTAATAACGCAAATTGAGGCTAACATAAATGTAACAAGATTAAATACAGAAATACTAATAAACCTATTACGTGTATCTGAACCAAAATTACCAATATTAGACGTTAACAAATATGGTTCGCCACAAGAGTGTGCAAAACAGCTTCGTAAACTTTGGAAGATTGAACGTGGCGTTATAGATAGTGTAGCAGAAGTGTTGGAAGAGCATACAATTATTTTACAAAGTCTTGATTTTAAAACCGAGCGTGTTGATGGTCGCAGCACAATGGCATTAGATAAATACCCGATTATCATAACCAATAAAACATTATTGGGAGACCGACAACGTTTTACATTGGCTTATGAATTGGGACATTTAATCATGCACGTATTTACAGAGCCAAAATACGATAGAGACTTATCACACGAAGCCAATTTATTTGCTGCCGAATTTTTAATGCCTGAACGTGACATTAAAAACGACTTACAGGATTTAACCTTACCCAAGCTAGGAGATTTAAAACGCAAATGGAAAGTATCAATGCAGGCATTAATGTACCGAGCAAGTGATTTGGAATTAATTACAGACAACCAAAAACATTATTTAGTAAAACAATTCAATGCACAAAATATAAGACGTAGAGAACCCAAAGAATTAGATGTGAAAATTGAACAGTATAAATTGGTAAGAGATTTACTGACCAATTATAGAACCAAGCAAAAATTAAGTGTAGCAAAAATGGCATCGATTCTCCATTTGAATAGCGAGGACTTTTTGAACCGATACAATGATTAAATTTTAGTAGAAAAATAATAGATACATAGTAGGTAGAATGAAAACATCAGTAGTAAAAATTGTGATTAAGCCATACACAAATAAGGAACTGGCTAAAATATTTAACACAAGCGAAAGTACGTGGAGAAGAGATGTTGCAAAAGTGAGACATCATTTAGGTGAACGAATTGGGCATCGTTGGAATGTGAAACAAGTGGAACTAATAATGAATTTGTTAGGTCGTCCATTTGAGATAATTGAAGAGTATAAAAAATAAGTTTACATATTGATTTTTTTAGTAATGCCAGCCTGAAATAAGCTGGCAATTTTATTTTGTATCTTTATGGTGTAATACTGTAAAATGGATTCACTAAAGGAACTTAGAATACTAAATCAATGCCCCAATACAAAGGAGGATTACATGGATTTGTTAAACATCAGACGTATCAGTATGCTGGGGGCAACATATTTCCTAAAAGATAAAATTTTTAATGAAACAATTGCTATTACTTTGGTCGATAATCAAAGTAAAATCGAAATTCATAATTGTGAATTTAGAGAAGGATTATTTATTAGATGGGAGGGCAAAACAGAGCCAAAAGATTATGGCTTTTTTGTTTATAAAAGTGAAATCAAAAAATCATGCAATTTAACATCCTATGATATTAAAAAGAACATTGCGATTGACTTAACTCGAATAGAAAAACTATTTATATCAGGAAGAAGTGAGCGAATTGATTTCTTCGGTTCAGAGATTGGAATCTTAGAAATTGAAAATGAAAAATGTGAAACACTACAATTTGAACAAACTTCTGTAAGTAAATATTCCTTGAGCAATCTTAACATATCTCAATTCAGTACCGACAAGAAAAGCATTGCCATTACAGACTATTCAAAGTTTATATTAAAAAGCAATCAAACTATTTCTGATGTATCTGAAATTTATCACAAACTTGTATTACAGGCTGCTAGAAGTATCGAAGAAAAGAGAAAGGTTAACTATGAAATTGCTAAAGCCACATCATCAAACTATCTTGTTTTATTTGGATATTTTTATAATCCTAAACACGTTTTTTACTGGATGCTTGGTATCATCTCACTATTCTCAGTATTGTACTGGCTAATACTTGGTGAAGGTTTTGACAAAGCCGTTTATTTTTCAATATACACTTTCTTAACGATAGGATTTGGAGATATAGGACAAGAAAGTCAAGTTCTAATTAAAAGCATATTAGTATTTATTGAAGGTTTTTTAGGCATTTTGTATTGTTCCGTTTTTTTAGCCTCAATAATAAATAGTAGTAAAAAGTAATCAACTAAACCTATAAAAAACCGATTGAAAATTCAATCGGTTTTTTTATGCTCTTTTTTATTTCAATTTCTATAATTACGTCAATAATTGCGTAAAATATTTCTGGTCATATCCAATCAAATCCAGTCAATACCAGTCACGGAATGCACAGTTGTTGAGTTTCCAGTCAAATCCAGTCAGTGCCGTTTTTTGTTGTCGTTACTTTGTCTCGTCAAATCAAAACAAGTAATCAATAAAACAACATATCATGAACACAGTAAAAAAAGTAACCGAAAAAAGTACAAGAAGAGCAAGTACATTAAGAGTAATTAAAGGCGGATTATTCGCACGCACAAAAAAAGAAATCGCTATCGAAAACTTATGGTTAATCTGTAAAGCCTCTTTTTGGAACACGCAACTTTTTACCAATGATGAAGAAAAAGAATTTAAAGCATTATTATCCGAACACTTTAAAGGAAGCAGAAACATTGACATCACTTTTAAACAATTAGTAGAGCGTGTATGCTTAACCAAACGTTACCTAACACGCAAAAAAGGGAGATACATTTCAAAACCGATTGATTGGTTAAACATCAATTACAAAAATGGATTAGCTGGTACAATGAGCTGGTACAAGGTAGTTGAAGAGCAACGTGAAACTGTACCACATTATAACGAGGGAATTTCTCTACTGGCTAAAGCATTATTAAGATATGCTGATACACGAAACATCTTGGATATGCTACACTACCGCAGAGAATTAATCCGATTAAAGCATCATGACTTATTGCAACTCTTTATGAATAGCATCATGCACATTCAATACTTCAATTTCTAATTCAAAAATCAAACACCATAAAAAATTAAATAACATGATCCAAACAGCAAAAGTAGTAGTAATGGAAAAACCGTTTGAGGTAAGACCATATAGTAAAAAAGAATTATACGAACGCATCGGAATCAGCAAATACATTTTCAACCGCTGGACAAAAGCAATAGAGCCACAACTCGGCAAACCTATCGGTGGAGTTTATAGTGTAAGACAAGTTTTGTTTATAGTTGAAACTTTTGGATTGCCCTGTCAAGTAGTTAATCAGGCAGCATAAGAAAGTAAAAGAATAATCATAAAAGTAAAATGAAAATGGTCTGAGTTCAATATCCAGTCCGCATCTCAAAACCCTTGCAGAACTTTGTACTCACAAAACGACAAACATTTAAAAAAGGAGGAAATATGAAAAGTAACGAAGTAGCAAGTGACAGTACATCTCATACGTTCTTAACAGGAGCGATACTGTTTGCCAACATGGATTATTCAGGATTAACGGATTATGCAGTTAAGGCGGTGATTGGAGGTGCAATATGGATGACGTTCAAGCTAGCTGGAGATTATTTAAGCAATCGTATGAAGAAAAAACAGAAGTAATAACATTTTAAAAACGAGAAAAGACACAAGATAAAAGACAAAACAAAAATGGCAAACTGGAAAAAAATAGGGATTATATCGGGCATAGGTGCTGGGTTGGTTGGTTTAGCAACCTATGCAAGTCGATTAAACAAAGCCAGTTCCAATTTAGAAAGCGTTGTAAAAGCAAACATACATTCGATAAAGTTAGAGGGAATAACAATACGAATAGATGTGCAAATCAAAAATCCAAGTTCGGTAGGATTTAAAATAAAGTACCCTTTTGTAAAAGCACTATTTAAGGATTCAGTTATCGGGACATCTCAAGTCATAGATAAAACAATCAGTATTCCTAAGAATGGTGAAGTAAATGTAGAGGGAATTATGATACTCGTACCATACACAGGATTGTTTTCAGTCGGAGCAGGATTGCTAAAAGCCTTAACCCAAAATGATTCCGCACTCATTACAGTTAAGACAATTACCAATGTTGATTTAGGCTGGGAAAAACTACCCTATGAAAAATCTACTGACATCACTTTAAGAAACAAATCATAATGGAATCAACAACAATCATAAAACTAAAAAGCCTTGAACCATATCGCCATTTGTTCCCAAGAGCATTGGCAATTGACAAGACCATTAAGAAAGGAGCTGGTGTAAGTGATACGGTTGCATTTATTCCAAAGGTAGTTTCAAAATGTATGTGGCAAGTGGAGGATTTTATCAATCAGGAATTAAAAGGTCTTGATACTTATACAGCTTGTGAGAAGCTATGGTACTTTGTAAAACAACACATTGCTTACAAGAAAGACGAGAGAGGTATTGAACAAGTAAGAAGCCCAAGAAGATTGATACATGATGCAACTGGAGATTGCGACTGCTTTACAACATTTATTGGAACGTGCTTAACAGCGTTGAATATACCGATAATCAACCGTATCACAAAGTACAAAGAGGACTACTTCCAGCACATCTATCCGATAGTACCAATAGGGAATGGAAAATATATCACGATGGATTGTGTAGTGGATAGTTTTAATTACGAAGAACCATACACAGAAAAAAAGGACTACAAAATGGATTTACAATTTTTAGATGGAATTGATGACGATAAACTAAACGGAAATGTGGACGCACAGGATTTGTTTGGTTGGGATAGTGAAATAGGCGACTTAGGGAGACGTGGATTATTTCGCAGGAACGCTAGTTCATCAGCAATGCCCGAAGGGAATCAGGGCGGAAAAGGAAAAAGAAAAGGATTCCAAAAATTCAAAAACATCGCCAAGCGAGTTTTAAACGTAACGAATAAAGTAAATCCCGCAACCGCTTTATTACGTGCAGGCATACTAGCATCTATGAAGCTCAACATTATGAAAGTAGCGCAACGTTTGAAATGGGCTTATTTGGGCGAACAGGAAGCACAACAAAAGGGAGCAGACATGAGTAAGTTTGACCGATTGAAAAAAGTGCTTTACAAAACCGAACAGATTTTTTATACCGCTGGTGGTAAACCTGAAAATTTGCGAAAGGCTATCCTTACAGGTAGAGGAAACAGAAACAAAGAAGTAAACGGTTTGGGTATGATACACGGAGTAGATGAGTTCTCAGGTGTAAATGAATATACCAGCCTAAACACTTTGCTTGGCACAGGCATCTATCAGGATGAATTTGTAAACGGACTGGAAGGAACAGAGGGTTTGGGTTCAGCCGTTGCAACAGGAGCAGCCATCACCGCAGCCACAACCGTAATGACTGCCATTGCTGGCTTACTAAAATCAATTGGTAATGTATTTCCGAAGAAAAAAGGAGCTAATGATTTTAATGCTGCTGAAAATGCAGGAGGTGAAAGCGGTGGAGAAAATTCAAGTTCAGAGAATAGCTCAAATGAAACTTCTGAAAATTCCACGTCAAGTTCTTCTAACAGTAGTTCCAGCAATAGTTCAGGAGGAAGCTCTGAGAGTAGAAATGAATCATCAGAAAATTCGGGAGGTTCAACAGACGGTGGAAATATGCCAGCGAATAAAACGAGCAACGAAGTTAGCACTGGCGAATCGGGCGAGGGAAACAATAATGCTGCTGCACGAACTGCTGATGCTAAAGAAACGAACACTACTGGAACAACAACAGAACCTAAAAGCGGAGGCTTCAAAGAGTTTTGGGAAAATAACAAAAAGTGGATGAAGCCAGTAGGGATTGGACTTGGAGCAGCAGCCGTTCTTTATTTCGGTTACAAGGCGTTTAAAAAAAATAGAGCTAATACAAAACCAAAAGGAGCAACACCAGCCTTAAACGGAGTTCCGAGAAAAAAGAAAAAAAGAAAACCAAAAGGGAAAACAAATCACCAGCACTACAAGCACAAAGTTGATTTAATGTAAAACCCTTTAAAAACAAAGAAACATGAGTAAGAAGAAAAGTAAAAAGTCCAGTTACAAAAAACACTCTCAGGTGCTGTCATTAACCAGCGAATTAGATACCAAAGGCAATGGAAAAAACTCTGCTATCGAAACGCTAAAGGACTTAACAATTGGAGTTGTTGGCGGAGGCTTAGCGGGAGCAGCCATAGGCAAACCCTCCTTGTTAGTTGGTTTAGGCACATCCTTAATAGGGCATTATGCTGGTGTACCAATGGCAACAAGTTTCGGATTAGGGATGATGGCATCGGGAGGCTATCAGATCGGTTCAGGTGCGGTGAATGGCTTATCAGGAATGGACGGAGTTAAAGAGCGAGTAAAATCGTTTAGCGAAAACTTTAAACAACGTTTGTATTTGGATAAAATCATCAAACCAAAGAAACAAGAAGAAGAAAGCACCAACGGCATGGGGAACGTTCAGTATTTTAAATACCCTCAGTCGGAAAACAAAGAACTCGATATGGGTTCGCTGGACAATATCGAACAAGAGATTGCTCGATTAGGTGAACAATATGAACGTAAACAAATGTCAGGCACATACGATGATATGGCTGGCGTAAACGACGAAGTCATATACTAACTAAAAGGGCTGTAAGCCGCTCCGTTCCTACTTAAACATCTTGCAGTATAAGCAAACCCTATTTATCAAAAGTAGAGGTACAGGAAAGCTACGCCCTTTTTGTAAGTAAAAAATGACAATCAAAAGAGAAAAAAATAAACAAAAAGTAAAAACCAAAAAAACAGAAAATTATGTTAGACGTATTAGAAGGGGTAGAAGAATATAACAACGTAGGTGCGTTGTTAGGCTTAGAAGGTTTAGAAGGTAACGATGAATTACTCGGAGCATTACGCAGAATGAATCCGATTAAGCGATTAAGAACCATTAACCGATTAGCCAGTACAGGAGCGGTTAGCAGAGGCTCTCGTGCAGAAATGGAAAAACATTTTGGTGAATTACCTGCACACATCAAAGAAGCATTAGCAAAAGGTGATTTGCGTTTAGCTGATACCGTTATATACAGTATCAAACCTGTAAGTTCAAAAACAATTAAAATGTTTGAAACACAGGACGACAAAGAAATCGGTTTGCGTAATGTGTCGAATGCAAAGTTACCCAAGAACCAAGCCATTTTGGTAAGCGGTATTGTTTTATTAGCTGGTGTAGCTGCTGATATGACAAAGGATAAAGTAATGGCAACCAAATTCGGAGCATTGGAAGACTTCGCCCCATTAGTGAATGGTGAGTTCTCATTAAAGAGTAATAAAAAACAAATCGTTCCTGAAACCAGCAACAATGTCTTTAAAACAAGTAATATGCACAATGTCCCTATTGGCTATTACAAGTTAGCTAACCCACGTTTAATTCACGATGACATCTTAATGGAGATGACCATCGAATTAGGAACAATGGACGGCTTAGACCCTAAGACCCATTTGTTTGTTGGTTTACACGGAACAATTACTACTCCCTAGTTAACCAAACAAAAAAAGTCCGCTGCCATTTGCAGCGGACTTTTAAAACCTAATTAATAAATGAAAAAATCATGCTAAAGATAGTAAAAAAACGATACGACATTCAAGTAGTTGATGCCAACAGAAGTGTGAGCAAAACATTTGAATTGGATAAAAATATCAAACGTGTCAAAGGCTTGTTGGTTACTTCGGATAAAGATGATTTACTGTATTACAGGGGAACACAAAAAATTGAAATTAACAACCAAGAATATTTTCCTGAAAACTACGAAAGTAAATTATTGATGTCAGGTGTAAATGTTTCACCCAATGAACGCTACTATAAAATTGATACGGATAACATTGGTAATGGCATCATCAAATTAAGTTACATAGATGCTGATGATGGTAGAACAGGATTTACGACCTATCGTGTGTCGCTTTACGTGGATTGTGAAATGGAGGATGAGTTATGATGAAAGAACAAGTTTGTGTCACGCCAGTTATTATCACTAAAGCTGGACAAGTAAAGCACTTTCAAATCAAATTACCTAAGACAGCAAAGAAAGTAATAGGCGTAGAAATAGGTGGTAGATTTTTAAAGGAGACAAAAGGAAAAGAAGCCATAGCCGTAATGGCAGAAACATCACTTGTAAATAATGTAGCTATTAAAGAAGAAGTTACACTACAAGCAAACGCTTCTGAAGTAAGGCACACACCTTTTAAACGTAATATCCTAATTGGTGAGTTGAAATTACAAAGCTGCGAAGAAGCGAACATCTTTTATGCTGGTGAACTACGAATAGATAATAACATTGGTTACGGTGATTTTTCTAAACAAAGAAACTGGCAACCGCAAGTCTTTACACATCAGATGCAAACGTTTGAAGATGTTGTTATCACCAATGCCGACAGTACCATTTTACTCGGAATGTTTAAAGACAATATCGGACTTCAGAGTAGAACGGATTTCAATTACCAAGTAAATGTTTATGTGTGGCACTCTCTGTAAGAACAACAATTAAAACAAAATAAAATGAACGTAGCACTTGCTTTAGAATATATCCCTCGCCGAATGAAGGAACTCGGTTATGGTTCGGACTACTACATACGCTTTAGACACTTTGTGTTACAAGCAAATGAAAAGATAGAGTTTGATGCCTATAATCAATTTTTCATCCTTGTTGAAGAAATAGCCGACATGAGTGTGCAATCAGATTTTGGATTGTTCGACATCGCAGAAGATAAAATCAACGAGCAGACATACGAACATCAAGGAGCTATCACTATTAACAATTATGCTTCGCAAATCAATCACATTCGTTTTATCCAAGTCATACCAAAGCACAAATCAAAAAATAAATAAATAAAAAACTAAAACAAAATAATATGCCTATACAGTTTGATAATTTCGACCAAAATAAAATTGACCGCTTAAAAAGTCATTTACAAACGCTATCTGAAAAGAATAAAGCTAAGTTCTATGAAATTTTCGTGGACAATTTAAAAGCTGTTCCAAAGACAGATGAAATCAGCGACTTTGATGCCTATGAGGATTATATCAATGTTGATACCGAACAATTAAAAATCATCATTTATAATTCTTCCCTATCCCCTCGTAATGACCAATACATTTTCATTTTAAAAGCAAAATCAAGAGAAGATGCACAAAGCATGGGATTGAATGGAATGCCATTACCTAAATATTCAAAAAATGATATTAGTGAATGGAGAACAAGTAACGCTAAACGCACACAGGAAGAAATCCAAATCGCATCACTAAAAGGAGACATCAGAAGACTGGAACAAGAGAGTCGAGAAAAAGATATGTGCATCCGTGAATTGGAGAACAAAATCTACATCGCTCAAAAGAACGGAAACAAAATCGGTGGTATTCATGTTGGCGATATGTTATCGGTTGCACTAGATGGCTTAATCACAAAAGGTTCGTTCAAGAAAATTCCTATTCTATCGGGACTGGCTGGTTTAGTGAAAGCAGAAAATTCCGAAACGCAGAATACCCCTGAAACTAACACCGAAGCCACTTTTGAGAAACTTGATGCCAATACAACTCAAGCACCTGCATTAAACGAGGAAGACAAACACTCATTGGAACTAATGAAACAAATCCAAAGCCAGTTTAATGAAAATGAGTTTGGCTCTGTGTTGGAAATCTTAGACGCATTAAATGAAGATAAAACACTCATTCCTCAAGTACTTGAATTTATTAATGAAGAGGAAGTAGAACCAAGCACAGAAGAAAAGTAATCACAATTAATAAAAAAAGAATCATGCAAAAGTTCACTTATAAAATTGAAATCACAGCAAAAACAGAGGGAGAAGCAAATACAAAAATGAAAGCTCTTACGGTGTTAGCTGCAAAACTGAATGATAAAGAGCTTGACAAATTAGCGGACATCATTAAAAACGACCCAGTAAAAACAGCAATGGCAAAATCAGCATTGGGTGTATAGAATAAAATTAAAATGAATTACACAACCAAAAGAAGACAAACAGACATTGATGCTTTAGTAGCTGAAAGGCAAAGAAGCATGAATGATGGTTTAAGCCTGAAAGAGAAAATAGGCTACTCCGTTCTTGCAGCAGCAGGTCTGACAGGCTTGGTATGGTTGGGAACAAAGTTCATTAAAAATAAAGTCGAAGACAAAGCACATTCAAAAAGTTTTGATGATGGCACTCCCGAAACCATTGCCAAACAAATAAAAATGTCTTTTGAAAATGACGGTTACTGGGGAACAGATTTACCAAAACTCAGAAAAGTATTGAGCGATATAGAAACTCGGCAAGAATTAGATAAGGTTTTTAAAGCCTACAAAAAAGAGTATCACCGCAATATGTATGAGGACATGAGTGATGAATTACAAGCAAGTGAATACAATGAGATGTTGCAAATAATTGCTGCTAAACCCGAAAAGAAAGGACAAGCACCAACAACCAACCAGTATGTAGCTTGGGCAAAACGACTAAAAGCAGCATTTGATAAAACTTACAGTTTCATACCCGGTACAGATGAACCAGCTATTAAAGCGGTGTTTAATGAAATCCCTACACAAAATGACTTTATAAAAGTCGGAGTACAATATAAAAAGGAGTATGGAGATAACTTAATTACTGTCTTAAAATCAGAACTGGAATACTGGGAATATCCAGCCTATATGCAAATAATAACCTCAAAGCGTAAAGCATAAGATGAGCAAGAGAAATAAACATAGAACGAAAAAAGGAAAGGGGCTGAATGGCTTGCCTCAAAGTAAAGCTGTTGCACAACCTAAAAAAAGCAGCGCAACAAAATGGGCGTTAATAGGGTTAGGAGTTGCGGCCACAGGAGCATTGAGTTATTTTTGTTTTCAGTATTGGAAGAAACATAAACAATCCAGTAATGAAATTCCCGATACAACTAATGATACCTCCAGCGAATCAGCACCGCCACCACCAAAGTATCAAGCCCCAAAACAATCAAGCGAAGTAAAGGAAACAACAAACTTTCCCCTAACAAAAGGAAGTAAAGGAGCATTAGTGAAAGCATTTCAGGAAGCTCTGATAGCTAAGTACGGTAAAACCATTTTACCTAAGTACGGAGCTGACGGGGACTTTGGTTCTGAGATGTCAGCAGCCTTGAAAAAACTTGGACTGGGAGAAAGTGTAACCGAAACAACATACAACCTATTCGTGAAGGGCGCAAGTCCTGATTATGCAACCGTTGCTAAAAACTTATACATGGCAGCTGTAACGAAAGATTTTAATAAAGCTATCAGTCAGTTAAAAACACTTCGCAATACAGATGATTACAAAGCAGTAAGTGATGTGTTTGTAAACTATCGCATCGGTTCAGTAAGACAAACGCTGGTCAATGGTATGCTAAACAGTTTTTCGGATGCAAAACAAAAAGATGTCATTCGCTTAGCCTTTTCAAATATGGGTTTGAAGTATGACGGAAACAAGTGGTCATTAAATGGAATTGATAACTCAACTCAAATTATTACTATTCAGTCAACAAGAGTTTGGAAAAATCCAAAAACATCGGTAGGTGTTCCAGCAAATATGGTACTTGGAAAATACATTACCAATCGTGGCGCATACACTCTGTTCCGAAATGATGAACACTACTTTCTAGTAGAAACCCAACACGTCAAAAAGTACAATTAATTAAAACAGTAAAACAGACAAAACAATGAGTAAAAGAAATATCAAATACATCGTTATCCATTGCTCAGCAACTCCAAGCAATACAACGATTGAAAGTATCAAACGTTATTGGAAAGAAAAACGTGGCTGGGGTGATACTGTTGGCTATCACTATATCATCAAAGCGGATGGTGAAATTATTCAACTTTTAGATGAAAGTAAAAATAGTAACGGTGTGTATGCCCATAACAGCGCAAGTATTAATGTAGCATATATCGGAGGGATTGACAAAGCTGGTAAACCAAAAGACACTCGTACACGCTCTCAGGAAAATTCCATGTTCGATTTAATAGTTGAACTAACGGAGAGATACAAGGGAGCCAAGCCTCTTGGTCATAGAGATTTTCCGAACGTGCATAAAGCTTGTCCGAGTTTTGATGTAAAAACATGGTTAGCCAATTACACACCTGATTTAGATAACGCAGCATAAAGCCCAAAAGAAAATAATCAAATGAGCAAAGAAGTAGAGGAATTTATTAAACGAAATGCAGCCGACGTTATTCGCAGCGTGCAAAACACCAGCCTCTTTCCTTCTGTAAAAATGGCTCAAATGATTATAGAAAGTAGCGGTAGAGATGCCAACGGAAAGTTTGGAATAGGTAAAGGATTAGCGGTAAGAAAAGCAAATAATTATTTCGGAATTAAAGCAGACAGACGATGGAAAGGAAAGAAAGTCGCTTTATCAACTCCACGAGACGGAAAGCCTGTAAGTTACTTCAGGGTTTATCCATCAGCGTTGGATAGTTTAAAAGACCACACCAATTTTTTAATCGTCAATTCTCGCTATAAAGCCTATGGTGTATTTGCTGCCAAAACACCTGAACTACAAACAGAGGCATTACAACGAGCAGGATATTCTGAAAGCCCAAATTACAGCAAGGCTCTGAGAGGTTTAATAAGTGCATACAGATTAACAGAGTTGGATAATAAAAAACCAAATGCAGATTTTACAATTTGGTATGTACTGGGAAGTGCAGTTGTATTGGCTGCTACCGCTTATGCTTTTAGACATGAAATCATGGAAACAATAAAACCTAAAAAAAATGAACATTCTTAATTACCTCAAAGAACTCTTAAAAGATAAAACAAACAATTACAGTTTAAGAGAATTTGTAATTGCAGTTTGCTTAGTGTTAGTAGTGATTAGCTGGTTTGCTCAAATCCTGTTTAACTCTACAACACCTGAGTATATGTTCTATTCTATTGTGAGTTTAATTGCCGCTGGATGCTTCGGTTATAGCATCGAAAAACATAAATCAAACGAGTAAAAAACAATTTAAAATATCATTTATGAAAAACGTATTAAGAAATTTTGGAATCGCATTCGGCATTTTTGCCTTAGTATTTATGGTTGGAACCTGTCAGTTAAACCAACCCAACAAACCTGAACAAATACCAATTGATAGTAGTTTTTACAAAGCGTACCAAGACAAAGTAAGCGAACTGGAAACGAGTTATCACAATCAAATTAAATCGTTAAGCGATAGTAAAGATAGTTTAAAAACTATTGTTAAAGGAAACAAACGAACCATTGCAGTTTTAAGATTTCAAGCAACACAACTAGAAAGTAAAATAACTGAGCAGTTTCAAAATTCGGACAGTAGTATGATTCCTGTGGATAGCATTAAAGCAATCACTTATGAATACATGGCTGCTTATCAGGAAACTGATTCGATATGCAGAGAAACAATACAAACACTTGAATTGGTAAGTATTAAACAGGATAGTATCATCAGATTAAAAAATAGCGAGATAGTTAATTTAAAAGATGTGATGAAGTTAAATGAGCTGCGAGAACAAAGATTAAGTGAAGAATTGAATACAGCTTATAAAGTTCAACGCAAAGCGGTTTTAAAATCAAAACTATGTGCTGGTGCAATGATATTGTTATCAGGTTTTTCGGGAGCATTATTAATTAAACAAACCTTAAAATAAAGTATGACAGAAAAAACATTGGTATCAACGTTCACACTCATTGGTTCATTAGCCTCTTACTACTATGGAAAATCACATGAAAAAGATGTCGTTCCGTATGTAATGATTGGAGGGTTTATTGGAGCGTGGGTCGGTGAAATGATTACTAAGGCAGTTATTAAAAAAGACGATGAAGAAAAATAATCGGACATGAAAGTATTTAGTAAAACACATACAAATAAAGACCCTCTGCAAAAACAGATAAAGACAATTTCAGAAAGAGGTGGGATTTATGAAGTACATGGAATGACAATTAAATACTATTTCCCGATAAGCGTTTCATCCTATTTGAAATATGACACCTTTGAAAAAAGAGTAAAAACAATAAAAAAAGAAGGCAATATTCTAACATTTAAGAAGCCCTTTAATTGGATGGGTGCTCAATATAGTCAAATCTTAGTAAAGGGATTAGAAAAAAGAAAAGGCTCAATTAAAATAATAGGTTTTGGCAGAGATTCCGAATGGTATAAAAGCATGGAGGAATTGGTTAAGGCTATTGATTGGGACAAAATGGAAGAATGGCATAGTTAAAATTTAAAAGAAAAAGAAAAATGGCAATTCAAATCACAAATAACGGAGCAAGTATTAAAATAGTTAATGGAGCGCAAGTTCGCAATATTATGAAAAATCAAATACTAGAAATAGTAGTTGTAAAAAGCAACATCGTAAAAATTGATATTGGAAAAGGAGCATTATACAATGTATTTATTCCTTTTGCCGATGTTACTGCACCTGTAACTGCCGATGCAGAAGCGTTGAAAGAAGCTATCAATGAATTTTTAGCAGCTAATGTAACTGCTGGAACTGCAACCGAAGCAAAACAAATTATTGAAATCGAAAAGTTATCGGCACTTAGCTCAACAGCAGATAGCATTAAAAATGCAGTAAGCTCATTGGATAACAAAATATTCTTTGAGCCAGTAATGGTAGATGAGAGCAATCCGAATGTTATCTATAAGGGCTTTGCTTCACCAGCAGCAAATGGAGCGGATGCAGTTTGGGCGATACAACGTGTAAGTATCAATGCGGAAGTATGTTCTTATCAATGGGCTGATGGCAATAAGAACTTTGACAATGTGTGGAACGATAGAGCAACTTTAATCTACGCATAACATGGGACGATTTTTGGACTTATTGACAGGCAAATTGTATTCGTTCGCTAACACCACAGGTTTAGATGTAAACGCTGGCACAAGCGATAAACACATTGTAACGCCAAAATCACTTGCTAGTTCAGATGTATTTTGTAACACCAGCTTACCGCTGGTGTTACCATCTGTTTTTAGTACAAAGAGTGCTTTATTAGTCGTTAATACAAATGTTTTGGCGTTACCTTTAAACGGTAATTTCTTTCCGAGTAGAAGCTCAAGCATAAAAGCTCAATACTTTGCTAATGTTATGGTTGATGCAGGACTAACAGGCGAATTATGCTTAGTTGATGTCGCTGCAAATAGCATTGTTGCAGGTTCTACACTTTCATTTTCTAATTCAAGTTATATAACACTAAGCAGCAACGTATTTAACGTAGAGGCTGGTAACGCGTATTCATTTGCCATACGCAGAGTAAGTGGTTCATCTTCTAAGTTCGTGTATTTACGTGGAGCAACATTAACCCTAAAGTTTCTTGCAGCCTAATGAACCATTTAGCAAATGACATACACACCTTATTGGGTTTGGAGCAAAAGATACTTGCTCCAAACTTTTTAGAGTTTGTAACCTTTATGCAAAAGGATTTACGCATGGGCTATAAACACACTAAGCGTAGTGTAGAAGCCTTAGCTTACTCATTAAAGATTAATGATAAAACAGAAATCAAAGAATTAACGGAATTATCAATCGTTAATGTCGCAAGAGAAATTGCACATAGTAACGGAACAGTTAGAGAAAAATTTGAACGGATTGTCGAACTCTACAACAACCAAATGATTTTATCTCATCGTACATCGCAATCCGTTTTATTACAACAATATTCTACACCAGCACCGATAGCTTATTTAATGGGTGTGTATTGTGGCTTACCTTATTTGGATAAAAAGGGAGGTTATGCTTTTGAACCAAGTGCAGGAAATGGTTTATTAACGATTGCTGCCAATCCCAAACGAGTTTACGTAAACGAGATTGACAATATCCGCAATCGTAATTTAAAAACACAAGGTTTTGCTAATGTGTTTAATCGTGATGCTACAACTCCTTTTTCATACATTGATTTACAAGGCACATTTCAAGCCGTCATCACAAATCCGCCCTTCGGGAGATTAGATACACCGATAGAGTTCAGCACTTTTCCAATGAAAGACCTTGACCACTTGATGGCGTTACGTGCATTAGATACAATGGCAAATGACGGAAAGGCTGCCATTATTATAGGAGGTCATACACGTTGGGATAAATTAGGCAGAATTGAGAAAGGCAAAAATAGAGTGTTTTTTAATTACCTCTATCATCACTACTTCGTTGAGGAAGTGATTCAAATTGATGGTAATAAATTATACACCCGACAAGGTACTGGCTTTCCTGTAAGATTGATTTTGATAAGCGGAAGAAAGCAAGAACCCAATGGCGCAGCCCCGATTAAAAATTTGGAAAACAGTAAAGTAGTAAAATCATTTGATGAACTGTATGAACGAATACTGAGCGTAACGGACGAAGAAGAAATAACAAATAACGAAGATTTTATGATTGACATAAACGAACTAGAAAGAGAAGCAAACGAACTACTAAAATATTTTGAGGGTGATGAATTGGGGATGCCATACCGCCCAGCCTCTAATGCTTGTGTAGTATTAGATACGCAAGTTCCCGATTCAATGGGTTTTGAAACTCACGCTGCATTAGCCAAAGTGAAAAATGAAGTTGGTGGAAGCATGGATAATTTTGTAAGGCATCGTTTAGGATATGCTTCGCATAATGATTTATGCAAGGCACTTTCTGCCGAACAAATTGATGCGGTTGCCATGAGTATATACAATGTAGAGGCTCGTGGGCAAGGCATGATTATCGGAGACCAAACAGGGATTGGTAAAGGTCGTATTGCAGCAGCCATGATACGTTACGCTTGTAAGCAAGGCATGAAACCAATTTTCATTACCGAGAAAGCCAATTTGTTTTCCGACATCTATCGTGATTTAGCAGCCATTGGTTCAGCACACTTAAAACCATTCATCATAAATGGAAGAGAACCGAAAACAGATATTAAAGACGAAGACGGTAATGTGGTGTATCAAGCACTTGCTCCAAGCGAACAGCAAAGCATTTTTAGTACAGGGAAAATACCAGCCAATTATGATTTTGTAGTCGGAACTTACACGCAGTTTAATTCGCCTGATAAGAAACCTGAAAAGCCAAATTTCTTAATGCAAATTGCACAAGGTAATTTGTTAATCATGGATGAGGCTCATAACTCAAGCGGTTCTAGTAATACAGGAGAGTTCATGCAACGTGTAGTAAGTGGAACAAAAGGAGTTGTATTTCTTTCTGCAACGTTTGCCAAACGTCCCGATAATATGCCGATTTATGCAATGAAAACATCTATCAGCGAAGCTAACTTAACTCGTGATGAATTGGTAGAAGCTATCAGTAAAGGCGGTGTTGCCCTACAGGAAATTTTAGCCAGTCAATTAGTAGCAGAAGGACAAATGATACGCCGTGAACGTTCATTTGAAGGAGTTGAAGTTAATTACATTTCATTGGAATCATACGAGGAAAAACACAAGCGTTTATCCGATAGTGTAACCCAAGTCTTACGTGATATAATTGCCTTTCAAAAAAATCACATTGATAAACGAGTAGATGAGTTGGATAAAATTGCCGTTGCGGAAGGCAAGGAAATTGAACTCAGGGAGGGAACATCACAAGCTGGTGTAGATAACGTCCCTTACTTCTCAAAAGTGTTCAACGTGATTAACCAAATGCTATTCAGTATTAAAGCGGAGGCAGTAGCGGAAAGAGCCATTGAGCGATTAAAAGAGGGTAAAAAGCCTGTGATTGCTTTTGCTTCCACAATGGGAAGTTTTATTGAGCAAATGGAAAACGAACAGGGTTTATTGGTTGGCGATGGAGACACGATTGATATGAACTTCTCTGCCGTATTAAGAAAAGGTTTGGACGGTGTAATGCGTTATACGGAAAAAGACATTAATGGTAAATCTATTTTTAAACACTTTGATTTATCTGAATTTGACGAAGATGCCCGAATGGAATATCAACGCATTGTCACAACGATTAACACAATCAGTTCAGGTTTATCAATCAGTCCAATAGATATAATTATTCAAAAATTGGAAAATGCTGGTTATTCAGTTGCCGAAGTAACAGGAAGAAAATTTAATGTTCAATTAAATGGTGATGCTTCAAAAGGATTAGTAACCAGCAGAAGAAAATTAAATACTAACGATGCGTTCAGAATGTTTAATAACAATGAAGTAGATGTATTGATGATTAACCAATCAGGCAGTACAGGTGCATCGGCTCATGCCATTGTTACGCAAAAAGTACCTAAAGAACAAGTGAAACAACGTGTGATGATTGTTTTACAAGCAGAGTTAGATATTAATACAGAGGTTCAAAAACGTGGGCGCATTAACCGTACCGGGCAAATCTTGAAACCGATTTATGATTATGTGATTTCTGCAATACCAGCCGAAAAGCGTTTAATGATGATGTTACAAAAGAAATTAAAATCATTGGATGCTAATACAACCTCGAATCAAAAACAAAGCACCAAAATTTTAGATGTTCCCGATTTCTTAAACAAGTACGGTGATAAGGTGGTTAAGGAATATTTGATGGAAAATTTAGAAGTAAATGAAATTTTGAATGACCCTTTAGGATTAGAAAAGAAAGGAAGTGAGAGCGATGAAAATTTAGAAGATGCTGCGCACAAAGTATCAGGTCGTGTCGCAGTTTTATCAACACAAAAACAAGCAGAGTTCTATTCTGATATTACTGAGCGTTACAATGACTATGTAGAGTATCTTAAACAAATCGGTGAGTATGATTTGGAAGTGGAAGCCTTAGACCTTAAAACAGAAACCGTTGAAGCCAGTATTATTAAAATGGGTAAAGGTGGTGAGAGTGCTTTTGGGGAGGATAGTATTTTAGAAAAAGTCAAAGCCAACGTATTGAAAAAGCCATTTTCAAAAACCGAATTAGAAAATTTTATATCGGAGGCTCTTGCTGGTAAATATGCGGAACAACACAAACGAGAATTGTTAGATGATTTTACCAACGCAATGGAAACTCGATTGAGCGAAGAAATAAAAGCATCGGAAGAAAAATACGAGAAATTAATTAAGGATATACCAAACGAAAAAAAAATTCAAAAACTGGCTGGTTCAGGAGCGTATGAACACGCTATTCGAGAACGTGAAAAAGAATTAAGAGCAACCCATACGGCAAATGTTCAAATGGTGCAAAAGACTTACAAATACAAACAGGAGTATTTGCAACGTATTCTGAACTTTTTTACAATCGGTAGAAAATTATCGTTTCCTGTTTTCACATTTGACAACGGTCAGGAAACTGTATTGGCGGTGAGTTTGGGTATTATGATTGACAAGAGAAAGAAAAATCCTTATGCTCCGAGTGCTGTTAAAGTTCGTATTGCAATCGCAAATAGTAGCAAGTATATTGCTATGCCAGCAAGTTTTAATGATGGCATTTCTAAAATCATGGCAGCCAGTATGGATATTAAAGATGCCGAACAAGAGGAACTACTGAATGAATGGGAACAAGAAATTAAGCAACGAACTAAAGACAGAAGTTTCCGCTACATCATTACTGGAAATTTACTACAAGCCTTTGGTTCAGAAAGTGGGAAGTTAGTAAGCTATACTACAATGGAGGGCGATACTAAGAAAGGTATTTTAATGCCTGAAGAATGGCAACCAAAGTCACAAGGAGAGCAACTTATTACAGTACCAATCATTAAAGCTTTACCAATTTTAAAATCATTGAGTAATGGCTCTGCTTTATACGCCTCCAATGAAATCGCCTTTTTTAGTACAGCAGATAAATACAGAGTGATTGTGCCTTTGGCTCGTTCTCGTGGTGGGGATATATACACCGATAGAGATTTAATGGCTTTAGTCGAAAAAGGGTTGTTTGAAAAGTCATCAGATAAAATGGCTGCTTATTTACCAAAAGAAAATGTAGAAGCTTTTGCAACTATTTTACAAAATAAATTTGGTGTAAGTGTTTCTATACAACCTAATCAAATAAGCCTTGTAAAAAAAGACGAGATAAAACTCAGTAACCGAAAGAAAATCGAATTACCTCCTGACCCAAATGATAAAGAAACAGAGCGTATCAGGATATTGGAGCTGGAAGCCGAAGCACTCATTTTAGAACTGGAATTATTAGCAGCTTAATTTTTTATTCAAAACCATTACAACCATGATAACCATAAACAACTATAAAGACACCGTTAAAGACCTTGATTATTCAACCCTACCAGCTACTTACTGGAAAACACACCAATTTATTGAAAAGGCAAGTGAGAATTATACCAACTGGAACGCTTACAATTCCAATGATGGAATTAAAAAATTGATGGATACGTATTTTGTAAAGCTCGATGAGTTTATACAAAAGAATCCTATCACGCAAAAACATGACATGCCTAAAAACATTCATGTGGTTAGAATTGACAACTCACAGTCTGAAAATAAATCTGAAGTAGTTAAACCAAAAGAATCCCATAAAATTGTAAAACAAACTATTCCTACACCTGATGAAACAGAGGAAATGGATTTGACTTTTGTTGAGCGCATCCCTGAAGAGATTAAGTTTTTAAAACGCTATGTTGCCATGAACAACAAACGTAAAACCAAAGATGATTTATTGCGCTTTATTAATGCGTTACAACGCTCCATCGTAGAAAAGAGAATCCGCAAAACTTCACCTTATGCCAAGCAAATAAAATATATTCAAGAAAAACTACTAGCTCGTTTTAATGACATGGCTAAAAATACACTCATCATCATTGATGAAAAAATTGTGTTAGAGTTTAAAAACTTAATAGCGCAAGAACGTGTGATGCCGTCAATAATGTTGATTAAACGATACATTACTTTGAATGGCAAATATGGGGTAAAAGAAAAAGCGCAAGCATTAATCAATGCCATGCAGAAAGCTGTTAAGCTGAAAAAGATTACCAAGAATGACAAGTATAATAAGCTGTTAGATGAAATGCACTCTAATTTAAACAGCTATATCAAAAGCAAAACTCAAAAGGTATTAAACATTGCTCCAGCAGAATTAAACGGCATCAATGGGGTTTTAGGTTGCGCTTGTGAGTTATCAGGAATTAATGAAGAACTTGCAGAAGTTAATTGTATTGAAAGAGATACAGAGCCAGTAAAACCCATTTTACCAAAGGGCGTTATGTCGAGTATGGATTTTAGTAATGTACAATTTAAAACATTGGGCTTTGTAGGAAAGTATCGCAAACTGATTGGCGACCCAAGTAAGGGTTTTTCAGCAATGGTATATGGTAAACCTAAAATGGGTAAGTCATTCCTGTGCGTTGACTTCGCTGGCTACCTAGCCCGAAATCATGGTAAGGTGCTTTACATTGCACGTGAGGAGGGTTTGGATATGACTTTACAGGAAAAATTAAAGGCAAAAGATGTGGCACATCCAAACCTATTTGTTACGGAACAGATCCCTGAAGATTTATCATATTATGACTTCATTTTCTTTGATAGCGTAAATAAGTTAGGCTTGTCATCAGGCGATTTAGAAACGCTAAAACACAACAATCCTGGCAAATCGTTCGTGTATATTTTCCAAACAACAAAAGAGGGTAATTTCAGAGGAGCTAATGAGTTTCAGCATGATGTGGACGTGGTTATCCAAGTACCTGAAAAGGGCTTGGCTGTACAAAACGGTAGGTTCAATCAGGGAGGTGAAATGAGAATATTTGAAGATGCCGAGTATCGAAATGCAGCTTAGGAAAACAAAGAAAAATCCACCAAAAATTGGTGGATTTTCTTATTTTTACTCTTTACTTAAATCAAGGTTATGTTTAAAATAATTCATATATCAGATTTTCATTTAGAAACTGATTCACCAAGTAGCGACAAATTAAATTTGGTAAAAGCATTAGCAAATGATTTGCATCAATACGTTGACAATAATACAATAATAGTTTTCACAGGAGACTTACTAAATAAAGGAGGTAAAGATTTCAAGTCATCTACTATTGAAGCTTTCAAGTTATTTGAAAAAGTATTATTTGACGAAATAATTACTGAAAATCCAACTATAAAAAACAAAATATTTGTTGTTCCGGGTAATCACGATATTGTCAGAGATAAGATAGATTCTGTAAGCGAAACTGGTTTAGCAAAAATTTTAGCTAGTGAAAAAGATGTGAACGAATTTATATCAGCGAATAGAATTAAGTCTAAGCACATCGAACAACTAGAAGATTATAAACTTTGGGAACATGGTTATTATTCTACATATCAGAATGCAAGTCTGTCAAATTTCGATAACTCCTTCATTGTAGAGTTGTCAGGTAAAAAGATTGGAATTAGTTGCTTTAACTCTTCTTGGCTTTGCCGAAAGAAAGATGATGATAAAGAAAATTTAATAATTGGGAAAACACAAATTTTAAATTCGCTTAACCACATTAAAGATTGCGAATTTAAGGTAGCAATAACCCATCATCCAGTTGAGTTTTTGAAAGACTTTGATAGAGATGTTGTTAAAATTGAATTATTTAAGAACTATAATATTCTCCTAACAGGTCATGTTCATGAATTATCTTCAACATATACTCAGGACTTATATGGTGATATTTTTATATCAATAGCGAATTCAACTATTGCTGATGAAAGTAGAGATGCTAAATATTATAATGGCTATAATATTATTGAATTTGTTCCTAATGAAAAAGTAATTGTTACATACCGTAAATATCTTCCGAATCATGAGAAATTTGTTGCAAATACTGAAATTGGAAATGATACGGCTATAAAGGAGTTTCCTATTTTAAAAAACGAGAATTTACAGAATTTTTACAACCTGTCTTCCATTGTTGAACGGATTAATGAAAATCATATAGAAAAATTAAATAATCATATAATTGTTTCAAGCAATTCAACAAATGCTCATTGTACCATAGACAATCTTTTTGTTGCACCGAGAATTTATAATTGTGCTGAAAATTCTTTTAAAGAAGAAGATACTAAAGAATATACCATTGAATCTATTTTAGAAAGCAATGCCAATTTTTTGATATATGGACAAAAAGAAAGTGGCAAAACTATCTTGCTTGATAAATTATTTATAGAGGCTGCAAAAAGATTTAACCATTTTAATAAAATTCCAGTTATTTTAAAATTTAATGACTTTAAAGAAAAAGAACTGTACAAAGTTATTAGGGAATTTGTGGGGCTCGGGAATCAAGAGTTTATCAAACTGTTAACTGAAAGTAAAGTTATTGTTTTTATAGACGAAATAAATTTTTCTCAAAGAAGTGTACCGCAAATTTCTGAATTGGAATCCTTTATTTCAAAATTTCCTAATGTTCAAATAGTTACTACGAATACTCAAAGTATTGAAGGTATCATGCCAATTGACTATTTAGAGCATAATGCGGTATTACAGTTTAATGTTGGGTTTATACAAAGTTTAAATAGCTCCGAAATCAAGTCTTTAATTTTAAAATGGTTTAAAGGACAGGATATTGACTTTCAAGAGAACATGGAGAAATTAATAAAGAATTTTAATGATTTCGGTTTGCCAAAAACACCGTTATCCGTTACAATGTTTTTATGGATATTTGAAAAGCAAGAAAAAAAACCAATAAACAATTCTGTTCTTGTTGAGCTATTTGTAGAAAATCTACTGGAAAAAACGAACATTGAAAATATTTACTCTGAAACTCTAAGCTTCAAAAACAAAAAAAGACTTTTGGCATTCATTGCCAAGTATATGAAAGATAATGGTAAGTCAGAACATGATTACTATGTTGATTATGTTGATTTACTGGGCTATATTAATGATTATTTAAAAACTAGGTTTACAGGTAAACCACAAAAAGTTTTAGATGATTTCATAAACAGAGGAATACTATGTTATGAAGATGTAAATCAAGTTAAATTTAAGTCAGGTTTTTTCTTTCACTATTTTCTATCTGTCTATATGGAAATTGATAACGAATTTAAACTTGAAGTATTTACTGACGAAAATTATTTGAATTATATTGAAGAAATAGGATACTACACAGGATTAAAAGGTGATGACTTTAAAGTGTTAGAGTTTACTCAGAAAAAATTATCCGAAGCTTTTGATGAGTTTAATAAGTCATTACTTGAAAACCCAAGTAAAATTGACGAAGTCTTAGAGATACGAAATAAATCAAATACGATTGCTTTTCAATTAAAATCTAATAATTATCAAAATAAACCTAGTGAGAAGCAGATAGAGAGTATGTATGATGAAACACTCTCAAATGTTCCAGTTCAAAATTCAATACCCGACAAAACAGCGAATAAATACTCTACCAAGAAAAATTTTGATAGAGTTTTAAAATTAGCTTCTTCAGTGTTAAAAAATAGCGAGGACGTAGATAATTTCGAGCTGAAGACCAATTCTTATAAGAATATTCTAATAAGTTCTATTTCGTTTTTAATGCTATATCGTGATTCGTTAATTGGATATTACGCTAAGCATAACAAAAAGCCTCAAAATTTCCCTAAAAACATTGATTTTAACTTGTTTGTTCATGTGTTACCTCTTATACATCAAATAATGATTTATGAATGGTTAGGAAGCCAAAAATTAAGACCAGTTGTAATTGACAAAATCAAGAAAGATGACCTTGAATTAAATATGTCGCAATTTGAGAAATTTATTAGCGTATTTCTTTATGCAGATATAAAAGGAAGTGAATACCCTCAGATAATTGAGAACTTTGTTAAAAAGACTGGATTTAACTATACTAAAGATTTATCATTTTTAAAAGTAATGTCATACTATCATCTTAGGTCAAAAAATCAAGAATTGGATAATTTTTACCTTCGATTAATGGCGGATATTAAAGTAAGTTTAGGAGACTTAGATAAAAAGGGGAAATCGGAATTTATATTAAATATGGAAGAGAAAAAGAAAAAGGGAAATTAAAGGACGTATTAACTTAAAGGCTTCCGTATTTCATGTAAATCCTCGAAAAACAGCTCGAACAACCACTTATTTCTTTGTTCAATGGCTACAGGATAACATTTAAAGGCTCGTAAATACAGCTTTTCTTGGTTGTTTTAACTCACTACAATAAAGACAAAATTATATATATTTGAAATTAAAAACATGGCATTAAAATCAGCAAAAGATATTGACTTCAAAAAGCAAGTTATATCAATTAGAATACAAGAATTATCAAAAGACAGTCTTAATGGCAGACCTTATGAAGAAGATTTAACGGAAAATGGTTTATGTGCTGATTCAATAGGCGATATTCCTTTAGTTGGCGATTTTATTAGCTTGAAAATTACCGAAATGAAAAAGGGTCATGCAGAAGCCCCTGAATTTGAAGATAAAATCAAAGTTTTTAAGGTCTTATCAAGGTATATTAGCCTAGACCAAATGATTAATAATAATTACCCGATGTTTTGTAACCTTGTTGTTGAGCCTGTTACAGATATTAACTTAATTGGTAAACTTATCAAAGACTAAAATGCGACACGAATCTTTTAACATAGACGGGTATAATATTGTTATAACATTTCACGATGATAAATCTGAACTGTTATTGGAAGCTAAACATAAGGGGGCTCCTCTAATTGGGACATACTCTGTTATTAAGCACCAACCTCATAATCCGACAGGAGATTATCATTTACACGTTTACAACGGAAATAATCAGATTTTTGCCATTAACAAAAATGGTACTGCTCATGATGGATTTCATGGTGTGAAAATTCCTAGTAAGGTTTATAATGAACTAAAAAAAAGATACACTGATTGGCTATTACCTGCTAACAAAATAATAGAATCTATTAATTATACATTTATCTTGGAAAACATTACTGAATTAACATATAAAGAATTGTTAACTGAAGTAGAAGTAATTCAATCGGAATTAAACTTTATTGGTTCAATTGAAAAAAACAAAAATCAGAAATTAACAGAATCAATCTCCCAAGAATTAATTAATACTAAAGAATTAGAATTACAAAATAGGTTTACAGAACTTTTTATGGAATCAGTAAAAAGAATTAGCTAATAGACTCAACATTATTGAAATTTATAGATTTCATTTACGTAAAACTCAATGAAACTTAGCGTATTTTACGTAAATCTTCCAAAATTCGGTTCGAACAAGTTCTTGTTAGTTCCACTTAAATTTAAAAGGCTATCTCATTAGGAATAGCCTTTTTTATTATAGTTTAAATTAACACCTTTTATAACTTAAATAGGTAATTTTTTGTCTAATTTCGGCTAAAAGCGTAAATTCGGCGTTCTATAAACTATGAGTTTAATACATCAGATTAATACCCAAAATATACCCCAACACATCGCAATTATAATGGATGGAAATGGACGTTGGGCGAAGCAACATGGGGAAAATCGTATATATGGTCATTATGAAGGAGTAAATTCAGTAAGAGATGTAGTAGAGGCAGCTGGTACCATTGGTGTAAAATACATGACTTTGTATGCTTTTAGTACCGAAAATTGGAACCGACCAAAAGAAGAAGTTGAGGCCTTAATGGAATTATTAATTTCTACTATAAGCGCAGAAACGCCGCAGTTAAACAAAAAAAATGTACGATTACAAGCTATTGGAAATTTAAACTCTTTGCCTACTAATTGCTTAAATGAATTGAACGAATCTATTCAGCAAACTGCTAATAATACTGGATTAACTTTAATCTTAGCATTGAGTTATTCTTCTAAATGGGAAATTCAAAATGCGATGCAACAAATTGCTTCAAAGGTAAAAGCATCTGTTTTGCAACCAGAAGATATTACAGAGAAGATTATAGAGCAGCACTTGTGTACAAATAAATTTCCTGATCCAGAGTTGATGATTCGTACAAGTGGCGAGAGACGAATTAGTAATTTTTTATTGTGGCAATTAGCTTATGCCGAGTTTTATTTTACCGATAAACTTTGGCCAGATTTTAGAAAAGAAGACTTGTTTGAAGCCATAATTAATTATCAAACTAGAGAACGCCGGTTTGGTAAAACAAGTGAGCAATTAACCAAACACTAAACAAATGACACTAAACAGAAGTTTTTTTCTAATTCTTATTTTGTTGGCTAGTGTTGGCTTAATGGCTCAAGAACCTATTTCTGAACCTGAGTCAAATACATTGCTTGATTGGGCAAAACCTAAGGAATATACAATAGCTGGTATAGAAGTTGAATGTTCAGAATTTACTGATAAGAATATTGTTAGATTATTGTCTGGATTAAATTACGATGATAAAATTCACATACCTGGTGATGATATTTCAGAAGCTATAAAAAACTTATGGAAACAAGGATTATTTGAAGATGTACAAATATTTTTAGTTAAAACAATTGGCGATAAAGCATTTCTTAAAATTGTTGTTGTAGAGAAACCAAAGCTATCAGGGTTTTCATTTAGAGGTAATGTAAAGAAGAATGACGCTGACGAAATTAGAGGTAAAATAAGATTAGTGAAAGAAAAAGTTGTTACAGATTATACTCTAGGTTATGTAAAAAATATTGTTCGAGATTTTTATGTTAATAAAGGATTTTATAATGCCAAAGTAGATGTTACTACCGAGGTAGATAAAAAAGCAAAAACTCCACACGTTATTGTATATATACAAGTTACTAAAGGAAAAAAGGTAAGAATTAAAAACTTAAATATTTATGGAAATACAGTAGTGGCCGATTGGAAATTACGTCGTAAGATGAGTGATAGTAAGCCTTTTAGACTTTATACTTTTTGGAACTCTGGAAAATACTTAGAGGATAATTTAGAGAAAGATTTACCAACTATCATTACTAAATATAACAGTAAAGGATATAGAGATGCCCGTATAGTAAAAGATACTGTTTATTTTGTGAAAAAGAATAGGGTAAATGTTGATATTACTATAGAAGAAGGGCGTAAGTTTTATTTTGGTAACATTAAATGGTATGGTAATTCTAAGTATCGTAGCGGACAATTAGATACAATCCTAAATATTAAAAAAGGAGAAGTATTTGATCAATCCTATCTCGACCAAAAATTATTTATGAATCCAAATGGGTATGACATCTCATCACTATATATGGACGATGGTTATTTATTTTTTAATGTTACACCTCAAGAAGTAAATGTGCATAATGACACGATTGATATTGATATACACATGTATGAAGGTAAACAAGCTACCATTAATAAAGTTACAGTGTTAGGAAATACTAAAACGAACGATCATGTTATTTATAGAGAAATTAGAACCAAACCAGGACAGTTATTTCGTCGTTCCGATATTATTAGAACTCAACGAGAATTAAGTCAACTTGGTTATTTTGATCCAGAAAAATTGGGTGTAACACCTACACCAAATCCTGCCGATGGAACAGTAGATATTGAATATAAAGTAGAAGAAAAACCATCTGATCAGATTGAGTTATCTGGTGGATGGGGCGGAGGTCGTGTGGTTGGAACCCTCGGGCTTTCATTTAATAATTTCTCAATGAGAAATATTTTTAAACCAAATTCTTGGAGTCCGCTCCCTACTGGTGATGGGCAAAAATTTAGTATCAGAGCTCAAACAAATGGGGTGTATTACCAGTCTTATAATATATCATTTACAGAGCCTTGGTTAGGAGGAAAAAGACCAAATTCGTTAAGTGTAACAGGGTATTTCTCAATGTTTAATAATACGGGCGAAAAGAAATACACAAAAGATAGCGAAGGAAATAAAATCCTAAATCCGTATCGTAGTACTATGCAAATTACAGGAATGTCTATTGGATATGGTAAAAGATTAAAAAAACCAGATGACTATTTTTCATTATATACCGAATTAAGTTATAATTATTATGAGTTACATCAATACCCTTATTTTATCTTAACAAATGGTTATGCTAATGATATAAACGGAAGAATTAATTTATCACGCAATAGTATTGATTCTCCTATCTTCCCTAAAAATGGTTCCAATATTTCATTACTTGGACAGTTTACACCTCCTTATTCCTTATTTAATGGTAAAGACTATGAAAATGCCACTTTAGCAGAAAAATATAAATTTATTGAATATCAAAAATATAAACTGACTATTGAATGGTTTACACAATTAACGAATAAAAAAGCTGGTGAAGGAAAAGAAGCTCGTAACTTAGTATTAAGAACAAAAATTGGTTATGGTATCTTAGGTTGGTATAATCGAAAAGTGGGGGTGTCGCCTTTTGAGCGTTATTATATGGGAGGAAGTGGTTTAAGTGGTTATCAAAATTTTGTAGCGCGCGAAATTATTGCACTACGTGGATATACAGACAATTCATTATCTAGCACTAATGGTGATCCTGTGTGTGCAAGATATACTATGGAGTTGCGTTACCCAATTTCATTAAATCCACAAGCTACTATATTTGTATTAGGATTCGCTGAGGCTGGAAATACTTGGGCAAAATATAAAGACATTAATCCTTTTCAGGTAAAACGTAGTGCGGGTTTTGGATTAAGAGTATTTTTACCTATGTTTGGTTTATTAGGACTGGATTATGGTTGGGGCTTTGATAATATCCCGGGTAATACCGGATCTGGTAATGGTAAAGGGCAATTCCATTTTACTTTGGGCGCTCAGTTAGGAGAATTATAGACGATTAAAAAATGTTAATTGATAAAATAAGTGTATCTTGGCACGGCTTATGATAATTTAAAAATAAAAAATAATGAATATGAAAAAGATAATAAGTTTATTAGTTGTTTTTATTGCAATGTCATCAGTTGCAATAGCTCAAAAAATAGGTTACATAGATTCTGAGTATATTTTATCTAACATACCAGAGTATAAAGCCGCACAATCAGAAATTGATAAAATATCAGTTGATTGGCAAAAAGAAATAGAAGCTAAATACACCGAAATTGATAAGTTATATAAAATCTATCAAGCAGAGTCGGTATTACTAACAGATGATATGAGAAAGAAACGTGAGAATGAAATTATTAATAAAGAGAAAGAAGTAAAAGATTTGCAAAAACAACGTTTTGGAGTAGATGGTGAATTGTTTAGCAAACGTATGGAGTTGGTAAAACCAATTCAAGATAAAATTTATAGTGCCGTAAAACAAGTGGCAGAAAGACAAGGTTTAGCTTTTATCTTTGATAAGGCTGGTCAGGTATCAATACTATATTCTAATAGTAAATATGATAAGAGTGAAGATGTACTTACTTTTATGGGATATAATAAAACAAAAAAATAAATAATAGAAAACATGAAACACTTAGTAAAAACAATTGCCATTGTAGCTTTAACAGTTGGATTGTGCACGACAGTAAATGCGCAAAAAATTGCACATATCAGTTTAGATTCATTAATTACCTTAATGCCTGAGAGTAAAGTGGCTCAAGAGGTGGCTCAAAAATATTTAAAGGACTTAGAGAATCAGGTGGCAACTATGAATAATGAATTGCAAACAAAATATGCTGAATATATGAAAAATAAAGACACATATTCTGCATTAGTTGCATCTACCAAAGAACAAGAATTACAAGACTTAAATCGTCGTATCGAGGAGTTTCAAGCACAAGCTCAACAAGACTATCAACGTAAATATGGTGAGTTATCAAAACCTATTTACGATAAAGCTAAAAAAGCAATAGAGGCTGTTGCTAAAGAAAATAGCTATAAATATGTTTTAGATACAAGTACAGGGAATGTGCTTTACTCAGAAGCAGCTGATGATATTATAGCATTAGTGAAAAAAAAGCTAGACTCTATGCCTGCTGCTCAAATACCAGGTGCTACTACCTCTGGAGGCACTACACCTAAAACTAATACTACCCCTAAACCTGCGGGTAAATAAAAGGTAATAAATAAGATAATTTCTTTAAAGAGTCAACTATATAATAAGTTGGCTCTTTTTTTTATCCCAGATTGTGCATTAGAAATTAGTAATGAGAGTTAAAAGCCCAATAAAATATGAACTTTTACGAATGAAGCGTAGCCACTGCTACGGTGATTGAAAAAATGTTGCGAAGCTTCATATTTTGCAGGGATTTTAGCTCGTAATAGAATTGCTAATGCATAATCTGGGTTTATGTGTAATTAATAGAAAATAGGTATAGTTACATTTGGTATAAAATACCCAATACAGGGTATTCTTGTGGGATTTTATTTTGGTAGTTTTGCCGAAAAATTAAACTATGAAAAAAATATTTCTTTCAGTTATTACACTGTTTATTGCACAGTCTGTATTTTCTCAAGCATTCAAATTTGGAACTGTAGCTGCAGATGCAGGTGTTGGTTTTGGGCTTTATGGTATCAAAGGTTATTCGCCAGTTAATAATTCAGATATTTCTGGTATTGGAGCTGTAGGTACTTTGCCGAGAGTGAATGCAGAGTTTGGAGTTCTTAAATTTTTAGGTGTTGGTGTTTCTTATCGTCGGGGTACCTATGGTAAATCTTCAGCTGGACCAATAAGAGGAAGTGATGTGATGGTGAGAGCCAATTTCCATGTAGCTAATAAAAACGAGAAGTTTGATTTACCAATTGGTATTGGTTATGGTTATAGTAAATTTAATGGCGATTACACAGCAACACAATATATTTATGCAAAAGGTGGAATTTTAAATATTCATGTATCTCCACATTTTTACTTTGGTAAGTATGTTGGTATGCACCTAAGTGTGGGTTATAATAAACATCTTTATAATAAATGCGAGATAAATGACAATGGAACAATTTATACCGAAGCCAATGGCGCTAGTTGGAAAATGGGTGGTGTGTATTTTGAATTTGGTGTATCAGGTCGTTTTCATCTTTTTAATAAAGGCGAATAATCTTGTAGTTGGTTAAACAAAAGGAGGCTGTCTCATTTGAGACAGCCTCCTTTTGTTTTTTTTGTAAGATGGAACATTAATCTACATTATCGTGTAGAAATGAATTGTTTGAACGAATCTCATTATTTTCACCTAAGGTATAGCGCGAAATCTGTGAATCAGTCGATGGAGTAGAATTATGATTTTCTAAATTAACTTGCTTTCGTTGCCATGCTGATTCTTTTTCTAAAGATGCTAAGCCTTCTGGCGTTTTCATTTTTAAAGTTAGTTCCTTTAATTTTTTAATTCGTTCTTGAGCTAATCTAATTTGTTCTTCACGGCTATTGACTTCTTGCGAAGTGATAGCGCCTTCAGGTGTATTATTAGATGTGTTGTTAGCTTGGATAGTTGAAATATTAATTTCATTTACCTCATTGCTTGTTGCTTGAATATTTTCATTCGAGTTAATTTCCAAAGAATCGTCGAGTGTATAAATTTTTATAGCTGGTTTCTCATCCTTTACTTCATTTATACTTGGTTCAACAAAAGATTCTGTAGTTTGATTTGTTACTGGTTTTTCTTCTTCAGTTGCTTTAATGTACACAAATGGCTCCTCAGGTTTCACTTCATTGCTTGGCGTAGATTCAGTAGTATTAGTTGATTCAACAACATTTGTTGGAGTTTCATCTAATCTTACAATTTTTCTTTCTACAATAGTAGGTGCTTCATAACCAGAATTTATTTTAGTGTTAAATCCAGTAGCTACAATTGTTACAGAAACATTATCACCTAATGATGGATCGGTTCCATAACCTGTAATTAATTCGGCAGTACCACCTGCAGCCTCTTGAATGAAATCCGTAATCTCTCCAAACTCATCCATTTCAATATCATCACTTCCACTCATAATGTTTAATAATACATGGCGAGCGCCAGAAATATCATTATCATTTAACAATGGTGAAACTAAAGCATTTTCTACTGCACGCAATGCGCGTTTTTCTCCACTTGCAATTGCAGAACCCATAATAGCTACACCACTATTTTGCATTACTGTTTTAATGTCATTAAAATCAACATTGATATGCATGTGTAAACTAATAATTTCTGCTATTGATTTTGCAGCGTTACTCAATACGTTATCAGCATGGGCAAATGCTTCGCTCATTTTTAAGCTGCCATACATTTCACGTAATTTATCATTACCAATTACGATTAAGGTATCTACGTATTTTTTTATTTCATCTAATCCCTTTTCAGCTTGTTCTTTACGTTTTTTCCCTTCAAATGAAAATGGAATTGTAACAATACCAACTGTTAAGATGCCTAATTCTTTGGCAATTGATGCAATAACAGGAGCTGCGCCAGTACCAGTACCACCACCTAGTCCAGCTGTAATAAATACCATCTCGGTGTTATCTTTTAATAAAGATTTTATCTCTTCAATACTTTCAAGTGCCGATTCACGCCCTACTTCAGGCTTTGCACCAGCTCCTAAACCTTTTGTAAGTGACGAACCTAATTGTATTTTATGAGGTACAGGGCTTTTATCTAAGGCTTGTTTGTCGGTATTGCAGATTATAAAATCTACACCTTTTATACCTAAACGAAACATGTGGTTTACAGCGTTACTTCCGCCTCCACCTACACCAATTACTTTTATAATTGAGCTTTCTTCTTGTGGTAATTCGAATTGCATCATGGTATTTATTATTTAATTATATTTATAGTATTAGTTAATTATAAGTTTTTGTTTTATTCAATATCATCACTCATCCAATCTTGTACTTTTTTTAGTAAACTATCAAAGCCAATATTTCTTTGTTTTGAATGTCCTACTACTTTTTTATCTTCCTTCTTGTTGTCATCTTTAGATGGAATATCTTTTTGTTCTTCTTGAGGCTTTAAGGCGTTATTTCCGCGTTTTGCTTCGCGTTCGTATTTTTCAATGCCTTTCATTACTAAACCAATACCAGTTGCGTACATTGGATTTTTTAATTCATCATCAGCACTTGCTAGGTGTTCATTAGGAGTTCCAATGCGACAATCCATTCCAGTAGTAAGCATCACCAACTGTTGTAGATGTTTTAGTTGAGCGCCTCCACCTGTAACTACAATACCACCAGCAATTTTACGTTCGTAACCAGAGTTTTTAATTTCAAGCAATACAAATTCTAAAATTTCAGTCATACGAGCTTCAATAATTTGAGCTAAGGTGTTTACTGAAATTTCTTTATGAGGACGGCCTCTTAATCCAGGAATTGAAATTACTTCGTTTTTTTGATTTTCTTGAGCCAATGCTGAACCAAAGCGTAATTTAAGATGTTCGGCTTGATTTTTAATAATGCTACAACCTTCTTTAATATCTTCGGTAATGATGTTACCACCAAAAGGAATGACAGCGGTATGACGTACAATTCCATCATAGAAAATAGCAACATCTGTTGTTCCGCCACCAATATCAACTAATACAACACCTGCTTCTTTTTCTTCATCACTTAGTACAGCATCAGAACTTGCTAATGGCTCTAAATGTAGTTCAACAGTTTTTAGCTTTGCTCTTTCAACACATTTATAAATATTTTTTACGGCAGAAACTTGCCCGGTGATAATATGAAAACTACCTTCTAAACGAATACCCGAATGTCCAATTGGATTACGAATTCCTCCTTCGTTATCAATGATGTATTCTTGTGGAATAACATGAATAATTTCCTCACCTGGATTCATCATTAGGCGATGCATATTGTCAATTAAATAATCAACATCAGCCTGATTTACCTCTTCGTCTAATGATTTACGAGTAATCATGCCTCTATGTTGCATGCTTTTAATATGTTGTCCAGCAATACCTACAATTACTTCGTTTATTTCAAAACCAATTTTATCACTAGCTATTTTGATAGCTTTATTAATTGATTCAATAGTTTGTTCAATATTAGCCACTACACCACGGTGTACGCCGAGTGATTCGGATTTTCCAACGCTTATAATTTCTACTTTCCCGTGTTCGTTTTTAAAGCCAATAATAGCTGCAATTTTAGTTGTACCAATGTCAAGACCAACAATAACATCGGCATTTCCTACACGTTCTTCTAATTTTTTACGTTCTTCTAGATTCATATACTTATTTTTTTGTACAAACCACTTGGTTTTTATATTTTATATTAACTATTGCGTATTTATTCCATCCATCGGTTTTGTTTAATCCTTCAGTATAAAATAATTTTAAATTGTTAAATTTTTCTTCAATATTTTCAGCACTTCCAAAAACTATTTTATGATCCCCAATTGCTGGATATAATTCCAATTCATTTTCATTTGTTACATTTATTTGGTGTATCAGGTTTGATAATACAGAGTCTTTATTAATATAAGTTGCAACTGTGTAAATATCGTCAAGTACACTAAGAGAAGCATACGTTTTATTTTTTGATATTTCATCTATAGAAAGTGTATGACGAATAGCGTATGGCTCTATGATATTTCCACTAGCTACAATAACGCGTGCCGTGTATTTATCACTTAAAGGCATTAGTTTCGAGGTGTTGTCAATATAATAACTTTCTCCACTTGTATTAATAATTCGCACAACTGGTGTGCGTTGTGTAACTTCAACTAATATATCGCCGTTTACATCAACTGCTACATCAGCATTCTCAATAACAGGGTGTGAGTTCAGTGCCTTTTCTAATGAATTTACATCAATGTGTTTTACGCTTGTGTGGAGGATAGAGTCCTTTCTCTCATTAAAAAAATCTTTAATATCCTCTTCATCAATAAATGTGTTTACATCAGTGTTACTCACATTAATTAATAAATTCTCCGTCCGAACATCTTTTTCTTTGTTGCCAACAAAAGCTAAAGATGCCATTAATCCTGATAATCCAATAATCCAAAGAACGATGTTTAATATCTTTTTTATGTTCATTCTACTCAAGATTTAAAACTTAGTATTCAAATCTTTTTTAATAACTCTTCAATCGGTTCAACAAGTGTATCAATATCTCCAGCACCTAATGTCATCACTACTTCTACGGGATGCGTTTTTAAAAACGACACAACCTCCTCTTTTTTAATGATGTATTTATTTTTTAGTTTCATTTTATCTAGTAGCATTTGTGAATTTATACCTTGAATTGGTAACTCACGAGCTGGATATATTTCTAATAAAATACATTCATCTAATAAATCTAAACTCTGTGCAAATTCATCAGCAAAATCTCTTGTTCGGGTGTATAGATGAGGTTGAAAAATGCCCGTTACTTTTTTGTGAGGATACAACTGCTGAGCAGCTGTAATGGCTGCTTTTAATTCCTCTGGATGATGAGCATAATCATCAATATAAACTACCGATTTTGATTTTACTCGATAATCAAATCTGCGTTTCACTCCTTTAAAAGAACGTAAGGCTTTGTTAATCACTTCGCCTTTGATACCTAATTGTTGCGCTACAGCTACTGCAGCTATTGAATTTTCTACATTATGTAAACCAGGTAAGCCTATGGCTACTTGATTTATAGTTTCTATTGGGCTATTGATGTTATAACAAAATTCTCCATCAATAATTTGAATAGAATTAGCAGAATATTCAGTATCTAAATTTAAGGAGTAGAGTAGTCGTTTATTTTTGATATTCAAATCGTTATCAACATTTTTTTTAACAATCAAAGTCCCCCCATCTTTTACTTGAGAGGCAAATTGAGTATAAGTTTCGTGCATAGCATCCGCATCTCCATAAATATCCAAATGATCGGCATCAACACTGGTTATCACCGAAATAAAAGGGTTAAGGGTTAAAAACGAACGATCGTATTCATCTGCCTCTACCACTACATAAGCTTCTTTGTTTTCTGAATTTCCAAGAATTAGATTGGTGTGATAATTTTGAGAAATACCACCCAAAAATGCGTAACAATCTATGCCAGCAGACTTTAATAAATGTGTTACTAAAGTAGTGGTGGTAGTTTTGCCATGCGTGCCTGCAATGGCAATAGTTTTAAATTGCTTGGTAATTTCGCCTAAAACTTGTGAGCGTTTTAAAATTAGGTATTCGTTTTTTAAAATGTATTGGTATTCGGTATGTTCTTTTGGAATTGCAGGTGTGTAAATTATTAGAATTTCTTCCTTTTTATATTGGGAAAATAAGTTCTTTACATACTCTACATCTTCGTTAAAATGAATTTTGATATGCTCTTCTTTTAACTCATTAGTTAAGGCACTTGCCGTTTTATCATAGCCATCTACTATTTTTTGATAGTGGTTAAAATACCTCGCCAAAGCAGACATACCAATGCCGCCAATACCCAAAAAATAATATAATTTATAATTTAGTATGTTCATCTGCGTATCCTGCTAATTTTAGTACTTCTGTTGCAATAACATTGGCCGAATTATAATAAGCCATTTGACTTATATTTTTAGTTAATGTTTCTTGTAAAGAGTTATTATTAATTAAATCAATTGCTTGTTTTACTAATTTGGTTTTTGCCTCATTATCTTTTACAAGGATAGCGGCGTTTTTATTAACCAATGCCATGGCATTTTTAGTTTGATGGTCTTCGGCAACATTAGGCGAAGGTACCAAAACACAAGGCATACCTATATTACAAAGTTCGGAAACAGAACTGGCGCCCGCCCTCGAAATCACAACATCAGCACAAGCATAGGCTAAATCCATTCGGGTAATAAAATCAAATGCAAAAATTTGTTGTTGAGAAAAAGCAGCACATTGTTGTTTGGCTGTTTCAAAATATCCTTTTCCTGTTTGCCAAATTAGTTGAATATTATGCTCGGCAATATACTTTAGTTCTTGCCCTATTGCTTCATTAATGGTTCGTGCGCCTAAACTACCGCCTATAACTAATATTGTTTTTTTAGTAGCGTCTAGTTTAAAAAATTGTTGAGCCTCTTGTTTGTGTTGCTTTACGTTTTTTAAATCTTGACGAACAGGATTGCCAGTTAAAATTATTTTCTCCTTCGGAAAAAATTGCTCCATGCCTTCGTAGGCTACACAAATTTTACTAGCCTTTTTCGATAAAATTTTATTTGTTTTTCCAGCAAATGAATTTTGTTCTTGTAAGAGTGTAGGAATGCCTTTATCCGAAGCGGTTTTAAGAACTGGAAATGAAGCATAGCCTCCTGTTCCAATTACAACTTGTGGTTTAAATTCATCAATTATTTTTTTTGTTTTTAACCAACTTTTAAGTAATAAAAATGGAAGTTTTAAATTCGCGAAAATTTTTCCTCGTTGTAAGCCTGCAATTGGAACACCAATAATTTTATAGCCAGCATGAGGTACTTTTTCCATTTCCATTTTACCTAATGCACCCACAAATAATATATCGGCATGAGGAACCATTTTTTTTATTTCATTAGCAATAGCTACTGCTGGAAAGATATGTCCTCCAGTGCCGCCACCGCTTAATATTACTTTTAATGGTTTCATGTTTTTATTATTACATCATTTTAAATAGTACGGATGTTATTATTATTCAGTAGCTATTTTTTCTTTTGTATCTTTTTCTTCGTTTATTTTACTTACACTTAAAATAATACCAATAGCAAGGCAGGTAAACCAAATAGATGTTCCACCCATACTTACTAAAGGAAGAGGTTGACCAGTTACAGGAAATAAATTAACTGCAACAGCCATATTAATAAGTGCTTGAAACACTAAACTAAAACTCAAGCCAATAGCCATTAATCCGCCAAAGGGTTTTTCTGAATCTCTTAAGATACGAATGCCTCTAAATAATAAAATCATATATAAAAAAATAAGCACAAAACCAGCTACCACACCGTACTCTTCAATGATAATGGCATAAATAAAATCGGAGGAGGCTTGTGGTAAAAATGCACGTTGCGTACTATTGCCTGGGCCTTTTCCAAGAATACCTCCAGTAGCAATTGCAATTTTTGCTTGGTCGCTTTGATAATTACTTTCAGAATCTCCCTTCGAGAAGTTTTCGATACGATTATTCCATGTAATAGCTCGTTTTGTAGGAAAGGTTTCTGGCGAAAGGAGTATCCAGCCAAGGGTAATAGTGCCTACTAATACACAAATGCCAATTATTTTTCCTATAACTTTAAAGTTAATTCCACCAATAAACATGAGGAATAAACAATTGACAAATAATAGAGCTGCAGTAGAAAAGTTGGCAGGAAATATTAATAAGCAAATAACACCAATTGGCAAAAGTAAATATCTAAATACCGATTTTAAATCGGTTAACTTACCTTGATGTATTGTTAACGCACGAGCAACATAAATGATAAGAATAATTTTAGCAACATCAGACGATTGAAATGTTAACCCTAACCCTGGTATTTCAACCCATCTACTTGCATCGCCAGCACTTACTCCCTTTAGTAAAGTAAAAATAAGTAATGGGATTACTAGAAATATTCCAAACTGCGCCACTCTTGAAAACAATGTGTATCTTACTTTGTGGGTGATGTACATAATTAAGATTCCACCTATAATTGTAAAAGCATGTTTAATAAGATACGCCTCGGTATTTCCTTGCTTGTATTTATGTGCTAATGTAACAACAGAACTATATACCACTAAAATAGAAAGCAATGAGAGTAGAAAAACTACTGCCCAAATGACTCTATCGCCTTTTAAGTAAGCAAACTGTTTCATTAGTGATATTTAGCTTAATGTTAGTGTAATAATTAACTGTTTTGTAAAACAAGTTCTTTAAACTTGTTTCCACGATTTTTATAATTATCAAAGGGGTCGTAACTAGGACAAGCTGGCGAAAATAAGACAGCCTGATTTTTTAAAGCATTTTGTTTTGCTATAGCTACACTACTTTCTAAATTATCTGCTACAATAAGCATGACATGCTTATTAAAGATATTCTTAATTTCGGGGAAACGACGACCATAATATATCACCGTTTTTATGTTGTAATAATTTACATTATTAAACCAAGAATAATCTGTTTTCATATCATCTCCACCTAATATGACTACCAATTCAGTATCTACAGAATTAATACTTTCTACTGTAGCCTTAGCATTGGTAGCCTTAGAGTCATTAATAAATGTTACATCATTTATTGTAGCTACAAATTCAAAGCTATGATCAGTCTCACGACTAATCGAAAATGTTTTTTGTCCAATTACGCTCTCTTTCATATTATAACGATCTTACAGCTGCTTTAAATTGTTGACCTCTATCTTCGTAATTCTCAAATAAATCAAAACTAGCACAAGCAGGAGATAATAAAACGGCATCTCCTTTGGTAGCTAATTTATTTGCTACTGCTACAGCTTCGGCTGCAGAACCTGTTTCAATAATCGTTTCAACAGTGCCTTTAAATGCTTTAATAATTTTTTTGTTGTTTACACCTAAGCATACAATGGCTTTTACTTTTTCTTTTACTAAGTCAATTAACTCTTCGTAGTTATTACCTTTATCCTGACCGCCCATTATCCAAACGGTTGGTTTTTGCATACTCTCTAACGCATACCATGCTGAGTTTACATTTGTAGCTTTTGAGTCGTTAATAAATTCAACACCATTAATAGAAGATACAAATTCTAAACGGTGCTCTACGTTTACAAAGTCTTCTAAACTTTCGCGGATAATATCTTTACGGATATCTACGATGCGAGCAGCCATTGATGCTGCCATTGAGTTGTAAACATTGTGTTTACCAGCTAAGGCTAATTGTTCAATTGTCATAATTAAGGGTTTAGGGTTATTATTATAATTAAGGGTTATTTCATTGTTAGTTAAGTAAGCACCATTCCCGTCAATTTTCTTTTTAATACTAAATGGCACCAACTCTGCTTTAAAAGAATGATGTTTCATGTAGTCTTGCATGGCTTCATCATCCGCACAATACACAAAGGCTTCGGTTGAAGTTAAATTTTGTGTAATTCTAAATTTAGATGCTACATAATTTTCAAACTTATAGTCGTATCTATCTAAATGATCAGGGGTAATATTTAATAAAACAGCAACATCGGCTTTAAATTCATACATGCCATCTAATTGAAAGCTGCTTAATTCTAAAACATAATAATCAAAATTTTCTTTTGCTACCTGATAAGCAAAACTTTTTCCTACATTGCCTGCTAAGCCTACATTATATCCTGCTTTTTTAAGAATATGATATGTTAATAGTGTAGTAGTTGTTTTGCCATTACTACCTGTAATACAAATTTTTTTAGCTTGTGTGTAACGTCCTGCAAATTCGATTTCGGAGATAACGGAAATATTTTTCTCTTTCGCTTTTACAATAATTTCTGCTTTATCTGGAATGCCAGGACTTTTAATTATTTCATGAGCATTTAAGATTTTTTCTAGAGTATGAGTACCTTCTTCAAAATCAATTTGATGTTCTATTAATTGAGTTTTATATTTTTCTTGAATGGTGTTTTTGTCAGATACAAACACGTCGAAGCCTTTAGCTAGTGCTAAAATTGCACTACCTACACCGCTTTCGCCACTTCCTAATATGACAATTCTTTTATTCAAGTTCTTATCTTAATTTTAAGGTTACAATGGTGAGTGCTGCTAACATGATTCCAATGATGAAAAATCGCATCACAATTTTACTTTCATGAAATCCAAGTTTTTGATAATGATGGTGAAGAGGTGCCATTTTAAATAAGCGATTCTCTCGAGCGTACTCAATGCCTCTTTTCTTTTTCTGGTATTTGAAATAATAAACTTGAAGTATAACCGATACGTTTTCTACTAAAAAGATTCCACATAAAATAGGAATGAGTAACTCTTTACGAATGGCAATAGCATACACTGCAATAATTCCACCTATTGCTAAACTTCCAGTATCGCCCATAAATACTTGTGCTGGAAAAGCGTTGTACCATAAGAATCCAACACAGGCTCCTACAAAGGCAGCCATAAATACCACCAACTCGCCAGTGTGTGGTATGTACATAATGTTTAGATAATCGGCAAAGATGGTGTTACCGCTTACATAAGCTAAAATACCAAGCGTAGTTCCAATAATAGCACTTGTACCTGCCGCAAGTCCATCAATACCATCTGTAATATTTGCTCCGTTTGATACAGCTGTTACAATTAAAATAACAATCGGAATAAAAATAATCCAACCATATTGAACAGCTTTATCTCCCATAAATGAAAGAACTTTAGCGTAATCAAATTCATTGTTTTTTACAAATGGGATGGTGGTTTTAATTGTTTTGGTAGTTTCTGAAGAATACTTAGGTAATTTTAAATGCGATGTTTTACTGATGGCTTCGTCGAATGAATAAGCACTTTGTTGATTTGCACTCACGCGTTCTTTGATAACCACATCAGGATGAAAAAATAACACCGCCCCAACTAATAAGCCAATGCCTATTTGTCCGATGACTTTAAATTTACCTTGTAAACCTTCTTTATTTTTTTTGAATACTTTAATATAATCATCTAAGAAACCAATTGCACCTAACCACACTGTGGAGATTAACATTAATATGATATATACATTGTGAAGTTTTGCAAACAAAAGAGTAGGTGTAATAATAGCTGCAAGAATAATTAAGCCACCCATTGTTGGAGTTCCTGCTTTTTCTGTTTGTCCTGCCAGGCCTAACTCTCTAACTGTTTCTCCAATTTGTTTTTTTCTGATGAAGTTGATAATACGTTTTCCAAACACCATGGATATTAACAAAGATGTCATAAGGGCGAGCGCAGCACGGAAAGAAATGTATTGAAATACTCCAGCGCCTGGAAAGTTAAGTTGATCTAAGTATTGAAATAAATAATATATCATAGTGTGTTATATCGATAGTAGTTCAAATGTTTGTTTTACAATTTCAAAATCATCAAATGGATGTTTGACGCCTTTTATTTCTTGATATTTTTCATGCCCCTTACCAGCAATCAAAATAATGTCGCCTCTTTTAGCAAGCGTGCTAGCTGTTTTAATAGCTTCTTTTCTATCACTTATTCTTAAAGTTTTTCTTGCATCTGCTGGATTAATACCAGCTTGCATTTGATTTAAAATATCTTCAGGATTTTCACTTCTTGGGTTATCACTTGTTAGAATTACTTTGTCGCTATAAGCACAAGCAATTTGTGCCATAATAGGACGCTTAGCAGCATCTCTATCGCCACCACACCCAACTAGTGTAATTACTTGTTCGTTACCTGTTCTAATATCTTTAATTGTTTCTAAAACATTTTTTAGGGCATCTGGCGTGTGAGCATAATCAACTATCGCCACAATTTCATCTTTAGATTTAATATATTGAAAACGTCCTTCAACAGAGTTTAAGTTGCTAAGTGTAGTTAATACTTTAGTTTTTTCTTGATTTAAAATTTGAGAAATAGCATATACTACTAATACATTGTAAGCATTAAAAGAGCCTATTAATTTTACCCACACTTCTTGGTTGTCGATATTTAATAATAAACCATTCAAATGATTTTCGATAACTTTACATTTAAAATCAGCAACCGAACGAAGGCTATAAGTGAATTTTTTTGCTTTCGTGTTTTGTAACATCACCTCGCCATTTTTGTCATCTTTATTGGTAAGTGCAAAAGCATCTTCTGATAAAGCATCAAAAAATCCTTTCTTAGCTTTAATGTATTCTTCAAATGTTTTATGATAATCTAAATGATCGTGTGTGATGTTAGAAAATGCAGCTACTGTAAAATGTAGCCCTGTTATACGATGTTGAACAACAGCATGTGAACTTACTTCCATAAACACATACTCACATTTCTCTTCTACCATTTTAGCTAAAAGTTCATTTAACTTTAAGGCATCAGGTGTGGTGTGAGTAGAAGGAATTATGGTGTCATTAATTTTATTTTCAACTGTAGATAATAAACCAACATGATAACCTAAGCCTTTAAATAAATTAAATAATAGAGTTACCGTAGTTGTTTTTCCATTAGTGCCTGTAATACCAATTAATTTTAATTTTTCAGATGGATTACCATAATAATTGCAAGCTACAAATCCCAATGCTGCTGATGAGTTTGGAACTTTAATGTAAGTTACATTTGCTTGTATCTCAGGGGGCAATGTTTCGCAAATGATGGCAGTAGCGCCGTTTTGGATGGCTGTATTAATAAATTGATGTCCGTCAGAAACGGTTCCTTTAATAGCTACAAATAATGTATGGGCAGTAACCTGACGAGAATCAAAGGTAATAGTTGATACTGAGATATTGGTGCTCCCAATAACTTCTTCAATACTTGTTTTGTATAATATGTTACTTAACAACTTCATGTTTTTGTTAACTGAGTATGAGTGTTATTTTATCTCCTTTGTTAAACTTTTGTCCTGCCTCAACCGATTGTTTTTTTACCGAACCCATTCCTACTATTTTTACATGTAGCCCTGAGTTTTCTAATAAATACAAAGCGTCTTTAGCCGATAAGCCATTAAGATTAGGAACAACGCCTTTTTTAAGTTGTGTTTCTATTTGAATAGGTAAAAGGGCAATGCTACTTGAGTCACTCACATTTCTTTTCACATAGTTGTTTTCTGCATCCTTACTTATGCTTGGAATATTAAATGAGTTGGCAATAAGTGTTAGTTCATTATTTTTAGTATTGATAACATCAGGTGCTTTAGTAAGCAAGTTTTGTTTTTGATTAATAGGAGCGATAAAATCTAAACTACCAGAGTAAACTTTCTCCGCAATTTCTTTAAATACTGGACCTGCAACTAAGCCTCCATAATACACGCCATTACTTGGAGAGTTAATTACAACAATGCAAGAGTATAATGGATTATCTGCTGGGAAATAACCTACAAACGAAGCTTGATAATTTCTGTTTCCAATATCGCCATAAGCAGTGTTTGCACTACCTCTTCTTGCACCCGCAATTTGGGCTGTGCCAGTCTTCCCACCTACTTTAAAAGCAGTAATATTTAATCCTTTTCCACTTCCGTTTTGTACCACCCCCTCTAGCATTTGTTTAGCTTTTTTTACAGTGCTTGCTTTCACAATTTGTTCATCTATTACCTCTGTAGTAAATGTTTTAATACATTTTCCATTTCTTCTAATTTCATTTTCAAAACGTGGGCGCACCATTTTACCATCGTTGGCAATGGCATTATATAATGTGAGTGTTTGAAGTGGTGTGATTAATGATTCGTAACCATAACTAATTTGAGGTAACGAAATACCCGACCAATCTTTGCTCTTTGTATTTTTTATTCTAGGTTTTCCTTCGCCAGGAATTGATAAACTTAATGGTTCATTGAGGTGGAATGAATATAACTTGTCGATATATTTTTGTGGATCTTTAGCGTAATATTTCGTAATTGTTTTTGCTGCCGCCACATTTGATGAAACTTCAAATGCCCTTTGTAGAGTTAAAGTAGGAGACTCAGGTGCATGTGAGTCTTTAATGGTTTTATTATAATAAGTAACCTCACCATTACCTACTTGTATTTTCTCTTCTAAGCTTACATCATAATCATCCATTACTGCTAAATAAGAAGCTAGTTTAAAAGTAGAACCTGGTTCAGTAGCATAAGCAATAGCATAGTTCAAGTCTTCGGAATAGGTATAAGAACTTGAATCTTTACCGCTTCTGCGTAAATTGGCAATTGCTTTTATGGCACCTGTTTTTACTTCCATTAAAATAGCGCAGCCATGAGAAGCATTGTTTTTAATTAATGTTTTCAATAAAGCACTCTCAGCAACATCCTGAATATTAATATCGAGTGTGGTATATAAATCACTACCATCTTTAGGTTCAACTTCATTATCGTCATTAATTGGACGCCATACACCACCTGCAATTTTTTGCATTAATCGTTTACCACTAATGCCCATTAAAACAGAATCGTAAGCGCCTTCTAAACCAACAGGTTTAATGCCTGTTCTTGCCATACCAATTGTACGTGCGGCTAACATCTTAAACGGGCGTTCGCGCTTATTAGTTTGTAAGGTAACAAGTCCGCCTCTGCGTCCTTTTCTGAAAATTGGAAATGTTTTTAAAGTTTGTAAATCTTTATAAGACACATTGCGTTTAATCACTACATATCTATCCCCGCTTTTTCTGGCTTTCCGCAATAGCTTCGTATATTCTTTTTGTGATTTATCTTTAAACAAATTAGCAATCATCATTCCTAATGAGTCAACTTTGCTTTCAAATAATTTTTTATCAATAGACGGAGCGTTAATATCTACGGCTACTTCATAATATGGTAAGGATGTAGCAAGTAAATTACCATTTATATCAAAGATGTTGCCTCTTACTGCCTCTATTTCGTGTACCTGTGTTGTAAAGGCTTCTGCTTTGGCTCGCCAAGTTTCTCCTTCTTTAAATTGAATAACCAACATGCGATACACAATAGCTAAGGCAAATACACATAATAATATGTATATAAGATATACTCTTGATAATATGCCTTTTTTATTTTCCACTTGTTTTTAAACTATCTATTTCTATAATCATTGGAGCACTTACTGGTTCTTTTAACCCAAGAGGCTCAACCGCTTTAGCCACTTCACTTTGTTTACTCACAAACATTAAATCAGATTTTGATGAAATAAACTCTGTTCTTAATTCTTTAATTTGATTACTTATTTTATTTACCTCTCTAATTTTATCATCGGCGTAGTAGCCATTGGCTATATATAAAATGGTAATCAATCCAATAAATAAGATGAAAGGCACATGTTGTAATGTATTATCATTACCCAAAAAACTTCCTCCAAAAATTTTTGATAATCCTTTAGCTAAAACTCCTTTTTTGGCTGGCTTACGGGGAGCCGAAGTTTCCCGAGGTTCTTCTTGCTGTACAAGTTCCTCTAGTTCTTGAATTTCTTCGGTTTTTAATTCTCTAAATTTGTTTGCCATTTCTCCTTTCGGATTTTTTTTAATTGAGTTATATTGGATTAAATTTTTTCTGCTATTCTTAATTTGGCACTTCGTGCTCTTGAATTTTTAATAATTTCCTCTTCGCTTGGTGTTATTGGTTTTGAAGTAATGGATTTAAAAAACTTAGTTACCTTTCCAAACACTAAATCCTTTTCTTCTTTTCCTTCCACGTTTCCTGTTTTAATAATATTCTTCACCAATCTATCTTCTAAACTGTGATAACTCATCATTACCAATCGACCACCTGGTTTTATTAATTGCACGCATTGAGTTAAACATTCTCTTAACGATTCCATCTCTTGGTTTACTTCAATACGTATGGCTTGATATACTTTGGCGAGGTAACGACTCTCTTCAAACTTTGGTGTGCAAGGTTTAATAACCTCTTTAAACTGATGTGTGGTTTCAAGTGTTTGATTCATTCTTGATTCAACAATGATGTTAGCTAGTTTAAAAGCGTTATCTACTTCTCCATATTCTTTAAACATGTGCGTGAGTTGTTTCACATCATAGGTGTTCAGAATTTTTTTAGCACTTAATTCGCTTTTTTGATTCATACGCATGTCTAATTCTCCATCAAAGCGAGTTGAAAAACCACGCTCACCTTTATCGAACTGATGCGATGAAACACCTAAATCTCCTAAGATGCCATCTACCTGTGTAACACCATATAACTTTAAGTAATTAGAGATATATCTAAAATTATGAGGTATAAAGGTTAGTCGCTTATCTTCTGGAATATTTGCTTTTGCATCTTCATCTTGATCAAAAGAAAATAAACGTCCTTTTTCGGATAAGTGTTTTAAAATTTCTTTAGAATGTCCTCCGCCACCAAAAGTTACATCTACATAAACACCATTTGGGTTTATGTTTAAGCCATCTATGCAAGGTTGTAAAAGAACGGGGATATGATAAGTGTTACTCATCATCTCCATCATTAAAATTTAAGTTTCCTAAAACGTCTTCGGCTAATTTTTCAATATTCAAATCTTGTGATAAGAATTGCTCATACAATTTCTTATCCCATATCTCAATCACATTATTACTTCCTAATACTTTTATATCAGCTTTTATATCGGCATACTCCACTAAAGCTTTAGGTAATAAAACACGACCTGTATTATCAGCATCGGCACTGGTTGCTCCTCCTGTAAATTTTCTTACAAAAACATCATTCGCTTTAATTAAGCGGTTAAGCTTACTCAATTTTTTATTGAGTTTATTCCACTCTTGTATTGGATAAAGCACTAAACACTTTTGATGTAAGTTTCGATTAATTACAAAACCCTTCTCAAATACATCTTCAAGCTGTTTCCTTAACTGAACAGGAAACATGAAACGCCCCTTGGCATCTACTTTACATTCATATTCTCCTATAAGGCTTGTCATTGCTTAGTTTTTAATTGAATTGGTCAAAAATAACTAAAATTTTACCACTTTTTACCACTTTCACCCATTTTTTACCACTTTGTTGATAATTTTGAAAGCTAATGGGATTTTTCTTAAAAGTTTTTTGTATTAGTAAAATGAACTTAATCGCTCTTTTATTTGTAATGACGGGCTTTTTGAGAGATGAAGTGAAAATGTGCTGAAGTTTAAAATTGAAAATTGACCTGTTGAGATATTAACAATTAGATTATCTTTGTGCCACTTTATATGGAGGCGAAAAAATTTATAGATGTAGAAAAAATTTTAAAAGAGAAGGCTTATAAATTATATAAGTGGCTACCTCGTTTTGTGATTAATTGGCTTAAGAAGAAGCTACATGAAGATGAAATTAATCATGCTATGGAGGTGCTTAAAGACGAGCGTGGACTAGAATTTAACCGTAAAGCCTTAGATATGTTGGGCGTAAAAGTGCATTCTATTCATGCCGAGTTAGTTCCTAAAACAGGTTCAGTGGTTGTTGCGGCTAATCACCCATTAGGTGGGTTAGATGGAATGTCTTTAATTAAATCGGTTGGCGAGGTAAGACAAGATGTATTTTTCTTTGTGAATGACATTTTAAAGAATTTAAAAAATTATGATGAGATTTTTGTAGCCGTTAATAAAGTAGGCGCTTCTTCTACCCGCTCGTTACGTACCATGGATGAAGTATTTAGAACAGAAAGCGCCGTTTTATTTTTTCCAGCAGGGTTAGTATCGCGTAAGCAAAATGGCTTAGTAAGAGATTTGAAATGGAAAAAAAGTTTTGTTACTCAAGCCATCGATCATAAACGTATGATACAGCCTGTGTTTATTGAGGGAGAGAATTCTAAGTTCTTTTATAATTTTGCAAATTTCCGTAAAAAAATAGGCATTAAAGCAAATATAGAAATGTTGTTTTTGCCCGATGAGATGTTTGTAGCCAAGGATAAAAACGTGCGCATACATTATAGTAAACCTTTTGATTCTAAAATTTTGGATAAAAGTAAAACCGATCAGCAATGGGCAGACTTAATTTACCAATACATTTATTCAAAAGAATTTATGCAAGGCATCTCATTTGAAGAATATAAAATTGGAAAATAATAAAACCGTTAATTCTAATAAACAAAAAGCATGATAAATATACGAGTTGGTTTTGGCTATGATGTACATCCTTTGGGCGAAGGTAGAGAGCTTTGGTTGGGTGGAATAAAATTAGAATTTAACAAAGGTTGTGTAGGGCATAGTGATGCAGATGTATTACTTCATGCTATTTGCGATGCCTTGTTGGGTGCTGCCAATTTGCGTGATATAGGTTTTCATTTTCCTAATACAAATCCAAAATACAAAGGCGCGGATAGTAAACTACTTTTAAAAGAAGTAGTTGCTTTGTTAAATGAACACGGCTACGCTATTGGTAATATTGACGCTTCATTAAGTTTAGAAGCACCAAAGGTAAATCCTCATATTGCATCTATGCAAAAAATATTAGCACCTATTATGCAAATTGCCGAAAATGATATTTCAATAAAAGCAACTACCAACGAAAAGCTTGGTTACGTAGGGCGTGGCGAAGGTGTAAATGCCTATGCGGTGGCATTAATTTATAAAAAATAACCCTTTTCAATTTTTTTTCATACGGTTTACGATTTTGATGTAGGTCAAAAAATAAGCCTCCTGTTTTATATAGTTTTGGTTATACCAAATTATATAGCCATGCGTTTACATATTATAGTTTTAATAGCCTTCTATTTTATAGGGTATTCAACTGCAAAATCGCAATGCCAGCCACAATCTCCATCAGATGATTGCTCAAGTGCTCCACAAATATTAACCAATGGCTTATATTGTGGTAATACAAGTGCTTATACAGCAGATAGCCCAAATTGGCTCGACCAAAAAGGAGGTAATGTTTTTGGAGATGTAACGATTGAAAATAGTGCGTTTTATAAATTTGTTGCAACTAATACCTCTGTTACTTTTACAGTGTGTTGTGGAAATGGGTGTACTAGGAAAGATAATTGGATGGGCTATTCGGGTATTCAAGTATTAATTTTTTCGGGTAATTGTGGTAGCACCTCAAGCCCCCCTTATACTGAAAAATTTTTTATTAAGCAGTTAAGCGGGGCCGATTGTAGTGCCTGTGGAACTTCAAAATCATATGACAAGAGTGGTTCTGGAGCTACACTGTTAGCATCAGGTAAAACTTGTTTAAGTCAAACTGTTCCAAATTTAACCCTCAGTGCAACTTATTACGTTGTAATAGATGGTTACGAAGGAGATGATTGTCCTTTTACACTTCAGTTTGGTAATGGCATCAGTTTATTACCAACCGAAATTACCAATTTTGAATCTACTTGCTTAAACAATAGCATTAACTTAAAATGGGTAACGGCTAGTGAAATCAATTGCCAGCATTTTGAAATTCAACGTAGTGATGATGGTATTAATTATCATTCTATTGCTACCATTCCTGGTCATTATCAATCTTCGCAAATGCAATCATATTCGTATTCCGATAATCAAACTACTGGCAACGCCTTAGTATATTACCGTTTAAAGCAAGTGGACTCAGACGGTACGCCTCACTACTTTAATAAAATTATTTCTACTCAAGCGACATGCGTGCAAACTAATACTACGCCGAAAATTTATCCTAACCCAGCCAACCAAAACGTTACCATACACACTGGTAGTGATGTATTAACAAGTGTAGAAATAATAAATGAGCTTGGACAAATGGTTTACCAAAACAATTGCCACCAACAAGTAGTGGTAGATTTACATAACCTTGCGGCAGGTGTTTATACAGTAAGAGTAAATAATAATTATCAACCTTATATACAAAAATTAGTGGTTAGTCATTAATTAAGCATTAATCTTTTCTTTCTTGGCATAACTCTACCAAAACACCATTAGTGCTTTTGGGATGTAAAAAGAAAATCAATTTATTATCAGCTCCTTGTTTTGGTTCTTTATTTAAAACCTCAAAGCCTTCTGTTTTTAAGCGCTCCATCTCTGCGTAAATATCATCTACTTCGTAAGCAATGTGATGAATACCTTCGCCTTTTTTTTCAATAAACTTTGCAATAGCGCTATCCATATTGGTGGCCTCTAGCAATTCAATTTTTGTTTCGCCAAGCATAAAAAAAGAGGTACTCACACCTTCGCTTGCTACGGCTTCTACTTTATAATGTTCTTTGCCAAATAGTTTTTTAAATAACTCATTAGAGTGTTGAATTGATTTGACAGCAATACCTATATGTTCTATTTTTTTTATCATAAGCTGGGTTAAATAATTGGTTGCATAAATATACTAAGCAAAATGTTTATTTTATCTTCTTTTGAGTAATTTTACATCAGCTTTTTATTTTATAGTTATGCCCATCTCAAACCGACAGTTATTTTTAAATCATGTTGCTCAAACTTCGCCTAAGCCTATGGACTTAGAAATTACCAAAGCTTTGGGTGTATGTTTATATGACAAAAATAATAAGTCTTATATTGATTTTATTTCAGGCATTGCTGTAAGTAATGTAGGGCATTGTCATCCAGAGGTTGTAAAAGCCATTCAATATCAATCGCAAACGTATATGCACTTAATGGTGTATGGCGAATACGTACAAGCACCTCAAATTCAGTTAGCCAAGGCACTTACCGATTTATTACCAAAACATTTAGATTCTGTTTTTTTTACCAACTCAGGAACAGAAGCCACCGAGGGTGCACTTAAATTAGCAAAGCGTGTAACTGGCAGAACCGAAATTATTTGTTTTAAAGATTCGTATCATGGGAGTACAAATGGCTCGCTAAGTGTAATGGGTAACGAAGAATTTAAACAAGCTTTTCGTCCTTTGTTACCTGATGTAAAAATATTAACTTACAATTCCATACAAGAATTAGAAAAACATATTTCGCACAAAACAGCCGCTGTTATTTTAGAACCTGTACAAAGTGAAACAGGCTACACCGTTGCTAATAACGAATTTTTAAAGGCCATTCGATTAAAGTGTGATGAACATGGTGCACTATTAATTTTAGATGAAGTACAAAATGGATTTGGAAGAAGTGGTACTTTTTTTGCTTTCGAACAAACTCCTATTACACCCGATATATTACTGCTTGCTAAAGGTATGGGCGGTGGCTTACCAATAGGTTGTTTTATTGCCTCAAAAAAATTGATGAATGAATTTACATATAACCCAGTACTTGGTAATATTAATACATTTGGCGGAAACGCTGTGTGTTGTGCAGCATCTTTAGCTTGTTTAAATGTTATACAACAAGGTGGGTTGATGAAAGACATAGAAAGAAAATCAAATTTAATTCGTTCACTCTTAATTCACCCAGCCATTAAAAATATTAAAGGTAAGGGCTTAATGCTTTCTATCGATTTTGAAGATACTGAACTCAACCTTCAAATAATTGAAACCTGTGTAAAAAATGGCTTAATTGTAGATTGGTTTTTATTTAATACACATAGCATGAGAATTGCGCCTCCTCTGGTAATTACCGATGATGAAATAAAGCAGGCTTGTGCAATTATTATCAAGTCGATAAATGAAACAATAAGATGATGTTTGTAAATGTTTTTTACAACTCCACTAAAGCAACTAATAATTTTTCGATTTTTAATTTCATTTCCTTTGCACTACAATCGTAATTATTAAAAATAACCGAAAAGGCTAATTCTTTTCCCGATTTTGTTTTTACGTATCCGCAGTAACTTCTTACCCTATTAATATAACCCGTTTTAGCACGCATATTGTTTTCGGCAAATGTACCTTTACATAAACTCGTCATACTACCGCTTTTGCCTGCTACAGGTAAAGAAGCATTAAATGGAATATAAATACTACTATCTCTGTATATTTTTGAAAGCATTGTAGCTTGAATTTTTGTTGTTATTGTATTGGCTCTTGATAGCCCACTTCCATCAACCATGTGTAATCCGCTAATATCTATGCCTCTATCTTTCCAAAAATGTTTTACGGCTTCTATGCCATTTTCGGTGCTACCTTGTTGTTTTGATTTTATTGCACCAAGGGTGTTTAATAAACTTTCTGCATAATGGTTATTACTTTTTAAATTGGTAAAATATACCAGTTTCTCAAGTTTTGGAGAGCTATACGTATAAATTAATTGATTGTTTTTTAAACTCGAACTTTGAAGATTTATATTTTTATAAGCTCCATTTCTGTTTTGCAAATTATATTTTTGTAAGGCTTTTGATAATTCGTAAGCAAAATAAAGTTGCGGTTGCGGAGCCTGCGCTTCTACTTCGTAATTTGTTTTTTGAGCTGGGATACTTCCTGTTATCATTCTTTCCGAAAAACTATATGGGTCGCCATACACAAAGGCGTTATCCTGAGTTCCAGATGCTCTTACTTGAGAGCTAATGTGAAAGGCTTGTTTGTAAAATAAAGGTTTTACATCGCTTACTACCACTTCTTTATTTGATGCCGTACTATTTAAAAAAACAGAAAATTTATTGTCTTTATATGATAAACCGTTACTTCCTGCTCCAAAGTAATTGCCAATATCACTCCATATCCACGCATCAGGTATCATGTTATTAAAGATGGAGTTATCAATGAGCACATCACCATTTAATGTTTGCATACCATTTTTTTGAAGTTGTTGCGCAATAGAATTAATAAATTCAGTATCATTTACATTAAAGTAACTCGAACCAAAAGAAGGATCACCACTCCCCAAAACACACAATACTTGAACGTTTTTTTGTAGTGTTGAGTCGAACTGAGTGGCTGTATAGAATTTTGTTTTATAGCAATAATCTTTTCCTAAAATTCCTAAAGCAGCAGAGGTAGTTACAATTTTTAAAGTACTTGCAGGAACTAATGCCATTTCAGATTGATACTCACTAATACTTTTTCCAGTTGCTGCATCTAGTACACAAAAACTATAACTCGCATGTTTTAGTTGTGCATCTTTTTGATATGTTTTCAATACCGCATCTAGGCTAGTTTGCGAATTAAGCGCACACGAACAAAAAATGAACATTAAAACCAATAAAGCCTTCATGAGTTATTTATTAAATTTCTTTAAAATTAAGATAAAACGATACATGATGTTTTGAACTTATATTTTTGTTTTTAACTTTATGTAACTTAAAACATACATTTCGTTTTATGCCTAATTCATTTTTTGCTTTTAAGCAATTTATAATAAAGCAAGATAAGTGCGCTATGAAAGTTAGCACCGATGCTGTTTTATTGGGAGCTTGGGTATTGCCTAATGGAAGTAAACAAATATTAGATATTGGTACAGGTACGGGGGTAATTGCATTAATGCTTGCACAAAAATCAAAAGCTTGTATTGATGCTATTGATATTGATGAACAAGCCGTGCATCAAGCCGAAAATAATTTTAGAGAAAGTCCTTTTGATAACGAACTTCGTATCTCAAAAATTGCCTTTCAAGATTTCTATAAATCAACCACTAAAAAATATGATTTAATTATCACCAATCCACCCTATTTCGAACAATCTCTTAAATCGAGCGACGAGCAACGTTCACAAGCGAGGCATGCCGACGTGCTTCCTTTTGATACATTGTTAGATGGAGTTAAACAATTATTAAGTGATAAAGGAAGGTTTTGTTTGATATTACCAACTAACGAAGCGCTTAAATTTAGGCAAATGGCCGAAAAACGTGGTTTGTATCTTTCTAAATTATTGAGGGTAAAATCTAGAACTGATAAACAAATTGAGAAAAGGCATATTATGCAATTTGAAGCCAAGCCTACTGAGTTTTCGGAAAGTACAATATCTATTGAACATGAAGTAAGACATAGTTACACCTCCGAGTACAAAGAATTAACCAAAGATTATTACATTAATTTTTAGCATTACCCCTTTTTTTAAATCTTGTTAGAAACAATTATTAATTGCTACAATTTGTAGCTATTTAATTTCATTACAATTTTTAAATAAGCTTTCCTTAAAAATCTTTCGGCTTTTGTCTAAAAAAGGCTAACTTCGTGCATCTAAAAAAATTAAGATTATGCCTAAAGGAATTTATAAAGTACCCGTAGCGGCTAATGAGCCTGTTAAGAATTATGCTTCTGGGAGCCCCGAAAGAAAAGAACTTCAAGCTATGTTAAAGGAGCTAAGAAGTAAAGAAATTGATATTCCAATGTATATTGGTGATAAGGAAGTGCGTAGTGAAAACAAAGTTCGTTTAGCGCCTCCACACGACCACAAACACACGCTTGGTTATTTTCATAAGAGCGATAAAAAACATGTAGAGCAAGCCATTGAAGCTGCTTTATCTGCTAAAGAAAAATGGGCTAATTTAAGTTGGGAACATCGCGCTAGTATTTTCTTAAAAGCAGCTGAATTAATTGCAGGACCTTATCGTGCAAAGTTAAACGCAGCAACGATGTTAGGACAAAGTAAAAATGCGTTTCAAGCCGAAATTGATAGCGCTTGCGAGATAATTGATTTTTTAAGATTTAATGTTCAGTTTATGACGGAGATATACGCTGAACAACCACTATCAAGTCCTGGTGTTTGGAACCGATTAGAGTGGCGCCCGTTAGAGGGATTTGTATATGCTTTAACGCCTTTTAATTTTACAGCCATAGCTGGCAATTTACCTTCTAGTTGTGCTATGATGGGCAATGTAGTGGTTTGGAAACCTAGTAATACACAAGTTTATAGTGCTAATGTATTAATGGAAGTGTTTAAAAAAGCAGGTGTGCCTGATGGTGTTATCAATTTAATTTATCCAAGTGGTCCAGATGCGGCCGAAGTTATTTTTAATCATAAAGATTTTGCAGGTATTCACTTTACAGGAAGTACCGAGGTGTTTCAAAATATTTGGCAAACCATCGGGAACAATATTCACAAATACCGTTCTTATCCAAGAGTAGTGGGCGAAACAGGTGGGAAAGATTTTATGATAGCTCATAAGAGTGCCGATGCTAAAGCTTTAGCTGTAGCAATCTCAAGAGGTGCATTTGAGTATCAAGGCCAAAAATGTTCGGCAGCTTCGCGTGTGTATATTCCATCTAATTTATGGGACGAAGTAAAAAACTTTGTGTTGGCAGATTTAAAAGATATGAAGATGGGACCTACCGAAGATTTTACGAATTTTATTAATGCCGTAATTGACGAAAAGAGTTTTGATAAATTAGCTCAATATATTGAGAATGCTAAGAAAGATAAAAACGTAGAAATAATAGCTGGTGGAAATTACGATAAAAGCAAAGGCTACTTTATTGAACCGACTATTATTTTAACTAAAGATCCAAAATACACCACCATGTGCGAAGAATTATTTGGGCCAGTGTTAACAGTGTATGTGTATGATGAATATAAATTTGAAGAAACATTAGAGTTAGTTGATTCTACATCGCCTTATGCCTTAACGGGTTCTATTCTTGCACAAGATAGATATGCCATTGAGTTGGCAACTAAAAAATTAAGTAACTGTGCAGGTAATTTTTACATAAATGATAAATGTACAGGAGCAGTAGTGGGGCAACAACCATTTGGTGGTGCAAGAGGTAGTGGAACCAATGATAAAGCAGGTGCTAAAATTAATTTACAACGTTGGGTTTCTCCTCGTACAATTAAGGAAACCTTTACGCCGCCTACAGATTACAAATATCCTTTCTTACAAAAAGACTAAGGATAAATTTGCTAGGATAATGTCATAACAAAACAGGCTGCCTCATTTGAGGCAGCCTATTTCTTTATCTTAATATTAAATTATTGACTAACTTCTTCTGAATTAGATTTTTCAGGTCTTCCTTTGGCAATTGAAACTACTAATGGGCGTTCGTAGTGTTCAGTTCCGTTTAATGCGTCAATAGCCTTTTGCCCATCGGCATCATTAGCCATTTCTACAAAACCAAAACCTTTACTTCTTTTAGTTTCTTTGTCTTTAATAATTCTTACTGAGGTTACCTCGCCATACTGAGAAAAAAGTTCTGTGAGTGCTTGTTCTCTAACTTTAAAGCTGATGTTGCTTACAAAAATGTTCATGTTTTTTAAATTTTAATACGTAAAGTAAAGTTAAAACAAAAAAACAAATAAGCAACTATTTTTAATAATTTTTTTTCGTTAAATCCTTATTTTTCTTCTATAAACCTCTATTTTTTTAGTTTGAACTGAGTTTTTAAGGTAATTTTCCAGAAAATCTCCAAAAACAAAAAGGATTTTTGAAAGCGTTTAAAAACGCTCAAAAATCCTTTAAGATTTATAAAAATTAGAATAATAAGTTATTAAAACACTTTTGCCTCAACACTAATTTCCACATTAGCATCTTTAGGTAATCTATCTGCTTGGATTGTAGCACGAGCAGGGAAATCTGTTTTAAAATAAGTGCTATAAACTTCGTTTACTTGCACAAAGTTGTTTATATCAGCCAAAAAAATAGTGGTCTTTACAATGTTATCAAACGATAAGCCAGCTTCTTTAAGCACTTCGCCAATATAATCCATTACAATTTTGGTTTCCTCTCTAATATTAGTTTTAATAAGTTGTTTTGAGGCTAAATCCATTGCAATAGTTCCAGAAACATACACACTATCACCAACTTGCACAGCTTGATTGTAAGGGCCAATTGGAGCTGGAGCATTTGTAGTATTAATAATTTTTTTCATAATGTTATTTAGTTAGTAAAACAAAAGTAATAAAAAATGTTTATTTGGCTAAAAAACATCAATTAACAGGCTAATTTTAGTAAAATACCTATATAATTTCACGAAAAGCCATAATATTTCAATAGTTTTACAAGCTAATGCAACAAAAACCAATCATATTAGTTACAAATGACGATGGTGTGAGTGCGCCAGGCATTTTACATCTTTCTAATATAGCCAAGCAATATGGTGATGTGTATGTGATAGCGCCTGATAAACCTCAGTCGGGTATGGGCCATGCCATTACCATTAATTCTTCCATTCGAATTCAAAAAACAAATTATCACACTGGTATTGTGGAAGAGTATAGTTGTACGGGCACACCTGTAGATTGTGTGAAAATGGCTATTCATAAAATATTACCTAATAAACCTAATTTAATTTTATCAGGCATTAATCATGGTAGTAACAGTTCTATTAATGTCATCTATTCTGGAACTATGAGTGCAGCTATTGAAGGAAGTTTAGAAGGGACATCTTCGGTTGGTTTTAGTTTATGCGATTACGATATTAATGCTGATTTTTCGGCCACTACGCCATTTATTGAAAAAATAATTAGTTCAACTCTCAAAGAACCTTTACCTAATGGCGTATGCTTAAACGTTAATTTCCCTAAGTTAAAAGCAGATGAAATAAATGGATTAAAAGTGTGTCGTCAGGCAAAGGCTGGATGGGTGGAAGATTTTGAAGAGCGTAAAGATCCACATGGAAGGTCATACTATTGGCTTACGGGAAAGTTTGTAAATTTTGAACCCGAATCAAAAGATACAGATGAGTGGGCATTGCAAAATGGTTACGTATCGGTTGTGCCAACGATGCATGATTTAACTGCGCACCAAGTTATTCCACATTTACAAAATATACTTTAGAAAAATGATTGAAAAAATAGATAAGAAATGGATTGGTTTTTTGTTTGGGATTTTCTTTCCAGCATTTTGTTTTATGTGTTTTTGGCTATTTAAGTACGAACAACTAAGTTTTCCTTATGGATATATTCGATATCTAAAAGCAGGTAACATGTTACAAGAAGTATCTATAGCTTGTGTTATTGCTAACATGTTGGTGTTTTATTTGTCGCTTAATAAAAAGATTTTTGATTTTGGTAAAGGACTCATCTATGCTAGTTTCTTGTACGTGGGTCTAGTATTTTATATTTCGTTATTATAAATATGAAATATTATGTGATAGCTGGAGAGCCTTCGGGCGATTTACATGCCTCAAACATGATGCGTGAATTACTTGCTATTGATAATACCATACAGTTTAGATTTTGGGGTGGGGATTTAATGGAGGCGGTTACACACCAAAAGCCACGTAAGCATATTAAGGATTTAGCATTTATGGGATTTGTGGAGGTTGCTAAAAATATTCGTACTATTTTTAAAAATATTGCTTTTTGCAAGCAAGATATTTTAGATTATAAACCAGATGTATTAATACTGGTAGATTATCCTGGCTTTAACCTAAGAATTGCAGATTGGGCAAAACAGCAAGGCATAAGAGTGCTATATTATATATCGCCAACTATTTGGGCTTGGAAGGAAAATAGAGTAGAGATTATTAAACGTAGTGTAGAAAAAATGTTTGTTATACTGCCTTTTGAAGTTGGGGTGTATAAAAAACATAACTGTGTAGTTGATTATGTAGGGCATCCGCTGTTAGATGCAATTGAACAACAAAAATCTACTTTGCCCTCAAAAGAAGATTTTATAAAAACAAATCAATTAGATAACCGACCAATTATTGCCGTTTTACCTGGAAGTAGAAAACAAGAAATTGAAAAAATGTTTTCTATTATGTTGGGTGTTGTTGATGAGTTTAAAGCCTATCAATTTGTGATTGCTGGTACTACTAATTTATCTAAAGAAGCCTACCAGAAAGCGATTGATAAAAATATAAAAGTTGTATTTAATCAAACCTATGCTTTACTTAACGTAGCTCATGCAGGAATTATTAAATCTGGAACTTCTACTTTAGAAAGCGCTTTATTTAAATTACCTCAAGTGGTGTGTTACAAAGGTGGCGCTGTTTCTTATGCCATTGCAAGAATGGTAGTAGGAAATAGAGTGAAATATATTTCGTTACCTAATTTAATAATGGATAAACCAGTTGTAAAAGAGTTAATACAAAGCGATTTAAACGAACAAAATTTAAAACAAGAGTTGCAACTCATTTTATCTGGAGATGCTAGAGAGAAAATGCTTTCAGAGTATCATCAACTTATAGAATTACTTGGAAATAGTGGTGCATCAAAAAAAGTTGCTCAGTTAATATATCATCATCTTAATGCTCATCAATAAAATTATAGTCATAATATCATTAGTGTTTTTATTTGCAAGTTGGCGAATAGTTGGTTTTGTGGCTGGAAGTAATGAGCCTGTTAAAAAAGAAAATAAAACAGCAACAAACAAACACTTAAGTAGCTATAAGAAATTTCATGCTGATGAGGTGGTTAATATTAGAATTTTTTCGCAAGTAAAAATTCAATCATTTACTATTAGTGCCGAAAAAGGTGCGTATAGCGTGTGGGGAAATGGAATGGAGATTGCAAATACATCTACAATGGCATTAATTAAATTTAGTTTAGTAAATGATTCAGTTGAAGTAAAAACATTTGAGAATGTAATAGGTAAGTTTAAAAAAGTAAAAATTTCGAGTGCCGAAACGGAAAGAACATTTAGAATGAAGCTGCTTTTACCCGATAGAAAACCACGTTTTTACGAAGGAAATTTAATTGTTACAGCCGAATTAGGAGAGCTAAAATGTATAAATGATATTTCGTTAGATAATTATATCGCAGGTGTTGTACAGGCGGAGTCGGGTAGAAGGTCGCCTCAAGAATTTTATAAAGTTCAAGCAATTTTAGCTCGAACTTTTGCATTAGCTAACTTGCAAAAACATAGTGCAGAGACTTTTAACTTATGTGATCATACACATTGTCAAGTTTACTTTGGAAAAACCACCGAATTAGAAATTATGAAAGCAGTAAACGACACCAAAGGTAAAGTAGTGGTTGATGATAACTTAAGTTTAATAAATGCTACTTTTCATAGTAACAGTGGTGGACAAACAGCAAATTCTGAGGATGTGTGGGGAAGTAAAGTTTCATATTTACGAAGCGTGAACGATACTTTTAGCATTAAGATGCCTAATGCAAAATGGGAAAGAAAAATGTCGAAAGAAGATTGGCTATCGTATTTAAAGTTAAAACATAATTTCCCAATTCAAGACTCTAATGCTCGATGGGCTGCGCTAACCTTTAAGCAAGAAACCCGAAAAGCCTACTTAGAATCCAATAATATAAAAGTTCCATTAAAAAATGTAAGAACTGATTTACAACTAAAATCAACTTTCTTTAGCATCTATCCACAAGGTGATAGTTTGTTGTTTAAAGGAAGAGGTTTTGGACACGGAGTAGGAATGTGCCAAGAAGGTGCGATGAAAATGGCAAAATTAGGTTATAAATATCCAGAAGTTATAAATTTCTATTATCAAAAAACACAATTAATAGATTTGCACAAGCTTAATTTTTTTAAGGACGAGTAGTTATACCAAATACAACTACAATATAGTCCAATCTACTTGTTCTTTTCCATCAATACTTCTTCAAAAAATAGCTCCATAGGCAAAGCTATGCAACGATTTTTTTCATCGTCTTGATAAAAAATCACTAAGCATCTTCGGTCTAGATTATAATTGCATTTGGTATTATTTTAAAAATTTAAACTCAGCTTGAGTTTTTTGAGGCAAACTTTTTACTACTAAATGGTAACTATCATCAATCCAATTGAGTATTTGTTTATCTGATAAGGCGTGTGAACAGATAATCGTATTCCAATGTTTTTTGTTCATGTGGTAGCCAGGCAAAATATCAGGATATTGTTCACGTAATTCAATTGCTTTTTCTGGCTGGCATTTTACATTAATCTGTAATGGCAGGGTTTCCAGCGCTACCAAAAGAAACATTTTACCTTTTACTTTAAAAACCAAGGTGTCTTTATCAAAAGGCAGACACTCTTCTACAAATTCTTTTTTTAAACAATAGTTGATAATATTATCTATTTCCATATCAGATACTTAAAAGTATTTAGAGAGTTAAAAAAGTTAATTTATATGATTTATCAACAAATATGGCGATTTTTTTAGTAAATCAACCATAAAATTCCCTAAATTTGGCGCTCAATTTTAAAAACCAATAAATTATGAAAAAAAGATTATTTAGCTTGCTAAGTTTACTAATGCTCGTTGTTAGTTTACAAGCGCAATTAGCTATCAATTATCCGTTGAGTGTAAGTAATGGAACTTATACTTCTATTAGTGCCACAGGTACTAATATAGCAGCAATGGCTGCTGACAACAATCAACAAAACCTAACAGGCTTACCTGGCTTTACAGTAAATGGTGTTACATACACAAATGCTAGAGTAAGTTCAAATGGTTGGATTGTATTATATGATGCTACAGCTCCAACCGCTACAACAGAATCTGGCATACTTGCTACTTCGGTAACTAATGGTTCTGTAGTAATTGCTCCTATGAATGCGGATTTGAACTCAAAAACTGGTTCTGCATTTTATTACGAAGTAATTGGTAATGAGATTGTGTTTGAATGGAAAAGCTACACACGTTATTCATATACCGATGAGTTAAATTTTCAAGTTAGATTAAATACATTAAATGGAAGTATTTCATTTGTTTATGGAACTTGCACACCGTCTAATAAGACTTCTTATTTTAATGTAGGATGGAAAACAAATGGAGCAACAGCTTCTAACTGGGCTACCGATATAAATAATTTATTGTTAGATGTTACAGGTTCGCCAAGTTCTTGTAATTGGGCTGATGCAGTAACTGGAAATACAAATTCAAGTACAGTGTATTTCAATTCTGACAATTCAGGAGTTGTGCCTACAGATGGATTAACTTTAACATGGACTACACCTGTAAATCCAGCCTTAGCACCTGTGCGTGTATTTTCAGCTGTTTCTAATATAACATCAAATAGTGCTGATATTTCTTGGACGGCTCCAAGTGGTGCCACACAATATAATGTGCAATATCGTATCCCTGGAACTTGTTCATGGACAAATTTCTCTGGAAACCCAGTAAGTACAAATTCTGTTACACTTACAGGATTAAACATTCTTACTAATTATCAAGTTCGTGTTCAATCTTCTGATGGAACGAATAATGCAATATGGTCTCACATTCCTAATTCAGCCGGTACTGGAAGTGGATACACTGCAACTGGTACTTTTATTACAGCAGCAATCCCTACAGATTTACAAGTTGTTACGATGACCAATCCAGCAGTAAGTTCAAATGGCTGTTATGGCTCATCAATTCCAGTTGTAATTCAAATTAAAAATGCTGGTTCTTCGGTTTTAGATTTTAGTGTTAATAACGCTACTTTAATTACTGATATTACTGGAACAAATCCTCAATCATTTACCACAACTATTAATACTGGTACTTTAGCTGCAAATGCTACTCAAAATGTTACTGTTACAAGTACTTATGATATGTCTGCTATTGGAGTGTATAGTGTAAATGCAAATGCAACTTTAGCATCGCCAGATGCTAACCCAGCTAACGATGCAATGCCACTTGTTACTAGAACCACAACTTCTGGTACTCCAGCCCCATATACCGAAGGATTTGCAACAGCAACTATACCTGCAGGTTGGACAAATAACTCTTCGTGGTCACTTGCTACTTCGCATGGTGTAAGTACTTATGGTTTATATAAAAATATGTGGAGTAGTACAACAACAGCTACTGTAACTACTTTAAAACTAGGTACTCTTACTGGTAATGAAGGTTTTGCTTTTGATTACAGAGTTTTAAACTACAATTCTTATCCAACTGGTGGAGTACCAACTGGAAACTGGGGTAATATCCAAGTACAAGTGAGTAACGATTGTGGTACTACTTTTAACACAATAGGAACTATTGATAATACAACTCATACCATCACTACTAATGCATGGACTAATAAGGTATTTTCATTATCAAGTTATGCGGGTCAAAGTGTGTTTGTTCGCTTTGTTGCAACTTGGGTTGCTGGTGATTATTACGTTGATTTAGACAATATTAATGTAGCAAGTTGTTTTGCACCTACTGCAATTACAGCTACTAATATTACTACTACAGGTTCAGATATTGCTTGGACAGCACCAGTTTCTGGTTCACCAGCAGCTTATATTTATGAGGTACGTACAAGTGGAGCCGCAGGAAGTGGAACAGTTGGTTTAGCTACTACAGGTACAGTAACTGCACCTGCTACTTCTGTAACAGTTTCAGGATTAACGCCTTTAACAAATTATACTGTTTATGTAATGTCTTATTGTGGTGGAGTAGATGTAAGCCCATGGGCAAATGCTACATTTACTACATTAGCTAATTGCCCAGTTCCAACTTCATTAACAGTATCAGCAATTACTCCAACTACTGCTAATGCAACATGGGTAGCAGGTGGTTCAGAAACAGCTTGGGATGTGTATTATGGACCTGCTCCATTATCAGTACCTAATGCAACTACAGTTCCAACTGCTACTACATCAACTACGAGCTATTCTTTCACTTCATTAACTCCAGCTACTGATTATGTAGTTTATGTAAGAGCTGATTGTGGTGGAACTGAAAGTATTTGGACTCCGTTATATGCATTTACAACTCCTTGTTTACCTCCTAATATTTTAACTACAACTAATAGTACTCGTTGTGGAACAGGTACAACTACTTTATCTGCTACAGCAGATGCAGGTGCAACTCTACAATGGTATGCTAACCCAACTGGTGGTACTGCAATAGGTACAGGTACTTTATTTACAACGCCTTCCATTAGCACTACTACGAATTATTATGTTTCTGCTATGGGAGCACCTGTTTTAGGTTCTGGTGCAAGAACTGCACCAACTGCAACTTCTAATACAACTCCATCTAGTTATGGTTTAGTTTTTGATGCAACTAAATCTTTTACATTAACTTCTGTTGATGTATTTCCTACTAGTACTAGTGGAAGTTTAGTGGTTAATCTTACCGATAATTTAGGCACAGTATTACAAACAGCAACTGTTGCGATTCCAACAGGTACAGTTGGTACGCCATATACAGTAGCTTTAAATTTCCCTGTTGTTCCTGGTACTGGCTATCGTTTAATAGCTGTATCTGGCCCTTCATTAATTAGAGAAAGTGCATTAGGAGGTTTTCCGTATGCAATAGGTAATGTTGGTAATATTACTTCTGGTTATATAAGTGGTACTTCTACAACATATTATTTCTTCTATAATTGGAAATTTATGGCAGGATGTGAAGGAACTCGCTCAATGGTAACCGCTAGTGTTACTGCTCCTCCTGTATTAACAATTAATAGCCCTGCTTCGGTTTGTGCTGGTTCAGGCATTGCTACTTTAAGCGTAACATCTACTGTATCTGATTACGATTCGTATGAATGGACTCCAACAACTGGATTATATACTGATGCTGCCGCTACTACTTCATATACAGGTGGTAACGCTAACACAATTTATGTAAATACAACAAATGCGGGTGTATTAAATTATAATGTAGCAGCCTCTAATTCAGTTTCTGGTTGTGCAACTAATGCAACAAGTTCTGTTTCTGTATTAGAAGCTCCAACTAGTATAACAGTTGTTGCTACACCTACTGCATTATGTGGTTCGGGTACAGTTACAATATCTGCAACAGCTAATGATCCTGCCCCTGTTGTATTATTAAATGAAGATTTTAATGCGGCTACTAATACATGGACTACAACCAACAACTCTACAGGTGGTACTTCGGCAGCAGCAGCTTGGACATTAAGAAATAGTCCATTTACATCTTCAAATGTTGGAACTAACTTAACAAGTAATGATGCTTCTCAATTCTATTTAACAGATAGTGATGCCCAAGGTAGCGGTGGAACAACATCTACTTTGTTACAATCTCCTGCATTGAATACTATGGGATTGAGTTCATTAACTTTAAGTTTTTATCACTATTATCATTATTATTCTGATGATATCTCTGTAAAAGTTGAAGCCTCTACTGATGGAACCACATGGAATACAATCCAAGATTTTACTCCAGGTGCAACTGATATAGGTACTGCAACAAGTTTTAGCTTAGAAACTTTCAGTTTAAATTCTTATACAAATAACCCAACATTATATGTACGTTTTAATTATAGTGCAACTTGGGGATATGGTTGGGCAATTGATAATGTGAAAATGGAAGGTGTTTCTGATGCTTCTTATACTTATAATTGGTCGTCAAATCCTACAGGATTTACTGCTACAACTTCAACAGCAACCGATACGCCTACAGCTACAACTCATTATTCTGTTGTAATTACAAATACAAATACATCTTGCTCAAACGGAGCTTATGTAACAGTAAATGTAGCTCCTATCCCTACAGTAACTGCTGTGGCTTCTCAGTCTGTATTATGTAGTGGAGGTTCTGGATCATCTATCTTAACAGCAAGTACAACTGCTACTTCGGTATTATGGAATGATGGTTCTACTACAACTACTATTTCGGTTTCTCCAACTGTAACCACTGTTTATACTGTAACAGCTACTGATGCTGGTTGTTCAACAGATGCTTATGTTACTGTAACGGTTAGTAACTGTACTGGAATTAATGAGCTTTCTGCAAATGGAATTTCATTGTATCCAAATCCAAATAACGGTATTGTAAATGTTGCTATCCCAACTAGTTTAACAGGAAAAGCATCAATCCAAATTTTTGATGCACTTGGTAAATTAGTAATTACCGAAGTTTTAAATACCGAAACAACTACTATTCATACAAATACATTAACTAATGGTATTTATATGTTTAAAGTAATTAATAATAATAGTACAATTAAAGTAGGTAAAATTGTTAAGCAATAAGCCCCTTAGTACTCATTCTAACTTTTAAAAAAAGCCACCAAATCGGTGGCTTTTTTGTTTAGTAATAGAAGCTATAATCTTATGATTCAAATATTTATTTGCTTGTTAATAAAGTTTATTGTACCTTTGCCCCGCAAATAGGTTTAATCTTTGCAACCCAATTTTTGTAATCGCGCCTACGTCGGGCATTAAAAATGATTACAGCTACTGCGGAAATTAAATCTCAAAGCAGTTAGTATTAATATTTAAAACAAAAAAAATGACATTTGAAGAATTAGGCTTGGAGTCTAAACTCCTTAAAGCCGTAACCGAATTAGGTTTTGTAAATCCTACACCTATTCAAGAACAAACTATCCCACAGCTTTCTAATAAAGCCACTGACTTAGTTGCGTTAGCACAAACAGGTACCGGAAAAACCGCTGGCTTTGGCTTACCATTATTATCTAAGTTAAATCTTAGTGATAGACATACACAGGCTTTGGTACTAGCACCTACGCGCGAATTGTGTGTTCAAATTAGTAAAGATTTAATTAACTATTCAAAATATTTGAATGGATTAAAAGTAACTGCTGTGTATGGTGGGGCGCCAATTGTTGGGCAAATTAAAGACTTAAAATCAGGATCGCAGGTGGTAGTGGCAACTCCAGGACGTTTAGTGGATATCTTAGAACGTAAAGCACTCGATTTATCACATGTAGATATTGTTGTGCTTGATGAAGCAGATGAGATGCTTAACATGGGTTTTAAAGATGATTTAGATTTTATATTAGGTAACACACCGCCAACTAAAAATACCTGGTTGTTTTCGGCAACAATGCCTCAAGAGGTAGAGCGTATTGCTAAAAAATACATGGATTCACCTATCGAGATTAGTGTAGGTAAGAAAAATCAAAGTAACGAAAATATTTCGCATGTGTATTATATCGTACAACAACGCGATCGTTACGCTGCATTAAAACGTATTGCCGATTTTTATCCAGAGATATTTAGTATTGTGTTTTGTAGAACTAAAGCAGAAACACAACAAGTGGCTGATGCTTTAATTAAAGATGGCTATAATGCTGATGCTTTACATGGTGATTTATCACAGGCACAACGTGATTTTGTAATGAAACGTTTTCGTAGTAGAACATTACAAATGTTAGTAGCTACAGATGTGGCTGCTCGAGGTATTGATGTAAACGATGTAACACACGTTATAAATTACAATTTACCCGAAGACGCCGAGAATTACACGCATCGTAGTGGTAGAACAGCTCGCGCAGGTAAAACAGGTATTTCAATTGCTATTGTTACGCCTAAAGAAACTGGTAAAATAAGAGATATTGAACGTATCATTCAAAATAAATTTACGAAAGCTCATGTGCCAAATGGTGTAGATGTGTGTGAAAAACAATTATTTCATTTAGTAAATAAACTAAAAGCTGTTGAGGTAAAAGATGATGAAATTGAAAAGTATCTTCCAAAAATTTATAATGAGTTAAACGATTTATCTAAGGAAGAAATCGTTAAACGTTTTGTATCCGAAGAGTTTAACCGTTTTTATACTTACTATCAAAATGCTCCAGATTTGAATTCGGAAGGCGAAGGTGGAGGCAATGGTCGTACGACACGATTCTTTGTAAATATGGGACATTTAGACGGCTTTAATAGAAATGCGCTAAAAGATTTCTTAATCGAAATTTCAGATGTACAAAGTCGTATGATTTTTAACATTGACGTTAAAAATTCATTCTCATTTTTTGAAACAGAAAATAAATTTATCGACCAATTTTTAGCCCTAAATAGTATGGAAATTGAGTTTAATGGTCGTGCCATTAGTTTTGAAGTTTCAAAAGCCAAAGGAGGAAGTGGGTATGGTGATAAAAAAGCTTTTGGAGGTGAACGTAAATCATTTGGCAGAGATAGCGATCGCAGAGGTGGTAGAAGAGATGGAGAGCGTAGAAGTTATGGTTCTGAAAAAAGTTCATACGCTGGTGGAAAAGACCGTGGAGAACGTAGAGGTTATGGGAAAAGAGAAGAAAAACGCAGCTTTGATAAATTTGGAAATGAAACCACTTTTAACAAAAATAGCGAAGGCGGAGAGCGTAAAAAGCGCTTTATGCGATAATAATAACAAAATGCTGTGCAAAAATCAGTGAATTTTTATAAAAATTCACTTGATTTTTTGCCAAATGAAAAAGAAATCATATATTTGCGTCCCCTTTTGGGAAAAATCATTTTAAAGAGTAAAACAATATGTCACGTATTTGTCAATTAACAGGTAAAAAAGCGATGAAAGGAAATCATGTTTCCTTCTCTAATACTAAGACTCGTCGTCAGTTTAAAGTAAACTTAAAAACTAAAAAGTTTTTTGTACCTGAAACAGGTGAGTGGGTTACACTACGTGTATCTACGTCTGCAATTAAAAACATTAACAAAAAAGGAATCTATGCTTGTTTAAAAGACGCTGTTGAAGGCGGTATTTTAGCATAATTCATAAATATCATCGAAAATGGCAAAAAAAGGTAATAGAATTCAAGTAATTTTAGAGTGCACAGAGCACAAAGACAGTGGTAAACAAGGAACTTCTCGTTACATTACTACTAAAAACAAAAAGAACACGCCTGATCGTATCGAGTTGAAAAAATACAACCCGATTTTAAAGAAAATGACTGTTCATAAAGAAATTAAATAACCTATTAATACAATAAACAATGGCAAAGAAGGTTGTAGCAACATTAAAAACTGGTAAAGGAAATGCTTTTACTAAAGTTATTAAAGTAGTAAAATCTCCAAAAACTGGAGCTTACGCTTTTAAAGAAGAAATCGTATTAAACGAGTTAGTTAACGATTTTTTAAAGAAATAAGTAGCATTCATTCTACTTTAAAAGAAAAATTTCTCCTATATGCAGGAGAAATTTTTTGTTTTTTATACCTTTATGAAGATGAAAAAAATAATTAATACCAAAGTAATAACTAGTCTTTTGATAGCTACTGCTATTGTATTGGTTGGTTATAAATTAGGAAATGTGTGGCAAAAAACACATTATTCTACTAATAACGTTTCGGTAACTGGGTTAGGCTCTAAAGACTTTGATGCTGATTTAATTGTATGGACAGGTTCTTTCTCTAGAAATGCACCCACATTAGCAGAGGCTAATAAATTAATAAAAGCAGATATTAAAGCTGTGAAAGATTTCTTGAAGAGTAATGGCATCAATGAAAAAGAAATTAATTTCTCATCATTACGCATTAATAGAGATTATGAGTCAATTTATAATAATGAAGGTAATCCAGTTGGAAATAGATTTGTAGGCTATAGCCTTTTTCAAGAAATATCGGTTGAATCAAAAGAGTTATCAAAGATAGAAAAAACAATTGCTGAGGTAGGTAATTTAATTGAACAAGGTATCGAGTTCACTTCAAATGAACCGAGTTATTTTTATACTAAGCTAGCCGATTTAAAATTGGAATTATTAAAAAGTGCCACCCAAGATGCTTTAAAACGTGCAGAAACGATAGCTGAAAATGCAAATAGTAGTATTGGGAATTTGCATGAAGCGAGCATGGGTGTTTTTCAAATTACAGGACAAAATACCAACGAAGATTATTCGTGGGGTGGTTCATTAAATACTTCTTCCAAACATAAAACAGCAAGTATTACAGTAAGATTAAGTTTTGATTTATAATTTTGGGTACTCATGGGATTTTTTAGTAAATTATTTGGAAAAGAAGAAAAAGAAAGTTTAAACGAAGGCTTGGCAAAAACCAAAGAAAGTTTTTTTGGTAAGTTAGCTAAGGCAGTTGCAGGAAAATCGAGTGTAGATGCGGATGTATTAGACAACCTAGAAGAAGTTTTAATTACAGGTGATGTAGGCGTAAATACCACATTAAAAATTATAAAACGTATTGAAGCTAGAGTAGCAAAAGATAAATATGTTGGTACTAGCGAATTAAATACGATTTTAAAAGAAGAAGTGGCGGCCTTGCTAACCGAAAATAATTCGAGCGATGCTGTTAGCTTTGAACTTCCGAAAGATAAAAAACCTTATGTTATTATGGTGGTTGGCGTAAATGGTGTTGGGAAAACAACTACCATTGGTAAACTATCTCATCAGTTTAAAAAAGCAGGTTATAATGTGATGTTAGGTGCAGCAGATACCTTTAGGGCAGCAGCTGTTGATCAATTAACGATATGGAGCCAAAGAGTAGGGGTTGATATTGTATCTCAAGGCATGAATGCCGACCCTGCTAGCGTTGCATTTGATACACTAAGTAGTGCGAAAGCAAAAGGTAGTGATGTTGTAATTATTGATACAGCTGGTAGATTGCATAACAAGATAAACTTAATGAATGAGCTAACTAAAATTAAAAATGTGATGAAGAAGGTTATTCCAGATGCGCCACATGATGTGTTATTAGTTTTAGATGCAAGTACGGGTCAAAATGCTATCGAACAATGTCGCCAATTTACAGCAGCTACCGATGTGAGTGCTTTAGCGCTTACTAAATTAGATGGAACTGCTAAAGGCGGCGTGGTAATTGGCATTTCAGATGAATTTAAAATTCCTGTTAAATATATTGGTGTAGGTGAAAAGATGGAAGATCTTCAAGTATTTAATCGTGCTGAATTTGTAGATAGTTTGTTTAGCCAACAATAATCTCGGTCGTACTATTTACGACAAAAATATAATAATTCGCCTTTTGGTAAACGGTAGCGTTCAACTAACTCGGGGCTAATTTCTTTGGTGTAATCTTCTACCGTTACATTAAAACCAGCAGCGGCTAATTTATCTTTGTAATCTAAACCAAACAAGCGCACATGGTCTTTTTGCCAAAAATGAATTTCGCGATCTTTCTCGCTGGTAATAGTTTTGTCTTCGTAGGTTTCATAGCGAGTAACGTCTTGTGGTATTTGAAAGATGCCAAACCCACCTGGTTTCATCATGCGATATAATTCGCGCATACATTGATTAGCATCTTCTACATGCTCTAATACATGATTGCAGAAAATAACATCAAAACTATTATCCTCAAAAGGGGCTTTATGTAAATCAAAATGATAATCGGCAATAGGCGAATTGTAATCGCCTGTTACATACTCCAAATTAGGCATCTTTTTAAATAATTTATAAAAACACTGCTCGGGAGCAATGTGCAATACCTTATGTTTTGCTGTAAAAAAGTTGGTTTTGTTTTTTAAATATAACCACAATAATCGGTGTCTTTCGAGTGATAAACTACCTGGGCATAGTACATTGTTGCGCTTGGCACGCCCACTATAACCATAAGGTAAAAATTTACGATATGTTTTTCCGCTAATTGGGTCTTCGTAGGTATTACCATAATAAACCAAAGGAGCTATTTTACTAAAAACTAAACTTAATTTAATAAGTATAGGACGCGGAATGGTTCGTAATAAGAAATGAAACATTAATAAAGTTTGTTTTAATTTAAATAACTCAAAATAAGTACCCAAAAATACACAAAATCGTGATGTTATAAAATGAGGATAGCATAATTAATTTACTATTTTTGTAAATCTAAGTAAAACTATATTATGGCAAAAACAGCAACCGGAAAAACAGCTCCTACATACTCAAAAGGCACTAGTTTGTTTGACAGGCTTAATGCTTTTCTTGAAAAAAACGAGAAACCGCTTTTTTTGGGAATTTTAGTAGTTGGAGTTACTTTAGCACTAATGAGTTTTAACGCTCGCATGAGTGAGGCGCATGACGACTCATTATATATAGAAGCTGCATATCGTTATGTACACGAGTTTCCTAATTATTATTATACATCCAACGCACCTATGTATCCTATGTTTTTAGCACTATTAACTATGTTGTTGGGTACTAATTTGATATATTTTAAATTATTCTCAGTTTTATTTTATGCCTTGGGCGCTGTATTCTTCTATAAGGCATTAGATAAAAAGGTAACACCAATTATTAAATTTTTTGTATATACTTTCATTTGTATTAATTATATGATTTTGTATTATGCTAGCCAAACTTTTTCGGAGGCATTTTACATGTTGATACAAGCTATCTTTTTTTATTATTTCTCGAAATATAATTTCTCTGAAAATCCAATAGGTACAGATTTAAAGAAAGACTGGAAAGGATGGATGGTGCTTGGTTTTTTAATGATGTTGTTAACGCTTGCAAAGAACATTTTAGTAGTTGGAATTATCGCTGTTTTGCTTTATTTCTTAGTTCAAAAGGAAAAGAAAAAAGCGTTATTTGCCTTGGGCTTTTTTGGCTTATTCAAGTTGTTATATGAATTAATTAAAAGTTTGGTTTGGGGAGATTCGGCAATACAGTACGCCTCACAAATGAATATTTTATTTAATAAGGATCCTTATGATGCAAGCCAAGGACAAGAAGATATAATGGGCTTTTTTGGAAGATTTACAGATAATATTGCGGCTTATGTAGGTAAACGATTTTATCAAATTATAGGTTTTTTTGATGAAGATTTTTTATTTAAAAAAGTTGTGGAACAAGATGGGCAATTAATGGAAACATCTAATAATAGTATTTATTTCTTTTTTGCATTTATCATCTTAGGATTAACTTTTTATGGATTATATAAGGCTTACAAAGATGATAATAAATTTGTTTTCTTTTTTGTGTGGTTTGCAGGTGCAATTTGTTTTGGTACCTTCTTCGTATTGCAAGCAAGATGGGATCAACCCCGTTTTATTATGGTACACATGCCCGCATTGTTCTTAGGGATTTTATACGGATTGTATAGTTACTTCAAGAAAGGAACAAATCAATTTATTTTTGTTGGATTAATTGCAGTTTTAGTTATTTCATTCGTCATGTCTTCAACTAAAAGAGCCGTAAAAAACATACCCATTGTTTCTAAAAATTTGAAAGGCGACATTTATTATGGTTATACACCAGATTGGCAAAACTATTTAAAATTAAGTGCTTATTGTAAAGATAGCTTACCTGAAAATAGCTTAGTAGCGGCTCGAAAAGCACCCATGAGTTTTGTGTACGCCAAAGGAAAACATTTTTATCCAATTTATTCAGTAATCGCAAAAGATCCCGCTACTCAACAATCTAATCCTGATAGTGCCTTAGCTATATTTAAGAGTAAAAACGTAACACATCTACTTATTGCAAGTTTAAGAATTAATCCTAATAAAAATACAGGTGATGTGATTAATACCTTGCATAATATTGCAGCACCCATTATGCGTAAATATCCCGAGAAATTGGTGCTCGTAAAAGAAATGGGATTATCTGAACCATCTTACTTATACGAGATAAAATATTAATCATGGATTTTAATTATACAAAAATAAAATTTGGTAACTTATTGTATAAGTATTGTTTTCCACTTTATAATTTCTCTTACACTAGGTTTAAACTAAAAAATGATAGAACAGAAATTGAACTTCTGAAAAAGATAATTAAACCAGGTGATTATATTTTAGATATTGGAGCCAATATAGGTTTTTATGCTAAATTACTTTCTGCATTTACAACTCATAAAGGCAAAGTATATTGCTTTGAACCAGATAGTTTAAACTTTAAATATTTCAAAAACAATACCAAACACTTACAAAACGTTGTATTATTTAATAACGCTGTATCAGATAAATCTGAAACTATAAAAGTATATAAGTCTAAATTATTGAATGTAGATCATCGTACTTATCCGGTAAATAATTATGATAGTGTGGAAGAAATAAAATCTGTTTCTATTGATGAACTCATCGCTCAAGGTATAATTCCTAAAGTAGATATTATTAAAATAGACATACAAGGTTATGAACTTACCGCATTTAAAGGAATGAAGAATTTACTGATGACTAATCCTCATCTGAAAATTATTGCAGAATATTGGCCACACGGTTTTAAAAGAGCAGGAACTTCTGCTATTGATTTTTTTGATTTTTTTAGTGCGATGGGTTATTATTTTACACTACTCGACAATCAATCTACAACAAAAATAGAGCGAGAATATATTGTGAAAAATAATGAAATGCCCTTCGAATTTAGTTTTAATGTGTTAATCCAAAAAGATTAATTTGGAACAGCAATTAAATCAGTAGAACCATTTTTAGGAATATAGCTCTTGTAGTTGCTTAATGTTATTTCAACATCAGTTTTAGTATCATATAACTTATAGTTTAAGTCTTTAAAATAGTTGAAGTAAAAATCAAAGCTTATGTTTTTTTCGTCCATCACATACAAGCCAATCTCGAATATAATTTTTGGTCTGTACTTAGCTATTGCATGCTTAGCACCTTTAAAAACTTCATATTCATGGCCATCTGTATCAATTTTTATAAAATCAATTTTTTCAATTTGATGAGTTGATGTAAAATCATCTAACGAAATTGCAGGAACACCTTCTGTGGCTTTTGGTGTTCCTAAATGAACAGGATGATTATTTTCATCTTTTTCTCCATTTACTTTCCAACTCGAAAAGGCAATAATATTGGGATTGTCTGATGATTTTTCGGAAACGAATGAATTAATGACTGAAACATTTTTAGAAATTTCAGGATTTAATGCTAAGTTTTTCTTTAGCCTTTCAAGTGCATAAAAAGTTGGTTCAAATGAATATACCTTTCCATTAGGTACTAACTTAGCAAATTGTAATGTCATTAATCCTACATTAGCTCCAATATCAATAATCGTAAAATTATCTTTTATGGTAAGAAAAGCATTTTTAGTAATGTGTTTTTGGAAACTACCGAATAAATACAACGATAGTTCTATTCCCTCAGATAAATCAACCTCATAGGTTACACCACCTCTCTTTATTGTTTTTTTTTCTTTACCAACAAAAAGGGTAATAGTTTTATATAAAATTTTTGCTAAGAAAATTTTAATTCGAGTTATAGGAAGCCAACTATTAAGCATATAGAGATTTCAAAGATAAATTTTTTAAAGGATTTAAGAAATTTATTTATCCATTTATTATTCTAGTTTTTGTATGAATTTTTGTAAAGACAATCAATCCAATTACAGTGGTTAAGGCATTCAGTAAAATTAATTCGTTTCCTACTTTGTAATTACTAATACTTGGGATAAGGTAATTAGCCAGTAAGTAAGTAACTATTGGCGCTAATACACACACTATAGGGATTATCTTATCTTTTAAATTTACTTTAGTAAATAAACCCACCATAAATAAACCTAAAAGAGGACCGTAAGTGTAACCTGCAATCATTAGCACCGTATCTATAATGGCTTTTTGATTTATAATATCAAATACAACAATTACTAACCACATTAAAATAGCAAAGCCAATATGTATATACGTACGTCGTTTCGATTTTTGTTCTTCACTCAATTTGATGTTCTTGTCTAATTCCAACACATCAATATAAGTAGAGGTAGTGAGGGTAGTAAGCACACTATCGGCGCTACTAAAGGTAGCTGCTGTTAATCCAATTATAAATATTAATCCTGCAAACATGCCTAAATGATTGAGTGCTAAATTTGGAAATACTTTATCAGTAATCACTTTTCCTGTTTCCTCATGTGTAGGTAAAGCAATGTGTGCAAAATCGTAATATTGGTATAATAAAGCCCCTAAGGCTAAAAAACAAGTAGTTACTACAACCATTACCACACTAAACCAAAAGATGTTTTTTTGAGCATCGCCTAATGATTTGCAACTCAAATTTTTTTGCATCATATTTTGGTCTAAGCCCGTCATGGCTACTGCAATAAAAACACCGCCAATAAATTCTTTTACAAAAAAGTTACTTTCTCGCCAATCCCAAAAAAATGTATTGGAATAATCTGAAGTGATGATGTTGCCCACTGCTTTAGTAAAACCAATATCCATTTTATGAATAATAACAATGATTGAAACAACTACACCCAATATGAGAAATAAGGATTGAAAAGTGTCAGTCCATACCAAAGTTTTAATACCACCTTTGTAGGTGTATAATAGCATCAACGCTAAAATAATAGATACACTTACCCAAAATGGTATATGCACACTTTCAATTCTATCAAACACAAAAAACTGAATTACGCCTGCGGCTAAGTATAATCGTGCGGCTGCACCAAGTACCCGAGATATAATAAAAAAGAAGGCACCTGTTTTTTGGGTATTTCTACCAAATCTACTTTCAAGATAACTATAAATTGAAATAAGATTGAGTTTATAATACATGGGTAATAAAACCTTAGAGATAATAAAATACCCTACAAAATAACCGAACACTAATTGTAAATAAGAGAAGTTAGCAGTACCTACTTTTCCTGGAACCGAAATGTAAGTTACTCCGCTTAACGAATCGCCAATCATACCAAAGGCAACGGCATACCAAGGCGAGGCATGGTTTCCAGAAAAATAACTCTCGGCGGTAGAATTTTTAGAGGTGAAATAGGCTATTAAAAGTAATCCTCCAAAGTATAATGAAATACAAGTAATGATAAATAAAGGCGACATAAAACTAAAGATACTTGTAAAATATAATTACTTTATCCTTAATTAACATATTATTATAAAACATAGTGGGTTAATATCTTTTAACATTTTACAAGTCCTAAGGCACTTTGTGTTTTTTTAAATTAGTTACCTTGTAGTCATATTTTTTTTATACATGGAAAATATTATAGATAAGGTTTCGAGAGAAGCAATTATTAAAGAATTAAGTAATAACCGTTATGTGCGAAAAGTAAATAATGGCGATAACGAAATATACATCATCACGGCACATAATTCGCCCAATACCATGCGAGAAATTGGGCGCTTAAGAGAGGTAACATTTAGGCATGCTGGTGGTGGAACAGGCAAAGCCATTGATATTGATGAGTTTGATACGAGTGAACATCCTTATCAGCAGTTGTTAGTGTGGAATCCGCAAGACCAAGAAATCGTGGGCGCTTATCGTTTTATATTGTGTAGAGATGCTGAATTTAGAGACGGAAAAATTCATTTAGCAACCACCGAGTTGTTTGATTTTTCGCCCGAGTTTTATGAAAAATATGTACCTTATACCATTGAGTTAGGTCGTTCGTTTATTCAGCCACAGTATCAGCCATCTGAGCAATTTCGCAAAGGATTGTTTAGTCTTGATAATTTATGGGACGGCTTAGGTGCAATAGTAGTTGATAATCCTGATATGAAATATTATTACGGAAAATTTACGATGTACACAGATTTTAATGTAGAGGCACGAGATTATATTTTATCATTTTTAAAATATTATTTCCCCGACCATCAAAAACTAGTAACACCAATTCATGGCATTGAACTTAAAACAGATGTTTCTGCTTTCTTAAAGGAAATAGAAGGAAAACCTTATAAAGACGGACACGCTGTGTTAAATAAATTAGTAAGAGCTTTGGGTGAAAACATTCCGCCTTTGGTAAATGCCTATAGTAACTTATCAAGTACCATGTTATCCTTTGGTACTGCTATTAATCCAACCTTTGGTGGAGTTGAGGAAACAGGTATTTTAGTAACTATTGCCGATATTTATCCGAGTAAGTCTGAACGACACATTGAAACTTATATAAAAGAGAAAGCCGAGAGAGGAAAAAAATAATGGAAATTAAACAAGCTAAATTTTTTAAGAGCAGTGCCGATTACAAAGGTTGCCCAACACCCGATAAACCAGAGTTTGCATTTATAGGACGAAGCAATGTGGGTAAATCCTCGTTAATTAATATGTTATGTCAGCAAAAAGATTTAGCTAAAACTTCTTCAAAGCCTGGAAAAACCCAATTAATCAATCATTTTATTATCAATGAAAAATGGTATTTGGTAGATTTACCAGGATATGGATATGCTAAAACAAGTAAATCGAACCTCGAAAAATTTGAAGCACTAATTAGTAACTATATTACAAAGCGTAAAAATTTAATTTCGGTTTTTGTATTAATTGATAGTCGTTTAGAGCTTCAAAAAATTGATGCCGAATTTATGGAATGGTGTGCCGAAAAAGAAATTCCATTTTCTATTGTGTTTACTAAAATAGATAAATTAGGAAAAAATCAATGGGCAAGCAACTTAGCAAAGTTTAAAAAACAACTACTCACACAGTGGGAGGAAATGCCAATGTATTTTGAAACAAGTTCTGAAAACAAAATTGGAAAAGAAACTATCTTAAAATATATCGAAGAAAACATACCATACTTTATACCTCCTCCCAAAGAACTTAAATTACCAAACAAATGATTTCGGAGTGGAAACAATTACAGCTTAAATTAAAAGAACGTTTTGGTTCAGAGATGGATCCAGATGCTATTTTATTTATGATTGGTTTACAAGAGTTAGATAAACCAAATAGAAAATATAAGAAAGATGAAAAAATAGATATTATCCATATCGGCGTGTGTACTGTGCTTACACCTTATGGTTTTTATGAATACAAAGGGCGAGATGATGATGATTGGCCACACTGGGAACTCAAAGAAAACATTCCTTTTTTAGAACCTAAGCAACAAAATAAATTAATGACAGAGGCCTTGGTAGATTATTTTAAACGCAATGGATTTCTGGATTAATGTGCTGTTTTATTTCCATCATAAAAATGTACCTTTGTTTGCTAATGTTGTAACTTGTAAGTAACATGAATTTAATACTTCCATATTGTAATAGTTTAACATCGTATAGCCGATTTAAAACCCGTGAGGTAAAGTGCGGCGATGTAGGAATTGGTGGCGATAATCCAATTCGCATACAAAGTATGACGACAACCGACACCATGGATACCAAAGCCACGGTTGCGCAAAGTATTAGAATGATTGAGGCAGGATGTGAATTAGTACGTATTACAGCACCAAGTATTAACGAGGCTAAGAATTTAGAGCAAATAAAAAAAGAATTAGTAGCGGCTGGCTATCATACGCCTTTAGTAGCAGATATTCATTTTACACCCAATGCCGCCGAACACGCTGCAAGAATTATTGAAAAGGTGCGTGTAAACCCAGGCAACTATGCCGACAAAAAAAAATTTGAAGAAATAGAATATACAGATAGCGCTTATGAAGCAGAGTTAGAACGCATCCGACAACGCTTTACGCCTTTAGTAAAAATTTGTAAAGAGTATGGTACTGCAATGCGCATAGGTACTAATCATGGTAGTTTAAGTGATAGGATATTGAGTCGTTATGGCGATACACCTTTAGGAATGGTGGAGTCGGCATTTGAATTTTTACGTATTTGCGAAGACTTAAATTATTACAACATTGTTATTTCAATGAAAGCCAGTAACACGCAAGTTATGGTACAGGCTTATCGGTTATTGGTGCAAAAAATGATGGAGAGCGGTAGAAATTACCCACTACATTTGGGAGTTACCGAAGCAGGCGATGGCGAAGATGGGCGTATTAAATCGGCAGTAGGCATTGGTACTTTACTCGAAGATGGTTTAGGCGATACGGTTCGTGTATCATTAACCGAAGATCCTGAATTTGAAATGCCTGTAGCTAGAGCCTTAGTTAAAAAATATCAAGCACATAAAATTAATTCTTCAACAAATCACCCATCGTGGAGTTTACCTTACAATCCTTACGAATATACTCGTAGAGTATGCGACAATATTATAAATATTGGCACTCAAAATGTACCTCGTGTCGTTGCCGATTTAAGTCATAGAGAACAACTAACTCCCGCTTCATTTTATCCATTAGGTTACAATTACTCTATTGCAACTGATAAATGGAACATGAGCGATATGGCTTGCGATTATGTGTATGTAGGAAATAATAAAATTGATTTTGAAATTCCTGGAACTTTAGGAATCATTTATAATTCTGAAACTTGGAAACAAATTAAACAACCTATTCGTCAGTATCCATTATTTTGTAGCGATGAGTTTTTAGTAAGCGAGCACACGCACCCCGAACTTAATTTTGTGGCTGTTACTTTAGAGGTATTAACCGACGATTTTTTAAATCAAATAAAAACCAAACGCAATGTGGTGTTAGTAGCCGACAGTTTTTCTGATAACACCATGATGGAAATAAGGGCATTGTTTGTTAAGTTAATGTCTGTTCAGGTAACTTTACCAGTAATTGTAAAATACAATTATAAAGATTTGTCTGAAGAAGATTTTCAGTTGTATGCCTCGGCTGAGGCTGGAGCTTTGTTGTTAGATGGCATGGGAGATGGGTTATGGTTAAAGACTATAAATAGTGCTTCGCCACAGGTTGTAAATTCAACTAGCTTTGGTATTTTACAAGCTACTCGTACTCGCATTAGTAAAACAGAATATATATCATGCCCAAGCTGTGGCAGAACCTTATTTGACTTACAAGAAACCACGCAGCGTATTAGAGAACGCACCAGTCATTTAAAAGGCGTAAAAATTGGAATTATGGGATGTATTGTAAATGGCCCTGGAGAAATGGCAGATGCCGATTATGGCTATGTAGGTGTAGGTGTAGGAAAAATTTCGTTGTACAAAGGAAAAGAAGTGGTTAAGAAAAATATCCCAACCGAACAAGCCGTAGATGAACTCATCAACCTTATAAAAGACCATGGAGATTGGGTAGAAAAGGAGCCATCTTAATATCAGATTAATATTATTCTATAGAATTACTTGCTTTACCTGTTTCTAGTCTTAAAAATTATCTTAATTTTGATTTCCTAATTTTTGTAATCGTTAAGATAAATTGATAAGCAAGAGAATATATTTATTGAGTGCTTTTATTTTATTCTTATTTTATTCCTATGCTCAAACTCAAGCATCCAAAATTAAATCGAGTTTCGAAGCTAAAGAATATCAACTCACAATTGATGAAATAAATTCAATTCACGCATCTGAATTACCAGTTGATAGTATGTTGTATTTAAAAGCATATTCACAGCTCAAGTTAAATCAACTTAAAGAGGCAAGTATAACTATTAAACAAATTCTACAAATCAATCCTACTTTTTATGAAGCCAATTTATTAAAAGGAATGATTTATGCGAAGAAACAAAAATATGCCGATGCTATTGATTGTTTTAATAAAGTGATAGAGGCTAATTCGAAACATGACAAAGCATTTTATAACAGAGCATTGGCTTTAGGATTGTTAGATGATTATAAAAATGCGCTTAAAGATTTAGATCAATGTATTGCACTAAATCCTAATTATACATTAGCCTATTATAATAGAGCATATTGGAACGAAGTAACGGAGAATTACAACGCTGCTATAGATGATTATAAAAAAACCATCGACTTAGATAAAAACTTTAATGATGCTTATTTTGCATTGGCTTATATGTATTCTAAAGTTGGAGATAACACAAAAGCTTGCGAAACATTGCAGACAGCTAAGCAACAAGGTGTGATGGCTGCTGATGAATTAATGCATAATTATTGTAAATAAATGAGAAATTATATTTTTTATATCATCTTATGTTTGTTGCTTAATAGCGTGGTTAATGCACAAAGTTTAAGTGTGAGTTTACAAGTGAAAGAAAAACCTTGTCAGTTAGGAGAGGCAACAATTACTATTGAAACTGGCTTATCGCCTATACAATATGAATGGAGTAATGGCGCCATTCTTTCATCAGTAGAAAACTTAGAAACAGGCGATTACTCGGTAAAAGTAACCGATGCCAATAGCCAAGACACAACCATTAATTTTCATGTTGAAAATCCGGTGTGTGAACCAGTTCCCGAAACTCATTTTACGCCTAATAACGATGGTTATAATGATACTTGGAACATTTCTTTAATTAATAATTTTCCTGAGTTTGATTTATATGTTTATAATCGTTGGGGACAACAAGTGCATCATCAAACAGGTAATTATATACCTTGGGACGGGAAGAACTTAACGCTTCCGTTGCCTGATGCTACATATTATTATGTTTTATATTTTTCAAGAAGCAACAAACATCAATTTATTAAAGGAGCTGTAAGCATTGTTAGATAAATGAAAAACATAGTTTTATATATCTTATTATTGGTTCCTGGCATTGGTGTGTGTCAGCAAACAGGACAATTTACACAGTTTACGTTTAATAGTTATGGTTATAATCCTGCGGCGGCTGGTTGTAATCCAAATGGTAAACTCGAATCAATAATTGGATTTAGAAAACAGTGGGTAGGCTTTGATTATGCGCCTGCTTCAAACTTTGTAAGTGCAAATTATACCATTCGTAAGGAGCGTAGTTATAAGCGTTGGCATAATGTAGGCGTTTATTTATCACAAGAAAAAAATGGCATTTTTGAAACAGTTGGTATTTATGGTTCTTATGCGATTCATTTACCTATTACTAATAAGTATAAAATGTCGTTTGGAGTAATGGCGGGCGTGCAACGATTTTCTATGGCTAAAAATGTACTTTCGGAATTTGATCCTATTTATTCTACAAGCTATTTGGGTTCATTTTATTCTTATCCCGATTTTATTCCAGGTATAAGAGTGTATAGTAGAAAAATGTTTTTTGATGTTTCGGTACAACAAGTAACCAAAGCAAAACGTGTACAAGGTGATAAACAAATTGGAAGTAAATCTATCTTAACGCCACATTTATATATATCGTATGGGCGAAAGTTTGCATTTGATGGACAATGGATAATAGTGCCTGCTATTAATTTGCACACTACGGTTACAGCAATTCCAAGTGCCGAATTAAATTTAATGGCTTATTATGCTAAGCGCATTGGAGTAGGGGCAAGCATTCGAAATAAGGATTTTATTTCTGGTATTTTTCAAGTTAGAATTTGGGAAAATATCACCGCTGGTTTTGCGTATGATTATACTATTAATAAGTTACGCTCATCGGCAGCTAATTCGTTTGAATTAATGTTAGGTGTAACACCTCTTTTTTCATCGTTAGGTTCTGATAAAAAAGGTACAAGCGTAGCAAAATGTCCCGATTTTGATTTTTAAACACTATGAATGTTATTACTCAGTTTAAATCGGTGTTTTTAAGTCATCTTCGTTTTACACCTACCACCGACCAACAACATCTACTCAATTTATTATCCGAATTTGTTGCAACGAACAATGAGCAAGAAATACTAGTTATAAAAGGTTATGCTGGAACAGGTAAAACAAATATGTTGGCAGCACTTTCTAAAACCTTACCTGTTTTTAAATGGAAGAGTGTATTATTAGCACCTACAGGTAGAGCCGCTAAGGTATTATCATTGTATTCTGAAAAAGTAGCACAAACCATCCATAAAAAAATATTTATTAAAATTCCTACACACGATGGCGGTGTGATGTTTTCGTTGGCGGAAAATAAACATACTAATACTATTTTTATTGTAGATGAAGCTTCTATGATTGGCTTAGACCAATCAACAGGAGATAGTGTGTATGGTAATTTATTAGAAAGTTTATTAGAGTATGTGTATGCTGGTGTAAATTGCAAACTTATTTTAGTAGGAGATACAGCACAGTTACCGCCTGTTGGTAGTAACGAGAGTCCAGCATTAAGTATTGAGTTTTTAAAAACAGCATATCGTTTTCAAGTAAAGCATACCGAATTAAAACAAGTCGCGCGTCAGCAAGATGCGAGTGGTATTTTATTAAATGCAACACATCTGCGTAATTGCATCAGTCATTTTAATCAAGATTTTCCTAAACTTACTCTGTTTAAAGATGTAGTTAAGTTAGCAGGCGATGAGTTAGAAGATGCCTTAAATAATGCGTATAGTAAATATGGTTATGATGATGTGCTAATTGTTACAAGAAGTAATAAACGTGCTAACTTATTTAATCAGGCTGTGCGTAATAGAGTAAGGTATATGGACGATGATTTATGTAGTGGCGATTTAATGATGGTGGTAAAGAATAATTATTTTTGGTTAGAAGACTCATCCGAAATTGGGTTTATTGCAAATGGCGACAGTTTAAAAATTAAAAAAATTATTACGCGTAAAGAGTTGTATGGTTTTCATTTTGCTGAGTGTGTAGTTGAGTTAAGCGATTATCAAAATTCACCTGAGCTAACCGTTAATTTATTATTAGATAGTATTTATACAGAAGCACCGTCGTTAACCAAGGCGCAGCAACAACAATTATTTGAAGAAGTAATGGCTGATGTGGCCGATGAGCCAGTAAAAGGCAAACGAATGGCTTATTTAAAAAGTAGCCCGTTTTACAATGCGCTTCAAGTAAAATTTAATTACGCTGTAACTTGTCATAAAGCGCAGGGTGGACAGTGGTCAAGTGTGTTTATCGATCAAGGATATTTAACTAAAGAAATGCTGAATGTTGAATATATAAGATGGTTATATACCGCTCTTACACGAGCAACCGAAAAAGTTTATCTCATTAATTTTTCAGACGATTTCTTTTAATCTTTGTTTGAATAAAACCAACTTTCTTTTACCTTAGTAAAATGCCTAATCAATTAATACACGAATCTAGTCCGTATTTGTTACAACATGCACACAACCCTGTAAACTGGATGCCGTGGAATGAGACCACCTTAGCTAAAGCACAACAAGAAAATAAATTACTTTTAATCAGTATTGGTTATAGCGCCTGCCATTGGTGTCATGTCATGGAACACGAGAGTTTTGAAAACGAAGAGGTGGCGCAACTGATGAACCAACATTTTATTAATATTAAAATAGATAGAGAAGAGCGTCCCGATATTGATATGGTGTATATGGGCGCAGTTCAGTTAATGACGGGGCAAGGTGGTTGGCCACTTAATTGTTTTGCTTTACCTAATGGTAAACCAATTTATGGTGGAACGTATTTTCCTAAACAACAATGGATGCAAATTTTAAAAAATTTGGCTGAGTTGTTTCAAACCAATCCTCAAAAAGTGTATGACTATGCCGAACAACTTACGCAAGGTTTAGCACAATTAGAGATGCCAAATGTATTGGAAACAGAACAAAATTTTGATGAAGATCTTTTACAACAAAGTGTCCAAAAATGGAAATTAAGATTTGATAAAGAAGATGGCGGAACAAACAGAGCGCCTAAATTTCCGATGCCTAATAATTATTTGTTTTTATTATATTATCAATATTTTTATAAAGATTCCGAACTACAAAACCATCTTCAACTTACCTTAACCAAAATGGCTTATGGTGGTATTTACGATCAAATTGGCGGAGGTTTTGCAAGATATAGTACAGATATGCTTTGGAAAGTACCTCATTTTGAAAAAATGTTGTATGACAACGCACAATTAATTAGTTTATATACACAAGCATATAAGCAAATCCCAAATCAATTATATAAAGATATTGTATATGATAGTATTGAGTTTGTAAAACAAGAGTTGTTAAATTCTGCTGGAGGATTTTATTCGGCATTAGATGCTGATAGCGAAGGCGTGGAAGGGAAGTTTTATGTTTGGAAAAAAGAAGAACTACAAACACTTATTCCGCAATATTACCATGTGTTTGGCGATTATTATAACGTGAACAATTTGGGTTATTGGGAAGAAGATAATTATATATTAATGAGGCAAGAAGATGATGATGAAATTGCGGCTCGACATCACATAAGTCTTGATGAACTATCTGATATTATAAAACAATCAAAATTAATTTTATTAGCACATCGAAACAAAAGAGTTAAACCTGGCTTAGATAATAAAATCATTACCTCTTGGAATGCTTTAATGATTAAAGCATTGTGTGAAGCATATTTAGTGTTTGATGAAGATGCATTTAAGCAACTCGCTGTTTCTAATACAGAATATTTATGCCTTCATTGTTTAAGAGAAGATGGTAGCTTATTACATTTAGCCAGTACCCAAAAAATGGTGTCGGGCTTTTTAGAAGATTATGCCTTTACCATCGATGCCTTTATTCATGTGTATTTAGTAACAGCAAATTTATCTTATTTATATCAAGCTAAACGAATGTGTGATTACGCTATTCAACATTTTTATGAAGAAGCTATGCAAACGTTTTTCTATACTGATGCCTCAAAAGAAAAACTCATTGTTCGAAAAGCAGAGTGGAGCGATAATGTTATTCCTGCTTCAAGTTCGCAAATGGCTTTAAACTTATATCAATTGTCTATCTATTTCAACGAGCCTTCTTACCTTCAAATTTCTAAAAACTTACTTCATAAAGTACTTAAAGAAATAGTGCATTACGGAGCAGGATATAGCAATTGGAGTATTTTATTATTATGGCTCACACAAGCATCTACAGAGGTTGTTATTACTGGAAATGAAAGTTTAACCTTTCTAAAATCAATTTATAAACAAGCGCCACCACACGTTGTTTTTGCCATAAGCACCACCGAATCTGATTTGCCATTATTAAAAAACCGATATAATAAAACGCAAACACAAGTGTATGTGTGTAAAAACAAAGCCTGTCAATTACCTACATCTCAAATTGATGAAGTCATCAAGCATCTGAATTAAAAAAACGTAACGTTTAAGTACTTTTTACAGACTTTATCAAATTATTAAATTTACAACCGTTTGATTATCAAATTGTTAATTATTTTATTATTTCAGATAAATGCGTATTTTTGCAACCTTTAATTTAAATTAATATCATGAACGAGAACTTGATTTATTTAATTCCTGTATTAGGAATTGTAGGATTAGTAGTAATGGCTGTTAAATCGGCCTGGATTAATAAGCAAGATGCGGGTGAAGCCAATATGAAAGAATTGGCTGGTTATATTGCCGCAGGAGCTATGGCTTTCTTAAAAGCTGAATGGAAAGTGTTAAGTTATTTTGTGCTTGTAGCAGCCATCTTATTAGGATGGAGTGGTACTATTCATGAAGTAAACGGAAGAGAAATTCATTCGCATTGGATTATTGCAGTAGCATTTATTATTGGTGCAGTATTTTCAGCTTTTGCTGGATATATTGGTATGAAAGTAGCTACAAAGGCTAATGTTCGTACAACACAAGCCGCTCGTACGAGTTTAGCTAAGGCTTTAAAAGTATCATTTACTGGTGGTACTGTAATGGGGCTTGGTGTAGCTGGTTTAGCAGTTTTTGGCTTAGGTGCTTTATTTATTGTATTCTTAGCTATGTTTGCTCATTTAGAGGGTAATCAAATTAAAACAGCTATCGAAGTATTAACTGGTTTTTCGTTAGGTGCTGAGTCTATCGCTTTATTTGCACGTGTAGGTGGTGGTATTTATACGAAAGCAGCCGATGTGGGCGCTGACTTAGTAGGTAAAGTAGAAGCAGGTATTCCTGAAGATGACGTTCGTAACCCTGCTACTATTGCTGATAACGTAGGCGATAACGTGGGCGACGTAGCTGGTATGGGTGCTGATTTATTTGGTTCTTATGTTGCTACTATTTTAGCAACAATGGTGCTTGGTCAAGAAATTGATGCGTCTTCTGATAATTTTGGTGGTTTATCTCCAATTTTATTACCAATGTTAATAGCTGGTTTAGGAATCATTTTCTCAATCATTGGTACTTTATTTGTTCGTGTAAAAGGCGAGAAAGATAGCGTACAAAATGCTTTAAACTTGGGTAACTGGTCTTCTATTGTATTAACTGTTATTGCATCTTACTTTATTGTAAACTGGATGTTACCAGAAAATATGAATTTACGTGGTTATGAGTTTACAAGATTAAATGTATTTGCTGCTATTTTTGTAGGCTTAGTAGTAGGTACTTTAATGAGTATTGTTACCGAGTATTATACGGCAATGGGTAAACGCCCAGTAAATTCAATCATTCAGAAATCGGCTACCGGACATGCTACCAATATTATTGGTGGTTTATCGGTTGGTATGGAATCTACCGTAATTCCTACCATCGTTTTAGCAGCTGGTATTATGAGTTCTTATTATTTTGCTGGTTTATATGGTGTGGCTATTGCAGCAGCTGGTATGATGGCAACTACCGCTATGCAATTAGCTATTGATGCGTTTGGTCCTATTGCTGATAATGCAGGTGGTATTGCCGAAATGAGTCAATTACCTCCAGAGGTTCGCGAGCGTACTGATAATTTAGATGCTGTAGGTAACACTACTGCGGCAACTGGTAAAGGTTTCGCTATTGCATCAGCAGCATTAACTTCATTAGCATTATTTGCAGCATTTGTGGGTGTAGCGGGTATTTCAGCTATTGATATTTATAAAGCGCCTGTATTAGCAGGTTTATTTGTAGGAGCGATGATTCCATTTATCTTCTCAGCTTTAGCAATTGCGGCTGTGGGTCGTGCAGCTATGGATATGGTTGAAGAGGTTCGTCGTCAGTTCCGTGAAATTCCAGGAATTATGGAATACAAAGCAAAACCTGAATACGAAAAATGTGTAGCTATTTCTACTAAGGCTTCTATTCGCGAAATGATTACACCAGGTTTAATTGCGTTAATTACTCCTGTAATTGTAGGTTTTGTATTTGGTCCTGAGGTTTTAGGTGGTGTATTGGCAGGTGTAACAGTAAGTGGTGTATTGTTAGGTATTTTCCAAAACAATGCTGGTGGTGCTTGGGATAACGCTAAAAAATCTTTTGAAAAAGGTGTACAAATAAATGGCGAAACATTTTATAAAAAATCAGAACCACACAAAGCATCTGTAACAGGTGATACAGTAGGTGATCCATTTAAAGATACTTCTGGCCCATCAATGAACATCTTAATTAAATTAATGTCAATTGTATCATTAGTAATTGCACCTTATATTGTTGGAATTGGTGGTAGTTCTTCTGAAACAAAAGAAGCTTGTTGTTCTGCGGAAATGACCGAAGAAGTTATTAAATTAAATATCAATGGTCAAGAATATACATTCTCATCTCAAGCACAAGCTGATAGCATGATGGCTGCTAACACTAAAGATGTAAATGAATTAAAAGGTGTGTACGATGTTGATGGTTCCCACTCGGCTGTTGATTTTAGCATTCGCCATATTGTATCTAATGTAAAAGGTACAGCAGTAATTGATAGCGGTTGGGTAAATTTAGAAAGTGCTGATAAGAAAGTTTATATTGAAATTGATGCTAAAACAATAAATACTCAAAATGCAAAACGTGATAGCCATTTAGCCGCATCTGATTTCTTTGATTCAGAGAAATTCCCTAAGATTATTTTTGAGGCGAATGAAATCGTTAAGAATGAGTCAGCAGTTGATGGTTTTGCATATCTAGCAAAAGGAAAATTAACTATTAAAGATAAAACCATAGATACTGAAATTCCATTTAATTATTTAGGCGTTGGAGAGCAATCTGGACAAGACGCTAATGGTAATGAGGTAAAATATAATGTAGCAGGTTTAGAAGGAAAAGTTGTTATTAATCGTACTCAATTTGGCATTGGTAATAGTGGCGGATTAGGCGAAAATGTAACTATTAATATTGCTTTAGAATTAATGCAATTAAAGAAGTAAGCTAAAAAGCTTACTTCTTTTCCACTTATATGTTTTTTATTTAGCAACTGCTAAATTCTTTGCTTTATCATTAATATAAATTTGTAACTTTATAAAAATGATAAAACGTGATTTAATAGAACCATTCTCAAAATTAGAATTACTTGCTAAGCAAGTAGTAGAAGGTTTTATAACGGGTTTACACAAGAGTCCTTTTCATGGTTTTTCGGTTGAGTTTGCTGAGCACCGCATTTATAATCCTGGAGAAAGCACTAAGCATATTGATTGGAAATTGTATGCCAAAACGGATAAATTGTTTTTAAAAAGATACGAGGAAGAAACAAATTTGAGGTGTCAATTAATGATTGATATTTCAAATTCGATGTTATTTCCATTAGAAGCAGAAAAGCAAAATAAATTTAATAAGCTGTCTTTCTCGGTTTATGCAGCAGCAGCTATCATGCAATTACTCAAAAATCAACGTGATGCCTTTGGCTTAACCTTGTTTGATAACGAAGTAAGGCAACATTATGCCGCCAAAGCAAACCCTACACAGCAAAAAATTATTTATCATGATTTGGAAGCTTTGTTGCAAAAAACAGAACAACAAGAAACGCAAATTACCCAATCGGCTAAGGCTTTAAATCAAGTTGCTGAAATAATTCATCAACGTTCATTAGTTGTTATTTTTAGCGATTTGTTTGAGGACTCCTCGCATCTCGAATCTATTTTTTCGGCACTTCAACATTTAAAATATAAAAAACATGACGTTGTATTATTTCATGTTACCGATAAAAAAATGGAATTAGATTTTGAGTTCGAAAATCGTCCTTATCATTTTATTGATATTGAAACTAAAGAAGAACTTAAACTCAATCCTAATCAGGTGAAAGAGTATTATACCACAAAAATGAATGAATATACCGAATCAATAAAATTAAAATGTGGACAATTTAAAATTGATTTTGTGGAGGCTGATATTAACTTGGGCTTCGACCAAGTGCTTCATACCTATTTAGCCAAACGAATGGCTATGCTGAAATAAGTTGTATTATTCTTTTGAACTTATCTCAACCACTTCGTTAACTTTATCTGCTACTTTTTGTGTATTAATATTAGCACCTTCTTCTTGGAGTATTAACTCACCATCTGGATTAAAAATACTAATGATGTTTGAGTGTGAAAAATCAACAGGAGATATTTTTTTGTATTTCATAGAAAGTACATTTGCAAATTCTTGAGTTGCTTCTTCGTTACTTCTTAAAAATACCCAATGTGCTTTATCCATACCGCCTGTATTGGCAAATTCTTTTAATCGCTGAGGTGTATCAACTTCTGGGTCAATAGAAACAAGTACCAATGATATTTTGTCTAAATTTTTTTCAAGTATCGATTTTTCAATCCGTTTCATGTCGGCTACTAAAATTGGACAAGCTGTTTTACAACTGGTGTAAATCATTACTACTACTAATGTTTTACCTCTTAAATCGTTTAGTTTTAGGGATGTACCATTTTGATTTTGCCAATCGGATGTAAGATGAAATATCGAATCAGCAGGTAACTCTTTTACAACTTTATCAGCTTTTTGCTGGCATGAAATTAAAGTTAGTAGTGAGAAAATGAAGATGATAATATGTTTCATATAATAGTTTTTTAATGATTAATATCTTTCGCACATCTAAACCCTAAATTGTTTACAGTGTAATTAGCTTTTAAACTTGTTCTTAATCCAAACCTCATAAAAGCCGCATAATTTAAAACATCTGTAGCACTTGTAGCCCCTGCTGCACAAACTAAATTTTTATCGCCATATTCGCCAGCTCTTGACTCACCCGAAACAAGTACGGAATTAAAATCGTCTGTCCATTCCCAAACCAAATCAAACATATTATAAACTCCCCAGTAATTAGCAGCTGATTGTTTTACAGGATTTAACTGTCTGTTTTTCTCTAAGTATAGATTCACAATATTGTCTGAATAAGATTTTTTGGAACGAGCATTTGATGTGTCTGTATCGGCCATAGCCACAAATTCCCATTCGTCGAGAGTTGGTAATCGTTTACCAACCGCTTTGGCATAAGCCTTAGCAGCATACCAAGATACATTACAAATGGCTGCTTGAGGGTTACTATTTACAGGTAACGTAGTGTCGTTTACCCAATGTTTTAAATAGTTACCATCTTCAAAAATCTTTTTTATTTGTGAACGACGCCATTGCGGATTTGCTTTTACAAATAATAAATAATCTTGATTAGTTACTGGATGTTCGTCAATTAAGAATGTTTCAACTTTAACCAATGAATCATCTGAACTATAAAACGGTAAATACTTTCCACCAGTAATTGTAAGCATTTTTACATCCGTTTTAATAGGTGTTATATCAGTATGAGATGATTTAGGTGTAACTAAAAGCGTTGGCTCTTGTTTATTACAAGAGCCAACACTTATCATTAAACTTACTAAAATACCTAAACTGACTATATAATTACTCTTCACTAATTTATGATTTTAAAATCCACCTTTTTTGTACACTTTAGGATTTTCTTCGCCTACAACTTTTAATTGACCTAAACAACCTTTGTTAAAAGTACGTGATAATGAGTGATCAACAATGTTATATACACCAGGTACTTCAACTTTGAACTCAACTATGGCCGATCCTCCAGCAGGAACTATAGTTGTTTGTATGTTATGTGATACAGTAGAACCTCCCTCTAAATAAACATTATCAAAAATTTCACCAATAACGTGAAATGAAGATACTAAATTTGGTCCACCATTTCCTACAAAAAATCTAACTGTTTCGCCTACTTTAGCTTCTAAAACATTTTGTCCAAGCATTGATCCTTTCTTGCCATTAAATAAAACATAGTCTGGATTTTCAGCTACAGCTTTATCGTTATCAAACTCTAACACACCTGATTTTCCATCTTTAGTATAAAATTCTCCTTGCATTACATAATATTCACGATCCACTTTTTTAAGACCTCCTGCTGGCTCAACTAATATTAAACCATACATGCCATTACCAATATGCATAGGAACAGGAGGAGCAGCACAGTGATAAACATATAATCCTGGATTTAATGCTTTAAAAGTAAACACCGCTTCTTTTCCTGGCGATGCAAAGGTAGGCTCAGCACCCCCACCTGGTCCGTTTACGGCATGTAAATCAATATTGTGTGGCATAATACTGTTTTCAGCATTTTTTAAATGTAACTCCACCTCATCACCTTCGCGCACACGAATAAAACTACCTGGAACGGTATTGTTAAATGTCCAAAAAGTGTATTTTTTTCCATCAGCAATTTCAGCTTCAATTTCAGTAGTTTCTAAGTTTACAATTAACTTTTTGGGTTTTCTATCTCCAACAGGAGCAGGAACATTAGGTGCACCAGTAACTTGTGCTACTTCTGGCTGACCTTCAGCAACCATATCAATGGCAGACGTTGATGGGGCTTTTTGTTCAGCAGAGTTTTGATTTTCGTTTTTTGCTTTGTCAGCAGTTGAACCGCTGTTACAAGCGCTAAGCATAAGTGCAATGATTACGCTAGCTATGGTTATACTTCTTTTCATAATACTATTTATTTATGAGTTTTTATTTGATGGATTATTTATGAAGATAAAGAACGATTAATTTCAGAACAAAGGTAAATACTATTTGATAAATAAGCTATGATTATACATGATGTTACTCAATGAAAACAAGAAAAAGATATGATTTTAATTAGATAATTTACTTATCTACGTCAGTTACACCTCCAGAAATGATGAATTTCATCGCATCACCACCCTCAGCGTTAATAGGTGTTATTTGTTCTTTTGGCGCTATCACAAGCCTTCCAGAGAATGAATAAGAGTAGGGGAGATACACGGCATATTTATCCTTAATTCCCCAATCCGATAAATCTTCTTGAGTTATAAATCCAACCTCTTGAATATTGGCTTGTGGATTTGTAAGTACTAAAACCGGTTTGGTAAAACTTTTTTTATTACCCATAAAAGCATTCATAAAATCTTTTATAGGTGAATAGATATGGCGAATTACTGGAGCTTGTTCTATTTTTTCTTCAAAAAATTCAAATAACCTTTTGAAGATAAATGATGAAGCTAATAAGCCTATTAATGCAATAAATGCAACTAAACTAACTAATGAGATAATTGTATCTAAGAACGGTAATTTAGTAAATCTAACAAAAGAGAAGATGTCTTCAAATATTAAAAAGATTTTTATTAATACCATTAAGGTTAAACCAATAGGAATACACAATACCAAGCCTTGAAGAAAATATTTTAAGAACTTGTTCATGAATTACTTTAGTGTGTTAGGTATTATTGTTTCCAGTGTATTTGGTATAATTTATAATTTGAATATTTATAAATATATGCAGCGGTATTTTCAAAACCAGTTTCTTTGTCTGGTTGATAAAACTTAAAACCGGTATATACTCCCGTTGATTCGTATTTGTCTAAATTATTAAAAAAATCGGGGCCAATAGTTTGTAAATGATTTAAGTAATAAGTAGCAATATCATATCCTAAAAAATAATAGTCGCTTGGGTCAGAACCATAGGTAGTTTGGTAATATTTTGTTAGTCGCATAGTTGCACTATCTTGGTAATTTAAGTGATTAGAAGATGCAAAATGAAATTGGAGATTGTTTAAATATTCTTGATCTAAATTATCAATATTTGTTGTTGATTGAAATCCCATAAGAACAATTTCTTTTTTATCGGAGAAAATATTTAATTGAGTAATAAAATCTTGAAGATATACTTGATTATTCGTAAACATAACAATGATGTTTTTCTTGCCCGGTATATAAGCAGCTTTTACACCTGCAATTCCTTTAACTTCGATAGCGGAGTCTTTTAAACTAATATGTTTTTTTTGAAGTGCATTATTATACTCAGCTTTAAACGTTTTGGTGTATGCAATGTCTTTTGCGGTTGTGTTTACAACAATTACTCTGCTATTTGGAAAAGAGTCGAGTGTAAAATCAGCTAATGATTCTATTAATGTGAATACAGATGAAGCAACTTTACTGGCATGTGGGCTTTCAAATAAAATTTTATTTTGTTGTATTACAGGAGATATAATTGGAATTTGATATTGCTTGGCATATTTGGTTACTATCTTAAATACGCCTGCATATAAAGGTCCAAATATAGCATCAAGCTGTTTAAATTCATTGCTTTTACATATTGTTTCTATTTTCGAAGTATCTCTATCATCAGTATCATATAATCGTATGCTTACTTCAATATTGGCATTATTTAGTGAGTCCACTGCTTTTTTAAATCCTGTATAAAAATCTAATGATAAATCTTGAGCAAAAGGGAACTTTCCATTTGTTTTGGCTAGTTCATCTACATTAATTAATTCGCTTTCGGCTAATTTAAAAGGAAGTAATAAACCTATAACATACGATGTTTTTTTAGGTTTATGAATGATAGGCTCTTGAGTGATTTCTTGTTTTGGAACTACTGTTGTTTTTACAGGTTGTGTAATAGTTGCATATGTGGTTTTTTTCTTTTCACCTACAATAATAAAATCACCTTCTTTTACATTTGATGTAAGCCCTACATTATAGGCGGCTAATTTTTTTTCATCAATGCTGTACTTTCTTGTAATGCTATAAATGGTTTCGCCTTTTAGTATTTTATGATACACATATTTATTGGTATCTATTGAATTGGTGCTACCTTGTTGTGCAGATAATTTATCAAATGGAATTTTAAGTTCCTGTCCCGCCCTTAAACCATCGATGGCTTCATCGTTTTCGGCTAATATGGCATTTATATCCGTTTCATAAACCTTTGCAATGGCGTATAAACTCTGTCCTTTTTCTACTTTATGAATATAATATTTTTTGCCATTAATGGTTTTTATTTCTGATGACTTAACTTGTGCTTGTGTTATAAAACCCACAAACATTAATAAGCATAAAAAACAATATGACTGTTTTATAAAATTCATTTTACTCTCTACAAATTATTCCCATTCAATAGTAGCAGGTGGTTTAGAGCTTATATCATACACCACCCGATTAACACCTTTTACTTTATTAATAATTTCGTTAGACACTTTTGCTAAAAATTCATACGGTAAGTGGCACCAATCGGCCGTCATTCCATCTGTAGATGAAACGGCACGAAGCGCTACTACTTGTTCGTAGGTACGTTCATCGCCCATTACGCCTACACTTTGTATTGGTAATAAAATAACACCTGCTTGCCATACCTTATCGTATAACCCAGCCGATTTTAAATTTTCAATAAAGATTGAATCGGCTTGTTGTAATAATTCTACTTTTTGTGCGGTAATATCTCCTAAAATACGAATGGCTAATCCAGGACCTGGAAATGGATGACGTCCAATTAATGAAGCATCTATGCCTAATGCAGTTCCTACACGTCTTACTTCGTCTTTAAATAAACTACGAAGTGGTTCTACTACTTTTAGTTTCATGTAATCAGGTAATCCACCTACATTGTGATGAGATTTAATAGTAGCCGAAGGGCCATTGACTGATAAACTCTCAATTACATCGGGATAGATGGTACCTTGTCCCAGCCATTTGGCATCGCTAATTAATTTAGATTCATCATCAAATACATCTACAAAAACTTTTCCAATGGCTTTGCGTTTTGCCTCTGGGTCGGTTAAGCCTTTTAGTGCGTCATAAAATCGTTGTTTGGCATTTACGCCTTTTACGTTTAGTCCCATGTGTTTGTAGGAGTCTAACACACTTTCAAATTCATTTTTGCGTAATAAACCATTATCTACAAATATGCAATGTAAATTAGCACCAATGGCTTTATGAAGCAAAACCGCTGCTACGCTACTATCTACACCACCCGATAATCCTAAAACTACTTTATCGTTGCCAAGTTTTTCTTTTAACTCTTTTACGGTTAAATCTATAAACGATGCCGATGTCCAGCTACCTTTACAACCACAAACACCTTTTACAAAGTTTTCGAGTAGTTTGCTGCCTTCGGTAGAGTGGTACACCTCTGGATGAAACTGAATCCCCCAACTTTGTTCTCCTTCAATGGCATAGCCAGCAATTTTTACATCGTGTGTGCTGCTAATAACTTTATAATGACTTGGAATTTTTACAATGGTATCGCCGTGGCTCATCCACACTTGCGAATTAGTTGAAACGCCTTTAAATAATGGGTTTTCGTTATCTACAAAATTTAAGTTGGCACGACCGTATTCTCTAGAGTTTGACATACCAACTTCGCCACCATAAAAATGAGCAAGGAGTTGTGCGCCGTAGCATATACCTAGTAAAGGCAACTTACCTTTTATGTTTGATAAATCTGGATTAAGCGGTTTGTCTTGTCGTACGCTATGAGGACTACCTGATAAAATAACCCCTTTTATTTGCGGAGTGATTTCAGGAATTTTATTAAATGGATGAATCTCACAATATACATTCATCTCTCGCAACCTACGGGCTATGAGTTGTGTAAATTGTGAACCAAAATCGAGAATTAAAATTTGTTCTTGCATAATAGCTAACAAAGATAGCTAATTGTTTGGTGTATTTAGGGTTAAATATTCTTATTTCTCATAAATTTTACGATGGTATAAATACCCAATCCTAAAACGAGTGCAATAAAAAGCAAGATAAAATAATCACCTATTTCTAAAGATGTATTTCCCATTATAATTAAGCCGCTAATAAGTTGTTTCTAACAGCAAACATCACAATACCAGCCGTATTAGGGATGCCTAATTTAGTCATAATATTTTTGCGATGTGTGTTTACGGTGTGTGTACTTAGTTCTAATTTATCAGCAATTAGTTTATTTGATAAACCTTCGGAAATTAAACGGATGATGTCTAATTCACGATCGGTAATGCCTAAGCCCTTGCAAGATACCTTATCAAGTTCGTGGCGTATGATGGTTTCTTCTTGAGGAGATGCTAAATAATGTGCAATTTTTCCGCATAAAAAACGCTGTCCGTTATAAGTAGCATGTAAGGCTTCAATAATCTCTTCTTTGTCGCACTCTTTTAGCAAATAACTTTTAACACCACTTTCTAATGCCATCATCATATCCGATTTATGAAGATAGTCGGTAATAGCTAATATTTGTAAACGATTAAACGTTTTAGAAATAGTTTCTAATTGGTTCATGCTTAAACCAAGCGACTGAAAATCGAGCACCAAAACTTTTGGTTTGAATTTTTTAATAGCAAGTAAAATATCTTCAAATGCTTCATTTTCAATATAATCAACCTCAAAATGAGCCGAATTACTTAATAAAGTATATAAACCCAAGCGGCTTAAATAGTTTTTATCAGCAATTAAAACAGAAATCATATTCTTATTTAGATTAATTTTAAACAAAGGTAGTATTTATTACTTAAACCACAAAATGATATTTATCAAATTTGGGTTTTTGTTTTTTTTGATTTAAGGTAAATGAATTTTTTTTACGATACTTTATTCGGAAAAAGTATTCAAAACCGTTTTATTTTTCGGAAGAAAATTATTTTACTCTTCCTAAATTTCTTTGCTCATCCAAAGAAAAGTTACAAAAGAATTTTTTACGATACTTTTGGCGTGAAAAGTATCCAAAACCGTTTTATTTTTCGGAAGGATATTTTTGTTTTCTACGCACATATCTCCGCCAAATAAAACCGCTGATTCAAAAATCCCACGAAGCGCTCGTGCCCACCCTTCGATTTTCTCACAGCTATATCTGCGAAAAATAAAAGTCCTCGCACTCAAAATCCTGTGTGTTGGGTTATACGCTATGCTATTCCGGTTAGCACAAGGGCATTTTAAAATGTTGCGTAAAAATCGAGTGGAATCAAAGGCGAGAGCAAGTGTGTAGATTCTTTGGGCTGTTCGCGAAGCGCTTTCAAAGAATCAGCTTGATACCACGATGATTTTAACAAGATTTTAAGGAGCCTTGATTTTTTTGTAACTTTTTGTATCAAGACAAAAAGTTTTATAAAAAACTTGAACTATTGTTTTTGTTGCTTCAAGGCAAAAGAAAGTAAAAAATAATTCTTTATTCCTTTTTCAAGGTTATACATTAATGCTACAATCCATAGCAAAAGCCAAAACCTAATTAATCTAATTTTGTGGTAATAAAACATTTTAATTTATAGAAAGATGCAACTACAAGTAATTCAACAGAAAATTTATGAAATTAGAGGGAAGAAAGTAATGTTAGATGATGATTTAGCAGAGCTTTACGAAGTATTAACAAAAAATCTTAATCTTTCTGTAAAAAGAAATTTAAAGAGATTTCCTCCAGATTTTATGTTTCAACTCACAAAATCAGAATGGGATATGATTAATTCTCTAAGGTTACAAAATGCAACCTTAGAAAGTGGCAGAGGAAAATACCGCAAGTATTTACCTTACGCCTTTACCGAACAAGGTGTTGCTATGTTAAGTGGCGTTTTACACAGCAACAAAGCTATTGATGTAAATATTACTATAATGCGTGCCTTTATTGCTTTAAAACAATTTGCCTTATCTAACATGGAGTTAAATCATAAACTTAAAGAACTTGAAGAAAAGTATAACAAACAGTTTAAAGATGTGTACGAAGCCATTAATTACCTATTGCAAAAAGATAAACAAGAGCTAACTCAACGAGACCGAAAGAAAATTGGGTATAAAGAACGATAACTTTTGTTTCTTTTGCTTCAAGGCAAAAGAAAGTAAAATAATTTATATACAAGGCACGGATACCTCACACACAATACAACGCTTCATATCCGCGCGAGCGGGGAATAGCCAATTTATGATATTTACTAATAAAATACAATTTCAATTGCCGCAGCATTACAAATGCAGCGGAGCGGGGGGGGTATACAGATATTTATATTTAACTCATTTACATTTCAACTAATTTACTATCAACTATTAATGTTGGAAGATTGATTTTAGATAAAGCTGTTGAATCAGAAGTTAATGTTGTTTCATTAATTACTTTATGTTTCAAAATATTAAATTCAAGTATTTTAGTTTTAAGCGTCAATTTACGATATTCTGAATCAATCCATTTTGCGTCATTATCTAATAATCTACATAAACGAGTTTTTTTATCTTTTGCGTAAATTTTCACAATTAAAACAGTATACACGTTTGTATCATGACATAAACTATCTTTAGGAATAATTGTAATAATATCTCCAAAATGGCTATTAAGAAAAGTTGTATCCAACGTAACTGCTTCTGAATTTAACAGAGTCTTTTTTACGCAAATATGATTTTCCTTGTTACGCTCGCAAGCAATTAAAGAAAAAATCATAATAAAAGTTAAACAAAATAATTTCATTGGTTTTATTACTTTAAATTAAAACACTCCCGCTCCGCTGCATTTGTAATGCTGCGGCATTTTATTTTTATTACGCAATTAATATGTGCTTCAGTCTTTCAACTTCAATTATACTTTCGCTCTCATGTGAGTGACTTGCGGATGATTTTATGCCCGCTGCGGTGGGTG